>JAHRVQ010000032.1 GCA_019090615.1 Pseudomonadales bacterium | reverse complement strand
TGGGCACCTGTGTAGATGACTTCCATGCTAACCCCGCTCACCAGCGCGGTATGCTTGATGGCCTTAAAGATACCTATGAAACCGACCTTGACCTCGCCGGCCTGACCTTTGGCCTGATCGCCACACCGGTATTTGATAATGCCGGTAATCGTAGCGGCACCGTGGTGGAATGGAATGACAAGACTGAAGCAATTGCAGCGCAACTGATTGCGGATACTACTGCCGCCGAAAATGCACGGGTTAAAATGGCCCTGGATAACGTTGGCACCGCCACCATGATTACCGACGTTGATTTGAATGTCATCTACACCAACAATTCAGCGATCACCATGATGCGCAACGCTGAAGCCGATATACGCACCGATTTACCCAATTTCGAGGCGGCGGCAATTATTGGCTCAAATATCGATATCTACCATAAAAACCCCTCTCATCAGCGCAATCTGGTAGGCGGCCTACGCGGCACCTTTAAATCTGAGCTGAAAGTGGGGGGCCGCACCATGTCTATTGTTGCCAATTCCATCGAACTGGAGGGCGAACGTATCGGCACGGTGGTTGAGTGGAATGATAGAACCATGGAAGTCGCTATCGAAGAGGAGATCAACAATCTGGTTACTGCGGCTAATGCAGGTGATTTCACCATCCAGTTATCTGAAGACGGTAAAGAAGGCTTTTTCCAGAATCTTACCCTTGGCCTTAATTCGCTAACTGCAACCGCCCATGCCGGCCTGTCGGACGTACTTAGAGTGGTTTCTACCCTTGCCGAAGGCGATTTAACCAACAAAATCGATGGCGACTATGCGGGCATTTTCGCCTCTCTAAAAGATGGCGTAAATGGCACCGTAGATAAGTTAACTGAAGTTATCGGCAATATTCGAGTCGCTTCCACTACCTTACGTAATGGTGCCTCAGAAATAGCTACCGGCAACGCCGACCTAAGCCAGCGCACTGAAGAGCAGGCCTCAGCGCTTGAAGAAACCGCATCCAGCATGGAAGAGATGACATCAGTGGTCAAACAGGGCGCAGATAACGCTAAAGATGCCAATGATCTGGCCCAATCAGCCAGTAAAAAAGCCTCTGAAGGTGGTGAAATTGTCCAAAATGCCATTGTTGCCATGGAGGCGATCAATAAATCCTCGAAAGAAATCGCCGATATTATTGGCGTTATCGAAGAAATTGCCTTCCAGACTAATTTGCTGGCCCTTAATGCCGCGGTAGAAGCTGCACGGGCCGGTGAACAGGGCCGAGGTTTTGCGGTAGTTGCCGCTGAAGTACGTAACCTTGCCCAGCGCTCAGCCGATGCCTCGAAGGATATTAAAGATCTGATTCGAGATAGTGAGACCAAGGTCAGTGAAGGCTCAAACCTTGTTAACCAATCAGGCACCACCCTTGGTGATATTGAGGAAGCTGTAGTCAAGGTGAGCAGTATGATAGCCGATATCACCGCCGGCACCCAGGAGCAGACATCGGGGATCGAACAGGTGAATACCGCCATTTCTCAAATGGATGAAATGACTCAGCAAAATGCCGCATTGGTGGAGGAAGCTTCCGCATCCAGTGAGGCCGTCTCCGAACAGGCCATCGGACTGTCGAAAATGATGGAGTTTTTCACTGTTAATAACTCTGCCGCCATTATGTCAGCAGGTGCCGGTATGGGCATGGCAACAGCACCCGCCAGCGCACCTATTATGTCCCCTAACCTGAGTGCTCAGGGTGGCGGGCATAGTAGCGATGACAGCTGGGAGGACTTTTAGAGAACCTCTGATTAAGTAGTGAATACTCTGGTTTTTAAATCCAGCTGGCAAGGCAGGAGTGAATGGAAAGAAGTTGTTGAATTAATACCCATTAACAACCTTTTGACATTCACACCTGACGCCGCCACAGTAGCAACAAGTCTTAATCAGACGCTCCTCAGGTCAACCATAAATGATCGTTAGCTATCGGCCCACTCGTTGCGCTCAACGGCGCTATAGCCAGCAACTATCACTTGCCTGCATTTCCTACTTTTCCTACTTTTCCTACTTTTCCTACTTTTCCTACTTTTCCTTCATCGGCAGCACATTGCCGCTCTTGCATCCTGCAAGACCTTTTACCTAAGACACCTAATGAGCACTAGCCAGCCAACATGGCATCAACGCTTATATTTCGTCGGCTGTTGCATAGCCTTTATTTTTCTGACGGCGTTGTTATATCAATATACTCAGCCCTGGCTCGCAGCTGCAGTAATCTGTTTGTCTGTGGTCGCCACATTAATGGCACTGGGGTTAGCAGCTCGGCTAAATGCCAATAAACCAACAAACGCTGAACTACTTAAACAACATCTCTACGATTCACTCTCTGATGGCATTATCTGTCTCAACGAACATAACAGCATAATCGCTCTTAACCCGGCCGCCGCTGCGTTATTTGGTTATCAGCTGGATGAGCTGCTGGACAGGCCTGCCAGCCTGATTGTCAGCGCGCAACATATATCTATCATCAGCCAGCCTGGGCCAGGCATTCAGCCAACAAATAAAACCATCGAATTTGAAGCACAACATAAAGACGGTTCAATTTTTACCGTAGAAATGCGCCCCAGCCGAGTTAATCCTACCGATCATGGTGATAATACTTCTGCTTACCTGTGCCGAGATATCAGCCAGCATAAACAGGCTGTAATGCAACAAAGTAAAAATATGGAATTATTAGCGGTTAAATTATCTATTACCCGCGCACTTATGAGCCCCTGCTCATTACAGGAACAATTAAGCCTTGCTGTAGGCAAACTATTACAACTTAAATGTCTCGCGGCAGAATTTAAGGCCGGCTTATTTCTGCTCAATGATAAGCAGCAGTTAACGCTTTCAGTTCAACACGGCAATTTGAACGAATCAAAAATCCTGCCCCAGATACAGGACTGGCAACAGGCTAAACATCAAATACTTAGACTTATTAATAATGATTCCCAAAACGCTAACCGATCGAATAACACCAACTCAGCGAGTAACACAACAACCGATTGTTTTATACCTTTAATCAACCCTGACCTTAATATTAAACAGGCACAGACGCTTAACCAGGACAACCAGGAACAACCGCCAGCATTGCTGGGCATATTATATTTATGCGGCAAACTGGCGCTGGACCAGGCTGGCGAATACCCGCTGCTATTCCAGGAAGTAGGCAACATGCTGGCCGAAACCATCATGCAACATAAAACCCAGCAAGCCCAACTAGAACAACGGCGCAACCTGGCGGAGTCAACGGCGACACAGAACGACAAGATAAAAAACCAGTTCATGTCCAATATCAGCCATGAAATTCGCACCCCAATGAACCATATACTGGGCATGCTTACCCTACTACTACGCAGCAACTTATCAGATAAACAGCGCCGTCAGGCTAGCCTCGCCAACGAAAGCGCCAGAACATTACTGGATCTGGTGAATGATGTACTGGATTTATCCAGGCTTGAGGCCGGTAATCTTGAAATCGACCTGGAGGTTTTTAACCTTACCGTTTTACTGGATAAGTTTATTGCCAACATACGCCCGCTTGCAGAGCACAAAAAGCTGCAATTAAACCTTGATACCACTCAGTTAACCCACACAATAGTTGAAGGTGACCCAGCGCGTATAAAAACCATATTGACCCACCTGGTCACCAACGCGATCAAATTCACTCATGCAGGTGAAGTCACGATTCGAATTAAAACAACCGATGCTATAAATAACACCGCCTCGGCGACAAATAACACCACCTCTGCGACCAATGATCCCGCCGCGCAATCTTCAAAGGTATTTTTTAACTGCGTTATTGAAGATACCGGCATTGGTATTGCCCCATCCAAACTAGATTTTCTATTTTCTAAGTTTACCCAGGTAGATAGCTCCAGCACCCGCGCCTACGGGGGCACTGGCATTGGCCTGGCGATTTGTAAAAATATTTGCGAGCTGATGAATGGCAATATCCTGGTCCGCAGCGAACAGGGTACTGGCAGCCAATTTGAATTTAATCTTCATTTAGCCCCAGACCCGCAACAGCTGGTCAAAAATGAAAATATTATCCCTTCTGAATCACAGAATTTGGACTAAATTTGTATCAGGCTTATGTTAAAAACAAACGTTAAATACCAATAATAGACTAGCCATATAGAAAACAGAGACCAGGCAAATCGTAATGCGTCAAACAAATCCACCCAACCAACCACCAGTACTCCAGGGCATGCAACATATCAATCGATACTGGGATGACCAGCATCATATCTGGAGCGCCAAAATCGCCCCGGGTGAGCTTTATATCACCCAACACGCAGAAATCATCGTGACTGTACTGGGTTCCTGCGTGGCCGCTTGTATTCGTGACAAAATAACCCACGTAGGCGGCATGAATCATTTTATGCTGCCCCAGGAAACCACCCACGCATCGTCTCAGTTTTCCCTCGCCAAAACCCGCTACGGCAATTGGGCAATGGAAAAATTGATTAACGAAATTTTGAAAAATGGCGGTAGCAGGAAAAACCTTGAGGTTAAGATATTTGGCGGCGGCGCAGTTTTAGAAGGCATGTCAAACGACATTGGTGATAAGAATATATCCTTCGCATTTGATTACCTGTCCAACGAAAAACTACTGATTGCGGCCTCCAGCGTCGGCGGGCCTTATCCACGCAAAGTCTATTTTAACCCGCACTCTGGCCGCTGCCGAATAAAAGTAATCCGCAGCAGCAGTCAAGTATTAAAAGACCGAGAAAAAGCCTACAGCAAGACCGTGGCCAGCGATACCGATGGCAGTGTAGAACTATTTTAGCAGGCATAAACAGATGAAAAAAATCCGTGTTCTAATTGTTGACGATTCGGCGCTAATTCGAAAAATGCTAACCTCCAGTTTAGAGCAGATGGATGACATTGAGGTGATCGGTACCGCTATTGATGCCTACATGGCAAGAGATAAAATCAAACAATATAAACCCGATGTCATTACCCTTGACGTTGAAATGCCGAAAATGGACGGCATTACATTTCTTGCCAATTTAATGCGCCTGCACCCAATGCCTGTGGTCATGGTATCCACCCTCACCGCTAACGGCAGCGACGCCACCCTGAACGCGCTCGAACTGGGCGCTGTAGACTATATCCAAAAGCCAAATGCCACCCTGAAAGGAAACCTGGATTCTTTTACCGAAGAACTCCATGAAAAAATTGTCACTGCCTCACAGGCCAATATTCAACAGTTGGAAACCTATTTACGCGGCCGTTTTCAAACCCGCGGAAAATACGTTTTAGAAAAAGGCGAAAAGTGTAGCTACCGCCACCTGGTTGCCATCGGTGCGTCTACGGGCGGCACCGAAGCCATTAAAGAGATACTACTGGATTTACCTGGCCGAACCCCACCAATAATTATCAGCCAGCATATACCCCCAGGTTATAGCGCTTCTTTTGCCAAACGACTGGACAATACCTGTGAAATTCATGTAGTTGAAGCCAGGCATGATCAGCCGATTAACCCAAGCACTGCTTATATTGCGCCAGGTGGTTATCATCTTCGACTTAAAACTGTTCGTGGCCACTATATTTGCCAGTTGGGCAAAGACGACAAGGTAAACCGCCATAGGCCATCGGTTGAGGTGATGTTTGATTCCGTCACCGAACAGGCGAATATCGATGCCACCGGCATTTTACTTACCGGTATGGGTGCAGATGGTGCCAATGCCATGCTACGTATGCAGCAGGCTGGTTGCTATACCATAGCCCAGGATGAAAAATCCTCACTTATATGGGGTATGCCGGGTAGCGCAGTGGCAATCAATGCTGCCGACGACATTTTACCGCTACATAGTATCGCCGCAAAAATCATGAAAAAACCCAGCCACGGCAAGGCCAATGCCCATTTCAAAATCAGTTAGCCTGGCAGCGGGGTTACATCACTTCGGCTTAGTTATTTTACTCAACCCAAACCACACCCGTGGATTTTTTATGCTACTGTGTTCAAGCTAGAAACATGCTTTGAACCTGGGCTATACCAGCGGTTGCGTTTTACAAGAGTCGCCTTTTACAAGAGTTGCCGCTGTTTTTAAACCAACATAGGTTATGCATAGACTTTTTATCATCTAAACATCAAATAAGCGTCAAATAAAACCATCATTGTTGCGGCACTCTAATATGACCAAAATCAGACCAACGGCCTGCCTTGTAAGCACCGGTGAAGAAGTACTACGCGGTGAAATTTTCGATTCCAACAACCATCACCTTGCCAACACCCTCGGTGCCCATGGTTTTGACGTCCAATTGATGATGACTGCAGGTGACCGCTTTGAAGATTTACAATATGTTATAGATAGTGGCTTGCAGCGAGCTGACTATGTCTTTATCAGCGGCGGATTAGGCCCCACAGAAGACGACCTAACCTCAGCGGTGGCGGCCTCTATTGCCCACCAGGAATTGGTTTTTGACCCGCCCAGCTGGCAGGCAATTATCGATCTATTTAAAAAATTTCAGGTCGCGCCCGGTGAAAACAATAAAAAGCAGGCAATGTTACCCAGCGGCGCTAATATACTCGCCAACAGCAATGGTACCGCACCTGGGTTTGACCTTGGTTTTATTCATAACGAACGGCAAAAACACATTATCGCCCTACCTGGCCCACCGCGAGAATTATATCCTATGATCGCCGACTGGCTAGAAAACGGCGGCTATCAAGCGATACCAGATAGCGCACATCTAATTATGCATTTCCTGGGCATTGGTGAATCACCATTAGCAGAAGCGCTTGCACCCTGGACCAGCATCTGGGGCGAAGTCAGTTATCGCCAGGATTTTCCTGAAATGGAAGTAAAACTTTACCAACCGGATGCCGAAAAAAGGCGCTCGCTGTGTGAATTTGCCTATAAAAACCTGGGTCAGTTTCTAACCAGCTATCAACGTCAGTCGGTACCCGAATTATTTGCTGAATTCCTGGCAGAGACGCAACAAACCCTGGCGCTAGCCGAATCGTTTACCGCCGGCCTCGCAGCTACTACCATCAGCCGCTGCATTACTGAGCGCAGTAACAATAATCCCATTGCAAACAACACCACTGCTAGCAACACCAGTGATACCAATACCAATACCAATACCAACACCAATACCAATACCAACGCCGATACAACGCGCTCTAAGGCACTTTTTAAGGGTTCCATAGTGGCCAGTGATAGCCATTCTAAAAGTCAGCTTTTTGACATAGCCGAAGCTGAAATTAATGCACCTGATGCAGACCCCGAACAACTGGCGATAAAAATGGCGAGCGCCGCAGGCAAGCAATTTGCAGCGGATATTGGCTTCAGCATTACAACTATATTGACCGACCCCGCTAATATTGCATTAAGCCAGGCTAAGCCAGACCAGACAAACAATCCGCCCGGCACAGTATGGTTGGCAAAATGGTTGGCAAATCCTCAGGCTGGCAGCAGCCAGGCTAAACGACTCAAATTACCACCCGATCCTGCTCGGTTGCCCACTGCGGCGGTCTATCACGGCTTACGCTGGTTAATGCAAGACTGGTTGCAACAAAAGAACCGCCTGGACTAGACTCAACGCAATTAATGCGACAATAACAGTACCATACCGCCACCAACAATAAGTACCATGCCTATCATTTCTGCTCTAGTGGGGTTTTCCTTAAAATAAATCCTGGCGATCACCAGCGTAATCAAAAACTCTACCTGGCCGAGGGTTTTTACATAAGCTGCCAGCTCAAGCGTCATGGCCGTAAACCAGCCTACCGACCCTACCACACTGGTTATGCCAACAAACAACGCTGGCCGCCAACGCTTTAACACCAGACTGATTTGTCCGGGTTGTCGCCATGCTACCCAAACCAGGGTAATTACAGTTTGCATAGAAACCATATAGGCCAGCGTTAATGCAGCGCTAAACATCGCATCGTCAATACCAAAAGATAGGCTGGCCTGACGCAGAAATAATGACGTAAGCGCAAAACTTAAACCCGCACCTAAACCGTATAATGCCGACTGATTCCATAAACTGGATAAACGACCACTTTTACCAATACTGATAATTATAAGGCCCAAAACACAAACCAGTACTGCTGACAGACCAACCAGGGAGATCTGCTCATTAAAGAACAAAAACCCGATCACCGCAGTTAATAAAATTTCTGATTTTACATAGGTGCTGCCCACCGCAAAATTACGCAGGGTTAGCAACTGGATAAGCAGGATAGTCGCCAGGATTTGTAAAATACAGGCTAAAAAACCCGAAATTAGAAAGGTCGGGTTGATCTCAGGCAGGCCAAAGCCGGCAGTTTCAGTCGCTCGGCTAGAGTATATAAACCCTAACCAGCCAAGCGCAAACGGCAAGCCGAATAAATACCGAACCAGCGTTGCCGCCAAAGGTGTTATATCCCGAGTCAAATATTTTTGACCCGCAGTGCGCACCGCCTGCATGCTAGCGGCTAATAATGTCCACAATACCCAACTTTCAATAATCAACGTTTTTCCCTGCCCCTATACCCGACAATGCCCGCTATACAGCAGGCATTGTTGAGTATAAGCGCAGGTTAAGTCCGCAAACCAATGATAGTTAGGTATCCCTGATATGCTCAGGCAGATTGTTGGCAGACTTAAAGTGCAGCGTCTACAGCGCTTCGAGAATTTTTTCGGCTGAAGAGGCTTCAAATTTTGGCCCAGTTTCAACATTGAGTACCTTGATAACGCCGTCATCAGCCAGCATCGCATAACGTTGTGAGCGTTTACCCATACCAAAGCCAGTACCGTCCATTTCCAGACCCATCGATTTAGCAAAATCACCGTTGCCATCCGCCGCCATCACTAAAGCTTCAGCATTTTTATCCTGACCCCAGGCATGCATCACAAACGCATCATTGACCGATACACATACAATGCTATCAACCCCTTTGGCCTTTATTTTATCCGCGTTAACCACAAACCCTGGTAGGTGAGCTGCACTACAGGTAGGCGTAAAAGCACCAGGCACAGCAAATAAAACGACCTTCTTTCCGCTAAATAATGCCTCGGTGGTTAGATCCTGAGGGCCCTTCTCACCCATCACTTTCAACGTCGCGGCTGGCACCTTATCTCCGACTTGAACTGCCATGGTTTTCTCCTTCTATAAATTAGTTAGTGTATTTCCAAATGCGTATGCTCGACGGCCGCTTTTATCCACCGGCTGCGGGTAATTATCCTGATAACGCTGCCGCAGTGTGATGCGATGCGCGAATAACTTCAACCATGCGACTTGTAAGGTTTTTAGGCCTGCCACAATAGCCTTGAGTCAGGCTCTATACTGCGATATTTTTTGGTTACAACAGATTTTGACAGAAGATATTGAGCGCAGCTTGTTAAATAGGCTCGGCAGCAACGCTGCAAACAAACCCCAGCACCTACTGCCCGCCGGAGCCAGCAATAAATTCTGCCGCGGATACGGGTTTACCAAAATGAAACCCCTGGCCAAGATCACAACCATAGGATTTTAATAATTCAAGAGTTAATTTATCCTCAATACCAACCGCAATTACTTTCACACCCAGACCATGTGCCATGCCGATAATGGAGCGGACAATACGTTGATGGCGACTATTATCAACCAGGCCCTTAATAAAATTGCGATTAATTTTCACACTACTTAACGGTAATTGATGCATGCAGGCCAAAGACGAAAAACCAGCACCGAATTCGTCGATATCTACCCGCAGGCCATACTTTTCCAATCGGGATATCACCGCTAAAGACCGCTCTGGGTCCGACATCAAAACAGCCTCAGTAATTTCCATCACCAGGTCTTCCGGGTCCACCTCAAACTCACCAAATAGATCACGGATTTGAGCGGGGAAGTCCAGGTCGACTATATCCAGTGCACTGACATTAATAGCTACCGGCACATCCATTTCCATCAATTTAAAAATACTGATCTGGCTCACCGATTGCCGTAACACCCACATTGTCAGGGTCCGCACCAGCTTGCCCCGTTCCGCCAGCCGAATAAATTTTTCTGGGGCGATAAAACCATGCTGTTCATGCTTCCATCTAAGTAATGCCTCGCAACTGACCATCTTGCCTGTATTCAGATCGAACTGCGGCTGGTAGTATAGAATCAGTTCGTTATATTCAATCGCTCGACTTAGGTCAGCCGTTAGTTCAGCATCGTCCGGGCCGACAATATCTCTGCAAGGTTCATAGATCATTGTTTTATTACACAACATTTCTGCCGGCATCTGGTCCTTGCCTAAATCCCCAAAGATCGATACTGGAGTCAATTCACCCAGCTGCGGTTCAGCGGCAAAGACAAAACTGTTATCAGCCTTTTTCGCCCAGCCTAATGCAATATCAGCGCTTTTAAGCAAGCCATAATCTGGCAGGTAATTATTCGGCGTCTGAGCAATACCAAACCTTGCAGTGATTACGATTTGTAATCCCGACACCAGCACAGGCCGACTAATACACACCTGTAACTGCGCCATTAGTTTTTCTACCGAGCTATCAAAACCTCTACCTAGCAACCCTAATTCCGCGCCATCGAGACGATATATAACAACATCATTATAATTTTTCGCCACCTCAACCAGTCGTTTTGATAACTCCACCAAAATTGAATTGGCATGGCTATGACCTAGCGTATCATTAATTTGTTTAAAACCTTTGAGCTCAATCAGCAGACATAAGTGGCATTTTTCCGGCTCCTTTGGCTGTATAGTAGCGTGATTGGCATTCGCCTCAGCTGGTTCTAATTGCTCAAGGTCTGCTAGCAGCTGTTGACGATTATAGACCCCCGTCAGACTGTCATGGTGCAAATCGCTAGTCAGCCTTTCGATACTCACGGCTTTGGCGTACTCAAGTTCAAATATCTCGCCAAAAAATCGATAGGTCTCACAATAGGCATCAACATTATAAATTTTCTGGCGTGACCAAATTAAGATAAAACCCAGTAATTCGCCGTTGGTTTTTAGTGGTACAGCGGCCACCGCCGCGGTCCCCACAGCAATAGCAATATCCATAAACGGCAAATCCAGCGCGCCGTCCCAGGCACTGCAATCCGGGATGATAAAAATCTCATCGGTTTGCTTGAGGGTCATACAAAGATCATTATTCAGCGGTATATCTCGCCCAGCCTGGCGGGCAATTTTCGGAATATCATCACCGATGAAACACACCAGTTGCGCTGCCCTGGAGGGCTGTTCGATTTTGTAAAAGCCCGCCCAAATATCAGGATAAAATATTCTAAGTTTTTCCATCCCTAATTGCGCCAGCGCCGCTGCGGACAATGGTGCGCCAAGACCATGAGAAATACTGTTTAATAAACCAAGCAACTGGTTTTGTTTTCGCAGCGCACAAACTTGTATTATTTGATTAACTAGCTCAGCTATCGCAGCAACAAACTCCTTTTCTGTCTGGGTCCATTGGCGTGACTGCGCCAGTTGTTCAAATACAATATAACCATGGCAACACCCACCGCGCTGGATGGTACCCGCCAGTAATGCCCCTACATCATGGGGTATAAGATAAGGGGCAACCAGTTCCTCGGTCCTTGCATCCGCCAAACTGTCCTCAACAGCAAGTACTTTATGATTATCAATGGCAGTAAAGAACAGCCCGTACTGGTCTTTCTGCATATCAGCTGAGGGTTCAACCTGGCCCAGGCCAAGTTCGTGTTGGGCCAGACAGGATAATTTTTTGCCACCATCATAGACCTGCCATACCGATGCAACCTGACAATCCAGCGAAGCAATGCCAATTTCCAATATTTGATTTAACGCCACCGGCAGCTCGGAAGCCCATAGGTTGGCATCTCGATTAAGCGTATAAATAACCGCCCGCACATATTCAGCGGTGACACCAGATTTTGCCCGCGCAACGCCATTAGGCGCCGCTGGCCGAGCGGCACGATTAAGGTACGGACTATCAATAGAGCGAGGTAACAATGCCATGTTGAATACAATTCCTGCGCGGACGGTGTTTTAGTCGGGCTCTTCTTAGTATAGAAGAAATATAAAAGACCTCCCGCCAGCAAAACTCCCACCTGGAACCCCTGAATCAGACCTTATTCAAACCTCCTCTAGGCAAGTTGAAACAACTTGAGTACAAATAATCCGAGACTGCAGGTAAATAAACTAACCAGTGTGGTCACCACAATAACGTTGGCAGCCAGTGCCGCATTGGCCCCCATGGCCTTTGCCATAATAAAGCTCGCGGTCGCTGTTGGGCTAATAAATAGCAGGAATAGAACACCCAGAGAAATACCCCGGAAGCCTAACTGTAAGGCCAGCAGAGTGATGATGAACGGCAAAATCAAAGTCCGCATCAGGGTCACTAGCAGGGTATTCAGAGCGGATTGACGAATGGAGCCAAGACTGATGCCCGCCCCAGTGCCAAGCAGCGCCAGTGGCAACGCAACATTACCCAGGTAAGTGCCAGCAGCCACTAATACCGTTGGTACAGGCAAAGCTAACCAGACTACAACAAATGCCAGCAAGATTGCCACAATCAGCGGATTTTTGACGATATCCAGACCAATCCTGGACCAGGAAACAGTGAGCGTAGACTGATAATAAGACAATACGATGACACTTAAAATATTGTATACCACCGTCATACTCGCCATTAGCAATGAAGCCAGGGCCAGCCCCTCATCCCCATAAGCATTGACGCACAGCGCTAATCCCACCACCCCAAGATTGCTGCGAAAACACCCCTGAACAAAAACGCCTCGATCCTGTCGCGGCTTAACCAGCACAATCGCCACCAGCCAGCTCAGCACAAATGCCAACACACAACCCAGAATACTAAAATTAAAAACATCCAGGCTGAGGCTATCCACCGCGCCTATTTTAATAATAGTGACAAACAGCAGCAGCGGTAAACAGAGGCTAAATACCAACTTAGAAGAGATCTGAATAAAATGCTCATCCAGAAAACCGATCCGTTTCAGGCCATAACCAATCATCACCAAGATAAAAATAGGCCCGGTGACATTAAACGTATCAGCCAGTATTGAGAGGTACAAAAACTACCGCTCTAACAGATCCAACATACTTTTGACATCAGTATATTTGACCCTTGGCCGGTCAGCGGCAAGGCCTTTTTCAACTTCGCTGGCATCGATTTTGGCCCAGTCCTGATAGCTAATAAGGTCTGCCTGACGGGATTGTATAAAAGCTTCGGCAGCTTCTTTGGCAGGTTCATCAGGTTGATTAAACTTGCCTGCTTTCAGGTCTTCAACCATATTGTTGACCGTTTCCTGAGCATCGGTTTTGTTCGTTCCAATCACTCCGGTAGGACCTCGTTTGATCCAGCCAGCCGTATACAGCCCTGGCTGGACAGCACCGTCGCTATTGGTAATACGGCCAGCGTCATTAAATATTGTTCCCCAGGCAGCATTAAATGGAATCTCTGGCAAAGGTACGCCGCGATAACCTACAGAGCGGAATACCAGACCCACAGGTATGGTTTCTGTCTCAGCCGTAGCCCGCGCCCTAACTGAACCGTCTTCGTCTTTATAAGCTTCGTTTTTAACAACCTTAATACCAGTGACGTTGCCATTTTCATCGCCAATAATTTCAGTCGGCGAAACCAGGAAGCGAATATTCAATTGTTTACCCTTCCCCTGTGGCTGTGTTTCGGCCAGGGTGCGAATAATTTTTACATTCTTGGCCGTATTTTTATCACCTTTGGCTTCCATTTCTTCAAGACTCGCAGCATCAACCGTCGCCTCATCCAGGCTTATGCTGACATCAGTATCTTCAAGCTCGCCCATTTCTTTGATTTCTGGCGGGGTAAAAGCCGCCTGTGCAGGACCACGCCGCCCGAGGATATAAACATTTTTAATATTACTGTCGGCCAGCGCTGCAATGGCATAATCAGCCATATCGGTATTTTTCAATTCATCGTTGGTTTTACACAGAATACGCGCAACATCTACTGCCACATTGCCCAGCCCAATGATGGCCGCACTTTCCTGACCTAAATCAAATTTAAAATCCACGCAATCCGGATGACCGTTATACCAGGCAACAAAATCGGTTGCGGAATGACTGCCGGTTAAATCCTCACCAGGCACATCCAGGTTGCGATCACTGGATGCCCCAGAGCAAAAAATTATTTGATGATAATACTGTTGCAAATCGGCCAGTTTAAAATGCTCCCCGTAGGCCACATTACCAAAAAAACGAAACGCTGGGTTGTCGGCGCTCTTATTGTAAGCACGAGTCACTGTCTTATACTTCTGATGATCAGGTGCAACCCCAGCTCGAACCAGACCAAATGGCGTCGGCAGGCGCTCATACATATCCATTTCAACATGGATATCCTTGTGTTTAAGAAAATTACTTACTGTATAAAATCCCGCTGGTCCGGAACCTATGATTGCCACTCTTAAAGGTTGTTGTTCACTACCTACTTCAGACATCGATCTTGCGCTCCTGCTTTATCATTTCACCACCATTTCAGTACCCATTCACCGTTTGCAACGAACCATGCATTGCAAAGCACTATGCATTGCAAAGCACTATGCATTGCAAAGAACTATGCGTTTCACAGATCGTACTTGCTCCAAAACACTATGTCTGCAAAACACTATCTCTGCAAAACACTGTCTCTGCAAAAGAATGCCGGCATCATAATCGCTCAATTAATTTCTCTAACACTTCGCTGGTGAAGCATTAGCTATCAACAAACAATTTATTCAAACAAACAACTATTCAAAAAACAGCTATTCAAAAAAACCATCCTGGTGAGACTATCATCTTATGCTGCCTTACGCCGCTTTTTCTAAATCCTCAACCGCGTATTTGGCGCAGTAGATAAAACGCCAGATAAAACCCAAAGTAACTCAAAGATAGCCGTCACGCTAATTTCTAAATGCAATTGGCCTCGCCGGACTGGATTGCATGACGCATAATACCTTACTATCAATCCCGTTAATAAATTACTGCGTGAGCAGTCCTTCAAACCGCAGGCAAGCCATTGATTAATAAACAGACAATCCACTGCAATTGGCATCCAGTGGCAGACTAGTAGAATGAATCAAATCACCTTGTTAGGTCGACTATTCACCCACCTTGGTATTCGCCCAGCGGAGCGTTCTCTGGTGGCCCTGCTATTTGGTAATATGTTTTTATCTGGGCTTGCTATGGGAGTGCTTAGGGTCTGTGCATTTACGCTCTTTCTGGAGCAATTTGCCTCTGAGCAACTGGCCATAAATGCAATTTTACTAGCCATCAGCGGCACCCTGATTACCTTGTTGATCGCCAGAAATACACAAAATCTCTCAGCCAGGGGATATGCCTTTACGGTACTGGCTGGCATCCTCGGCAGCCTGTTGTTAGTCCGTTTATTACTGGTGGGTTTTCCAAACAAAATATTAATTTTCCTCCTGCCGCTGTTTTTTGAACTGATCTATATGTTGTTCAATTTGCAGTTTATTGCCCTGATAACCCGCTTGTTGAATATTCGCCAGACCAAACGTCTGGCTGGTCTGGTGCGGTCAGGAGAATTTTTAGCTGAAATGGTCGGCGGTGCGTCAATTGCAATACTACTAAATTTTATGCCCATCGCGGACCTGCTGCTGGTGGCGGCAATTTCGACCCTCGGGGTTATTTTGCTGGTGCAAATTACGGTCAATAAATTCAGCCAAAAGCTTACTGATGGCCAGCTTACAGAGAACGCAGAAGCATCAGCCAACAAGATGCTTAGTATGCTTAAAATACCCTATGTTGGTCTAATTTCGATTTGTTATGCCAGCTTTATGTTCGCCTACTGTTTTCTTGATGTGGCATTTTATAAATATGCCGCTACAGCGTACCCAACCGAACAGGCCTTAGCAGGTTTTATAGGCCAGTTTTTTGCGGTATCTGGCGGTCTAACCCTATTGGCAATGGTATTCGCCTTTGCACCCGTCATTCGTAAATTTGGCATTCTTGCCGGCATTATCGGCTTCCCTATTGTGATTGCCATCGGTACCACTTTAGTCAGTGGGCTTGAATTTATGCACGTTAATAGCGGGCTTATTTTTGTGGTTATCGTCATCACCAATGGCTTACGCTTTATACTTCAGTCCGCTTTATGGCGACCAAGCACCGGGATTCTGTTTCAGGTATTACCAGGCCATCAACGGGCCCAGGGCACGGCGCTGCTCGAAGGTGTTATTGATCCGCTGGCAGCTGGCCTGGCAGGGGCCTGCTTATATGCCATTTCAACCTTTTTGAACTGGGGCCCAGATCGATTTCTGCTGGTATTATCAGTGATCCTGGTGCTTTGGGTGGTACTGGGTTTTTCTATCCGCCGCCTATATCTGGCAAATCTCACCGCCAGCATTCAAAAACGCAAACTCGGTAGTTTCTCGCTGGCACAGCTGGATAAAGAAAGCATGGAAATTATCCTCCGTGGCCTCTGCAGCCCCTACCCCGCTGAAGTTTTTTACTGCCTCGACTTACTGGAGGAAATGGATCATCCAGAAATCATTCAAAATATTCAGCTAGCCCTACAAAGTGACAATACAGAAGTACGTATCAATGTTTTACAACGGATTGATCGGCTCAATGTCACCGCCCTGGCACCCCATGTATTAGAACTGGTGCAGCGCGAAAACAATGCCGAAGTAATGGGCCAGGCGCTGAGGAGCTATGCCGGTCTTGCCCCAGATGATGTGCTGAAAACTATAAAACCATTTTTACGTGATAGAAATAAACCCATCAGCAAGGGTGCGCTGGCGGGCATTTTAACTTTTGACCCAACCGAAAATGAGGCCCTGGACTTCTTACTTGGTCTGGTACGCGCACCTCTGACCGAAAACAGGCTATTTGCTGCAGAGGTTATTAGCGAAATTGCCAGCCCAGCATTTTCCGGTTTCCTGGTGGAGTTGCTAGACGATACGCAACCAGATGTAGTCAACCGGGCCATTTTGGCCGCTGGCAATAGCAGCGATATACGCCTGATCAACCTGCTAATAGACAAGCTCCATTCACCTGGGTTACGCAGCACCACTGGCCTGGCACTGGTACAGTTTGGCGATTCTGCGCTATTCGACCTGGATGAACATTTTTCGTCCAGCACCACTAACCGCGAAGTAAAGTATAAAATTATCGACATCATTTGTGATATCAACAGTAAAAAATCGATCGAAATATTGCTCCGCCATATCACCGTATCTTGCCCCCAGTTACGCCATCAAATTTATATTAGCCTGGCCCGCCTGCACTATGAGGCCCATCGTGATGACCACTATATTTTTGTTAATATGCTCGACCAGGAAGTTGAAATGATCACCTGGTTATTGGCCACCACTGAAAGCCTGCAACACAATTCAGAATACGCTCAGCTACATCGAGCATTAGCCTATGAACTCGATGTGCATAGAGACAATATGCTGCTTTTAACTTCGTTTATTTTCAGCTCTATTGCCATGCTCGACAGCCGCGCCAACATCGATTCTAAAATTTCTGAACTGAGGGTATTTGCCCTTGAAGTGATGGACAACCTGCTAACTCCTGAGGTTAAATCGATTATCATTCCATTGTTGGACGATCTAAGCGCCAGCGAACAATTACAGAAACTTTCTCGCAAATTCCCCCAACAGACATTAACAGCCGCAGCACGGTTCGACGAAATAATTAGCCGGCATTTTGCGCAGGCATTCTTCTGGACGCGCGCCACCTTGTTATATGAAATTGGCCGCACAGGCAAACAGCAACACATTAACTGTATCCGCAGCAGCCTTAACGACCCAGAAGCACTGGTTAGAGAAACAGCGCTCTGGGCACTGGCCAAATTACAACCAGAAGACCTGCAGCGCACCCTGCGCGCCCATCAGGACGACCCTGGCAAGAACGTCCGCATTATCGTCCAAAGCTTGCTGCAAAACCTCCAGGACGTCGAAACACCCGCGCTGATCCCGGCCACTGACGCGGATTAAGGCGAACCTCTATTGGTCATCTATTGGCCACCTATTAGCCATCTAGAGCATACTGGCCTAAGGATTTGACCACAGCGGCTGAGGCTAAATAAACAGGATTGCGGCAATGCCGTTTGTTTTTGAAATTAACTTTCAATCGGCATATTTTTGTTCGCCGACAAAACTGGCATACTAGCTACCAATTACCCACTGCCTGGCCACCAAAGAATGAAAATATTGCAGCCATTAACGAACCAAATACCGTTAATTTATGTTATTGACCATTGAAAAGACGCTGATTTTAAAATCAGTAAAAATATTATCTTCGGTACCAGAGGCGCAACTCACTGATCTGGCCACCATTGCCGAAACACGGGATTTTGCAGCGGGCGAAGTCATTATTCGCCAGGGCGAACTCGGCACCTCCATGTATATCGTCGCCCGTGGCAAGGTACGCATCAGCGACGCCACCAAGGAATTGGGGTTACTGGGAGAACGTACAGTTTTTGGCGAATTGGCAGCCCTTGACCCTGAACCACGCGCGGCGACGGTTGAAGCAGTAGAGGACTGCACGCTATTACGCATCGATGGTGAATCACTGTACGAATTAATGTCCGGCAACAAAGAAGTTACCCGTGGCATTATCCAGACTTTATGTGAATACACCCGCACCAACCTCGCGCTCAGTACCAGCTAGGCAATGTATCAGTTAGGCAATATTGAATGAAAAAGATTTTCTCCATCATTGGCGTCATCATCGCATTACCATTGTTGGCGTTTGCGTTGGCGTTTGGCGGCCTCTGGCTGGTGCTGGATAATCCGGCCTTATTTGGTCAACGACTGAGTGCTGGCTTTGAGCAACAAACCGGTTTCCAGTTAAAAATCAACGGTGATCTAAATTGGCAGTGGCTGCCTCCGATTGGCTTAAGCCTGAATCAAATTGAAATCATTCCAACCAATGCCGAGCAACCACTGGCCAGCCTTAAGCAAGCCCGCATCGACCTGAAGCTGCTGCCACTGATATTTTCTAACCGGCTGGAAATCAACGGCATAGAAATCGACGGGCTAGCACTCAATGCGGTAATAGATGCTGCCGGCGTAGCAAATTGGCAACCCCAGAAGGCGCTGCCAGATGCAATTGTCAAAACCCCGCCTGTTATCACCTCTGCCGAATTACCGACTACCGACCACACCAGCCTGGCAAGTAGCTCGGCACCGATCCTGGACATCCGCAGCCTGTCATTAAAAAATACTCAAGTTCATTATCAGGATTTAACCCAGCAAACCGACTATACGCTGAACATTACAACCTTAAGTACCGGCCCGCTACGCACAGACCAGCTCACTCACCTGACCGCCAATTTGCAATTTGAGGATAAAACCAACCAGACCAATGTCGCCAGTAACATTGCCGGCATGTTCGCCATCAACCAGGCTTTGTCCCTCATTCAGCTTGAAGACTTTATTATTAAAGCGACTATAAACGCGCCTGATCAACCCACACTAAAGCCGACTGTTAGACTAAACGGCCAGATAGATAACGCCAGGGGTACCGCTGATTTTAGCGATTCGGCGCTGCAATTAGCCCAGCTCAATGTCGATTTTAATCTAAAACTCAACAATATTTTTGCCGTACCCAGTTTTCGCGGTAATTTATCCATAGCAGATTTAAATGCCAGAACACTGCTTGCTACGGTTGCCAACAATACCGCTAGCATGCCAACCAGTAACCTTAACGCCCTGACCCATATCAGCCTGAACACCGATATCGCTGGTACTAGCTCACGTATTACGCTGAATAACTTTACCGCAAAAATTGACCAGACCACATTAACCGGCAACCTTGGCGCCACTATAAGCCCAGACGTCAATTTGACTTTTAACCTGGCCATGGATCGATTTAATCCCGCAGACTATTTACCCGTAGAAGAGCCAGCCAGCCCTGCCGTTGCAGCGCCAACCAACACTGCAGCTACAGCCGCAACATCAACGCCGGCAGCTGCAGCTCAGCGAACCACTGCCAATGAAGATTTTGAAGCAATACCCGTTGCTTTGCTTTTTAACACCGGGCTTGATGGCCGCCTGAGTATTAAAGAATTGAACTACCAAAGTTATACTTTCAATAACGCTGAGCTTGCGATCAAAAACCAGCAGGGCAAATTAAAATTAAACCTGGCGGCTGAAATTTATGCCGGCGCTTTTGAATTTCGTCTTGATCTCGACAACATTGTTCCTGGCGAAAACCCAAGAGGCACAACCACGCTCAGCCTACGCGAAATGGATCTTAGTCAAGTTGCTGAGATTGAGTCGATTGCTGGCACTATCGCGCTCGATTCCAAAATTCGGTTTGTAGGCAATATGCTGGGCGAAATCCTGGCTAGCCTGGATGGCTGGAGCCGCTTTACAGTGGACAATGGTAGTCTGGATATTACCCCACTGAAAAGAATCGGCACACTTATTGAGAACCTGCGCAACCTCGATAACCTACGCAGCATTAACACTCTGCCGCCTGATGCCACAGTGCAAAATAGCCCGGTGATGCCAAACGATAACCAAAATAACAACTTGGACAACCACTCGGACAACGACTCAAACATTAGCCCTGACAATAACCCAGACCATAGCTCAGGCAATAACGAAACCAGTGCCAGCAAACAGCAACAGGCGGGTAATATCAGCCAATGGCCAGACCGGATGCCGTTCAAACAATTACAGGGCGAACATACCATCAACGACGGCCTGCTACGCGACCAACAACTTTCTTTCGCTAGCGAATTATTTACTGTTAATGGCGGCGGCGGACTTAACTACTTAGCTAATCAACTCAACTATGATTTTGAAATCGAGTTACAAGGAACAGCCAATAGTCTGTTTTCGATCAATCCACGCCTGACCGATATTAAATGGCCGATCCACTGCGCCGGCTCACTGGATGATTCTGTCACTGCGCTCTGCCTGCCTGACAGCCGCTCGGTCACCCAGCTAGCAAAAAAAATGCTCAGCAACGAAGTCAAAAACCGCGGCGAAGACCAGCTACTTGAAAAAGTCCCTGAAGAATATCAGGATGTTGCCCGTGACCTGCTGGACAGGTTATTTAACTGATGCAGCCTGATTTCAGTGCTCGGCTGCTTAACTGGTATGACCAGTATGGCCGGAAAAATCTGCCCTGGCAGCAACAGGTCACACCTTATCGGGTCTGGCTATCAGAAATTATGTTGCAACAAACCCAGGTAAATACGGTGATCCCGTATTTTGAAAAATTCACCCAGCGCTTGCCAACCATAAGCGCGCTGGCGCAGGCCTCGGAAGATGAAGTACTGCATTTATGGACCGGCCTTGGTTACTATGCCAGAGCCCGCAACCTGCGAAAAAGCGCCCAACTTATTAAGGCCAACTACCAGGGCGAATTACCTGCTGAGCTGACAGCACTCGAAGCCCTGCCCGGCATTGGCCGCTCAACAGCGGGTGCCATCATGGCCCTTGGCTTCCACAAGCAGGCGACGATTCTTGACGGCAATGTTAAGCGGCTGCTGGCGCGCTATTTTGGCATTAGCGGCTGGCCCGGCCAAACTGCCGTGGCCAGGGCCCTATGGGAAAAAGCTGAAACGCTGACACCTGATCAGCGAGTAGCAGAATATACCCAGGCGATTATGGATATCGGTGCCACGCTTTGTACCCGCAGCAAACCACAATGTACCAACTGTCCCTTTAAGGCCGATTGCAGCGCCCATCAAAACGGCAATACGGCTGATTTACCCGGTAAAAAACCAAAGAAAAAAATGCCGGTCAAAACTACTTATTTGTTGCTAATGGAAAATAGCCAGGGTGAACTATTACTGGAAAAACGCCCGCCTAATGGCATCTGGCCAGGATTATGGAGCTTCCCGGAGAGCGCAACTGATGACCCTGCGACACTGCTTGGGTTGTTTCAACAGTATGGCCTTGAGGCACAGACACCACAGGCATTAGCGACTTTTCGGCATACTTTTACCCACTTCCATTTAGAAATAACGCCGCTTCAAGTAAAATGCCAGCAAACGCAACATCAGCTGCGAGAAGCCAACCAGAAAATTTGGTATGACCTGGCACAACCCGTTGAAATAGGCTTGACCAGACCTGTCACTCGGCTGATGACCGAACTTAAATTGCAAAGAGATAAGTCATGACCCGAATGGTGATCTGCACTAGATTTAAAAAAGAACTCGAAGCCCTTGAAACACCGCCATTTCCTGGCGCCAAAGGCCAGCAGGTATATGAAACTGTGTCAGCCAGGGCATGGCAAGAATGGCAGGACCTGCAAACCATGCTGATCAATGAAAAACATCTGAACATGATCGACAAGGAATCGCGCAAATATTTAAATGACCAGCGGGATAAGTTTCTTAAAGGCCTGAAGGTAGACCATGCTGAAGGTTATACCCCGCAGGATGATTAAGGCGCGATGAACAACGGTTAGTCAATCAGCGCCTGATAGGTGAGCACTTTAAATTTTTGCCTGAGTTTGGTTTTATGCGGAATACTCTGTACCAGAAACAAACCAATTAATTGCTCCTGCGGATCAATCCAGAATCGTGTCCCAGCAGCACCACCCCAGTTATATTCTCCCACTGAGCCCAACTCACCTATCTCAGCCTGATCCAGCGCCACCGCAAAACCCAGCCCAACGCCTTTACGGCCAAAACCGGTTTTTAACTCACCAAGATGATTGCGCGTCATCAGCTCGACCGTTTTAGGCGACAAGATACGCACGCCCTGCAATTCGCCGCCATTCAACAACATTTGGCTAAACCGAAGATAATCGCGCGCAGTTGATACCATACCACCACCGCCACTTTCAAAAGTTGCCCCAGGCAGATAGTTGGCATTGATCCTTGCGCCACTGGGTACTAGCTTTGCTTCGCCTAAAAGACTGCTAGCCCTACCAGCCGGTGAGTAAATTTGTGCCAGTCGAGGTAGTTTCTCGGCTGGCACGATAAAACTGGTATCCTGCATATCCAATGGCGCAAACAACCGTTGCTGTAAAAAATCGCTGAACTTCATGCCGGATAACACTTCAACCAGCCGCCCCAGCACATCCACCGACACACTATAATGCCACCGACTACCCGGCTCATACTGCAGGGGAAGCTGGCCTAGATCAGTTACAAAGGTCAATAAATCCGCTTCAGCCAGGATTCCCTGTTGGCGATATAACCGATCAACCTCGGTATTACCAAAATAGCCGTAGCTAAACCCCGCCGTATGGCGTAATAAATCGCGAATAGTTGGTTGCCTAACAGGTTTGCGGGTTTTGCCCAACAGTTGCCTGCCAGCTTCTGCACTGGCGCTTTTAACTGCACTGTAACTGGCGTTGCTAGCCGCCGTATTGGTCCCATCGGACATCACCTGAGTTTCTTCGTCCGCAGTGGATAAGGCCAACTTCAAATTGGCTAACTGTGGAATGTATTTCGCCACTGGGTCATCAAGAAAAAACCCGCCCTCCTCATAAAGCATCATCAGGGCAACACTGGTTATGGGTTTTGACATCGAATAAATACGGTATATTGCGTCATCCTGCATCACCTTATTAGCCTCTCTATCACTGAGGCCGTAAGTTTGGGAGTAGACAATTTTGCCGCGCCGCGCGATCACACCCATACCGCCCACCATAGTACCCGCCTCAACTGCGGCATCCATATAGTCTGTAATCCGCTGCAGACGTTGCCCAGAAACCCCGACCTTTTTTGGCGCGACCTGAGGTATTTCTTTCGCCATTGTTGGTAGCGCACTGCTAACAACAAGCGCGCCAAGAAAAACACAATAAAACCAGATTGGTAAGTTAAGAACTTTCATGGCGGGCCTTATCCTGAACGGGATCACCACCTTAGCACAGGCAGTTAAATCCAATGACCATCTGCCTGAACAAATTGCCTTAACGTTTACTGGCCGAGAAATCCAGCAACGCCTGCGCCATTGAATCAGGCAACTGACAGCGACAATCCTGCTTGAACTGAGTATAAAGTTGCGCTGCTTCAGCCAACTTGTCCTGCGCCACCAGATCATGAATTTCTGTTAAAGTTTTATCGATCAGTTGCGGGTCAGGCCCAGCAACTGGCAAATAAGACCTTTCACTTTGAGGTAATAAACCTGAGGATGCCTGTGATTTACTATCTGCTAGCTCAATATCTGTTAACCCAGTATCTTCGCGGCTAATAGTTGCCGTTGGGACAGGGTTAACAGCCGCGAGCGGTGCCCTGCCAGGTAATGTTCTGTCATGTAAGGTTCTGCTAGCTGTACCGATGGCCTCTTCGCGCTGCTGGTTATTTTGCTGTATATACGCAGTTTCCGCCTTCTTCTGTTGCTCGAAAGATAAACTATCCCGGCTGACCTGTTGACGCATTTTCTGCACCTGAGGTGCTGCTAGTTGCCGCTGATCACGCCGGCCCACAGCACTTGAGGTCAACACTTCATCTAAGTTGGTTGAACCGGGTTTAGCTACTATTTCCAGCTCAGCTCGGGGCTGTGCTACTAGTGCTGCCGCTGGCGATGCCTGGCGCATTAAACCGCCGTTGTTGCCGCTATCAGCTGCCAAATCATCAACCAGATCAGAAACAAAGTCCTCAGCAACACGACCGTCCCCAACCGGTGAGGCCAACCCAGGCAATGGCAGCTCGCCTGGATTTTGTATCACCAACAAAATGGCCAAAGCCGCCACGGAAAAAGTCGCCATAGCCGACATCCAGGGCCGTTGACGCCAACCCGGCGCGGCTGGCATGTGCTGCCTGGAATAGGCCAGGATTTTAGTATCAAGTTTATCCGGCGAAGTCGGGTTATATTCACGTTTTAGCTGCTCACTCCACGCTGAGGTTTTGCTCATCGTTTATCTCCAGTGGGCCTGGTGCAATCAACCTGCCTGAATGTTGCCGCCAATGGTTCATTAGATACGATCTCATTAGAAGTGGACTGGTTCGATAACGGCGCTGTAGATAAGAGCTCCGTCGACAAAGACACCTGCAATAAAGTACGCAATTGATTGACCGCATAACGTAATCGGCTTTTGACAGTTTGTTTGCCAACACCGACTATTTCTGCAATCTGCGTCTGGCCAAAACCTGCTTCTCGGAGCAAAAAAACAGTGCGTTGCTCGTTCGGTATCTGGCTTAACGCACGGCTCAGCAATGTCTGAATTTGCTCTTGCATAATATGCTCCTCAAGCTCAGCCTCAGGCCCACTGGCATCGATACTTTTACCTGCATCAATATCCGCCGCCGCTACAGCACCAACAGCATCAGCCTGTTGGCCAGCCTGAGCGCAAGTTTGATCAGCGGCCTGATATTCAGCCGACAGAGCGGCTCTGCGCCAGTGATCGATCAATTTATGATGCGCCACCTGGAATAAATAAGTTCTGAATTTAGCGCTAGGCACATAGTGAGCCGCGCGCCGGATTATGGACATCCAGCTTTCCTGCGCTAACTCTTCAACGATGGCAGGCTGTGCACAATTGCGATATAAAAAAGCAAACAGAGCATTTTTATGGCGCCCATATAACACCTCGAATGCCAGCGCATCCCCCTGCTGGTAGGCCAGCATCAGCGATTCATCACTTCTTAATCCATGCAGCAATTTGCGCATTAATCACCCGACGGGGATAAACTCTGCGCCAACTCTACCAAACTCGTAAGCTCAGCACGATAGCCATGCAGATCTTCACCACGTGCATTCCGCGCCAGTGTCAGCGCATCGGCATAATCCCAGCCGCCGGTATACTGACCGCCGCGCAATAACTGACCGAAGCCCGCCACCGCCGATGCAAAACGTAAATTAGCCGAAGCATCCTCAATCGGCGTCAATTGCTGAGGCCGCAAAATCGGTTGCGATATTTCTGTGCTGGTATCTGCATCGGGCTGCTTATAACGCAACTTAACAAAGGCGATTTCATCGCCGTACTCCGTCGCCACTGCGCTTGATTGCCCAGACTGAACGCCCGCATAACGTTTAGCCGCAATCAAGCCAGTGTCAGCATCAGCCACCATCACCAGCTCATATAATGCCGTAACCGTATGACCTGCACCCATATCGCCCGCATCAACCTTATCATTCCGAAAATCTTCGCGCTTCAGCAAGCGATTTTCATAACCTAATAATCGATATTCTGCGACCAGTTGCGGGTTAAATTCGATCTGAATTTTGACGTCCTTAGCGATGGTTAACAAGGTTGACTGCAGCTGCTCCACCAGCACCTTTTGAGCTTCTTTAAGCGAATCAATATAGGCCGCATTACCATTGCCCACAGCCGCCAACTGCTCCATTAAGGCGTAGTTATAGTTACCTTTGCCATACCCCAGGGTTGTCAACGCCACACCTTTTTTACGCTTTTGCTCAATCAGCGCCTTTAATTTGTCCTGGCTGACGACACCAACATTCATATCGCCATCGGAGGCGATAAGCACCCGATTAATCCCCCCCGCAATAAAATGTTCCTCCGCCAATCGATACGCCAGCTCAATACCGGCCCCGCCGTTGGTGCTGCCACCTGCCTCAAGGCCATCAATGGCGCGCATTATCCTGGCCTTTTGATCCGCGCTGGTGGAATCAAGCACTAAACCTGCTGCGCCGGCATAAACCACCAACGCGATCTGGTCCTCAGCGCCCATCTGGTTAACCAGCAGACGTAATGACTTTTTAACCAGGCCCAGCTTATCCGCTGCGCGCATACTGCCAGAGACATCCACCAGAAAAACCAGATTAGCTGCTGGGCGCTGTTCCCGTGCCGGCTCAAAACCTTTTAAACCGATCTGCAACAACTGATGCTGCGGCGCCCAGGGTGCCGCAGCCATCTCAACCGAGACCGAAAAAGGCTGCTGCAACGATGGCGGTAAATCATAGTTATAACTGAAATAATTAATCATCTCCTCCACCTTAACGGCATCCCGCGGCGGCAACCTGCCCTCCTGCATAATCATCCGCCGGATATTGCTATAGGCGGCAGTATCAACATCCACACTAAAAGTTGATACCGGCGCCTCCGCCACCCGCTTAACCGCATTTTCATCAAACTGCTGATAATTCTCCCGATCAGCAAGCGGCGTATTAAGTTGATAACTCGCCGCCACAACCCCCGCTAATAACGGCATACCCACCCGCTGCTTGGCAACCCTGCTGCGCTGCTCGATAGCCGCCTCGGCAACGGCACGTCCGATCTTATGATCTAGCCGCTGATCATCCCGTGTATTACTTTCTGCCGGCGGCGTCTGATTAGCTTTGTTATCAATCAGCTGAGTTTCAAAACAGCCAACCAATAGACTCGTCAAACCAAAAACCAGCAGAAAACCTGACTTATTAACCTTGCGCATATCTTTATCCTCAAGCGTCGATTTACTAATGAAACGTTGAGCATTCCGAATGGGGGTTAAATTAATCGAAATTATTTTAAATTAATTGAATTAAATTTTTACTAGCTAAATCACCGAGAAATATGTAGCGAGTCGCAAATGCTACCTGACCCAAGCTAATACCTGAAATACAGCCTATCAAAGCTTGACAAACACTAATCTACTAACCCGAAAAGCCATGATCTGGGCCTCATTAACAACCAATTACGCCACTAAACGCCAAGTAGCAAAATCCACTAAATCGGACCTTGACTACAACCACGCGCTTCGGTTTAATAGCGCCCTTTCCGAGCAGACACACTCGGCCAGCATGCAAATGCCGGACACCATGAAGACCTTATGGCCAGATAGCTCAGTCGGTAGAGCAGGGGACTGAAAATCCCCGTGTCGGTGGTTCGATTCCACCTCTGGCCACCAATTTTGTGGCTTTCGCTTCGCGAAAACACAAAAGAGACCCCGCAGAAATAGTGGCGGCAGCATTTTCCAACGGAAAATTGCGAGAGCTCCATCCAAGTATAAAAACCTCTCAGCGCTATTTACTCAGGTGAAAAAAGTCGTAATTATCCCATGGCCCACCGTAAGAACCACGTAGCCTGCGTTTGGAAAAAATTGACGAGCGTTACGGAATCTCTACATAGTCTTATTATGGGAAATACTACGGATACTGCGGTATTTCTTTTTTGAATATCGTTATGCTTCTTGTCCGTTATGTCTTGCCATTTTATTTTCCTCTAGTTTTGTATCCAGTATACGATGCCCACGTACTCCAACTAACATTGTTCTCAGTGATAACGTACCATGTATCAATTTCATCATCAGGACCCTCACCTGGGGTGTTGATGATCCTGTGGTCTATTCCTTGTTTAGCGTAGGCGATAGCCTCTTCTTTAGCTGCCGCCCAACCGTGCATTCGCCAGCATCCCTCGAACTCGCTCACACTATGGTCTTGCCAGCCGAGTGCACCTTCCCCTGGTTCATTGCCATAGATATGTAATCCCTTCTCAAAGTCACTACTCATTTTTAAGATCCACTTGGTTTTGATCTTCAATTGCTTCATCACACAACGCTTTCAAACGTTCCATATCTTCTGCGAGTAAAGGCCAAGAATCCCAAGCACCGTATTTGCTTTGATGCCCAAAGATATATTTAACGCCTATGACAAGTCTGTTATATCACGGTCGCCACTTGTTGAGAGAGACTAAGCAATCAGCCCAACAGTCTGTAAGCCTGCAGATTAGCAGCATGACAGTCATTGACCATCAAAAGGATCACCACGTCACGGTGTCCAAAATTTCAACGAACATCTACAATTGTGATACTTGACCGTTCTTCAGAAAATGTGGTTTATAATGACTATTCTTAATGACCTACAGCCCGCATTAAACTCAGCGGCAAATAACCGCAGTATTTGGGTGGCGTTAACATCTCTACCTTTTAATGGCGGCTTTTGGGCGAATATTGATGATACTGTGTTATTTTCTGTTTGAAATGTGAAGGGATCTTCTTCTTTTGATTTATTAGTCTGAAATACTGTGGTATCTCTGGTATGTTCTCTGAGACAAATTACTTCAATGCTTCCTCAGGTTAGCGCTCATTCCGCACCGTTCTACCCCGTAACATAATTTATCAGTATCTTTGCGTTTCACATTGAGGAGCGCATTTATGAAACCACAAACCCGGCTATATCGATCCGAAGCAGACTGGCAAAAAATCATTGACCAGCAAGCAGATTCAAACTTGCCTGTAAGTACTTTTTGCGAGCAACAAGGGATTCGGTATCAAAGTTTCTATCGATGGCGCAAGCGGCTTGAAGTATCCGCGACGCCAGAAGCTGTCAACATGATTGATATCACCAGCGTGGTTGCCATTGATCCATCCGTGCGCTGGCATATCGAGCTTGATTTGGGTGACGGTATTAAACTCAATCTGAAACAAGCCTGATGTTTTTCCCTGAGGGTCAGGTCAAAGTCTGGTTATGTACCACACCAACGGATATGAGAAAGTCGTATGATGGGCTTTCTGGTCTCGCCAAACATCAACTCCAGCAGGACCCACTCAGCGGGCAGCTATTTGTGTTTATTAATCGTCGCCAGACGCAGGTTAAAATCCTGTATTTTGATCGCAGCGGATATTGTATCTGGAGTAAACGGCTGGTCCAGGGGCAGTTTAATTTCAAGCCTGATGCGACCGGTAAAACCCTGTTGGACTGGATGCAATTAAAGCTATTGCTGGAGGGCATTGACCTTGAAAATAGTCGACAATATAAGCGATTCAAGCGGTAAAAACAGGCAGTGTTTGTTATAATCCCGGCATGCCAAAAGACACCAACCAACAGCCAAGTTATGCTGAACTGAAAGATGCTAACGCGGCCACCGCAGGGCAGGTTCAGGTGCTGGAAAGCCAGGTTGAAAATCTCAAACGGCAAGTGGCCTGGTTCCAGAAACAGATGTTCGGTAGCAAGTCAGAACGTCGTTTAGCAGATGAAAACCCTGACCAGTTATTACTCGATGGTCTATTGGGCGAAGCGCCGAAAACGGCACCAGTGCCACTGGAAACGATTACTTATCAGCGCGGCAAAGCCAGCAAAAAACGCGGCAGTGATTGTGTGACGGACAGTGGTCTGCGGTTTGATGAAACAGTGCCGGTTGAAGTGATTGAAGTTGCCTCGCCCGAACTCAGTGGCCCTGACGCAGATCAATACGAAGTGATTGGCAACAAAAGTGTCCATCGATTAGCTCAGCGACCTGCCAGTTATGTGGTCTTACGTTATGACCACAAAGTCATTAAACGTAAAGACAGTAAAGCTGTCATCAACACTCTGGTTCCGGGTGGCGTGTTTGATCAGTCATTGGCGGATGTAAGCTTTCTGGCCGGTATGCTGGTTGATAAGTTTATGTATCATTTGCCCTTATACCGCCAACATCAACGACTACAGCAAGCGGGTATAGCGCTAAGCCGCGCAACACTGACTAATTTAACCCGCCGCAGTATCGAACTACTGAGGCCGATCGTCGAAGCGCAATTACGCAACATCTTGCGCAGCAAAGTGTTGGCCATGGATGAAACCCCGGTGAAGTCCCGTCGATCCGGCAAAGGAAAAATGAAAACGGGCTGGTTTTGGCCGGTGTGTGGTGACCAGGGTGAAATTGTCTTCACCTATGCCAATAGTCGCGCCAAAGCGCATATTGAGCAAGTACTGGCGGAGGGCTTTAAGGGCACCTTAATCTCTGATGGTTATGTCGCCTATGCGTGCTATACCGAGGCGCAGGAAGGCGTTATCCATGCGCAGTGCTGGGTCCACGGCCGGCGGCATTTTATTACTGCAGAGGACGTTGAGCCAGCGCTTGTCGCCACCGCCCTGCAACACATCAGAGAACTTTATGCGATTGAAGCTGTGATCAAGCAAAAGCAATTAACCGGCGACAAAAAACGCAACTGGCGGATGAAATACAGTGCGCCCGTGGTCAATGCCTTCTTTGCCTGGTGTGAAAACCAGTTGAACAATAAGGAGTTATTGCCGGATAACCCGCTGCTTAAGGCCGTCCGCTATATGTTGCATCGTCAGGCTAAACTGAAGGTTTTTTTGGAAGACCCTGATGTGCCAATGGATACCAATTATATTGAACGCGCATTACGACCCATCCCGATGGGGCGCAAGAACTGGAACTTTTGTTGGACGGAACTTGGCGCTGAGCATGTGGGTATTATCCAGAGCTTGATCAGTACCTGCAAAATACAGGATATCGACCCTTATGTTTATCTGGTGGATGTACTACAGCGTATTAACCTGCATCCAGCCAGCAATGTTGAAGCCCTCACGCCGCGATTATGGAAAGAGAAGTTTGCCCAGGCGCCAATGCGGTCAGCCATTTATCATGGGGGTGATGAATTAGGCAAATGAACGCTAACTTCCTCAGGCCCTATCTGCCAAATAGAGGCGCGCAGTTTTTACTCCGTTTTGTTTTAGTCCCATAAATGCTGAAAGTAGAATTAGACCCATTATATTTGTCAAAGTGTTTTTTGCACCCAGACACCCGATCAACAATAAAGTACGAACCGTCCAATAAATAGGATAAAACAGGCTCGCTGAGATCCGAACGAAACAAACTTTCTCCAAAATAATTCGGACTTTCTATATTAAAAATATCCAACAGAGTCGGTGCGATATCCATTGCACTGACAGGGGTCGCAACCTTTGCTACCGCGTTTTGAAATGCACTTGAAGAAAGTGATTCGAGGAATGATTGTGGAAAGTAGACAAGTAAGGGTATTTTTAATTGAGCATCCGACAGAGAGCTACCGTGAAAATAATAGCCTTTCTCCCCAAAAGATTCACCGTGATCGGAAATTATAATAATCACCGTTCTATCGAGCAGCCGCAGGCGTTGCAGATACCGGAGAAAATCACTTATCTTTTCACCAAGACCAATCAAAGACAATTCATAACAATGTTGAGCTTTCTTTAGCGAAATTGGTCCATAGCAATTCTCATGGTAAGGGTAATGCGTGTCATTAAGATGAATAATAGAAAGAAATCGCTTATTTTCACCAAGAGAGTCGATTGAATTTTTTACCAACCTTAAAGTATCACTATCAGGCCTTCCCATTCTTATGTCGGGGTAATCGACTACGGAGGAGTAGTCAAAATCAAGCAGCTGAAAAGCTTGCCTACCACCGACACTCCAATCATTCCAATGTGAAGAATAATACATAGTCTCTATGCCTGAATTTTGAACTAAGCGGATAACAGATTCTTTACATGAAGGACAACTAACCCCCCTCCCAAAGACATCGTTAAGTGACAGCACAGTTGAGGGTGACGACGCATACACGTATTCATAGTTAGCAGCTTGCTCAGTAAACGAAGTTGGAATTTGATTCAATATATACTTTTCGAAGTAGTCTTTCCTAACAGACTCGAGCAAAACAATTAAAACATTAGGGGAGAAATCTGTGGCAGCAACGTAAATGCTCCTAGATTCCTTCTGGATAATTGTGGGTTGAGTGGTCGTCTCGCCTGCGTTGCGTACGACAAACACGCCTGCAGGAAACATATCCCTAGTTAAAAACGCAAGTACACTCCCATCACTAGGACTACCATACGCTGCTAAACGGATAAGTATAGCCACAGCTAGAACCACCATGACAAAGGTAGTAAACTTCTGGTCTTTCTTATCTAGCGTCGTACTTGCCACGGCAGTTATGCATAAAAGTACCAAAGGAAACAACAATGGGATTAGTAAATAAAGGTAGTTAAAGGTTTCCGTAGCAAATAGACTCCAGTATTCGAAATTTTCAACTATATTTAAAATTGCATTGATATCAAATTTTCTTCGAAAAACCTGATAGTAGAGAGCTTGGGCAATCAATAGGTTTACAAGAATACCATAACAAACGAGCCTGCTGATAAAGCGGGGAAATAAACCCACCCCTATTAAAAAACTTTCTAAGACACGAAGAGAAAGCCAATAAAATATAAACATTTCTATTTTAATAAAAAGAGATTGCGCACTACTGAGGTGATTTAAATTGAGGCTTTGAACATCTAGGAAATATAAGATGAACGATATAAGGATAATGTCCCATCTTTTAAAATAGGAATTTAAGTAACTCATATATTAGAGCCATTACAAAGATGATAAAAGAGACGCATAAACCAGCAAGAATATAAGGGTGTTTCGCCACTGGAATAGCCCATTGTATATTTACAACCTTCAGAAAAATGGCTGTCACTCTAGTTACCCCAACGTAGACAATTACCCAGAGCGTACTGGCAAATGTAGTCCAAAAAAACACACCCATTGACACTTTAGCCACAGGGGTTTGATGCATAGACTCATACGTAAGAAGCCGGATCAATTTCCAAAATTCGCCACTAAACCGTGCGATGATCTCGTGAAAATCAAAGCCAATTACAAGTGGAAAAATCACCCCGATTACGAGTAAAACAGGAACTAGAAAAATCAAGCCTGTAAGCAAAAGATCGACCACAATTATCTTGAACCAACTTTGACCAATACCGCCTTTCGAAACAAAATCAAGCAAACATCTGGTTTCCACTATCGAAAAATAGTCTATCACCACATTAAAAAGTAAAATGTAGAGAAAAAACTTCAAGAGAATAGATGGATTTTCTGGAAAGTTGCCTAACAGAACATATCCATTTCGAGACTCATAATATAATAAGACAGTCAGAAGTACGCACAACGAAACAAACATCGATCGAAAAAAGAATTTTGCTGTAAACATGCTGCCTGGGAATTGATCACAAGCAAACAATCTATCAAAGCTGCCTAGATATGTATTGATAAGAAAACTAGTAGAATCATCCGTATGTAAAATAATATTAGTAAATTTTCTTTTACTATCGTTATCAGAAAAACCCTCTAGAAGACCAAATATTGTTAAGACACAGCCAATTAAACCTAAAGCAAAAGACATCAATGTAGCCTATCTAAATTCGCCTGTTGTAGCAATAGAACTTAGGATAGATAATTTCATTTTGGATAGGTCGTTGGTACTTATCACATTTGTACCTTCACAGTTAACAATTCTATACCCTGATCCGACCTCAATAGTATGTATATCCAGTTTATTTCGATGGCATTCCAATTTCACGTGATAGTTCTGCCCTGCATTTTTTAGAAAATCAAATAAGCCTTCAGCCTCAATCGAACCGAGAATTGTTCTTCCACTGGGCTGTGACTGGTCATTCTTGCAAACTTTGTCAATGAACGTTGGAGTATAAATTTGGTCCAAATCGTGTTTATTAAGCTCCACTAGCATCACGTCTACTTGATCTTCCAAGACATAATGGCATATTTGCAGTCGTTGCACTATGTTGCCACTAGTACTTATTTGTACATTTGGCACTCCACTTATGGCCTCCATAAGTTCATTCTGACCGCAACCAGTCAACGCTATGATTGCTCCTAATAAGAAACTGTTGAACTTACAAATTTTCATATAACACTCCTTCTTGTAGCGCAAAAAAATAATCCGCTAGAACCAAATGCTCAAATGATCAGCTAAAATAAATTAGTTTCGAGACCAATTTAATACCGCTCGCTACTGATACATTCTTTAGTACTCAAACCATACGAAGCTAAGATGACCAAAGGGGTACTTACATCTTAAACTAATATGCCACGATACTAGGCTGAAAGAGCCTACATCATTTGGGTATAAAATACCCCCCATTTTCAAGTTACTCAACTCGCGGAGTATTATTAAAAAACCGCCAAGTTTCACCCGTTGTCCTAAACCAAAAAAGGGTCGATGGTGTGCCCCATGATCAAATATCAACCAATTTCAGCAAAAGACATCGACCAAATCACCCAATTCGTTCTGGAAGATATTCAAACTTCAGAAGACACTGATATCACTGAGTTAATAGGGATGCATCTGGAAAATACAGCTGGATGTGAGTCTCTATCTGCTAAAAAAACTGAAAATTTGATCATCACAATTAAGACCAAAGTCGATGAATTCCAACAAACCATTAAAGGTGATCAATAAATGAGCATTTTTTCAAAGCGTGATAAAAATGGTAGATTCCAATCCACTCATGGATCTGACAAATCATCCAGTGTAGATTCAAAACCAGCTTCTACACCTTCAGATTCCGTTTCAGGCGATGATTCAGCACAATCTTCTGAAGTTGATTGCAAGACTCAGGATGAAGGTTTAATCGTCAAGTCCATAAATGAACCCACCAAAATGGATAATGCCAGGATTGTGTTCAGTGAAATGTTTGGTAAGGATGGTATAGCTCGAAAAGATATCATTTTGGAATTTCAGTCTCATAGAGTTAAATTAACCAAAGCAGGTGCTGGCACCTATTACGCCAAATTAAAGCGTGAACATTTGGATAACCTTGGTAAAAAAGGCTAACTGCCATTATTCTTTCTGAAATTTTTTGAAAATATTTTTTTAATGGCCCAATCTGCCCCAATGATTAGGTCATGTACCCAATATTATTGGCAGTGTTTTTGATTAAAGCCGAAAAATCGAGATCCATTGGTAGAAAATAAATCAAAAAAGGTAAGGGGTTATTCTAGGAGTTCATAGCAACACTACTCTGACCTTATTATTACTGCTTTCAACCCCCCTCATATTAATCAACGTCCAATTTGTAATTCAAATACCACAGATACCATGGTATTTTGGATTGATATCAGGCGTATTCATCCAGGTTTATTCTTCAAGGTCAGAATACTATGGTATCCATGGTATCTTTTGACTGACCCTTACCTGTAATACCAAAATGAAGATTAATTATATAGATTCGATTTGATAACTGGTTATTATGGGAGCTGTGTATTCAATCAGAATACCGGATTAATCATGTCAGACAGCTTCAAATTGCCTCAGAATTCATGGATATCAACACGAGAGAGCCAGATCAAACAGCTCAGCAGGTTTCAATTCGAATATTTGGGGAAAATGACATTCAATCTCATCCAATAGCATCAGATACACCTTAGTATTTTTGTTGGTAGCTAACCAGATAACAGCGCAAGGGATTTATAATCAGGGATTCCACAGTATTGTCAGTATGATCAGCACAAAAATCCAATCAAAGAACTCCAAAGCAATCTCCATCAATTTGATTGCTGGATAAGCTCAATGGGTTCAATATATTTGGGGCACAGCTGAGGACGTAAGCATGATATCAATAAAAAACAAAATCTTTCAAATCATCCTGAAATATTCTGATTACTTATCAATATGCCACTACGACTAATGCACATCCCTTCGATGGAATATTATCCCCATCTCAATCTATCATCGACTATTATCCACTGTCCTTTTTGAGTAACTCCTGACCAATTGGCTAGCTGATTGCTAGATCCAACAGATCGAAGTACAGGAGACCACCCTGCTATATCAACATATCACGCTTTATCTTTAGTGATTTATTCTTGCTCTTATACCCCATCAAATAATGTCATCAATGGGAAGATCAAGTCGTGCGTCCTCTTAATAAATGGTTTTAATCAATTTCATCATAGGTGGTATAGATCCAGTAGTTGTTATCTACTCATCGGAAATATATTGCTTATGATTCATCGTCTGTTTCATCCAACACGAGCGATGATAGAGTTTGTCTGATTTGTTCAAGGTCATTTTATATAATTCAGACACCTTGAGTCCTATTGTTTTTTATGTGGCAGCAATAGTCCCATGCCCAATTCCACATCTTTCATTGATATTTATGCCAAAAGCAAAAATAGCTCTGGTATTTATGATGTGATGGAATGGCTTTACTCGATTTGTTGGGGTATTTGGATTTATTTTACTTCCAACAGGATACTAAGGGGTTTATTTCGGGATATTCATCTGAAGTTTCATATTCGAATGTCAAATCGACAATTGATCTGAAATGCTATGGTATGTCTTGTATGTGGGATTCAATCGGAGCTGATTTCACCCAAATTTCTGTTATTGATCAATATATTAGTTGGAATAAAAACTTATATTAATGAAGACCCAGTTTCGGTTTGCAGTTCAGATACCACAGATACCATGGTATTATGGATTGATATCAGATGAAATCATCCAGTTTCATTCTTTAAAGCCAGAATACTATGGTATCCATGGTACTTGATGACCGATATCCACCTGTAATACCAAAATGATTTATCAGACCTACAGATTCGATTCTAGAACTGGTCATTATGGGAGCTGTGTCTTCAATCAGAATATCAGATTATTCCTGTTAGACACCTTCAAATTGCTTCAGAATCGATGGATCTCGATGTGATAGATTCAGATGAAACAGGTCAGCGGGTTTCAAGTCTAATATTTTCAGGAAATGAAATCCAGCAGTCAAGGGCAATTTTTACCTGAATTGCAACAACCTATTTGGCATGTGGGATTTGATTAAGGATGAGATCACCTTATTGTTTTTATTGATAATAATTTTAGTTTCAATGTGATATCTACACCTTAAACCATGGGAGCCATCCAGGAATTAGCCAGATTAATTGGTTTAAATCAAACTGATTAAATCAGAAATCTAAAAATATCATGGGATTTTAGGTGGATTGTAACAAAACAATCCTGAGTATTACTTCCAACCATCCCAACAACACTATTATGTCTATAGGAAATCATGGGAGTGAAACTTGCTTCTAATTCAAAGAACTGATTGATTGGGGGATATTCTGAAGACATACCAGCGATACCAGACATTCCAGAGTATTTTTACTGATTCCAGACATCTAGCAATCAAATTGAAATTACAATCGAAAATACCATGGTACGTCTGGTATGTGGGATTAGTTTAAAGGTGAATTCATCTGAAATGATTTTATTCATCACTGGTCAAGTTCTAATGTGACAGGTACAGATTGGATATGAGACCTCTCCAGGAAAGACTCAGAAGATCACCTGGACTGGATGGTTCCACCTCAGACGGACTCTGCTTTCCTCTATCACCAACCTCAAAGTGATAGCTATAGCCTAAAGAATGGAACCTACCTGGGAATTAGCCATATTGATTCAATCAATAAAAATATGGGCTATGGATACAACTGAAATTATTGGCTCTGCACTACCCGAACGAAGTGAAGTCGATTACAGAGAACCCAAAGGGTTTGGTGTACAACGAGCCCCAAAGGGGCTGATTAACTGGAATTATCTGAGGACATACCAGACATACCAGACATACCAGACATACCAGAGTATTTTTAGTTGTATCCAGATCTCTAGCAATCAAATTGAAATTACAATTGAAAATACCATGGTATGTCTGTATGTGGGATTAGTTTAAAGGTGAATTCATCTCAATGGGTCCTATCGACCTATAACTTCACTATGATATCTTAAACTTGAATCATGAGAC
>JAHRVQ010000031.1 GCA_019090615.1 Pseudomonadales bacterium | reverse complement strand
TTGTGATTTTCCTTTTTTAATTCTTTCAACTGGTCATACAGATGTTTTTCATCGACTTGCGTTGGGTTCGGTTGGCTAGTCTTGTGATACTGATTGACCCAGGTATGCAAGGTATTGATATTAATGCCAAGCTCTCTGGCAGTTGCTGCTTTTGGCTGATCAGTTTCTATCGCCAATTTAACGGCACTGGCACGAAATTCAGGTGTATAGGTGGGACTTTTTATCTTGGGCTTCATAATCGGACACTTCTTTAGATAAGTTAATAATATGTGAATCTTTGTGTCCGGGAAAGTCTACCCACTTCAATAAACGTCTTGCGAGACACATATGAGACTCTAAACAAATCTTGTACAGCCGAGGGGATTTTAAGCTGCATGCATCGACGGTTAACGCCCTACTATGTTCATATAAACGACATTCATATAAACGATGTTCATTTAGAAACAATAGCCCGCTAGACCCTCTCTGGTTCATACTAGTAGAACAGAACAACTTAACCCTATGATTTTGTTATAACATCAACTCACTTAAAACATAATGTCATAACAGATACCTACTATGCAGGTTGTTTCATCCTGTATATCTCGTTCCATCCTGCATATCTCGTTCCATATTACAAAGCTGCAATGGCAAATTACGCAATAATTAGCTGCGTTTTATTGGCGCTGGAATACCACCATGTACTTCTTTTAGCACTACTATTGTCTGCTAGACTTAGAGCACCGGTTGATAAATGAACTAATCAACCAACAGGTTTTGCATGCACCCCTGATAGTTCATGACTACCAATTTAATACTAGTATCACATATGCTAATGCCAAATTTACGAGTCCATTGTAACTGCGTGAAATTGCAGCGGTTATGGAGCAGATGCAGCGGGAACATCCGCCGCCTCAGATCAAAACTAGACAGTCTCGCCTGCGTGCAAATAAAACATGAGGTTGTTGCGGCTAAAATTACACCAATAAGGTTACTCACCCTAATTTCTTTATTGACTTCACTTTTAGTGAGCTCGAACACAGCATATTCTGAATTAATCCATTTTAACGATACGGACAGCCTACTTAATATCAGCCAGCAATCTCTATATTTTATTGATGAAACTGCCACCCTGGGTATCAGTGACATTCTACGTCCAGAAAACCAGCAAAAATTTCGTTCGACCAATAAAGACACGGTTCACTTTGGCTTTAGTAGCGCTTCAATATGGGTAAAAATATCCTACCAGGACTTAAGAGAAGAAAAGTATATTAAGGACCTGGTTCTCGGACTAGAAAACCCGACTATTGAAAACGTTGAAATATTTCGTCCTAAGGCTGGTCGCTATGAATCACGCATATCAGGTCTATTGCACGACTACAATAAAAGGGAAATCAACAACAAAAATTTTCTTTTTTTCCTGCCGGATGCGGTAAATGAACCCGTCACAATCTATCTCAAAATAAACTCCAGGACCGCTTTAAGCCTGCCTACTAGTTTAATCTCTATACATAAAAAGCTGATTGGTCGCACCTTAAAGGCTTCTTCATCTGAAGTATTTTTCTATATTTTTATTTTGATCTTATTCTACAACATTCTCTTATCCTTCTCCCTGCGAGAAAAAATGCTCTACCATTATGTTATCTGGTTTACTACGCTTAGTACCTTGCTAAGTTTCCTTGCCGGGACAATTCAGCCATTAGCTGGGTGGGTAAGCAACGCCCTGGCTAACCATCTGCCACTGGTATTAATCCTTTTTTCAGCAAGCTACTTACAATTTATCAGCAGTTTTCTGGACATTTCGAATCGACATCCAAAACAAAGTAAATTTAACACGGGTCTTATCATTTTCTATCTGGCTAATGCGCTGTTGGTCATCATGGCAAATTACTGGTTAATATTATGGTCTTTCTTTTTAGTGTGTTTGTCTTTTGCTGTGGTTCAGGTCTATTTGATTAGAGACATGTTACTAAAGCACAACATAGCCTATATGGGTTTACTGGCCTTTACCCCCATTAGCATCTCCGGCACGATATATATGCTCGAATCCACCGGTTATGCACCGACTAATTGGTGGACGCTGAACAGTTTATTCCTCAGTTTAATATTTACTGGTGTCATCATGGCATTAACCATGGGCAACAAGGTTAGATGCGAAAAAGAAGATAATTTATTATTAAGAAAAACCAACCAGGAAGCGCTTGAGGAAAATTACAAACTTCTAAAAAGAAGCAACAAAATTAAAGACACTTTCATCTCAACCATTAGCCACGAACTAAGAACGCCTATCAATGGCATGTCAGGTTCCATTGCATTATTGGAAGACTCTGTTAACACAATGGCAGATCAATCACAGTTGGAAGTTAGCCTTGATGTCAATGAGTATTTCGACGCTGTCAACAAGTCATCTGAAGAAATGCTGCGATTGGTAAATAACATCATTGCTTTTACTGAACTACAGTCAAAACGAACCCAGCTAAATCAACGCTATTTTTCGCTACAGGAATGTTTGAATACCGCAATCAAACAGAGGGAAAAAGAAATCACCCGCAAAAACCTCACTACAGTTATAGAAACTGGGTCTTTAAATAATCTTGAAATATGCTCTGATGAAGAAAAACACGGTATAGCACTTGGCTTAATATTAGATAACGCAATCAAATTTACCAACAGTGGCACGCTCACCATTTCGACTTCAGTCGAACAGCAAACCGACAAGCAATCGAAGCTAAATATTACCATCAGCGATACAGGTATTGGTATGCCCGCCTCTAAGATCAAACAGGTTATGGAACCTTTCAGGCAGATCGACCAGAGCGCTAGTCGGGCCCACGGTGGACTGGGCATTGGGTTAGCGCTTTGCACGAAGGTACTGGAGTTATTAAAGGGAGAAATGGCGATAGAAAGCACCGAAGGCCAGGGAACTCAGGTGAAGTTAACCTACATCACCACAGATGTCAGAGTCATTACACCAGTAGAAGATACCGAAAAGGAAGCGGTAATTTCCAAAATAAACCAGGTCCTCATTGCCGAGGACAATTTAACCAATCAACTGGTTATCAAACGCATGGTAGAAAAAATGGGACTAGATCCCATAGTGGCAGAAAACGGCAGTATCGCTTTGGAGGTTGTTCGTAACCAAAAGATAGACCTGGTGTTGATGGATTGTCAAATGCCAGTCATGGACGGCTTTGAAGCAACCCGTCAAATTCGCAACTTGTCTGGCAAAGAAGCAGCATTACCCATCATCTCGGTTACCGCCAACACCTCTGATGAGGACCGACGCCGTTGCAAAGAATGCGGCATGGATGATTTTTTGGCGAAACCGGTTACTTACAAGACGCTTGCTTCAACCATTGCTAAATGGCGTTAATGGAAAAAGCACAACCCCGGTTACCCAGCACCGTGTAAATTAAACAATTACAGCGAGCATTAAACACAAGTAGCGCAGTTCATATTCAATCAAACAAGTTACAGAAATTGAGTTGCATAAAACCGGCACCTTCAACCCAATTTACCATTAGCCCTTATTCTATCGACTCGGCACTGAAAAAATAACAGCAACGTTTACTTAGGATAATAAAGGTTGGGCGTATAGAAAAACACCCTAGCGAGCACACCAGATACCTACTTATACTAGAGCCTGGCCACTTGCCCTCAACAAGATGATACCTTCAAGGAATACCATAACACTACACTGCTAACCATGAGCGCTGGACCAACATTGCCCGACTTACAATGCAACAAGCGTTTATCGATGCCAATAATGCAAATTAATAACGAAACTGAAGATTAAAATATGCTGCGACTAGATGAATAACTTGCTTGGTAATTGCAGCAACGAACAGGGAGAGGTTTATTTATCGTACACAGAGCGGACTATATCAAAAACCAAACTAGCAAAATGAACTACAGCAAAGCCTACGATACTCAAACAGACTATGCACCAGGCTCAATTAACTTTCATTACGACACTGCGATTTTACGATTTTACGATTTTTGTTTTTTGAGCGTATTTTGATAAACCCAAACAAAGAAACGCTGGGGACAATCACTTACAGTAATCAGCACTAACAACTGCTGATTACTGCGAATGATTGCCGCTAAATAGAAATAGAAAGGTAAATATCAACACCGGTTTTAGTATTTATGAATGACGCGAACACTATCATCAGCCTGCGCTGCATCAATATAACCAATCAGGTTGGGATTAGCTGAAATCAGAGATTTCATCTCACCGCTATCAACTTCTCTGGGGGGCGTACCTTTACCAGTAAATACCAGCTTAGACCAGTAGGCTTTTAACTGCGCAGAGGTTTTATTGAGCGCCTGTTTATTAAACGCGGCTCGTTCTGCAGATGCTTCTGGTTGGTTCATAGGTACAGCTGTACCACCTCCAGGAAATTTTTTAGTTTTACCAAGAAAAATCTTGGCAATTACGCCTTTCTCCATCGCCGTACCATTACTTGGATGAACGATAACCGCTATCTCTGCAAAGGCAGAGTAAGCCGGGATTAACAGTAACACTGAAAGGGTCACTTTTAGAAAAAACCCGGTTCGAAAAAATGTTATATCTCTCATAATGAGGTCTCCGTTATAAGCTGTATTAACTGATTAACCCAGTGGTCTGGTTGTCTAGCAAAATTTCGTTTCGATATTCCAGCACTGGTAATAAAAATTGGTTCTAAAAAGTTGGTAAATTCTTCACGCTATTATCAAGGTCTATGGTATTGATATAACCGATAAAGGTTGGACCTGTTGCCAACGTCAATTTTAACTCGGCAGCTGAGGTAACTTTGGGTGGTGAGCCTTTGCCAGTGAATACAAACTTTGACCAATAGGCCTTTAGCTGTGCATTGGTTTTATTCAATACTTTTTTCTCGAACTCACTTTTTAAGGGGTCATCATCACAAATATTAATGGACACGGCCTTGCTACCGTCAGAAAATATTTTTGATTTGCCCAGAAATATTTTTGAAATGGCACCCCTATCAGATCCAATACTATTGCCCGGATGGACAATGATAGCGGTTTTTGCTGCACATGAGCCCGTGAACATAATGCAGGCAAGCACCATACAACAACATAGTAATGTCTTATTCATGATTAACCCTGGCTACTCAAAATACCACATCAACTGAGAAACTAATTAATGTACCGTCCTGGTTCAGGTTTTCAAATTCAATATCCGCAAACTCAACTTTCAATGAGGCACCTGGGGTGAAGTCGTATCGCACACCAAAGGTCAGGACATTATTTTCTGCTTGTCTCACAGATGCTAGAACCGTTGGTTTTAGCGGCAAGCCCCCCAACAGAGCAATCACTGAATCATCAGCGAACCCATCCAGAAAGCCAAGGTCAGGTGTTTGTTTGCGGTACTCATAAGTAATATGATAGGTGAAATCACCCATTCTCTTACCAACAAGAAAGTACCAGGCTTCATCATCACTAAATAGCGACTGGTCTTCAAAATCAACTTCGGTATATTCAACGCTTAACAACCAATCATGAAGATCGATATTCATAGCCACACCATAAAATGCGCCTGTTTCGTCAACAACGTCTAGTGCTTCAGCAACCGTCGGGAAACCTGAACCTGCTATAGCATCGAGCAGACCTCGCGCCGCTGCAGGCAATGGAATAGTCAATTTTGGTGCCAGGTTATAGGTGGCGCGAAAGCTCAACCAATCGTAGGTGAACACCGCATTCACACCCGTAAAGTCCGCCAAATCAAAGAAAAGCTCTTCCCCCGCTAAAAACGTGGATGCATCAAGCCGTCCATAATAGAACTGAAAATTTGCATCCCAGTTGCCGAACGAGGTGTTATACAAGGTGTCTACGCCAGTTATTGTGGTGAACAATATTCGGTAAACCTCAGTAGGTGGACGTATAAATGGGTAGGCATAGCCGACATCAAGAAAATCTGAATAGCTGAAAAGCGGCGCTCTAAGCCGCCCAGCCCGGACATCCCATTGATCACTGATATTGTAGGTAACATAGGCCCACTCAGCCTCTACATTATAACTATCAGAGCCTTTGGCTATGAATTGTGCCGTGCCCTTGAGCTTATCACTAAGCGGCGCCGAAATTTGCAAGGCAAAAACCGTATCAGGATCCGACTTCCATTTACCATCAAACCCCGCGTAGCTAGTTATCTCGTCATCGTCAATAAGCTGACCGCCACCCACCGACAAAAAACCGTTGTAGGTTATCTCACCATAACTTGATATTGCCGTAAATAGTAAACTTAATAATAGTATCGTTTTAGTATGTCTTGCTGTCACGGGTATTCTCCTTCCGCTTAGAAATAGATTCCTAACAATTACGATAGGTCAGAGGTAGAGCAACCTACCCACCTGGCTTTATCTGCATATGGCCTGCGCTTTAGTAATACACTTTATACCAAGCAACTCAGCCAGAAGATAATTTGAGTATAGATAAGATAATTACACGGTCCACACATAGAAAGAATTATTTTGATATTATATATATCGGTATGAAATAACCCACAATAAAAACAATCGAAAGAAACATCTATACCCCAGACAACTGCCACCAACAACCAACCAATTTTATTTTGGTTTTCATTAGAACAAGTAACTAACCATTAGAAATAGCCATAGATAAAAACCCAGGAGAACTACATCAGGGAGAAAACAAAAGAAAAAAAACGCAGGACAAAAACAAGAGGTAAAAACGAAGCGGAGAAAACCAAGCTATGAAATAGAATGTAACAATAGAATGTAGCAAGAAAACACAGGCTACAGGACCAAATCAACTATATAACCATGAGCGCTATTTGGCCCCAAAAACCGCCAGACCTGAACCGAATTTAGCGCCATGATTTATTAACTGCTGGACTCGTACCTACGAAGATGCAACCGATAGAGCGGCATGGAAATCTCCATTACGAATACAGACGAGAACTATCGTTAGCAAGTGAAGCTGCACATAATCTCTAAAATGACATAACCACCTTAACAGAAGCATCTGCTTCTGCAGAGTCTATATAACCTATGAAATTCGGATTAGAAGCGACTAACGATTTAGCTTCTCCGACACTAACATCTTTAGGCGGCGTTCCTTTTCCCGTGAAAACTAGTTTCGACCAATAAGCTTTAAGTTGTGCCGATGTTTTACTAAGCACATTTTGATTGAAAGCTTCCCGAGGAGCAGACCCTTCCGCCTGGTTTAGAGGTACAACCGCGCCGCCTCCCGGAAATTTTTTAGTTTTTCCGAGAAATATCTTAGATATAACCGATTTATCCAAAGATGCTGAATTACTGGGGTGAACTATTACAGCCATTTCAGCGTTGACAGGCAGGTTAAAAAACAATGCTGTCGTCAGAAGGATGCATACCTGGTATACCGTTGATTTTTTCATCTTCTAATCTCCACACATGATATTGTAAATTTTTTGTTCATTTTAAAGATATTTGAAATTTATTTTAAAAAACTATGTCCACTGCAAAGCTCAACAAACTACCTTTTAGTTCTGGACCCGCCTGAAACGGTTGTAGTTCGATTTCAGCATATTCGACTTTTAACGCAGCGCCAGCGGCAAGCTCATATCTCACCCCAAAAGTAAGTGTATTATTTTCTTCCTGGTCGACTATTTGACCAGCAATAAGGGCTTTTAGACCGTCAAGTTGGTCGTTTACACCATCTGGTATAACATCAAGAAAACCTAGACGTAAATTAGGCTCTTTAATATCGTAGGTTATATGGAAGGTAAAATCACCCCACCTTCGACCGACCATGAAAAACCAGGCTTCATCAGAGCTAAGAAATGCCTGGTCTCTATGGTTAAGCTCAGTGTATTCCGCATCAAGTAGCCAGTCGTTATAGTCAATATTAATACTTACAGAGGTAAAGGAAGTCATTTCATTATTAAAATCTAACGCCTCCACCACAGTTGGGAAACCAGCTAATGCATCAAACAACGCCGGAGTACCAGCTGGCGCACCAGGGGGGGGGGCAGTAAAAGCCAAAGGTGTAGGGATGGTAGTTTCAGGCCCGTAACTATGACTCAATGATAGAGTAAGCCAATCATAGCTAAATGACATATTAATACCCATCAAATTTGCCAGGTCAAACTCTATGGTTTCACCTGGTGCCTCGACAGAAGCGGCAAGCCGACCATAGTAGAATTGAAAACTGGCCTGCCAATCACCAAAGGACGTATTATACAGGGTATCAACACCAGTAAGATTAGTGAATAAGATCCGATATACCTCACTGGGTGGGCGGATATAAGGATATGCATAACCAACATCAATAAAATCTGAGTATTTAAAAAACGGGATACGAAACCGCCCCGCTCTGATATCCCATTGATCATTGACTGCATAACTTAAGTAAGCCCATTCGGCCTCTACGTTATAATCGTTCGTACCCTTTGCTACCAGTTGACCCGTGGCAGAGAGTCGGTCACTAATGGGAGCAGAAATCTGCAATGCAAACACCGTATCAGGGTCTGATTTCCACTTACCATCAAAGCCAACATATTCGTCAATTTCATCGTCATCAATTAGTTGACCGCCACCCACCGACATAAACCCTGCAAATTCAATTTCTGCCCATGATGTGGGTATTACGAATAGCGTGCAAATGATAGTTAAAAGTATATTTCTTAGAAATCTCATAGCTTAAATTCCATAATTGTAAATACAAACACCGTAGTATTAAACAAGTACCTAAGTGGTATTTCAGCATAATTATCCGGCATTTTAATAGCACCGTTTAAGATGATCATACGAGGAGTATAGACGGCTATAAAAAAGGTAAAGAAAAAACCAAAAAAAAATATCAAAAACAGATCTTTAGCCCAACCGAACTAAACAGAGCTAAAAGGACAGCTAGTAAATTGACTGTTCAAAAACAAAAAACATATAGAATTTCAAATTGAGGCCTATGTCACCAGGCACCCATCCATTCGTTGGCTTACACCTATCAGACATTATTCGATCGCCAACAGCCTGTATCTATTGCAACTGCCAACCAATTTCACCCAACAATCCAATTATATAACGCCTGGATTTTTTACAAATACAGTCTACCTAATTACAAACTAATAAGGAGAGTAGGTGGAAAGCTGTGTAAATATGAAAAACCTTAAACTATTAAACACGGCTTACACCTTAGAACAGCGTCTGTTATTGCAAAACCTAATAAGCTATATCTATTACAACATTACTATCAGGAACCACGAGCATTCAAAATTTTTATCGCCTATAATATTGACAAGTTCTGTAATAACACTTGGATATATGTCGTTCTGCTCCGCCATATCTCGGCCCCACATGCCAGCCCCCTTTAGCCCTATAAACATCAGAAGGTTCCTGCTAGGCACTCACATCTTATTGACATTACTAATTTCTATGACTTCTTCTTCCAGCTTCGCAAATCCGCGCTTAACGCTCGCCGGACCAGAAGTTGGCCTGGAAATTTCTAAAAATAATACCGCTACAGCCCATGTAAGCGAGGTAATAAGGACCGCCTTTGACCGAAACGGATATGAACTTAAAATTGTCAGGCTACCTTATGCAAGAAGCCTGAAAATGACAGGGGAAGGACTTTTCGATGGCGAGCTGGTTAGAAGCCGAGAAATTGAAACACAATACCCGAACCTTCTCCGAGTCCCAGAAGCAATCTTCACTATCGAGATTATTGCCATTTCCCACGCCCCCTTCGATTTATCCGATGGGTGGAATGCCTTATCAGGCAAATCCGTTGGCTGGCTAAGGGGGATGAAAATAATAGAAAAAAACCTACCACCGAGTTCATTTCCTGTGGGGGTTAGAAAAGTGCAGCAACTGGCTTATATGCTGCGAGACCAACGCGTAGATTGCATCCTGTTTATACGCGGTTTAGGCATCAAATTCCCAAACATTCAGGGCCAGAAACTAAGCTTGAGCGAAGACACGTTAGCTAAGGTATCCCATTATATCTATCTGCATGAAAAACATAGCCACCTGGTACCCAAATTGGCGGCTACATTAAAGGCGATGAAATTAAATGGCTCATTTCCAAAAATCATCGCCGTCGATAATCGCGACCATTGACAGCAAACCACCACCCTGACACACAGGGCCTCCAGGGATCAAGATTGGGGCTCCATCGTAATGAACGATATTCGCCGCTGCGGACAAGGAGTGAGTAACGCATTAAGAGACAGGAATGATGTGAGCATTGATCGAGGCGCTTCAGGTATTTCTCGATAACAGCCTAAGGTCTAAAAAAACAGCCGCAGCTATACTAGGGCAGCGCTCGAGGCAAGATTCGCCACAATCCAGGATAACCCTGATGAGACAGCCATTGTCTTCAGGGTTATCCAGCAATTCTTGGGAGGGTCGGTAGTTCAGATTAAACCCCTTAAGGGCGACTATGAGCCCTAACCAGGGGCACCATCACCTTGAAGCATGCCTTCTTGAATAATGAAATCTGCAACATTCTCAAGGCCGATATTGGTTTTAAGATTGGTAAAAATAAAAGGTTTATCCTGCCGCATCAATTTAGCATCACGATCCATTACTTCGAGTGATGCGCCCACCATCGGCGCCAAATCTATCTTATTTATAATCAATAGATCTGAGCGGGTTATACCTGGCCCACCTTTTCGCGGAATCTTGTCGCCTGCAGAGACGTCTATTACATAGAGTGTCAGGTCTGATAACTCAGGACTAAAGGTCGCGCTTAGATTATCACCACCACTCTCGACAAAAACCACATCTAATGCATCATGACGTTCATGTAGAGTTTCAATGGCCGCAAGGTTCATTGAAGCATCCTCACGAATCGCCGTATGTGGACAGCCACCCGTTTCTACCCCAATGATTCGGTCTGCACTTAAGGCGTTGTTTGCCGTTAGGAATTTCGCATCTTCCTGGGTGTAGATGTCATTTGTAACTACTGCGATATCATAGACATCTCGTAAGCGTAGACATAACGATTTAAGCAGCGCTGTTTTTCCCGAACCTACTGGCCCACCGACGCCAACTCTTAATGTTTGTTTTGCTGTCAATTTTTCCCCCTGGATTTGTGAATGTTAAGCTGCCAAAAAAATTAAATGATAACTTGAATTGCCGTAAATATTACTGCTTCGATCGAACCACAACATTCAGGATCTAAACAACCTGGAATATTGCCGTTCATGCCAACTGCTCATCATCGCCAATGTTGGCAAAGATGCGCCTATATCCTGGTCTTCGAGTTTTTCTGCTTTATCCACTGCCGGCGGAATGAGCTGTAGCAAATCCGCCAGTATATTCTGCGCCTGAAACTGCCCCAAAGGCACCAATTTGGTTGCTGCGGCTACCTGATTTTCTAGCCATGCCCACAAATAACCGCTCGCGGCCTGACGCACTGGTATCTGCCAGTATGCTGCCACAGCTGCAAAAACAGTAAGGTAGCTTAGCTGACTTTCAGGTAACCTGAGCGATATATCTAATTTTTCTACTAGTCTAACCAGCGCCAACGCCAGTGCAGTATCATTAAGACGTAATTCACTGGTTTCACGACAGGCCAGCGCATAGGCGTTCCAGTACTTCAAGGATTGATCTTGCTGAGCATTACACGCTAGCATCAGCCTGTATAGTAATGGAATATCAACCAGCGCCTGCGATTCTGTTATCTGTACCGCTAGCCACTCAGACACCTTGTTAGCATCAGTTAACCAGGATTTTTCGATCGCCGTTTCCATGCCTTGCGAAAATGCATAGGCACCCACAGGTAACGTTGCACTACTGAGTTGCAACAAGCGCAAAAAAGCAGTTTCACTGATGTTCATGGACATGGGCATAAGCACCTGATTCTGGTACAAAGACTGACTTTTCATGGCTCAACTTAAGCCCGATGAGCACCAGCAAGTCCTCCAGCACATGATCCGGCTTAAGGCACAACCTGCGATCTCCAATCTCAACCTTCACATGCCGGTTACCTAAATGGTAACAGGCCCGAGAAAACTTCTCCCAATCGTCTGTCTGGGCAATCGCTACCTCTTCGAGCGCACCAGCGATAGCAATATTTTGACCACAGGCGCTTTGCAATATTTCGCCAATCGCCAAAGTACGACCGCGTTGTAAAAAAACGTTTACTTCGACATCCTTATTAGTGAATGCGCGAAAACGGCCCTTTTCCCTTTGTAAATAATCCAGGGTGAGTTCATCATCAATCGATGTATTTTCATGTACGGCCAGACGCCGAGTTAATTCAAGGCTCATTTTTCTTTACTCATTGCTAATTGCTCGAGGCCCTTAAGAGCAGCGCTCTGTTCTTTTTCAACTGAATGGATCATCCGATTCGTTTTTCCCATGCTAATAATTTTGTTAGAACAAATTATAAAGCTGCGCCAGAGGCAATATTTCAGCCGCGTCACAGGTTAATAGTTCTCCATCAGCCCTAACCTCGTAGGTTTGCGGATCGACTGAAATTTTTGGCATCCAGTCATTAAGCAACATATCCTTTTTGGTAATAGTCCGGGTATTGGCGCAGGCGACTATACGCCGACTAATATCCAGCCTGGTATCAAAGCCAGCATCAATAGCGGCTTGCGAAGCAAAGGAAACTGAAGTCTGGCGTGGTGCATTACCAAATGCGCCAAACATATAGCGATAATGTACCGGTTGTGGTGTCGGAATTGAAGCGTTGGGGTCACCCATGGCAGCCGCAGCTATAAACCCACCTTTAATAATCAGCGAAGGTTTAGATCCAAAAAATGCCGGCTTCCATAATACCAGGTCAGCCAATTTACCCACTTCGATCGAACCCACTTCATGGGAAATACCGTGGGTAATGGCCGGGTTAATGGTATATTTCGCAATATAACGCTTCGCCCTGAAGTTATCATTAGCAGCACTATCCTGCTCTAATGGCCCTCTTTGAAGTTTCATTTTATGCGCTGTTTGCCAGGTACGGGTGATCACTTCACCGACACGCCCCATCGCCTGAGAATCTGAGGCAATCATACTGAATGCCCCCAGGTCATGGAGTATATCTTCAGCTGCAATAGTTTCTTTACGTATACGAGAATCTGCAAATGCAACATCTTCAGCAATCGCAGGATCAAGATGATGGCATACCATCAACATATCCAGATGTTCATCTACGGTGTTTCTTGTATAAGGACGGGTTGGATTGGTTGATGACGGTAAAACATTTAGCTCAGCACAGGCCTTAATAATGTCTGGAGCATGGCCACCCCCTGCGCCCTCTGTATGATAGGTGTGGATGGCACGGCCTTTAAACGCCTGTAAAGTATCATCCACAAAGCCTGATTCATTCAGGGTATCCGTATGAATAGCAACCTGTACATCATACTGTTCCGCAACGTTCAGGCAGTTGTCGATAGATGCCGGCGTGGTACCCCAGTCTTCATGTAATTTTAGACCACAGGCCCCCGCCATCATTTGCTGCTCCAGCGCCAGCGGCAGACTGGCATTGCCTTTAGCCAGAAAACCGAAATTCATCGGCATATTATCTGTGGCCTGTAGCATCATAGCGATATTCCACGGCCCTGGCGTACAGGTTGTTGCATTGGTACCAGTAGCAGGCCCGGTGCCGCCGCCCAGCATTGTAGTGACACCAGACATTAATGCTTCTTCAATTTGTTGTGGACAGATAAAATGAATATGGGCATCAATGCCACCTGCGGTCAGAATCTGTCCTTCACCAGCGAGCACTTCGGTACCCGGGCCAATCAAGATATCAACGTTATCCTGTATATCAGGATTCCCGGCTTTGCCAATAGCACTAATTCGGCCATTTTTTATACCGACATCAGCCTTAATAATACCCCAGTGATCAAGTATTACTGCATTGGTAATGACCATATCAACGCTGTCTTCACAGCTAGCCTGGCCTTGTCCCATACCATCCCGAATTACCTTGCCGCCACCAAACTTTACTTCGTCACCATAGGTAGTAAAGTCTTTTTCCACTTCAATAATCAGCGCAGTATCAGCCAGCCTTAATCTGTCGCCGGTTGTTGGGCCAAACATTTCTGCATAAGACTGGCGATCAATTTTACTCATGTCTCGCCATCCTTGTTATTATTTAATTTAGTATTAAGTTTAGTATTGAGCGTGCCATTTTTATTCTCTTTGCGGCTGGTCGCTTGCGGCCCAAGGTTTAATTTATCATCCACAGAACCCATTATCTCACCACGAAAACCGTATATTTTGCGTTTGCCCGCATAAGCCACTAATTCAACATTGCGTGCCTGGCCTGGTTCAAATCGAACCGCAGTACCAGAGGGTATATTTAATCGAAAACCCAGCGACATATCCCGGCTAAATTGCAAAGCTGGGTTAGTTTCATAAAAATGATAGTGGGAGCCCACCTGTATCGGTCTATCGCCTGTATTTTCAACTTTTAGCTGCACAGTTTGCCGTCCTTCATTGAGCTCAATATCGCCCTCAGCAACCAACAATTCACCAGGAATCATATTTTCTTCTCCCGCCGGTTAAGTAATTGGGTTAAGTAATCGGGTTAAGTAATCGGATTGTGTACGGTAACCAGTTTAGTACCGTCTGGAAAGGTAGCCTCTACCTGCACTTCTTTAATCAGTTCTGGCACTTCCTGCATGACCTGATCAGCACTCAAAATTTCTTTTCCGTAAGACATTAGCTCCGCCACTGTTTTACCATCACGAGCGCCTTCGATGATTTCCATCGCGAGATAGGCCATAGCCTCGGGATAGTTTAGCCTTACTCCGCGTGCTAGTCGCCGTTCCGCCAATAGCGCCGCAGTAAACACCAACAACTTGTCTTTTTCTCTGGGTAGCAGTTCCATACTTACGACCTTCTATTTATACTTTTTGTTAGTGTTAGTTTTATTGTTAGTGTTTAAGTGGCCCATATCCTGGGCAAACAGGTTTTACGTTGGATAACAGCTGGCCTTAATAAGCCCCACCAGGCTATAAAAATCTGTTTCGCCTGCTCGGCACTATGGCCCAGGTACCGACCAATGATAAATTCACCGACCAGGGTAATAGCTGCACAGTTTTGCATATCCAACAAATCAGTACAGGCATGCAACTGGTCAAATAATGCCGCCTGATCGATCTTTTCATCCATCGGACCGGCGATCAAAAAACCACTAACGGTATTACCTGCAAGCGCAACTGAACTCTCCAGCATCAAAGAAGATCCATCACCAATAACCAGTTGGTCGATAAACAAGGGCATACCAGATTGTTCGATACGATAGCGCTGTCGAAAACTGCCCTTTGTAAATGGTTGCTGGCTAGCTGGTAGGCCAAAGCAGGTAATCTCCCAGCCTATGAAGTGACTATTTTCCTGCAACCGAATGGTGGTATCGATATTGGCTGCTGCGCCATCAAAAACGATGGTCTCAAGGGGAAACCATTCGATGGTAGCGCCACTGTTAATGGTCAAATCAACCCGTTGATATTGTTGCTGTAACCTTAATTGCGCCTGATCCCTGGCTCGATAGACTCTAGCGGCGCCAGGGGTTGTTAATAATACCCCCGCGTTTGCTTTCGCTTCGACGTTAATCTTAAGACTGTCCCCTGACACCAAACCACCTGGCGGGTGCAACAAATACACATGGGCCCAGTCCTTGCCCTCAGGGTAAAACGGTTTCTGAACATATAGCGGCCCCTTATGCCGGGCCTGCTTTAGCTGCGTTTTAGTGGTGTTTTTTTCGAACACCAGGCTAATTTCCGCAGGCCAGACATCTTGTTCTGAAATGTCTTGTTCTGATGACGTTGCTGACGAGTCTTCAGACAGTTGCCCTGATAATTTCACAGCACTCATGATGAGTTTTCACCAAGCGCCTTAAACAGTTTATTCGGTTTAATGGTATTCGGTTTAATGGAATTCGGTTTAATGGTTATCGTCAGAGTAGACTGTATGGTCTTTCGCGGGCCCATTAGAAACTGCCTTTTAAGAGTCTATCTTTTAGAAGCTGTCTTTTTTAGCTTGAATCTGACAACAACCGCTGTCGCCATAGCAAACAACACCACAAGCACTTCTGGGTGCGTCATATAATGTCCCAGATTAAGCGCCTGATCCTGCGGATGGGCAAATGCTGACGAAAATGGCAACACCAGCAGCAACATCAATGATAGATTCGCGACTCTTGCGAATAATTTTTTGCATTCAAATTTAACAAGCTTCATAAATCCATCCTATTCAGTAATAATCCATCGGCAGGGATACAACTGGCATCCGCTAAACCACTATTTAAGTCGTACATTAATAATTATTCTATACTGTCAGGCAACCCTGTCGCGCTTCTCAGCTAAACTGGCGCGACACAAACCTGCAACCAGTAAATACGCTACATGCCTAAACCGCTAAATGCCTGGCAATAAGTTCGTCTGTTAAATCAGGCATTTGACCGCCGGCAACTATACTACCCCTTTCCATTAAACGAAATTCTTCACCTATACGTCGCGCAAAATTTAGTTTCTGCTCCACCAGAAGCACTGTCATCTTCTGCTCCTGGTTGAGTTGTAGGATAACATCACCAATTTGCTGTACGATATTCGGTTGAATACCTTCGTTGGGCTCATCCAGTATCAATAGCGTCGGATCTAAAACAAGTGCTCGGCCAATAGCAAGTTGCTGTTGCTGTCCACCCGATAAATCACCGCCACGGCGGTTCAGCATATCCTTTAATACAGGAAACAAATCAAAAATTTGATCAGGTATTTTTCTTACGTTATCACGCCTGCTACCCAGACCAACTTTCAAGTTCTCTTCGACCGTTAGTAAAGGAAAAATCTCTCTGCCCTGTGGCACATAACCAATCCCCATACGGGCCCTGGATTCAGCGGGTTGGCGGGTTATGTCGACACCATTAACGATCAACTGGCCAGACTTTACTGGCAACAAACCCATAAGGCACTTTAACAAGGTGGTCTTACCAACACCGTTTCTTCCCATGAGGCAAACGCAACTACCGGCTTCAATGGTTAAATCGATATCCCATAAAATTTGCGTGCCGCCATAGAGTTGATTAGCCGACTGTACGCGAATCATTGCTCTTCTCCGAGATATACTTCAATCACATCCTGATTATTTTGCACCTCTGCCATGCTGCCTTCTGCCAGCACTGAGCCCTGATGCAATACCGTGACAGTTTGCGCGATGCTGCGGACAAATTCCATATCATGCTCTACCACCACCACGGTATGATCTCCAGCAAGCGTCTTTAGTAACTCGGCAGTATGCTCAGCTTCCTGTGCTGTCATACCGGCCACAGGCTCATCAATCAATAGCAGCCGCGGATTAGCCACTAGCAACATACCAATTTCTAACCATTGCTTTTGACCGTGAGACAACGCCCCAGCCAACATTCGACCCTGCTCCCTTAAACCGATAATACCTAGAATTTCATCAATACGGTCTATTTGCTCACCACTCAATCGCGCCAATAAAGTTGGCAGAAGGCGTTTATTAGCCTGCATTGCCAGCTCAAGATTTGCAAACACGGATTGGGCTTCGAATACACTGGGTTTCTGAAACTTACGACCGATACCCAATTGTGCAATATCTGCCTCAGATCTGCCGAGTAAATCGATAGTCTGGCCAAAATAGACGGTGCCCACATCAGGCCTGGTTTTACCGGTTATCACGTCCATCAAGGTGGTTTTACCAGCGCCATTAGCACCAATTAAACAACGTAATTCACCATCTCTAATATACAAATTAAGGTCATTAAGTGCCTTAAAACCGTCGAAACTCAACGTTAGGCTTTCAACGTATAGAATATATTGATGGGCGACGTTGATTTCGGGTTGCGGCTCGTCAATTAGCCAGGGCCAAACGCGATCTCGACGAAATGCCTCACGGAGATTGTGTTTCATACCGGCTGCTTTATTTGCCTCAGGCGCATTTTGGCTATCGGTTGCAACACCGCGCTTCGACATTGTCATGACAGCTTCCCTTGCGATCGACGTTTAAACAAACCCACCAGACCGTTGGGTAGAAATATCGTCACAGCGACAAAAAGTGCCCCCAGTGCAAACAACCAAACCTCAGGTAAAATGGCGGTAAATTTAGTTTTGGCATAGTTCACGATCAAGGCACCAATAACCGCACCGTACAAGGTACCTCGGCCACCAATAGCTACCCAAATAACTATTTCAATTGAATTAAGGGGAGAAAATTCACCCGGATTAATAATACCAACCTGTGGTACGTACAGGGCACCTGCAATACCCGCCAACAAAGCAGAGTAGACAAACAACGCCACTTTATAGAGGTCAGTTCGATAACCAAGAAAACGCAGCCGGTCTTCCGCATCACGGATACCAATAATTACCCGGCCAAATTTCGAGTTCATAATTAGTTCACTGGCTACATAAGCAAGCGCCAAAGCCAGGGCTGTGAGAAGAAACAACACCACCCTGGTATTGTCAGCCTGCAAATTATAGCCAAGTATATCCTTAAAATCGGTTAAGCCATTATTGCCGCCAAAGCCCATTTCGTTGCGAAAGAAAGCTAACATCAAAGCATAGGTTAGCGCCTGAGTCATAATAGCCAGATAAACACCCGTGACCCGAGAACGAAATGCTAACCAGCCGAAAACAAAAGCCAGGCTGCCGGGAACGAACAGAATCATCAGCGCAGAGAACCAGAATTGATCAAAGGCAGCCCAATACCAGGGTAATTCTGGCCAGTTAAGGAACACCATGAAATCGGGTAATTCAGGGTTGCCATAGACCCCTCTATCGCCTATCTGGCGCATCAGGTACATACCCATTCCGTATCCGCCTAACGCAAAAAATGCACCATGACCCAGGCTTAAAATACCGCAATAACCCCAGATAACATCCACTGACAGCGCCAACAGGGCATAACAAAGATACTTACCGAGTAAGGTAATGGTATAGGTGCTGACATAAAAAACGGAACCCTGTGGTACGTATAGATTACATACCGACGCATACAATGTGGCGCCAAATAATATCGCCAGGAACAACGGCGCTTTGTTTCTTATTGCATGCAGGGTTGAGATCTGACCAGCGGGAATGCTTGTACTACTCATGAGTCTGCTACCCGGCCTTTTTGTGGAAATAATCCACGGGGCCGTTTTTGAATAAACAAAATAATAAATACCAGCACCAGAATATTCGCTAATACCGCACCCAGGGCTGGCTCAAGAAATTTATTCACCAACCCCAGCGACATGCCACCCACCAGGGTACCCCAAAGGTTTCCCACCCCGCCAAATACCACCACCATAAAAGAATCAATGATATAGGCCTGACCTAAATTTGGACCTACATTGGTGAGTTGACTTAATGCCACACCTGCAACACCTGCAATACCGGAGCCCAGGCCAAAAGTCATCGCGTCCACCCAACCACTACGAATACCTATGGCTTTTGCCATATCTCTATTTTGTGACACCGCTCGCACATAGAGTCCAAGCGGTGTTTTTTTCATAATAAGCTGTAATGCAAAAAACACCAGCAACGCAAAAATCAATATATACAAGCGGTTATAGGTAATGCTAAGAACTGCATTGATTTCCAGCGAACCACTCATCCATTCGGGTGACGCAACCTGACGATTAAGTGGTGAAAACATTGATCGAACCGCCTGTTGCAATACCAGGCTGATACCAAATGTTGCCAGTAAGGTCTCCAACGGGCGCCCCTGTAGAAAACGAATTACGCCACGCTCGATAGCAATGCCCACCAACCCGGAAACCACAAAAGCGGCTGGAATGGCGACCAATATTGAATATTCAATATAATTTGGCATCATCAACTGAACTACATAAGTTGTGTATGCGCCCAACATAATCAACTCACCATGGGCCATATTAATCACCCCCATTACACCAAAAGTAATCGACAAACCAGTGGCAACTAGTAACAACACCGAACCAAGACTTAGGCCAAAAAATAAGGTTTCAATAAAGCCATAAAAATCAAGCTGCTGCTGAATATCTTTGAGCATCTCACTGGCCCGTACCCGGAGGGTATCATCAGCTTCTATATATTTGCCGGCTGCATCCACTGCCACTAACTGATTTAAACTATTACGTACAACAGGCAACAAACTTTGTTCCAGTGGCTCTAAAGCCGCCAGTCGCTGACCAGCATCTTCACTTGTGCGTAGCGTATGGAGAGCAATTGCTACATCCATTAATTCCAGAATATCATCATCCTGCTCTTGCAGGCGGGCTTTTAATAGTAAGTCTATGGTTTTTTCATCTATCGATGCCAGCATATTTTTCACTGCGGCTTCGCGCACCTCAGGGTTTTCGCTAGACAGGGTAAGTCGCGCTATAGCATCCCTGAGAAAGCCGCGAATTTTATTATTCGATCTAATTTTTTTAAGTTGTTTTTTGGTCGCCTGGCCTTTTTTATCTAAGGTAATAGCATCTTTTAGCTGGTAGTTTGAGTCGCCCAGCGACTCAACTATAACGGGCCGCCGCTGGCTATTTTTGTCTGCTTTAAGGTAATACAAATTACCCGCCCGCATGGCCTCGAACATTGGCTGTACTATGTCCGCACCGGTTATTTCTAACTGACTTAAAATGGGTTGTATTTTTTTTAGCCTGACGCGGCTTAACTGATCTGCCAGATGGATAATTTGTGTCATCTGATCCTGATCATCAGCATTTATGCTGTCTTCAGCTTGAACAGTCTGAATCGCAAGGCTCAAAATAAAGAACAGGGTTAAATGGAGAAAATATTTCACTGGATACTCTGTGGTGATGAATTGGGTTTTCAAATTATGTTGATCAACTAACTTATAAATCGACAATTTAATAACTGAACAAATAACTGAACAAACAAAAAGAGAGGCTCACTATCAACCAACATGAGACCTCTCTTTGACTATATTACTGATCAATTATTCAATTAAAAATTTTGACCGGAGCATTTTGCCGTTTCTGCATTAAAATTACCACATCGGATAGGTTCAACCCAATCCGCTACGATATCTTTTGACCCAGGCAAATAGTCTGACCAGGCATCACCGGGCACAACACCATCGGTTTCCGAAACCACTTCAAATTGACCGTCAGCCTGAATTTCACCAATCAAAACAGGTTTCGACAAATGATGGTTACGATTCATCACCGCTGTACCACCTGTCAGGTTAGGCGTAGTAATACCGATCATAGCCTGCTCAACAGTGTCAACATCAGTGGTGCCGGCTTTTTCAACGGCTTTGACCCACATATTAAAACCAATATAGGTAGCTTCCATAGGGTCGTTAGTAACACGCTTCCTATCCTTGATGAACTTTTTCCATTGTTTGATGAACGCTTCATTTTCATCATTATCTACACTTTGGAAATAGTTCCAGGCTGCCAGGTGACCCACTAAAGGCTTGGTATCAAGCCCAGATAGCTCTTCTTCACCAACTGAAAATGCTATAACAGGAATATCCTCAGAAGACACACCCTGGTTACCTAACTCTTTATAAAACGGCACATTTGCATCGCCATTAATAGTAGACACTACCGCTGTTTTTTTACCCTGGGCACCGAATTTCTTTATATCAGAAACAATACTTTGCCAGTCGGAATGACCAAAGGGCGTGTAATTGATCATGATATCTTGCTTCGCTACACCTTTATGTAATAGATAGGCCTCAAGGATTTTGTTGGTAGTTCTTGGATAAACATAATCCGTACCTGCCAATACCCAACGTTCAATTTCTGATTCCTGCATCAGGTAATCCACAGCTGGAATAGCCTGCTGGTTAGGTGCTGCACCGGTATAAAAAACATTCTTCGAAGACTCTTCACCTTCGTATTGCACAGGATAGAATAGCAACCCATTCAACTCTTCGATCACTGGCAGTACAGACTTTCGAGAAACCGAAGTCCAGCAGCCAAAGATCACGTCAACTTCCTTTTGCGAAAGCAGTTCGCGAGTTTTTTCAGCAAATAAAGGCCAGTTAGACGCTGGGTCCACTACTACGGCTTCTAGCTTTTTACCCAGTAACCCGCCCTTTTTATTTTGTTGCTCTATCATCATCAGGACGGTGTCCTTCAGCGTAGTTTCACTGATTGCCATAGTACCTGACAACGAATGTAATACACCCACTTTGATAGTATCAGCGGCCATGGCCATTGAACTCAGCAAGCAACTAGCCGTCACCAGCCCTGTTTTTAATACCGCTCTAATCGGGCGGCTTGAAACCGTGCGTAGCACGGCAGCTTTCAATTTCATGTTATTAATCCCTGTAATTTTTGATTTTATTGTTCGAATAACTAAGTTATCTCTGTGGTTATAAAAGTGCCGCTTAAATTGCACTTAGAATTGAAGCTGTACGCCAAAGGAAAAACTATCTACGTCATCACCTAATTTATAACCCGTAATATTTGCATCACCACTACTAACATTAAAATTAATACGTGCGTTGTGCCCTGAAATCACATAGTTCAAACCTGCTTCTACCAGATCAGTACTGTCGCCGTCGTTGGGTTCATTTTCCACATAACGGACGTACGGCTGAAACCTGCCAAAACCGTCACCGGCAAACATAAAAGCAACTGTTACAAAGTAGGATTCGCCATCGAATAAAAGAAACTCGCCGCCAGCGTCCCCAGTAGGAGTTCCCAGAGTGTAATCCGCATCAAAATCTTTGTATTCTGCTTCGATATTCAATACACCGCCGCCGCTAAAAACTGTTTCTGACAATAGATCCACTGTGTAACCGTCAAAATCGCCAGATGTTAGCTCACTGCCCGTGCCACTATCCTGGGTTTGAAAAGAAACGCCTAATGTCAGGATATTACCGAGGCTACCGTAATAGGTACTACTAGTGTAATAGCCAGGATTGGATTCCATATTCAAAAAGTTATAGGCAAATCGACCGGCAAAGAGTAGATCATCTTCCTGATTGCCTAATCCTTGCAGACCGTCAAAAATACCAAACGCATACTGGAATTTACCTGCAGCACCCCAGACGGTAATACCGTCGTCTCGCCCGTAACTACCCGCATCACCACCCTGATCGGAGGGATAGAGGGGCTGCGTATATTGATTCCAGCTTAAGCCATAATAGGGACCATTCATTTCAATACGATCCGCTGGGGTTAACATACGGCCCAACCAGATATTAAAATATGGGTTCAGTTCAAACTGTACAAACGCGTCCAGTATATCTACTGGGCCATCCGAAAAAATTTCTTCGGTATTCAGCGTAAACTTAATCTTGTCGTGTACCTGACCATTAAAATACAGGCGTATGCTCTGCACGTCGAAATCGTTTGCACGATCATCACCATCTGGCGCAGCATCTTCAGTTGAGGTGAAAGCCGTTCTAATACCAGCACCAACACTTAACCAACGGGTTTCATCCAGTTCCATCTTATATCCAGCTGACGCTGGCATAATTGATGAGGCCAGACAAACCAGGCCAACACCAGCTAGCTTCGATAAACCCGCTGTTAGTTGACTCGCAGTTGTACTATTTCTTTCTGACGCACAGGCATCTAGTGATTCGCCTTCTACGCTTTTGCTAATCCCATTTTGACGATTAAACATCCTTCTCCCTCTTGGTTGTGTATATCAAACAATTTTTTCTGGTTGGGCAGCAGGCAAAATTTTGCGAAAAAATTAAAATCGTTATCTTTTTCGGTTAGATTATTTTCGCTCTAAAACGATATGACCATCGCCCTGACTATCACCCCACCCCTAAAATGGTGCACTTGGAGTACGCTTAGTCATTAGCACCGATTGTGCCAACTAATAAAATTGTTATATTTCAAAAACTTGGTTAATTCACTCATCAAATATGCACCAACTAAAAGATCAACAATGGTGCGCACAACAGCATTCCGCACAAGTTAGACGCATATCTATTACTAAAAACAGCGGGCTAACAACCACATTTGGTGCGTTTATAGCGCTCCAGGTACCAATATTCGCTCTGGGGTTCAGATATTTTATGCCGACCTGGCACCCCATCTAATGGCCACAGAATGATTAAAAATAATCCCAAATAAATGGTAGAGAGAAAATGGCAGAGGGCATCCTGGGAAATGGTTGAAAGGAGTAATTTGGGACACCGTACATTTCCTACTCTATGACCCACAATTGCACACAAGTACAATCCGCAATCGCAAGGGCAAGGGCAATCGCAAGGGCAATATAGTGCTGAACTGAAATAAACGTTGGTCTACTGACGAAGTAATGGATAAATGGCTGCAGCTAAATCCCTGGGGGAAACCCAGGCATCACATCTCTTGAGAACAGCTACTTTATTATCAATACCTGACAGGGTTGATCTGTTGTGGGATAGACCAGGTTCAGTTTCCTGGCTTATGAAATACATTTATGAAATACATTAATGAACCAATTGCGTGCCTGGCCAATGGAGATAGTTGCAAAGGACGCGGACAATTCAAATCTCAGGGAATATTAGATGAGGCAGTGATACGAGCAGCAACAGTCTATGTCGAATTAAATCCACTTATTCCACCACTTACTCCACAGCTGCTAGACTTGAGTGCCACCTACTGCACCCGAGCCTAGCTACTGCGTCTTAAACCGCTTAGTAAACAATAACCCCACGGGCATTTTTACCGGCTTCTAAATCTTCAAAAGCCTGCACCGCTTCATCGATTGAATAAACCTGCGTTACCATGCCATCCAGGTCAAGTTTGCCCTGCTTATAAAGCTCCAGGTATTTTGGAAAATCCACGCGAAATTCCGCACTGCCATACATGGAACCTTTAAAGGTTTTGCCTGTTAATGGGAACATCAACGCATTTAGCTCAAGCTTTTCACTTAATTTGCCCACACCAACAACGGTTGTAGTGCCGCCACGTCGGGTCGCTCGTTGTGCCTGATCAACCACCGCTGGGATACCAATAGCTTCAAAGCCATAGTCAACGCCGATGCCGCCTGTCATTTGCATAATTTCATTAACTGGATCACCACCGGCATTAACGCCATCAGTTGCGCCTAACTCAATGGCTTTAGCCAGCTTTTCATCGGACAAATCCACTGCGATAATTTTCGCTGCACCGGCTATACGCGCGCCCTGAATGATCGACAGGCCAACACCGCCAGCACCAAATACTGCAACAGTACTGCCAGGCTTTACTTCAGCCGTTTTTAACGCAGCACCAACACCCGTTGTAACGCCACAACCCACTAGCGCAGCGGCCTTCATATCATGCTCTTTATCAATCTTGGCCAGGCATATATCCGGCACTACAGCATACTCAGCCATATTACCCAGGCATTGCATAACATTAATATCTTCATCACCTACGTGTACTCGAGCGGTGCCATCCATCATTTTTCCATCTGGCTTGCTGGCCAGACAAAGATAAGGCTCGCTGCGTATACAGTGATAACAATCGCCACAATTTGGCACAAAAGACAGCACCACATGATCACCTACCGCAAACTTGGTTACACCCTCACCCAGCTCTTCCACAACGCCTGCCCCTTCATGGCCCAAAACCATAGGAAACGCAACGGGTATAGTGCCATTGATGACAGACAAGTCTGAATGGCAAACGCCTGTAGCCAGGATTTTGACTAGCACCTCACCCGCTTTAGGGGGATCCAGCGTGACTTCTTCCACCGCGTATTCATTTAAACCTCGGGTTACCACTGCCTTCATTTTTATCACTGTATTACCTCCTAAGCGCTTCTGTCAGCGGATGACTAATCACCCCCAACCCTGCCTATTATATTTATATTAAGTTCCGCGTATTTTGTCAGGCATGTTCACCAACAGCGGTTTTCTAATTCTGATCCAATGCGGTCATGTCAACATTCAGCGATACAATAATAATTTTCGATAACGATTTTCGAGAACGATTTTCGATCCTGATACTGTACATTGAATAGACCAACGGGCGGATCATAAAACGGTATCGACGAGCTGTCTATATTTCATATCCGGTGGGTCATTCTGGGTACCCGCCAACCTCGCCTACCAGCATACTCAGGCATATCCCACCAATGGCGAATGTCTCGCTTTCAACTGCAACGGATGGTATTTTCTATAACCAATAGTCAAACACCCAGGCTAAAAAGGAGATAAATCGTGGACTTTGATCGTCAAATTGAAGACGTTGGTAATATTCTGGCTTTGGAACACGTTAACCTAACCCTGCCAGACCAATCTTTAGGCACACTATTTTACGTCAACATAATGGGTTTTACGCGTGATCCCTATATTGATTTTGGCCCCTTTAACGTCTGGATAAACCTTGGCAACCAGCAATTTCATTTACCCAGAGGTGAACCGCAGGTATTACGTGGCAAGGTAGGCATCCGGGTTCCAAGCCTTGCATCCTTACAAAAACGCCTGGAAAGCGCCGGTAAGCGCTTGAAGGAAACATTGTTCAGTTATGAAATTAGCGAGCAGCAGATCACCGTTACCTGCCCCTGGGGCAACACCCTGCACTGTTTTGAAAGCCAGGCAAAGATGCAACTAGGGATCGCCTATGTGGAATTGAATGTGAACTATCAGCATATTTCGGGCATCGGTCGTTTTTACCAACAGATTATGGGCGCGCCAGTAAACACCCAGGAAAATTATTGCGAAGTGGCAATTGGCCGCGAGCAAATATTACGTTTTAAAGCCAGTGATGAAGTAAAACCTTATGATGGCCACCATATAGCCATCTACCTGGCTAATTTTTCCTCACCTTACAATGCACTATTAGAGCGCGGCTTGATCATCGAAGAATCTGATCAACACCAGTATCGTTTTACTCAGATAGTTGATCCAGACACGGGAGAAAAGCTATTTGAGCTAGAACATGAGGTAAGAAGCCTGAATCATCCGATGTTTTCGAGACATTTAGTCAACCGCAATGCTGACCAGACTTTCTTCACCTATACCCAGGGTAAAGACGCTTATTACCCCGCCTGAGCAAGTTTGGCTGGCCTGTCTGGTAAGCATTGCTCTCACTATCAGGCATCAGCGATAATGCAGCAATTGCGTCCAGCGCCTTTGGCCCTGTACAGGGCCTTATCTGCGCGGGCAAAGGCACTACCTAAAATATCCTTACCCTTAAAATTTACAATACCAATGGATATCGATACCGGTATATCCTCGCCGGCAAATTCAAATGGTGCCATATCAATACCCTCGCGGACTGAATCCATTACTGCAAAGGCCTGCTCCCGTTCTGTTTCCGGCAACAACACAACAAATTCTTCACCGCCATAACGCGCCACAAAATCACTTTCCCTGAGTCGATTTTTTATAATATCAGCGACCTGTTTTAGCACCTCATCGCCGGCCACATGGCCGTGGTTATCATTCACCATTTTGAAAAAATCTATATCACAAACCGCCAGACATAAAGGCCGTTCATAGCGGTGCCAGCGGGCGACTTCCTGTCGCGCCCGTTGCTGATAGAACTCACGATTGGGTAATCTTGTTAGTGAATCGGTCAATGCCCGCTGACGCTGCTCCTCAATTTTCACTTCCGCATCGCGAGTAGCCTGCTCCATTTGTTTAGCTCGGCTGGACAATGCATTGAGCTCTTCGCTAAGTGACTGATGACGGCTCAGGCCGTCTTTCTGGTGTTGGTCGATAATCGACACCATTTGGTCCAAGTTGTTGCTCACTTCGGCCTTTAACTGATCTATTTCAGTCACTGACTCTATGTTTGACTGAATCCTGCCCACGGCCTGGCGAATAGACTGATTGAGCTGATTACCTGCCTCTACTTCTTCTAACCACATAGATTGCGAGGTCGCAAGATTATTATTAGCATGCTGGATTTTTTTGTTCAGCTTGCTAAGAAAATTTTCAAATTCCTGTTGGTCATTTTGCAAGGTCGCAGAAACCACCTCACACACAGAATTCACCAGCGCCGGCAGTTGAACGATAGAGGGCGAACTCTCCAGTAGCGTACAAACCTCATCGTAAACTACTTTAACATCCTCAGGCGGCCTGATCTGATCCATCAAACCAGCCAGAGAACTGGTCAATACCGGCACATATTCAGTTTGCTCATTCTGCAATTCAGCAGCATGGGTTGCATCTGACATTGCATCGGATAGAGCCGCCCCGGGATTACCTGATGACGAACCAAACCAACGTTGCCAGAGAGACCTCTGATCTGAATGACCGTCAGCTTTCTTCGGCTTAATATTTTGCTTGTTCTTCAGATCGTTCTTAAGATTATCGTTCAGTTCATTGATCGCAGACTTGTGCAAAGATACCAGTTGCTCTAATAGCGCGGGTAACTCAGCATAACTCTTTTTCTTACCGGCCAGATTTTTCTCAAATTGCTTTAACGAATTTACAATGCTGGGGTCAGCGGCGATCTCGCGAACACTTTTTGAGAGCCGCTTTAGATCGCCGGTAATTTTAGTTAGTTTTTGCTGCCGGCTGTCCATACTGGACTTGGCCCGGTTAGCCAGGGTCCGAACCGCCTGCTCAAGATCAACATTGGTTATTTTGTCCTGCCGCAAAAGGCCCTGCAGGGCCAATAGCTTTTGATCAGTCTCGGCATCGTCAATATCCCTGGCAAGGGATAAAACGCTGCTTAATGCAGCCAGCATCAGGCTATTTTTTTTTCGATATCGCCCCTGTTGCTTTTCCTGCTGATCCACCATTTCAGCATAACGTGATTTCCAATTTATCAGATTACCCACACTAATCTTCCACCCACCTTTCTTTCAGTATAGACAGGCAGGATGAACTAGCCGCAAATGCACCAAAATAAACCGAACTTAGACAAGCTCAGCCAGAACTGCCGCCGAAGTCATCGGCAAATGTCGCAATCGCACACCTACGGCATTAAAAATTGCATTACCAATCGCTGGCGCAACCACTGTTGTAGCAGGTTCACCCAGGCCAACCGACTGATAATTATTTTCAATAAATTCAATATCCATGGCCGGCACATCCGACATTCTCAATGGGGTATAGGTATTTAAATTAGTATCTTCAACCTCACCATTGACAAATTTTGCACCCTCATGCAACGCCATACTAACCCCCCATAGGGCCGCTCCTTCGGTCTGAGCCAAGGCACCATCAGGATGTACGATAGTACCTGCATCTAACACCAGGCTGAGTTTCTGCAAACTGATTTTTCCAGTTTTACGATCCACATGGACCAGTGCCACGCAGCCGCACCAGGTGGGCATATCCCGCTCCTGACCAAAGGTCGTTGCCACACCCATGCCGGTATCAACAGGCAGGTCCTGACCCCAGCCGGCATTTTGAGCCACCTGGCGTAGCACCCGAACCAGGCGATTGGCACCACCCACAGAATTTGGTGCAGCGCCTTTATTTCTGCCGCGGCTGATCAAATGTTTCAAACGGAAGGTGATTGGATCTATTCCCACTTTATGCGCTGCTTCGTCCATAAATGACTCCAACGCCCAGTTAATCCAGCCCGGACCAACCGATCGTAACCAGCCTGGGCGGAAGGTTTTGTTCGCCAGATCATTTGAGATAGCCCTAACCCGATGGCTGCCTACGCTATACCAGTGATTAGCGCCACTAATTGAAAATGGATCATATTTTTCTCCATTAGTACCAGTACCCAAAAAACCCGGCGCCATCACTTCCGTCGGCCAGCCCGCAGCAGCATGATGCTGCATACCGATCACCTGTTGCTGTTGATCAAAAGCCATACTAACGTCCTGAACTGAGGGCGAGCGAACAGAATCAAATCTCGAATCGTCTTCACGGCTTAGCAAAAGTTTCACTGGTTTAGCCAATGCTTTGGCTGCCAATAAAGCCGGTACGCCATAATCGCCCATCAAGCGGCGGCCAAAACCACCGCCAATCAAATAGCTGCGCATAATTATTTTTTCTTCAGCAACATCCAGCGCCTGCGCATATACAGGTAGCGTTAACGACTGCCATTGATTACCCGTATGTATCTCCCAATTGCCGTTTTTTTCCAGGGCTATGGCATTCATCGGTTCAAGTGGAAAATGTAATACCGTACTGGTGGTATAACGCCGTTGCAAAACTTCCTTAGCGGCGGCGAAATTCGTATCCACCAGGGGGTCATCAAGTAGCAACGAACCCACCGCAGACTCAATTAGCGCCCCACCACGATCCAGAATATCCTGTTCAGACACGCCGGCGGTATCACCCGCATCCCAACTAACTTTAACAAGCGGCGCCGCTTTGAGGGCTGCATGGTATGAATCAGCAATGACAACGGCCCAACCAGGTACAGTATTTGACGGATCCGTCAAAGCGATGGTGCGTTGATAACCAACAATTTTTAATGCCGCAGCATCGTCGATAGCGGTTATCTTTGCGCCATATCGCGTCGGCGGTATTAATGGTTTACCGTATACCATCCCTGGATAACTGGCATCAATACCGTAGACCGCCTTGCCGCGAGTCTTGTCTGGAATATCTAACGCCTTTGTGTCCTCACCAATCAAGACCCTGTTAGCGGGATGTTTGATGGGCATTTTTAATAATTGTTGGGCAGAATAAACCCTTGAGATATTGCCCCGGGTTACGATTTCCGCATAGCTAATACTGCGATCTTTATGGATAACCTGGCTATTGCGGGCCGAGCATTCATAGCTCGCGACTCCCAACAACTTTGCGCCTTCTTCAATAAGGGCTTTTTTTCCCGCCGCGCCAGCTCTGCTCAATAAATCAAAATTATGCCAGATGGACCAGCTTCCACCAGTTACTCGATAACCATATTTGGCTTCGGTATCAACATACTTTAATGCCACCTGTTGCCAGTCGGCCTCAAGTTCCTCAGCAATAATACGCGCCAGTGCAGTGCCTATATGCTGGCCCATTTCAGCCTCAGCAATATTGACCGTAACAATGCCTGTTGGGTCTATGCTGTACCAGACCGTCGGTTCAAATACCCCATTTGATGCGTCATTCAAAGCGGCTGCCGCACCATTATCAACCAAATCATCTCGGTCGTTAGCACCAACCTCTGGGGGCATAAAAGCCAGCGTAAATCCCACACTAGTCGCGCCAATCAAAAAACCTCTGCGACTGACCTGACGGCTTTTTTCTAGTGTATTAAAAGGCCCTAAATGAGAAAGTTTATTCATACCTTGCTGCCTGTCGAACTAATACTCGATTTAATACTGGCCTGCGTCGGGTGTTGATCGGACAGCTGTTGTGAACTGGATGGTAGTGATGTCGCCGCTATTTTTATGGCTTTACGGATACGCACATAGGCCATACAACGACATAGATTGCCGTTCATCACCTGATCAATTTGAGCATCTGTTGGTTGTGGATAGCTTTTTAACAGGCTGGCCGCCTGCATAATCTGCCCAGACTGACAATAACCACATTGCGGTGCCTGCGCTTCAATCCAGGCCGTTTGCAATTTATGCTCACCATCCCCATCTAAACCTTCGATAGTGGTAATAGTCTTATTCTTAATCGCACCAACAGGTGTAATACAGGAACGCGCTGCAACACCATCAATATGTACCGTACAAGCACCGCATTGACCAATACCACAACCATATTTTGTACCTTTGAGATCCAGTTCATCCCGAATAACCCACAACAAAGGGGTATCCGACGTCAGTGCAGTACGCACTGGCTGGCCATTAATGCTAAAGCTAAGCGACATATTTACACCTCATTCCTTTTTTTGGCGATCCTTTTTTAGTACCCTAACAGTGCCATTAACTGCTACCGCATATCAAGTGGACTGTTTAACGATACATCATGCACCACCCTACCCTGGGTTATTTTGGCAGGTTAGAATAGCAGCCAGCATAGGCTAAATTTTTCTTAACCTGACGTTGCCTCAACCAGGTACTTTTTCTCAACAACATTCTATTTATAATATTCTATCGACAACCTTCTACCTAAAATATGCAGTTCGCGTTAAGTGATTGCTCTCAATGGTGTCCTCAATGGCAGCAAAAAAAACCACGAAAATTACTTCCAGGGCAAACCAGCGTACGGCCTTTGGGGTAAAGATTTTAAACTCTTCCCACCAGGACATACGGCGTTTAAAACGGGCAGGTAATATCGCCACCTTGCACGGTAATAAGTTCTGGAATTCTAGTTTTTTGATCATGGATTATCTGCGCAAGAACCCGCTTAAAGAAAACCTCCGGGTGCTTGAAATAGGCTGCGGCTGGGGATTATTGGGTATCTATTGCGCAAAAAAATATAACGCAGATGTAACCGGCATTGATGCAGACTCAAACGTACTGCCATTTATGACCTTACACGCTGAGATAAATAAGGTCGCAATCGAAGCAAAAAAAATGTCTTTTCAGCAGCTAACTGTTAACAGCCTGAAAAAATTTGACCTGATTATCGGCGCAGATATCTGTTATTGGGACGAAATGACACAGATTTTAAATCTTTTAATTGGCCGTGCAAAACGCGCTGGTGTGGATCAAATTATTATCGCCGACCCCTGTCGCCAACCATTTACGGACCTTGTGACAAAAACTAAAAAGAAATACCCCGGGGTCAAGCTCATTACCAAACGGTTAAAAAAACCTGTCGCTGCTGCCGGCGAAATTTTACTTATCAACTGTCAGCAAAGTGCTGATTAAAGGCTATCTACAACAACACCCTGTTTAATCAGGGCTAGCTCATTGAAAAACAACTAATAAGGACTGTTTATAGGTTCAGGACTGTGTACAGGTTCAGGACTGTTAGCAACGGTACAAAACGAGAAGCTACGGTTGCTAACGACCTGGCACCCTTCCCTATATTTTTATCGGGCTTATTCTTTGTGAACGCCTACGTCCAAATAGCAGGGTAACCAGACCTAAACCAAACAACGCTGTACCGGCAGGTTCTGGCACACTGTTAGGCAAGGGTGCAAGACAGCCGAGCCCACTTTGATTGATAGAAAAATTACCGACGCCCCAATAATCAGGCTCAATGGTAACGGAAGTGAGTGCGCTACATGAACCATCGGCGGCAATTTCTGAATAAATACCAAATCCAGGGGTATTATTTCGATTAACATTAAAATTATAGTGAGAATCAATGCCGAGACCATCGGTCTCTGTTGCGATCAACCAGGCATTGGCATAATTTGAACTGAGGTCAGCGCCCACACTAAACGAAAAAGCAAAAGTATTTTCCGGCAAAAGGATGGTGATCAAGTTTTCATCGGTAGTAAAAACATCATAATCGGAGGTCTCACCGTTATTCCACCAGGAAACATTGTCCGCCAGGTTTCGATTTAATTCGAGTTCCTCACCCGCTGCATCAACAAAGGTGATTGCATCACCAGAAGGCGCATTTAATGTGCTTGTACCCACACCAATCTGGCCGCCATTAACAACATCAAAATCGGTCAATGACCAGCTGCCGAGGCTACCTGGCGTTGCATCGCCAGAGGCATATTGTTCGATCAATAAGGTGGCATTAACAGGTGAAGCAAGCAGTAAACTAGCGGTCACCAAAGAAGCAAAACCTGTAAAAGTTTTAGATACTACGTTGTACATCTATAAATCCTTAAAAGCAGATATTTTTGAGTGTATTTGATATACAGCGAAGACCGTGCCAACAATTTATTTTTAGTTTAAAATCAATAGCTTATTGATTTTTCGCCACACTCCAAAAAACCATTATGTAAAGAATTCCGACATAGTATTGCGAGACCTGAAAGTTTCCCTGAAAACCGTTGCGATATTGGCCGCATAAACCGTCAAACCACTGCCGGATCTAGCGACAACGACGCCAGAACTTTGACTTTTAGCGGCCGAGCAGCTACTAAAAAACAGGCCATTCAGGGTGGTTTTTGGATAGCTGGTTTAGCTTTGGTTTACAGCTTGTAGGAAGGATCGACTCGGTCTAGTTTACGCACCATCGCCGGCCAGATGGAATCACCTCGAGCCCTAAGTGATTCCGTGGTTGAACCGACTCGAGGTTGGCGAATAATATCGGCGCTCAGGGGCAATAATCCGTCAGTGCTTAAATTCGTAGCGGCGACCTGAATACTACAGGCACGTTCAAGACGATAAATCTTTTGCCAGGCACCGCCGGCATTTGGGCCGCATGCCAGCGTGCCGTGATGTCTTAACATGAGGGCGTTGCTCTGACCCAGGTCAGCGACCAGGCGCGCCTGCTCTTCTGCATCAGCAACAATCCCTTCATAGTCGTGATAGGCTAATTCAGAATAAACACTCAACGCAGTCTGGTTCAACGGTAGCAGGCCAGTCTGTTGACAAGAAACTGCAACGCCAGCAATAGTATGTAGATGAATCACAAAATTAACATCTGGGCGCGCTTTATGAATCGCGCTGTGAATAACAAACCCCGCCGGATTGATTGCCGCCGCGGCAGAATTTAACGGTTGCCCAGCCACATCTACCTTGATCAAATTGCTGGCGGTAATTTCTTCAAACATCAAGCCATAGGCGTTAATCAAAAAATGATGTCCAGCGCCTGGTACCCTGGCAGTAATATGCGTATCCAACATATCATCCCAGCCATATAAGGCCACCAGTCGACACAGCCCAGCCAGCTCAATACGCACACGCCATTCTTCATCGGTCATTTTTCGATCACGAGAATCCCAACGACAACAGGTTATCAAGGGGTTGGTAAAGTGCTTCAAGGTAACTGATATCGTCAGCCTCAAGTGTGATCTCGGTTGCCTCAACCAGGTCATTGAGTTGCGATACTTTCGACACACCCACCACCGGTGCAACGATACCAGGCTTGCTAAGCAGCCATGCAAGGGATATTTGAGCCGCTGATTTACCATACTTTTCAGCCAGCTTATTGACTCGAGCAACAATTTCGAAATCATTTTTACCGCGATAGAGACTGGAGGTCCGTTTGCTATCCATGCCTTTAGATCGACTGGTGCTGCCGGCTTCAAGGCCACCCTTGTAGGCGCCAGCCAGGATACCCCGTGCTAATGGCGACCAGGGCGTCAAGCCCACACCTGAATGTACGCAATAGGGGTTCATTTCCCGCTCTTCTTCGCGATAAATCAAGTTATAGTGATTCTGCATCGAGATAAATTGGGTCCAGCCATGCTTTTCTGCGGTCAGTTGCAATTCTGCAAACTGCCAGGCATACATAGTTGAGGCGCCAAGATATAACACCTTGCCCGACTTAACCACATCATGTAAAGCTTCCAGGGTTTCCTCAATGGGCACGTTAATTTGCCCGGGTACACCATGTGGATGACGGTGAATAATGAGTTGATCAAGATAATCATGGCCGGTGCGTTGCAGGCTTTTATCCACCCCTTCCATAATATGTTTTCTCGACAGACCACATTGATTGGCATTACGCCCCATCGGCATGGCCACCTTAGAGGTTAAAACATATTCGTCTCTGGGCAACAGCTCACGCAGTAATTTACCCACCACCTTTTCACAGGCACCGATACCATAGTTGTCGGCGCAATCAAAATAAAACAATCCAAGATCCATCGCCGCGCTAAATATTTCTCGGCTTTCTTTAATGCCGAGGGTCCAGTCAGCCTGATGCCCCCTGCCAGGCTCACCAAAATTCATCGTCCCCAAACAAAGTTGAGAAACACTAAGCCCACTGTTGCCCACTCGGACCGTCTTTAACATATCTGCACTCCATCAAAAAATTTTTTAGGTGCTTAGATCTAACGAATCTGTCTAACGTAGCTAGCCACCTTACTCATCAGGTCTAATCTACAGCAAAATGGCCCGCCCGACTATTTAACCCAAATTTCAGCTGTTTATGCCGCGCATTGTTCTACACACCATTGTTCTACACATCATTGGTCTACGCGCCATTGGCAGACTGTTCTGCGCCCCCTACCAGCTCAGGCCTGGTGCCACCAGGCAACACCGTGTTGGTCCTGTTCGACAGTTAACATTCTCCGATCCAGCGCACAATGCAAATGCGCAATAGATTCACCCGTCGCCGGGAAATAACTGGTATCAGTAATTTCACTTTTAAATAGCGCTGGAAAAACGTCCACAGCCCGCCTTGGCTCTGCACATAGGTCATATAATTTTTCAATGGCTACTTCATGCCAGTCTATTAATGCCGTCAAACGTTCATGCACGCCATGATAAAGACTGCCATGGGCCGGCAAAACCATTAAGTCGGGTGGCAACTGCTCTCTAAATCGTGCGCAGGAGTTCAAAAAATCTCGTAACGGGTTGGCCATTGGCTCTGAGGGTTGAACACTGATATTGGGGGTTATTTTTGGCAGTATCTGATCACCCGCTATAATCAGCTTAAGTTCTGGGGAATACAGACAGACATGCTCAGGCGCATGTCCGTGACCAATGACAGCGCGCCATTCTCGCCCACCAATATTGATATATTGACCTTCTTTAATTCTCTGATAACCCGCAGGCAATTGGGAAATACTGCGGCCAAACTGACCAAAACGCTGCCGATACCGGTCCAGTCGCTGATCACTAAAACCTGCTCGCCGATAAAACCGTAGCGCATCTTCCGGCACGTCTGCGGGGCCATCAGCCGCCATAACCTTGCACATATAAAAATCGCTGCGACTCATCCATAGCTCGCAGTCCCATTTGGCGGTTATCCAACCGGCATTGCCCGTATGGTCGGTATGTAAATGGGTCGCTATAACACGGCTTATTGGCTTGCCATCAAGACAATTGGCAAAAATTTCCTGCCAGTGTTGCTGTACGGTTGCATTACTCAAACCGGTATCGACAATGGTCCAGCCATCGCCATCACGCAACAGCCAGACATTGATATGATTGAGACGCCCGTCCATCGGCATTCGAATCCAGAACACACCATCAGCAACCTGAGTTATTTTGCCGAACTGAGGCACCTGATCCTCGAATGCATAAATGAGCGGGTCAAAACCCCTTTTAGACATATTATCTACCACAGTTATTCCTCGCTAAGTGCATTATTGGGTCCTCTTTATTGTTAAAGACGAAGTTTATTGAAAATGACGAATTTGGCTTTAGGTATTAAATTTGACGTTCTGATTTAGTTTATTTACTGGATTCTGCTCTACTAATGATAGTGCAGAGCACCGTCTTTATAGAAGGTTACCTGCTACGGCAACAACCTGACGACAGAAAACCGCTACAATCTCAATTCTTGGTAGGAAACCTTGCCATGAGTATCAGTTGCAATCACCTGTATAACTACCGAGGTCGAGCTGAGTAAAACCTCAGCCGAACCCTTTCTCTTCTCATCAGCCATCCCATTTTCAGACATTCCATCATCAAGCATTGCCTTATCAAACATTGCCTTATCAGATCTTGCTTTATCAATTCTTGTTTTATCAGAATTCGCTCTGTCTGGTACCGCAACCTGGTAAAAATATTGGCCTAGACGCCGCGTCGACAATACTTCGCCCTGGTATTCAAATCTTATTTCAGCAAAAGCACGGCGACTGGCGGTAGCCATAATAATCCGCTGCGTTTGATCAATCGGCTGGGGTTCTGCCAGTACCATCATCGCTTCGCCGGTCGGTTTCCAGGCAGAATATAACGCCTGATCCAGGGCATAAAAAAACCGATAACCACGCGCATGAATACTGGCCGGCAAGGCCCAACGCATACCCGACAAGGCACCAGTGGTTATATGATGCACCCCATCAATATACTGATAACTGCGGTAGTGTGTATGTCCACTCAACACATATTCAACACCAAATTCTTTAAACAGCCCAGCATCTCTGGCGCTGGAGCCATTATTGGCAAAAGGCCACGCAGTATCAAAATGAAACGGCTCATGGTTCAAAACCACCAGCGTCTGTTGTTGATGTGCTTGCAAATCACGTTTGGCCCAATCATACACGGCGACCGGCATCTGATAAAAATCCCAACGATCAGATTGATCCGCTTGTCGATACTGTAAATGCGTATCCAGGGCTATAAAATGAAAGTCTTCGTAGTCAAAACTAAAGTGCGTCTGACCAATATATTTTCTGAAGAAGTATTTGCCGTAGCGCGGATCGGCCAATGCAAAATCATGATTGTCGGTCCCAGCTAGCTCATTGTTGCCAATGGTATTATAAAAGATCGTATCCTGGCCCTCGGTGAGTTCAAGATAATACTTAAACCAGCGTTCTACGGCCTCAGCGGTGCCATTATTACCTTCCAGCACAAGATCACCAGTATTAACTACAAATGCCGGTTGAAAACCTACCACCTCAGCCATCGCCTGACGAATAACCTCATCCAATGTACCCAGCACGCCCTGAGGGTTCAACCAGGCCGCTTTATAGGCTTGATAAACGCGCACGTCCGACCAACCATCCAACTCTGCCTTACTATCAACAGCCGTTGCGCCTACGTTTGGCGCGCCATTTAGTGCATCTCTCAAATGGTCAGCAACATTTTCGCCATAGGTTTTCTTTAAACTTTCAATCGCTAAATAATCCGCCAACAGCTGCGGTATAAACCAGGGGATTTGAGGCGATGAAAATTCGCCAAAATCTGACTTTCGATTGTAGACATGAGCATCGGAAAGCTGAATAAAGAAGAACCCATTTGCACTGGCCTTATACAGCGGCTCAGCTATCTCTGACTCAACAACCTTTGATTTAGTAACCTTTGACTCAGACACCTTGGACTCAGAAACTTTTGACTCAGACAACAGCGACGCAACAAAAAACGGTTGCGCCTGCGCACCACCGCTTAAGCCGATAACATTTACTCCGATAGCAAACCCAAACAGCCTTATTTGCATCAGCCACCGGGTTAAAGCCGGCTCCTTCAAAAACATCGCTATCCTTTTTGATCCACACCTTTGTGCCATTTATAATCCGCTCCAGCTTCATTCCCTAAGCAATAACTAGCTAACAACTAACCGTCACTCCTCGTCCTAATATCCCGCATTTCTTCTGCATTCTCATCCTATTTCTCGCATTCTGGTACTAAGTCCGGCAAATTTTCAAAGAGAAGAGTATCATCACCTAAACAACCAACGGGTCGTGAACCAACAACTTAAACAACACTCGCAACAACAGCTGTAACATCAGCCGTCAAAACAACCAAAACAAAAGGTGAAAAAAAAGTTGCTTGTATGCATTATTGAGTTTGAAATAAAGTCAGCCCAAAGCGTAATACAAACCATAAAAACCACCCACTAGATTTATTTAGATCAGGTTTACCAGCACCAGCTAACTGAGGTAATAGTATGAACAAGCGAGAGGCCCAGGGTTACGACATCCCTGCCGTGGAAAATTGGATCAGTCAAAATGTCGATGGTCTTACCCCACCTTTCGAGTGGACTCAACTCGAAGGCGGCCATTCCAATCTGACTTATCAGATTGATGATGTTAATGGCAAACAGGCTGTTATCCGCCGTCCGCCGATGGGAGAATTATTACCCAAAGCGCATGATATGGGACGCGAATGGTCCATCATTTCTGCGCTTGGGCCAACCAATGTACCGATCCCAGCGGCGCTAGGGTTTTGCGAAGACCCAGGCGTTACCGGTGCCTGGTTCTATGTCATGGGTTTGATTGATGGCCGGCCATTATATTCAGCCGAAGAAACCCTCGACTGGGTGCCTGAAGCCAAACGCGAAGCACTGGCTTTTTCATTTTTTGATGTACTTGCGGACTTACACTCTCTGGACCCAGACGAAATTGGCTTATCTGACCTGGGTAAAAAAGAAAATTATGTTGGCCGGCAACTAAAAACCTGGTATCGATCATGGAATTCATCCATCGACATGGCGCAATTCGATGACCCCCGCGCCCACGAGCTACAACAGTATTTTCTTGACCATATGCCGGACCAGGGCATGGCCAGACTAGTCCACGGTGATTACGGATTACATAATTGTCTTACCGGCCCTGATGCCAAAATTGCGGCTGTGGTTGACTGGGAAATATCCACTTTAGGCGATCCGTTAGCGGATCTTGCCTATGCGCTCAATATCTGGCCACAGCCTGATGATGAGATCCCGCTGAAGCCAGACGCTGCTACTAACGTACCCGGGTTTCCGCCCCGCTACCAACTGGCCCAACGCTATGCAGATCGTACCGGCAGAAGCCTTGAAAAACTTGATTATTATGTGGGTTTTAATCGCTGGAAGACTGCCGCTATTCTCCATGGCGTATACGGTCGTTATATGGCTGGCCAAAAAAGTACCGAAGGCGTCGACGTTGAAGAACTACGTGAACGTATCGAAACCGCCCTGCTACAGGCAGAACACGCAGTTAACCGGTTGCGTTAACACTTTTATCCAGCCTGACAGCAGGGCGTACTACCCAGCTAGTCAGGCGACTTACTCTGCCGCTATTTAAACTGGCAATTTAAGCTGACAATTGGGTTAGTAGGCATTTAAAGACTACCCATTTCAGTCGCATCAACAGCTTCATATATTTATCCAGTTTCCGTTTAAAATCACTATAAGACCCGTTTTGTGTTTGAAAAAAAATCCATCCAGGGCGCCTATTTTGCGTTGGCAGCCTACCTAACCTGGGGTATTGCACCCCTTTATTTCAAATTGCTAACCCATGTTGGCGCCATTGAGATATTAATCCAGCGGGTACTCTGGTCGCTGCTTTTGCTACTGGGTATTCTGGCCTATACCGGTCAGTTAAAGAAACTCAAAGTGAGCAAAAAGCAGCTCGCCATCCTGTTCTGTAGTGCACTACTACTCACCAGCAACTGGCTGATCTTTATTTATGCTGTGCTTGATAATAATATTGCCGGCACCAGCCTGGGTTATTTTATCAATCCACTGGTGAGTGTTTTGCTCGGTATGATTTTTTTAGGCGAGCGGTTACGGGCCATACAGTGGCTGGCGCTTATCATTGCCACCGCTGGCATCCTGGTGCAGCTGGCCTATCACGGCAAAATCCCCTTGTCTGCTCTCAGCCTGGCATTCAGCTTTGGCTTCTATGGCCTTATCCGCAAAAACTTGAATTTACATGCCGTTGCTGGGCTGACCCTGGAAACCCTGCTAGTGGCGCCGATTGCACTTGCTGGGCTGCTATGGCTTTTTAGCCACCAGACATTGGTATTTGCCCAGCAGGATATGAGCACCGACATTTTGCTTATATTAGGCAGTTTTGTAACGACGGTACCTTTGCTTTGTTTTGCTGCCGCAATTAATCGTTTATCCCTTACCGCAGTCGGAATATTTCAGTATATAGCCCCAAGTATTTCACTACTGATTGCAGTTATCATTTACCACGAACCCTTTGGAATCGACAAAATAATCACCTTTGGTTGCATCTGGGTTGCACTCGGCCTATTTTCGGTAGAGGCCATTCACTACCAACGGCGTCTGCAACGGCGCTCTTAACCCTCTCAGTCCTCTCAATCCTCTCAACCCTAACAGTCCTCATAAAGCACCTTTTCTAACCCTTTTTTTTAATGCCCAATAGATACCCAATCAAGGTAAACTAATTTAACTCAGCCGCCTATCTGCACAGGGACACAGCAATGCACCCGTTTGATCAAAATATTGAATTAACCAGAGTAGATGAAACTAATTTTGAAATAGACATTTCGCCAGATTGGCAAATTAATGTTGGCCCGAACGGCGGATATATTGCGGCGATTCTACTCAATGCCTGCTACCAACCAGGGATTAAGCAAACCATTCGGTCTTTTACCAGTCACTTTCTTTCTGCCTCAAAACCCGGACCCGCCACCGTGGTTGTTTTTCTGGCTAAACCCGGTCGCACAGTATCAAGCGCCACCGCCCAACTTAAACAGGGCGATAAAATCATCGCCATCGCGTTGGCAAGCTTCGCAGATACCCATACCAGCCTGACACATTCAGAAAGATCGATGCCAGAGGTAACCAAACCCGCAGCAATCCCGCAAAGCCAACATATGAACCCTGCAATGACCCACTATGCCGAATTTCGCGCCCAATATGATCAGCGCCTGGCTATTGGCCCTATACCACCGAGCATTGGTGAGACTGCCTGTGTTGGCGGCTGGAGCCGTATGGCAACTACCCGACCATTAGATGATCTGGCGATCCTGGCTATATCTGACTCATGGTTTCCGTCAATTTACGCCGTTACCAGCGAGCCAATTCATGCCCCCACAATTGACCATACGGTGCATTTTATAAACCCCATCCCCGAGCAGGACAAGCACGACTTTGTGCTGGTTATGTTCCAGACTGAAGCAGCCACCAATGGTTATTTAGTCGAAGACGGCTTTATCTGGTCTGCATCCGGGGTGCTGCTGGCCCGATCTCAACAATTAGCGATTATTTTGCAACAGCAATAGCCCTGGCCTAAGCAGACACTGGCGGAAATTAACCAGCCGACCTGGCAAAAAAACGCCACATAGCCAGCAACAAAATATCTTTAAATAACACCGGATATTATCCGCATTTTACTGGTCTATGATTACCCATATTCATTCAATAATTGGTCCCACTATTACGCCCAGATTACCACCAGTATCAGAACTGCATTCAGGGTATAAACAAATCATAAACCTGGCCTCAATTTTACGCTCTGATTCATAATCCCAAGTATTTAAAGTATCCTACGCTACTTTCAAAAAAGCAGTGTGATAAGGAGTCATAATAATGACCATGCAACAAACGCCACTACTCATGTCCAGCCTACTTGGCCGTGGTGCAAAACTCGACCCTCACGAAGAAATAGTCACGCTGCAGGAAAATGGTACCCACCGACAAACCCTTAAAACCACCTGGGAGCGAGCTAATCAGGTAGCCGGTGCGCTACAGGCCCATGGCATTCAGGTGGGTGACCGAGTAGCCAGCTTTATGTGGAATAATTACCGCCACCTCGAACTCTATCAGGCCCTGCCCTCTATGGGTGCAGTGCTGCATACACTGAACATTCGCCTGTCACCAACAGACCTTGAATACATTATTAATCACGCCCAGGACCGGGTTATTTTTGTTGATGAAGACTTGCTGGAATTACTTGAGCCTCTGCTAGATAAACTCCCTACGGTGGAGCTAATCGTCATATGCAGGCACGGCGAAGGCGGCGAAACCAGCTTCCCAAATGCAGTGGATTACGAAGATTTTATTCAACAGCAGCCAAAAACCTATGACTGGCCGGTTATCGATGAAAACTCTCCCATGGCACTCTGTTATACCAGCGGCACAACCGGCAAGCCCAAGGGTGTTATGTATACCCACAGGTCCACCTATTTGCATACCATTACCCAGGCCATGACTGACGGCATGGGGCTATCAGCGGTGGATTCTATCTGCGGTATTGTACCTATGTTCCACGCCATGGGCTGGGGTTTACCCTACTGCGCTTCCATGTTGGGTTGCAAACAAGTCATGCCACATAAGTTCATGTCGCCAGATAAGCTGCTGCAGCTAATGTCTGATGAAGAAGTCACGCTTTCTGCGGGTGTGCCTACCATCTGGCAGGGCATAAAGAACATACTAACATCAGATAGTCAAAACGACCTGGACCTGAGCAAACTCAGCCGACTTACCTGTGGCGGATCTGCGCCACCAGTGTCTCTAATGCGCTGGTACTGGGAAGAATTAAACGTCGAAATGATACAGGGTTGGGGCATGACGGAAACTAATCCGCTTGGCACTTTATCGCGCAAAGTAGCCAAGCGCTCGCATATGAAAATAACTGAAGATCAACAATTCGAAAATATAGCCAAGGCAGGCCTGTTAATGCCGGGGCTTGAAATGGAAATATTTGACGAGGAGTGGAACCGCCTGCCTCACGATGGCGAGGCTGTCGGTGAATTGCTTATTCGGGGGCCATGGATTGCAGCGGAATATTTCAATAACCCGCAGCCTGATAAGTTTCATGAAGGTTGGCTGGTCACTGGTGACGTCGCCAAAATTGACCCAGAGGAATATCTAATCATTGCCGACCGGTCCAAAGATTTGATCAAATCAGGTGGCGAATGGATCTCATCAGTAGACATTGAAAACCATATTGTTGCCCTGGAAGGCGTAACTCAGGCGGCAGTGGTGGCGCAGCCGCATCCAAAATGGGATGAACGGCCAGTAGCAATGGTTATTGTTACCGACGGTGCAAATGTCACCAGCGAGTTAATCCTCGACCATTGTGCTGAAATATTTGCTAAATGGCAGCTACCCGATGAAGTGATTTTTGTGGCTGAAATCCCGTTGACCTCAACCGGTAAGATCGACAAAAAAACCATTCGGTCCCAACTCGAAGAACAAAATTACAAATTGCCGGATTTACGTACCGCCTGATACCGTCAGCCTGCTTAACAAAGCCTGCTTGCCGTTAAGCCTGGCCGATCCTGGATAATCCCAGGGTCGGCCAGCTAAGCAGCTAAAAATTGCTAATTCCTCACCGACTCGGTTGCGCAATATCCGAGAACAGCCTAAACAAGCCCTTTAAAACCCGCTAGCGACTCTGGATTGGCTAATGCATCAGTATTAGTCACAGGCCTGCCGTGCACAACATTACGCACCGCCAATTCAACAATTTTACCGCTGATAGTTCTTGGTATATCAGCCACGGCAATAACCAGTGCAGGTACGTGGCGCGGCGAGGTATGCTGCCGAATAGTAGATTTTATTTCCGCAACTAACTCAGCACCCAATTCGATACCTGGCCTTAATACCACAAACAGTATTACCCGAACATCACCCTGCCAATCCTGGCCAATACAGACCGATTCCAGTACTGCATCAATTTTTTCAACCTGACGATATATTTCCGCAGTACCAATACGCACCCCGCCTGGATTAAGCACCGCATCAGAGCGACCATAAATTACATAGCCATCATTGGCAGTTTGTTCACCATAATCACCGTGGGCCCAAATATTATCGAATTTGGCAAAATACGCCGCATGATATTTTTCACCTGACGCATCATTCCAAAACCCTATAGGCATTGATGGAAAAGTGGATTGGCAGACCATTTCACCCTTTTGCTGAATAATCGCCTTACCCTGATCATCGTATATTTTTACGTCCATGCCTAAACCAGCGCATTGTAATTCTCCCTCAAATACTGGCAGGTTTGGGTTACCCAGAACAAAACATGAAATAATATCGGTGCCACCAGAAATCGATGCAAGACAGATATCCTGCTTAAAATCTGTATAAACGTAATTATAACTTTCATGGCTGAGCGGTGAACCGGTCGACAGTACAGTATGCAACTTAGCCAGGTTGTGAGATTCTGCCGGTTTGATTTCTGCTTTCTGTAGCGACGCCAGATACTTGGCACTGGTACCAAAAATACTCACCTGCTCCTGCTCCGCAAGATTAATCATGGCATTTGGTGCAGGATGAAATGGCGAACCATCGTACAATATCATGGTAGCGCCAGTTGCAAGCCCAGAGGCCAACCAGTTCCACATCATCCAGCCACAGGTGGTAAAGAAAAACAACTTGTCCTGCCGCTGCAGATTAGTATGTAGTTGATGTTCTTTTAGATGCTGCAACAAAGTACCGCCCACACCATGCACAATACATTTTGGCGCGCCGGTTGTGCCTGAGGAATACATGATATATAGCGGGTGATTAAAATCCGTGCGATGAAACTTAATATCTGCCGCAGGGGTTTCTAGCACCTCCAGCAACAGCGTAGTATTTCTTACATTTTCCGCACTAGCCGCGTTATCAGCCTCTGAATTAAGCAATTTAACCATCAATACCTGTTCTATTGAATCAACTGCCTCAAGAATGCGCTCGACCCGCTGGGTTATAGCAACCGGTTTGCCGTTATAAAAATAACCGTCACAGGTCACCAGCACTTTGGGCCCAATTTGGCCGAACCGGTCTAAAATGCCACTGACGCCAAAATCGGGCGAACAGGAAGAAAATATCGCACCGAGGCTGGTCGCTGCCAACATCACAACCATCGCCTCCGGGATATTCGGCAGCAAAGCAGCAACCCGATCGCCCGGTTGAACGCCTTTTTGCGCTAACCAGGCAGCGGTTGATGCAACCTGCTGGTAAAGCTCAGCATAGCTCAGCGTGCGCCGCTGACCCGTTTCGAGATACGCTATAAGCGCAATTTTATCATCTCGATAACGGAGTAGATTTTCTGCAAAATTCAGCTTGGCCTCAGGGAACCACTCGGCACCTGGCATTCGCTCAGGATGCCGTAAAACCGTCTCGCCCTTATCACCAATAACGCCACAGTAGTCCCATACGGCTGACCAGAAGGCCGCTTTTTCAGTCACCGAAAACTGATGTAATTGTTCATAACCGCCCGTAACATCACAAAATGCCTGAAATGCTTGCATGTTTGATTCTGCGATCCGCTGCGGAGCGGGAGACCAGAGTGGATTTTTCATTGATTTGACCTACGACCTTAAAAGATGCGGCGGCAAGTTTACCCTAATCAGTATCGACAAGCTTGATTCTATAGGCAATATCGCTAGGATAGATGGCCTTAAATGACCCCACGAGACTGTGTTAATCCTATGTCGAATCAATTCCACGTCGTTGCCGCTAAATCTGAATTATCAGAAGGCAAACAGCTTCCTGTTGAACTAGACGGGGAGGAAATTTTACTCTGTCAGCACCAGAACCAATATTATGCAATCGCTAACTATTGCTCCCATGATCGACTCAGCCTCGAAGGCGGCACCTTTGAAAATGGCTGTATCGTCTGCCCCTACCATGGCGCAGAATTCAATCTGGAGGATGGCGCAGTGATGGCTCCACCCGCCTATGAGGGCATTAAAACCTATCCGATTAGAGTTGATGCAGACACGCTCTCTGTGTGTGCGACACCGCATGCTGCTAAGCCTGATGAATAACTTCGCAATACCTTGCCATGATGAAATTTACCGCAGGCCAAGCACCGAAGGTGTGATTAATTGACTTGTTACCTTTGTGTGATAGCCTGTGTAAATCTTTGTGTGAACTGGAGCCGACAATGGCCACCAACCTGGCTATAGATCCAAAACCACTTGATAAAGCACTAAAAGTAGGCGGGCTTTCGACAAAAAAAGATACTGTAAATCAAGCACTTACTGAATATGTACAGCGCAGAAAACAACAGGAAGTGACTGAACTTTTTGGTAATTTACCTTGCGATGAAGACTATGACTACAAGAAAGCTCGTCAGTGAGTGGCGTTATTATCGATACCTGTATATGGTCCCTGGCGTTTAGAGGCACAGCACCGAGGGAAGCAAAGGTCGCACATCAAATCAGCGTTCTTATTGATGAAAATAGAGCTAAAATTATTGGTTTGATCCGACAAGAAGTTCTTTCCGGTTATAGCAATTATAATGACTACGCAGTGTTGAGGGACAAACTCAGTTATTTCCCAAATGAGCCTACGCTCGATTCGGATTATGAAATAGCAGCCGAATATTCAAATCTTTGCCGCAAAAAAGGGATTCAGGGTTCGCACACAGATTTTCTCATTTGTGCTGTAGCTATACGGTTGAAGCTGTTGATATACACGAATGACAAAGACTTACGCCACTACTCTAAGCACCTGCCGTTAGCATTGTTTGCAGCAAACTAACGAGGCTTGTATATAAACCCGAAACCTAAAAGCCCCCAAGCGCATGTGCAAAATACCAGAACAAACCAACCATGATCAGCTCATATTTTCACATAGCTGGCGGGTAATTCCTGACACAGTGCAGGTTAAATAAGCATCGCGCAAAACCTTGCCAGGGTAAGCATAGCAAGATTGCGCTACTTTGATCGTTAGCTCGCCCTGTTCAGCTCGCCAGATTTTTTGCCAAGTGGGCAAGAATACCCGGTAACCTTGTCTCTGCGGCCGACTCCAATGGATTGAACGGCGTACCATCAAAATATCTAGCCTTTGTACCCGGCCCCTCGGGGCTACCATGATCTGCCTGTATCGATTCTCGCCATTTTTCTGCGTGGCCCCGCCATTCATCCTCATCGACTAACCCAGGGGCTGTAAACCAAACATTCCAGGTCAGTATATTGCCTCGCTTCAGCATATTACCCGATCCAACGTTGAATACACCCAGGACGAACTGGTTAAACTTATCTACAAGCTCATTGCCTGTCGTCTCGATAGCACCGATCTGTACACCTAAATGCCCTACGTTCCAGGCTATTTTCTGGTGCCTGGCGAAATCAGGTATAGGGAAATCTGTACTCTCGCCTTGCCTCAATGGAAAAATGGGTTCTTCAGGGTCACCTGGAATATGGGTCTTGACGACAATGGCTCGTGCCTTGTCCCAGGGAAAAGGCAGATCGTGTTTATCAAATTCTGCACCTAATTGCTTTACATACTTGCCTTCGCGCGCGCTTGGGCTAAACCATATCTTACCCACTACAGACATACCGGCAGCCAGTTCCCGCTCTGAGCACTGCTCCGCTTCATGCGCCCAACCTCTGTTGCCAGTAACAGTAACTTCTACATTCATAGTCCCCAGGCCGCGAACAGTTATTCCTTGCTGCGGACAAATGATTGAATAGACTCGCCCCTCATTGGTATAGCCTAGCCGGGAAATATCTGGCGCAAACATCTGGTAACAGCGTTTTGAATCAGCCTCACCCGGCGCGGTATTCCAACTGAACTCAGGCCACAAAACCTTCTGTTGGCGTTGCAGCTTGTCTATGTTCTCCATGTTGTCCAACATTTTCAATGAACTAAGATCCGGATCGGGATATGCAAAGCTTTGGTTTGACTCAGAAAACCCGCCGACCCATCCCGGCGCGGCATCTTTATTGATCTCCTTTCGCAATTCGTCATTTGATATATCCACCAGCAGGTTAATATCCGGCGTGGATGTATTCGCATCCGTAATTACATCGTCTTTAGTATCCAGCAGTTCCAGCCCTGCGTCCTGAACAACAAAGTACAAGTCTGGAGATCGATCAAAGTAATTGCCGAATTGGGAAGCATCAAAACTAACACAAAATCTGCCATCTTTGTCGGTAACTCCAATACCCAGAAAATCATCCTCATTGAACACATCAAAGTCATTCACAAAAACGTGGAGATCCAGAATTCCCTGGTTAGTATTTTTATCTTTTACAGTGCCCGTTACGGTGTAGGTGGAACCTGATATAGTAATTGCGTTAGTCACGATCGCTATTCCTTTAGAGATTAGATTGGGTCAGGCTAAGAGAGATTACCGTACAAGTCAAAATAAGATTTTCCTGCGGTCAGATAAAGTGCAAAGTAAATCGACAACGGCCTGGTCATGGTTGCACATGAATGGCGTATAATCGCCGCGCCGGCACTTCCAAGTACCACCAATGAGAATGTGACTACATCTAGTCAGGACTGATGCGAGAAGACTTTTTACTTTTGGGGTCGTAATAAATCGAATAAAAAACGGCTACTCCCGCCGCCTTGCCGTACGAGCAATCAGGTTTACTCTGGCACTTTATTCCGACCTCAGGCATTTTCCTACTTAGCCAAAAGTGATTCTTTGGTGATTAATTTTATCGACTTGATGATTGTCTTTAGCTCTGTAGAATAACTTGGATCGCTTAGCACTCTCGCTGATTCTTCTCTAACCAATTCGTTATATTTTTGCATTCGGCTACCTTTTATTTGCCATGCTTTATTCCGCGCTGCGTAGGGCCAAATCTCAATCTCAATCTTTGCTGTTTTCATTTGCCCTAATGCCAGCCCCAATAACATTTGTCCCTGCATAATAACTACAGAATCCGCAGTTTGAGTGGCGCTCAAAAATTGAACAACGCCTTTCAAACCGCTCATGTAGTCTTCAATTGCATCTTCATCGTATTCGTCAATCCCAAAGGAATGTTCGTTCGTTGCCGGCCTGGACGGTTTTGCATTAGGGTCAAAGGTGCAAGAGGTAATGCTCAATATCGCCGCTGCGACCAATATAATTAGTTTACAATTTTTCGTTTTAATCCCTGGAGGTCTAATTTAGAAATAGCCGTACTTAATACGCTCAATATTTTTCTTGTTGTACCGTTAGGCTCGCTTGTAGCATGTATCGTAACCGCGGCAAGCATAGCAGCAGTACTATGTTGGCAGATACTATTTATTTTATTTGGGTAGCAGAGCAAATAGCTATGCAATTCTTGAGTAACTGCATAGGCGAACCACGATCTTGATGCAGAGCAAACTGGTTAGGTTTAATAGAGTGATGCCCGGCGGATAGGCGGCATTTTATAATGCCGCATGTCCAGATCTCTTGATGCTAACAGAACGTAGATATTGGCCTTGCTCAAGCAGTCACTGGTAATCGTCTGCATGTTGTCAGCCTGAATCTATGTTACCCCAAACAGAGGTTATCCCGAACAGAGTTTGCATGGGACCAGGTTGACACGCAGGACTAGTGCCTATTTATCACGGCTTAGCTAAGGTTGGGTATCCTTCGATATACACCCAATCATTATTTTTGGCTGGGTAGTGGCAGCCGAGGCAGTCTTTTTTATAATCCATACTTACATTTACAGTGTGATTATCTGTTTTAAAAAGCGCCCAGCCCCATCCATCCCCCCAGCTTTTATTGTCGGGGAACCTGTTGTTTGAATCTTTAATCATAACAAACCATTGTTTAATGGTTGCATTAGAGAAACTAACATTAGTCCCCGTTGTATAATCTGCCGAGCTAGAAGCCCTTAATTCTTTAATGATAATAGCGCCATCTTGAAACTTCCCAGATTCCAAATAATGATTAACATCAACCTGCCTGGCATAGACATCATGAAAACCACTTGCTTCACCTGTTGGTACAAACCATGAGCCCAGATGAGCCATTGTTTTTCTAAAATCTTTAGGCAGTGAAATAACGCCTTTACCATCGACAAATTCTGAAAAGTCTAATTCGGCGTTATCTGCATAAGTATTGTTTAGTCCAGATAATATAAAAATACTTATCGCCAAACAAACGGATGTTAATTTACTCATTAAATTTTCCTCTTATTTCTATTTCAAACAGTCGTGGTAAAACGCCCAGTCGCTCATGTGAGCAGAACTACCGCTCTCGATTCTTCAACAATCACTTTGCTATCAATCATAGGTAACAGCCGTTTTTGTAATAAGGCGACTCCAAACGGCTTGCCCTTAAATCTTGAAGACTTTGCAAAACCATCAATTCAATTAATTTTTCGTAACCAACCGAGTTGTAGCTACGCCGCTGACTGCGACGATTAAACCACTTGAACAACATATCTATCACCAGCGAGTAATAGTCCTATAGACTTTGACCACCTCCTCTTAATACTAAATAACGATAGTAATCAAGCATACTGACGCGCAGTGCATATGCTAACATGGAAACGACTAAATCATTCCAAGCTGGTATTTCCTGCGCAGCCTCCAAACCAGGAACTCCCTCAGATCAGTATTAAGTGCCATGTTAGACCGACAATGATCAGAGCTGATTTCATATGATTGGCAAATAATCGCTGAGACAGCACTGGCTGAATAGGCGCCACTCAATACGTTGCCAACTAGAGTGTGGCTAGATTTAGCTGTCGTCTTTAGTTGGGTCTGATGCCGCAAACCTTTTTAGTATTGTACCGGTGGGGTCGCAAAAGATGGAAAGAATAATTGCTGATACCGCCAGTTTGCTGTAATAACAATAGGGCTTACTCTGGCACTTTACTCCGACCCTAGGAGCTTCCAATCCTGCCCGTTTAAAAAAAGATATTTGCTATAAATAGGTTTTCCGTGTTGAACCCGAGCTTATCCTTATTCGTTATAAGTCATGCAGACCTCAAAACAAAAGCTAAAATCACAAAGCCTAAAAACAAGCTCCAAGGCAAATAGCCTAACATCTTTGCAGCAAGAAAATAATCGGAGCACTCTTCTTTAAATGAGAGACCTTCATAAGAATCATCAAGCTTAATAAAATCAAATTTCAGATAAAGCATGATAGTTATCAGAATGAAGCCTAGCCATAAAACACCCACAGATAATCCGCTTGCAGCGTCGAACATAGCCCAGTGCAAGATAGCAGCTATAGCCAGTATTAATGCCAAAGGTAGTGTTCGAATAATTTGGATCATAATTTAAGACTTATAACGCTCCGCATCACCGGCAGCAAGTTTTGGGGGCAGAGTAAAGTGCCAGAGTAAATCCCATCAATTATCCATAGAAACAAGCGGGTCCCCGGTTATATCTTCAAACTGTTGTCTAAATTTCTCAGCACCTAAAATCAGGCCCTTATTGGCACAATGACGGATCTTTGCAACAACATCGATGCCGATCGATTCACCAATAAGTTTTCGATAATTTATTAACCTGGTTGATTTTGATTCACCCAGTGAAAGATATAACCGGTGTGGTGTTAACATTGATATGTGAGTGCCAAACCCATGTGCAGCATAGCCAGGCCAACGATAATCACCAGGATCAGTTACCATACCAGCGCTGACTGGATTGAGTTCGATATAACAAATACAAGCCAATAGATAGATATCATCCTGTACCAGACTTGATTTAAACCGGCCCTCAAATAAAC
>JAHRVQ010000030.1 GCA_019090615.1 Pseudomonadales bacterium | reverse complement strand
TTACACTAGAACCGCTAAGGGCTTTTTTAAGAACCGCTAAGGGCTTTTCATCTTCTTTTCCAGGGCGCGGATGCGTTTAATCAGCTCAGCCAATTTGGCGAAACCAACTATATTTCGTTTCCATAATCGGGCCGGCATAAGACCTGTACCGGATGAATACCTCCCCCGCTGTTTAATAGACTGACTGACTAATGACATAGCCGTTATTTCAACCTGATCGGCAATCTCAATATTATCAATTATGCCCACTGCCCCACCAATCAGACAGTACGAGCCTATTTTTGTACTACCTGCAATTGCGGTGCAGCCCGAAATAGCAGTCATCGCGCCGATACTCGTACCATGACCAACCTGAACCTGATTATCCAGTTTAACACCGTGATCAATACGGGTGTGATTTAAAGCGCCACGATCAATCGTGGTACCTGCGCCGATTTCTACGTTGTCGCCAATTTTAACACTATATATTTGAGGAATTTTGACTAGAGTTGCAGTATCCGTATCGTATTCAAAACCAAATCCATCGGCACCAATTACTGCCCCGCTATGAACAATGGTGTTTTTACCTATCGATACATCATGGTAAATCGAAACATTGGCATTAATGCGGGTATTTTCATCGATTGAAACCCGCTCACCGATAAAGCAACCGGCCCCCACTACAACCCCTTTGGCCAAATTCACTCCTGATGAAATAACGGCATTGGGACCAACACTCACTGTAGCGTTACAAATCGCTGTAGAAGACACTACAGCAGTATCATGGATATTTTTATCAGGCTTTGGCGCTGGATCAAATAAAGTGGCGATACGCGCCCAGGTTAATCGAGGATTTTCAGATATAAGCGACGAACCTGTATAACTGTCTGCGTCAGCAGACCGAAGAACAACAGCCGAAGCGTTTGTTTGCTGCAGTTGGCTGGCATATCTATTATTAAATAGAAATGCCAATTGACCTACCCCTGCATCCAGCAAACTAGCTAAGCCCGTAATTTCTAGTTCAGGATCACCGCTAAGCTCAAGCGCTAACAGCCTGGCAATTTCTCCAAGAGTTAAACTCATAGATTGTTAAACTCTTAGATAGTTAAACGAATGAAACAATACTCGTCGACCGTGCGTTACGTAGCCTGAATCAATAATCACGGCAGCACTTATTTTATGACTAAACTAGCGCTTACCGACATCAAGCTCATTGAGTTTTTCAGTCACTTTACGGGTAATATTATATAGCTCACCAACATACAGGGCCGCTTGTCGTGGCAGTATGAGATCGTAGTCTTCACTCAACACTAGCTCTTCAATGGCTTTTTGAACCTTTACATCAACACCCTGGAATAACTCTCCCTGACGTTCCTCAATTCGTCGTTGTAGCTTTTTACCCTGGTACACAAGGTCGTTATTTTTTGATTCAATTTCCTGCTGCAATTTACGTTTAGCAGCCTCGCTCATAACATCAGCATCTTTAGTCAAACGCTCTACCATTGCGGTGCCTTCAGTACGAATGCGCAATAATGCTTCCTGATCACTCTTAAATTCTTCTTTGATCTGGCCTAACAATCGTTTGGCTTCTTCCGATTGTAATATAGCATTTTGCACGTCAACGACGGCTATCTTGACCTCAGCGAATGCGGCCGGAGTCACTAAGACCGTCATGAAAATCGCCAAAACTGCCAGAATACGTGGTTTGATATGCACAGATGTTCTCCTCAAGTGCTGATTTATTTTAAGATAAAAAGGGGCTTATGTTCTTATTTAAAGCGTGTTCTTGTAGACAACTGCCGTATTGGATAACTCTGTTCTGCCAGCTGTATGGATATTACCTGCTTGTATAAACGTTGATGTTGTCACATACCAACGCCTGTTTCAATCACTGAAAACGATCCTATATTCATTCAATAACTATTCTTGATCAAGATTCTTGATGATGTTTTTTGTCAACCCATAGACTGCCAGGACGCGAGTAAACGCTCAGTATCCAGGGCTACCTGAATATCGTTGGGCAAACAGGTAAGCCTTGCCACCTTAGGATAAACGACCAATAAATAACGTAAGTTATATGGCGCGGCCTGCATTCAAAATGCACGTCCTAGCTCAAACTGAAAAGACTCCTTTTCGTCACCATCTTTTTCGTTGATAGGCACCGAAATTGAAAAACTTAAAGGCGCGAAACCGGTGATCCAGGTAACCGCCAGGCCTGCAGTATAGCGTAATTCACCATCTGAGACTGATGTACAGATGCTACTAATTTCCAGACATTGACTATTAAATACGTTACCCGCATCAGCAAAGATCACAGATTTCAATTGCCGTTGATCTTCGATAAAAGGTAGCGGAAATAGAATTTCAGCATTAAAGCTAATGAGTACATTACCACCGATGGGGTCAGGATCATTAAATGTGTCTATGGGCGATGGTGTTGATCTAGGGCCCAGGGAATTATTCTCATAACCACGTACAGAACCAAAACCACCGCCATAGAAATTCTTATAAAACGGGAAGGTTTCGGTATCACCATAAGAGTCTCCATAACCCAATTTAGTCGCTAATCTAAGCGTAAACGCCTTAGTTAAAGGAAAAAATATCTGGCCATTATAATTCAACCGATAAAACTCAAGCTCACTGCCTGGCACGCTCATTTCAAAAGAGACAGACTGGGATTTGCCACCTGAGGGTAGTAGACCTCGATTCAACGCAGACATCGAATAAGAAAGTTGCAGCGTGATCAAATCAAAATCACTACCTTCACGAGCCAGGAACTGAGAGATTTCCTGCGCCGGAAAAATACCCTCTTTGATATTAGTATTTTCATAGCCAACACTGAAATTGACCCGTGAAACTTCACTGATCGGGTAGCCAAAGTTTATACTGCCGCCAAATGAATCGGTTGAGAACCTGGCAATATTTCGTTCATCAAAATCACTTTCACGAAAAAATACCGAATAACCACGACTGACAGCATCAACGGTATAATATGGATCAAAGAATGAAAACTGATACGACGTTTGAAAATCACTATTATTTACGCTGATATTAATACTATTACCGGTACCAAATACGTTTTTTTCCTGATAGGAGGCACCCAGTATCAAACCAGTATCCTGAGCAAACCCCAGGGTTGCAGATATCGATCCGGACGGCTGCTCTTGAACACTAAATTCAACGTCTATCTGATCATCGCTGCCTGCCACCGCAGGTGTTTCGACATTCACTTCCCTAAAGAAACCTAATCGTTCAAGTCGAACTTTTGAGCCTTCTATAAAGGCATTAGACGCCCAGCCACCTTCCATCTGGCGCATTTCCCGACGCAACACCTCATCCTGAGTTAAGGTATTACCAGTAAAGCTAATACGCCGCACATAGGCCCTGTTACCCGCATCAACAAAAAACTTAACCTCAACTGTTTTAAGGTTGCCAGCATCATCTTCTGCCTGCACTGGCTGACCTGTGGCACTGGCAAACGTATAACCCGCATTACCCAGTGCGCGTTCAATTTGTTCTTCCGAGAAGGTCATGAGTTGACGGGAAAATACCTGGCCTGGCTTAACAAATACCAGCGCCCGAATAGTCTCCTGCGGGATATCATGTAATTCACCAGCAATATCTACTTTACTCACTACAAACTTTTCACCCTCAATAACATTTAAGGTGATGTAAACATCTTCTTTATTGGGCGCAATAGAAACTTGCGTAGAATCTATTGAAAAATTAAGGTAGCCACGGTCAAGGTAGAAAGATTCAAGGGTTTCAATATCCCCCGTTAGTTTCTCTTTGGAATAGCGGTCATCTTTACTATAAAAAGACAATAAGCCAGGTAGCTTAAGCTCCAGCATATCAAGCAGGGTTTCATCGTCGTAGACTTTATTACCAATAATATTGATATGTTTGATGCCAGCAACATCGCCTTCTGTGACGTCAATTTTCAAAGCGATCTTATTCCGTGGCAACTCTTCGACATCGGTATTGATCCGAGCGCCATAACGGCCCTGCGACACATATTGACGCTCAAGGTCAGCTCGAATGTGCTCCAGGGTGACCTTCTGGAATATCTCCCCTTCAGACAGACCCGACTTACTCAGGCCATCAAGCAACGCTTCTGATTTAATCGCCTTATTACCTTCAATTTCGATCGATTCAATCGATGGTCGCTCCTTAATGACAATAACCAGTACGTCGCCATCCCGGCCCACCTGTACATCTTCGAAAGAACCTGTTTTAAAAAGCTCTCGGACCACCTGACGAAGGTCCTGAGGTTGTAAATCATCGCCAACGTTAATCGGAATAGCTGCGAATACAACACCCGCAGATACTCGCTGCAGCCCTTCTATCCGGATATCAGATATTTTAAAGGCAGCTGCCTGGCAGCTAACTGCCAGTGTAATTAGAGCCAGCAGGCTTCTTATTCTTATCATAGTTAACAAACCAGTCGCACCCTCATGAAACCCATTAGAGTCGCATGAGATCATTGTAAAAAGCCAGCAGCATCACGCTGACAATAATAAACATACCCATCTGCAAGCCCCATTGCTGAACTTTATCGGGGACCGGCCTACGCAGCACCAGCTCCACCGTGTAGTACAGCAGATGTCCACCATCAAGAATGGGAATAGGCATCAAATTTAAAACCGCCAAACTGATACTCAACAGAGTAATAAAACCAACAAAACTTTCTAGTCCTGACTGGGCAGTAGCCTTGGCGATCTTAGCAATAGTGATCGGGCCACTCAAATTTTTGGGGGATATATCGCCCAGAATCATCTTTTGAATTGATTCAAGCATAAACACTGTCACCGACCAGGTTTTATCCAGGGCAGGTATCCAGGCAGAATAAAACGGATAGCGCACCATGCGTTGCATTTCCTCGGGTAGTGCTACCTCGGTTCTTTGCGCACCAACAAACCCAATGCGTTTGCCGCTTTGCTCTATTGATCTGGGTGTCACGGCCAGGTTTATAAGCCCACCAGCACGCTCAACCTGCAAATCTATCGGCTGCGCTGGATTGGCTTGAACAATCACCACAAATTCTTCCCAGGTCGCAATTTCCATGCCGTTTGCCCTGACAATATGGTCACCCGCCCTGATCCCAGCCGCTTCGGCGGCACCACCGACCACAACCCCACCAATCAACGCAGGTACTGTCGGGTAATCAAGCTTCAGACCCAGACTATACGCCGGATTAGGCGCCTCCTCATCTGCCAGCCATTCATTAATTGGAATAAGATAAGTCCGCTCACTATCGATGTTACCCGCAGGTCGCACCGTCAATTTCACCTCACCAGTGTCACCTATCCTTTTGAACAGCTGCATATTTACATCGGCCCAACCAGGCGTTGCTTCATCGTCAATATATAAAATTTCCTGGCCTTGTTGGATCCCAGCAATTGCAGCTGGTGTTTCGACTACAGGCTCTCCCAACATAGGGACTACGCCAGCCACACCAACAACAAATAGAACCCAGTAGGCAACAATAGCCAATAAAAAATTGGCCGCAGGGCCAGCTGCAGCAATTGCCATTCTTTGTAATACGGGTTTGCGGTTGAAGGCTAGATGTAATCTATCATCAGGGACATAACCTTCCCTCTCATCAAGCATTTTGACATAACCACCCAGCGGGATTGCAGCTATAACAAATTCGGGCCCTGACAACGGTTCATTACTCCGAGTCTGTATCGGATCTTCGCTATTATTGGCAGCCAAATTTTCATTGCTATACTTTTTATCTTCAGGTGGTTTACCGCGAAAGGTAAACAATGGCCTCCCAAAACCTACACTGAACCTGAGCACCTGCACATTAAAAAAACGCGCGACGCAATAATGGCCATACTCGTGAATAGTGACCAATATGGATAGTGTCACAATCAAAGCCACTACCGTTTGTAAAACTTCTATCATTACTTACCCTTGCCTGCGCGCCTGCGACAGGTTAATACCAGTTCCCGGGCATTAATTCTTGCTGCTTCGTCGGCAGCAATAATTTCCGCAATCGTCGTGTGCTCAGCGTCATATACTTTACTTAACACTTTTTCCACAATGAATGGGATGTCACCAAAAGGAATAAGTTCATGTAAAAAAGCATCCACAGCAATTTCATTGGCAGCATTAAGCCCAATGGCACTGCTATTTAAACCGGCTGCGGCTGTCTCTGCCAATTCAATACAGGGAAACCGCTGGCGGTCAACAGCTTCAAACTCCAACGCTTTGACGGTTAATAGGTTCAGGCCATTAACACCAGATTCAATTCTATCAGGCCAGGCTAAGCCATGTGCGATGGGAATTCGCATATCAGGATTACCCATCTGCGCAACAATCGAACCATCAATATATTCCACCATTGAATGAATAATAGATTGTGGATGGATAACTATTTCTATCTGCTCAATGGGCATCGAAAATAGCCATTTGGCTTCAATCAATTCTAGCCCCTTGTTCATCATAGTGGCCGAATCGACGGAGATTTTACGGCCCATATTCCAGTTGGGGTGGGCACAGGCCTGTTCAACAGTAACCGTTGCCATTTCTGACTCAGGGATTCTTAATAGTGGCCCACCAGATCCAGTGAGTAATATCTTACGAATACCCTGAGCAAATTCTACCGCACCATTTGCCATACATTGATAGATAGCATTATGCTCGCTATCTATCGGCAGCAGTGTCGCGCCATTTTCTTCAACAGCACGCATGAATAAATCACCCGACATAACCAGTGCTTCCTTGTTGGCCAACATCAAGCGCTTACCCGCCAGCGCCGCCGCAAGTGACGCCTGCAACCCTGCAGCACCAACAATCGCGGCCATAACCGCATCCGTCTGATCATGCCCCGCTACTTCGCACAGCCCTTCGCAACCGGCTAGAACCTGGATATCTGGCGCGTCTTTTTTTAACAATTGCGCGAGCGCTTGTGCACACTGCTTATCCCTCATGACGGCGAACTTTGGCTGGTAAGCGAAACACTGCGCAAGTAATTTTTGCACGTTTGTATTAGCAGTTAAGGCAAACACCCGGTAGCAATCCGGGTTTCTCTGAATCACGTTCAGGGTACTCACACCGACACTGCCAGTAGATCCAAGAATGACTATATTTTGCGGTTGATCGCTCATATTATTAATTCAAAGATCGCTGATATTCAATTTCAGACATCATATTAACCAGTCCAGGCCTAATACCAGCAAGGCATAAACTGGTCCGGCAGATAATAAACTATCTATTCGGTCCAAAATACCTCCGTGGCCCGGCAAAAGGTTGCTTGAATCTTTAATGCCACGATTACGCTTAAACATGCTTTCAGTAAGGTCACCAAGTACTGAAACAATCACTACCAGCGCACAACCCAATAAAATCATGCCACCGGTCACGCTTAATAAAGGTGTTTCGCTGAACCAGGTCATCATACCGGTAGCAATTAGACAGGCCGATATAAGACCACCATAAAACCCCGCCCATGATTTACCGGGACTAACATTGGGCATTAATTTCTTATCACCAAAAGCCCTGCCAATAAAATACGCGCCGATATCCGCACCCCAGATCAATAACAAAAGTAATAAAATAAGAAAATCGGCGTTACTCTGTTGCTTTAAGGTTAAGAGCGCCGTATAGCCAGGTACCAGGCACACCAGGCCGATAAGAGAAACGTAAATTTGACTGGACCAACGTGACGACAAGCTGGGGTACCGCACCACAAGAACCAATGCCAGGCACCACCAAATACATGCTGCACTGAGCAGAACAGGTGCAGAAACCCAGCTGGAGGCGGCAATAAGTGCGGCCACGACCAGGGCATAAAAATAACGTTGTGGTCCTTCATAACCGGCAAGATTGGCCCATTCCCAGGCTGCAATAGTTAGGATTATTGCAATAAAAATCGAGAAGCCAAGCAGCGGAATATAAAACAACCCAGCAATGGCCAAAGGTACCAGAAAGATTGCGGTAATGATTCGCTGCTTTAACATGCCTATTAGCAGGGAATACCCTTAAATCTCCATCAAATCAGCTTCTTTGGTCGCCAGAGATCCTTCCACTTCCTTGACCATTGCATCCGTTAATTTTTGAATAACTTCACTGCCCTTGCGCTCTTCATCTTCAGATATTTCTTTTTCTTTCAGCAAATCCTTCATATCAGTATTTGCGTCACGCCGAATATTACGAATAGCCACCCTGGCATTCTCCGCCTCAACCTTGGCTATGCGGGTAAGGTCACGACGATTTTCTTCAGTTAAAGGTGGCATAGGTAGACGAATTTTATCGCCACTAGTCGCCGGATTTAACCCCAGGTCAGACTTCAGAATGGCTTTTTCAACCACACCCACCATCGGTTTTTCCCACGGAACAATAGCCAGAGTACGTGCATCTTCGACCGTAATGTTAGCCACCTGATTTAACGGTGTAGGGTTGCCATAATAATCGACACTAATACCATCGAGTATCTTTGGGTGAGCTCGGCCCGTTCTAATCTTGGCAAAAGCTGTGCTCAAAGCAGATAATGACTTTTTCATCCGTGCTTCAGCATCTTTTCTAATTTCTTCGAGCACAATCTCTCCTTTATTTCAAATACTTAGCAGACTAGATAATTCATCATATTGCTAATGTAGTTCATCACTAAGCTCAACATTCAACCAGCGTACCCTCGGTTGCACCAACGACAATATTGCGTAAGGCATCATTTTGTCGCATATCAAAAACACGCAGTGGCATTTTATGATCTCTTGCCAGACATATTGCCGTCAAGTCCATCACCGCCAATTGTTTTTGTAAAACTTCATCGTAGGTCAATCGATCAAACTTTGTTGCATCGGGATTTAAAACCGGGTCTGCCGAATAAATACCATCCACCTTGGTGGCTTTTAGTACAATATCTGCCTCTATCTCAATACCGCGCAGACAAGCAGCGGAATCAGTAGTAAAAAAAGGATTACCAGTTCCTGCAGCAAACAGCACTACATCACCTTGTTCCAAATGGCGAATAGCCAATCGACGATCATAGTGCTCAACCACACCACTCATAGGAATAGCAGACATCACTACAGTATGGATATTGGCCCGCTCAAGTGAATCTCGCATCGCAAGGGCATTCATCACCGTAGCCAACATCCCCATATGATCACCGGTTACCCGATCCAGGCCCGCCTCATTAAGCTCAGCGCCACGGAACAGATTACCACCGCCAATCACTAATCCCACCTGCACGCCGATACCCACCAGTTGACCGATTTCAAGCGCCATGCGCTCCATAACTTTGGGGTCAATGCCAACACCATCTAGGCCCAATGCTTCACCACTCAGCTTTAACAGTATTCTTCGGTACTTCGACACAGCATTCGGCATAATCGTACTCTTTAACTATTGACCCATTAACTATTGACCTATCAGCTTCGATCGACTTCGGTCGGCACCATATTTCAAACAGCTTATCATCCTTGGCCAAGGATCATTCAACGCTAAACTCAGCTCTTACCGTCGCCAAGTTGTTGTGCTACTTCTGAGGCAAAATCCACTTCTTCTACTTCAATGCCCTCACCCACCTCATAACGCACAAAAGCCGTGACCGTGGCATTATTCTTTTTCAACAGGGTGCCAATTTTAACATCAGAATCTTTGACAAATGGCTGATCCACAAGACTAATTTCAGCCAGGAATTTACGAATTCGGCCACCAACCATCTTTTCAATAATTTCAGCTGGTTTGCCACTTTCTGCGGCCTGTGCTACGTAAATATCTTTCTCTTTTGCAACTATATCTTGCGGTACATCAGTACCGTTGACATATTGCGGATTCGCTGCGGCGATATGCATCGCGATATCACGACCTAATTCTTCGTTTCCACCATCTAGTGCCACGATTACACCAATCTTACCGTTATGCGAATAACTAGTAACATTGCCCTCTAGTATAGCCGCCCGTCGGATCGATACATTTTCACCAATTTTTTGCACCAGCGCTTCGCGCGTCTTTTCAAGCCCATCAGCGAGTAATTTTTCCACATTGGTTTCTTTGCTAGCGAAGATCTGTTCGGTTACTGTACTGACAAAATTAACAAAATTATCATCGCGACCGGCAAAGTCCGTTTCGCAGTTTATTTCTACAATCGCAGCATAGTCTGCATCGATTTTTTGCCCAATCAAACCATCTGCAGCAGTTCTACCGGCTTTTTTTGCCGCCTTCATGCCACTTGATTTGCGTAAATTCTCAATTGCCAGTTCAGCATCGCCATCTGATTCGACTAATGCCTTTTTGCAATCCATCATACCGAGGCCGGTACGTTCTCTTAAATCTTTTACCATTGATGCTGTGATAGCAGCCATGATCATATCCTCATACTAGAAGGGGACATAAACTGTCCCCCTTTATTTACAACTTTTGTAACAACTTTTATAACAGCTAAGCCCGATTCTCTGCGCTGAGTATCAACGCAGATTACTGAATCCGATAGAAAGTTATTCGCCAGCAGGTTTTTCAGTTACTTCTGCGCTGGCAACATCGGCAGCAACTGGATCTGCTGCAGAATCTGGCTCGGCTTTATCTGCAGTGCCCTCAGCCTGTGCCTCAGCGTCAGCTGCCTGCTCAAACTCTTCAACATTTTTTGGACCTTCAAATTCGGCTTTGCCCTCAAGCGCCGCATCCGCTAAAGCTTCAACAAATATACGTATTGAACGAATCGCATCATCATTACCTGGAATAACATAATCAACACCGTCAGGGTTGCTATTGGTATCAACGATACCTACTACAGGAATACCAAGCTTATTAGCCTCTGTGATTGCAATTCGTTCATGATCAACATCAACTACGAACATGATATCGGGTAAACCGCCCATATCCTTGATACCACCCAGACTTCGTTCCAGCTTATCCAGGTCGCGCTGACGAGACAGACCTTCTTTTTTAGTCAGTTTTTCGAATGTTCCGTCACCAGACTGAACTTCCAGATCACGTAAACGCCGGATTGACTGGCGAATGGTTTTGTAATTAGTCAACATGCCGCCAAGCCAACGCTTGTCTACATAGGGCATGCCACAACGCTGAGCATGTTCTTTAATGACTTTACCAGCACTTCTCTTAGTACCTACAAAAAGCACCTTGTTTTTCTTTGCCGCAGTAATGCGAACAAACTCAAGGGCCTCATTAAGTGCAGGTACTGTTTGCTCCAGATCGATAATATGAATGTTGTTTCGGGCACCAAAGATGTATTCGTCCATCTTTGGGTTCCAATATCGGGTCTGATGACCAAAGTGAGCACCCGCTTCCAGCAGGGCACGCATGGATACGCTTGACATAATTTCTCCAAATAGTGTTGGGTTAGGCCTCCATAAACCCCATTATCCAACTCGTTTCAGCTGTTGCGTACAACAAGCGTAGAAACTAAAGCACCCGGATGACGTGTCGGTCTATGTGAGAATTTTTGTTAATTGTCTGGACCCCCAGACGGGCGCGATTTATACCATAATTGATACGAAATACCAACCTAAGACTGGCTTTCACAAGCATCCAGCCATATTTTGAATAATCATTTTTTTCATACCCTGTCTCAGCCTGGCAATTACCCAGCAACAGCACTACTAATCGCTTCTTGCAAACAACATTCGATCAGGAAAAAGCTGATCCAACGTCGCCGGGATTGAAACAAATCTTATTCAGCGATTTGCGTGCTTTTCTGGTATAGTCTGGCGCATTTTCCACTCTGCAAACTAGACTAATCTAAATGACCATCGTAATTCATACGCTTGATGAAATTGAAAAAATGCGCCGAGTTGGGCGTCTCGCAGCCCAGCAAATCGAAATGATCGAGGAGCATATTAAACCGGGCGTCTCAACCGGAGAGCTTGACCGGATCTGCCATGACTACACAGTTAATATCCAGAAAGCTATTCCAGCACCACTGAATTATCGTGGCTTTCCAAAATCCATTTGTACTTCGGTCAATCACGTCGTATGCCATGGCATCCCAACCGATGATAAATTACTTAAGCACGGCGACATCATTAACATTGATGTCACCTTGATCAAAGATGAGTTTCACGGGGATACCAGTAAAACCTTTCTCGTCGGCAAACCCAATGTGCTCGGCGAACGGCTCACCAAAATAGCCAAAGAATCACTTTATAAGGGTATCCTGCAAGTCAAACCGGGCAATCATCTGGGCGACATTGGGTGGGCCACCCAGACCTGTGCAGAAAAAAATCGATTTACAGTAGTAGAAGAATACTGCGGCCATGGTATCGGCCGAGTTTTTCATGATGAACCCCAGGTATTGCACTACGGTAGACGCGGCGCAGGCATTGAATTGAAGCCCGGCATGATATTCACCATTGAACCCATGGTAAATGCTGGCAAAGCAGCCGTCCGATTGTTATCAGATGACTGGACCGTGGTGACTAAAGATCATAAATTAACTGCGCAATGGGAGCATACAATTCTGGTAACAGACACCGGTTATGAAATTCTCACCTACCGTAACGACGATACCATTGACCAATACGGTTAACCCTATGCCTCTGAACTCTGCCTCAATCAGCGATTTAATTGCTGAAATCCAAGTCAAACTAGATAACACCCAACAAATAATTCCCATCCTCAAAACCGCCCTGTCTGACTATAAAAAGTCCCTTGCGACACGCTTTCAAAATCAGGATAGTATTGAAAGTCTCATCATGCAGCATTCTGATTTTGTCGATCAAATCCTTAAGCTCGCCTGGTGCCGGTTTGACTGGGACGAAAATATCAAGCGCTGGCGAAAAACCCGCATTTCACTGGTGGCCGTAGGCGGATATGGGCGAGGCGAACTTCATCCGTACTCTGACATCGACTTATTGATATTATTAGAAAGGGATAATTATCAAAACCACGCGCCCAACATTCAAAGTTTCCTGGCACTTTTATGGGATATCGGACTTGAAGTAGGACATAGTGTACGTTCAATTTCTGAATGTCGATCCCAGGCCAAAATGGATTTAACCGTAGTGACGGCACTTTCTGAAGGGCGCACAATTCATGGCGACGGCGAATTATTTGAGCGTGTCAATATCGCTATCAGTCCAAAAAAAATGTGGTCTCAAAGCAAATTCTTCCACGCTAAAAAACAAGAGCGAGAAACCCGGCATGCCAAATCAGACCATACCGAATACAGCCTTGAACCTAATGTAAAATCCTCCCCTGGTGGCCTGCGAGATATCCAGACCATCATGTGGATCGCTAAACGTCAATTTGGTTCAGTCAATTTTGATGACCTGGTAAGCCTAAACTTCCTTACCCCCGCAGAACGAGATGTACTACGAAGCGGTGAAAGACTATTGTGGAAAATTCGCTTTGGTCTTCACCTGATAGCCGGTCGCGATGAAAACCGGCTGCTATTTGAACGTCAAAAACAGCTCGCGGAGTTATTTGGTTATAAGGATGGTGACCAACTGGCGGTTGAGCAATTTATGCAACATTATTATCGCAGCGCACTGACAATAAACACAGCCAGTGAATTATTGCTACAACATTTCGATGAAGCCATTATTCACTCAACAATCAGGAATAAAGTCAGGCCGATTAACGAGTATTTTCAAATCCGCAACAACCATATCGAAATTACCCATGATGACGTTTTCAAACAATATCCCGCGGCCCTACTGGAAATTTTCCTGCATATAGGTTCAGACTCGAACATTGTTGGCACTCGATCGGCAACTATCCGCCTGATCCACCAACACCTTTATCTTATCGATGATGATTTCCGAAACAATCCTGAAATCAGCCAGTTATTTATGCAGCTACTTGGTAGCTCTGAACACCTCTCGTCGCAACTAAGGCGGATGGAACGCTACGGAATTTTAGGTGCCTATTTACCTGAGTTTCGCCGCGTTATCGGACTCATGCAATTTGACCTTTTTCATATCTTTACCGTGGATGCGCATACCCTCGAAGTAGTACGTAATATGCGTCGGTTTCGCTACAAAAGTGAGGAACAAAAATTTCCAGTCGCAGCGCATATCTATCCAAGGTTACCAAAAATTGAATTACTTTTTATTGCCGGCCTGTACCACGACATTGCCAAAGGCCTGGGCGGCGATCATTCAGAAATGGGCGTTGGCATTGCAGCTGATTTTTGCCAACGTCACCAATTAGGCACCTGGGATACTAACCTGGTTTGCTGGTTAGTTAAGAACCACCTGGTTATGTCTAGTACTGCACAACGAAAAGATACCTACGACCCAGACGTTATTCATGAATTTGCCTGTTTTGTTCAAGATCAGGTACGCCTCGATTATCTCTATGCCCTGACAGTTGCAGATATCAACGCCACCAACTCGACGCTGTGGAATAGTTGGCGGGCAAGTTTAATGCGTCAGCTATATCTTGAAACCAAAAAGGCACTTCGACATGGCATCGAAAACTATGTCGACCGAACTGAATATATCACGGAAACTCAGAACCATGCGATTAGCAGATTAATCGAGCACGGCATCGCAGAGCATCGCATTGCGAAATTATGGGATAACGTTGACGACGAGTATTTTATTCGCGAATCTGTCAACGACATTGTCTGGCATACTCAAGCCATTAATACTCACGACTTAAATGATGGCCCAATGGTACTTATCCGCGACACCTTTAGCCGGCGAGAAAAAGAAGGTGCGACACAAATTTTCATATATTCCAGTGGCGGTGAAAATGTATTCGCAGCGGCCGTTACGGCGATTGCACTACTTGATTTGAAAATACTGGATGCAAAGATTGCCTGCAGTAAAAGCGGCCTTATTTTTGATACTTTTATTGTACTTGAATCAAATGGCAAACCTGTTGGCCCAATCCAGTCACGGCAAAATCAAATTACTGCACTGCTAACAAAGCATCTCAGCCAGAAGGGTGAAATAGCTATACCGTCATTTAAACGTACCCCAAGGCAGATGAAACAATTTAATTTTAAAACTGAAGTTACCATCAGCCAGGATATCGACAAACAATTAACCATCCTCGAAGTCATCAGCCCAGATAGGCCAGGTCTGCTTTCAATCATTGCCAACGTATTTATTGAACTTGATATTGAAATTCATAGCGCGAAAATCGCCACCCTGGGCGAACGTATCGATGATGTATTTTATATCACCCAAAAAGATGGCGGCACTGTAGCGGATGAAAAAACATTAACCAGCAGAATTTGTCATGACCTGGACCTACAGGTCCAACGAGCTACCGCATGAATAACCGACTAGGCCTACTTAAGCCCTACCCTTTCGAGCAATTAAACGCCCTCTTAAGTGACGTCAAAGCCAATGAAAATATGCCGTTCATTTCTCTGGCACTTGGAGAACCGAAACATCCAGCAGCTGATTTTTTAATCGAACTATTAACCGACGAGACCTTCATTCGTCAGGGTATCGGCACTTACCCACCCACCAAAGGTTTACTGGCACTTCGCGAAGCAATTGCCAACTTTATCCAGCAACGATTTAAACTTGGTAGCTATAGCCTTGATCCAGAAACACAGATTCTTCCTGTTGGCGGCTCAAGGGAGGCATTATTTGCTTTTGCCCAGGTAGTCATCAATGATCAAATTGAATCCATTACCCTGTTACCCAATCCATTTTACCAAATCTACGAAGGCGCAGCGCTGCTTGCTGGCTCAAAGCCAGTTTTTATTCCTTGCACAGAACAATCAAATTTCTTACCAGACTTTGACCAGGTCGATAAAGAAACCTGGCAACAATGCCAGTTAATTTATATCTGTACGCCAGGCAACCCTTCTGGCGCAATACTCGATATTGAAGCGCTACAAAAGCTTATTCAACTTTCTGATGAATACAATTTTGTTATCGCATCAGACGAATGTTACTCGGAAATATATGCCGACGAATCAAATCCGCCACCCGGGTTACTGCAGGCCGCAGCGGCAATGGGTCGAGCAGATTTCAAGAACTGTATCGCTTTTAACAGTTTATCCAAACGCTCCAACTTACCTGGTTTAAGGTCTGGTTATGTTGCCGGCGAAGCAGCATTAATTAAGAAATTTCTGCTTTACCGAACCTACCACGGCTCTGCAATGCCGGTTCATAATCAGCATTTGAGTATCGCAGCATGGAATGATGAGGCGCACGTCATTGCCAATAGAAAATTATATCGCGAAAAATACTCAGCCGTACTGAGTATCCTGCAGCCGGTCTGGCCCATGCAAAAACCGCAGGGCAGCTTTTATCTCTGGCCTCAAACGCCCGTGGCGGATACAAAGTTTGCGCAACAACTTCTCCGGCATACCAACATTAAAGTATTGCCAGGCAGATATCTTTCTCGCACGGTAAATCAACAGAACCCTGGTCAAAACCGTATCCGCATGGCCTTAGTAGCAACCCTGACAGAATGTGTAGAGGCGGCCGAAAGAATCAAAACTTTTATCCAGCAAGAACAATACCTGGATGATTAAATTTGAGCACTCGCCAACAGTTACATTTAGTCAATCGACAAAAAAGACAAATCTGATCGTTTTCTCTGCCAGACCACAAGGCCGTCTGGCTATACTGCTGACTACCTTTTGCCTAATCTGTATAGCCGGCTGCGAAATTAAGTTTAATGGCATGTTTGGCAACCAACGCGGCAATCAAACACAAAATAGTCCGACTAATACCGCCGGCGTGCCCCTTAAACCCGAACAAGATCCCACCGTTGGCAGTAGCACCAGAGATACCCAACAACGTTTTGAAAACCTTATCGCGCTTAAATTAATCGATGATTACATCAATTCTCGCAGTATTCGCATCCATTCCAGGCTGTCTTTAGAACAACAACAACTCGAAATACAAACGCTGGCTAATGCTCTCAACAAGTTAAACGGGACGCTATTCACAAAAGCTACCCAACAAAAAGTTCACCAGATAACTATCGCGCTTAAGGCCACCGAACTAGAACTCACGATCTGGAATACACGAAATCATCTCAATGATTTACCTAAACTGATTCCTGAACGGGTATTTACCCAGCTTACGGAACAACAAATCGCGGCAATGATAGACCGGATACTGGCAATTCCAGATGAACTGAAGCGGCTTTCATTAAGTCTCGAACAGCAGCAGGCCAACAAAATTTTATACCCCCAACAGGTTATTGAGGACAGCAAACAAACCATTACAATCATGGCGCTGCAAAAGAATCATTTAATCCTCCGCAGATACCAGCAAATGTTAAGTCATTCGAACTTAGATCAGTCAGTTCAACAACAAAAACTGGAAGCATTTGGGCAAATATTTAATTTATTAGTTGCGCCTGCCTTTACCCGCCTTGCCACCCAGATAGAGACTATTAGTACCACAACCGGTATAGGCACTAATACTAGAACCGGTATAGCCATTAAAACTGGCACGGGTATAAAGGACTGGGAAAAAAGTAACAGTCTAGATCTGAACCCGCTAAGGACAAAAATAGAATCTGCATTAGCGACCAATAAGCAGCAAACGACTGACCTTCTGGCAACCGGAGCTATTGCCCCCAGTAACCTCAGACTGCTCTACCAGGACCCAAAATTTACGCTGTATCAGCAAAACAATGCCGAGCAAAGGTTGCTAAACTTATTCTCACTTTATAGCACAGCTAACCGACCTACAGTGCAGTCATGGTTTAGCCAATTACCTGCCAATGAAATCTTACTTGTGGCCAATGATCTTACCAGTTCACTACCTTTAGAGTATGACAATAATCAGTTGCTGCTTGACCTAAAATTACTCCTTACCCTGCCCGAGTTCGAGTTCGAAGCACTTGTTTATCAGCATATATTACCAGGGCGTCACCTCATCAACGAATATAGCCAACTGGTACCCAGCTACTATTTTTATAGCATGAGTTATTCTTATGGCTGGTCAGTCTATGCCCTAAAACTGGCTGGACAAAAAGACGCCTTTATCGACGCACTATCAAAACTGGGTTATTTAATACGCTATAAACTTACGCTATGTCACGCCATGGTCGATATAAAACTACAGACTGGCCAATGGACCTCGGCGCAAGCTAAGCAGTATCTCGCTGAGCAAATGCCTTATGCCAGTGATCGCCTGGAACAACAGGTTGCCTGGTTAGTGGCTAATCCAGGCATCGCTTCTGCCGGTTTAGACCTCGCATTCACACTCTTCGCGTTACAGAACCAAGCAACTAATCAAATGCGCATACCACTTAAAGATTTCCATAACCTGGTATTGCAATATGCTCCAACTGATGTGGAATTTCTTCACCAGAAGATGCCAGCCATTCTTCAACAATTTGCCAAAAGCATCGATGGAACATCTAATTAGGGCCAATTACCGTCGTCGCAACATGAGGTGTGAATTACAGAAAACTGTTGCTACAGAGCAATTCGAGTCAACGATTAAGCCAACAAAACAGCGTTAATGTGGCCCAGACGTTTAGCCTAGCAGTTGATTCAGCAATGATCTGACATGGCTTGAACTAAAGGGTTTATCGCAAATTGCGGATACACCGGACTTCATCACGGACCCAAGACGGGCATTATCCTGCTCTGATGTAATCATCAATACCGGGATACTTGCCTGAGCCGAACTATTACGAATATAACTTGTTAGTCTCTCACCATCCATCTCTGGCATATTAAAATCAGTGATAACCAGGTCAAATTCCGATTCTTCCAGTTTTTCAATCGCCCGCAGACCATCTTCCGCCAGGGTAATGCACTTCATACCCATTTTAGACAGTAGCTTACTAACATGTGTTCTGGCAGTTTTGCTGTCATCTACCACCAGAACTCGCAATTCCTCCACATCCATCCACTCAGTTTCAAGCTCATCCGGATCAATAAACTCCGCCGTTGCCTGGAGGGCCATTTTCATATCAGACACATCAAAGGGTTTTGGCAATACTGCCATGACCCCTGCCTGACGGATAGGCTCCAGAGACTCAAATCTATTTTCACTGGATATCAGCATAAAAGGCACTTCTTTCAAACGTTCAGTCTCGCGCATCCGGCTCAAAAGATCGAAGCTATCCATACCTTTAAAATACATACAGCTGATTACAAGGTCCGGAACAAAACTATCCATTTTTGCCATGCCGGCGTCAGGCTCATCAACAACCTCGACAAATTTACAACCGGCTTCCTTTAACTTGGATTCGATAAACTTACGCTGAGGTTTTGACGGTTCAATGAGTAATACCGACAATTCATTTATTGACAATCGTGACATGGAACATAAAGAGTAATGAGCTTAGTAATAAGTATAGACGGTCATACATCTGATGCCATGTCTGTTGGCAGATCAGCATTTAAACCGAGCCTCTTACTAGTATCCACAGAAGCGTCTACAGCCGCCTCAGCAAACCAGCGCCTTCGGTGTGCACGACCACCTCGATAGGTCGTGGCAATCGCTTCCGCAAGTTTGAATTCACATAATAAATAATCACTCGCAGGACGATAAATACAGCAGGATTCCGCCTGTTGCCGAAGTTGTTGGTCAACAGCAAAAACCACCCGGCCCGAAATTCGAAATTCACCGCTGCTACCAGAACTATCCGACATTCCACAATGAAGACTAAACTGTGGATTGAGATTCAGGTCCTTCACCTTCGACGACTTAGGGTCGCAGAATATAAAACAGCGACCAGCACCAACAACAGGTGTCACTGGATGAATACGAGGCAACCCTTTGGCACTGATAGTAGCAAGATACGAGACCCTGCCATCAATACGTTGTATACCAAACTTAGCAACCTGCGGCGCTTCGCGAGACAAAACGCTCCAACCGGATACGGGAATTTGACTCACTATTGATCCTCCATCAATTGACCCTGGCAGTCAGACTATGTGGAATTATTAGTACTTGCAAGGTTGTTATATGACAATTTTCCCGCAGTAAAATTCGATATGGTCACCGGCACTTCAATTGGTTCACCAATCACTGCGGCTAATTCCTGTAGGTGAAGCTGATAATTACGCCAACGACCCCTTGCAGTCTGATACAAAGGTTTTCGTACCTGTAAAAAACTTGCCGTTTTAACCGGTCTTTCGGTGTCGTAAAATTGCAGGCATTCAGGCTCAAATTCAAGCTCACAAAAATCTAGCAAGCGCCGCGTTTGATTCTCCTGATCCTGCAACAGGCACTCATAATCAAGCGCCAGGATTCTATCACCATATTGCTGATTCCAATGGCTCATCAGGCGTTTGTAGTTATTATAAAAACCTCCCAACGCTGTTAAATCGAAACAGTAATCCTGACCTTTAGAAAAATTCTGGAAATAGCACGATAACAAGGTATCGAGTGGATTACGTTGCGCATGAATAATTTTTGCCTGCGGTAGTATGGCGAGTATCAGGCCAATATAAATAAAATTAAGTGGGTGTTTGTCCACAACCCTGGCATGGCACTGGCCAATTGGGGCATTAATACGCTTGATATAGTTCATTCCAAGCTCAGCAAACTGATCCGCCGACAAGTTGGTACAACACTCAGGATAAACTGATTTCATTCCAGCACCAACCAACGCACCGACAGATGCTTTGGACATTGTTGCTGCTTGCCGAGCAATAAACTTCATATCGTTCAGTTCACCTGCACCATAAACCTGCGTATGGCTGGCCAGGATTTGCTCTATCAGGCTAGTGCCTGACCTTGGCATGCCTACCACAAAAACAGGCTGCTGACTCTCATGACCCACATTGGATAATGCAGCTACTCGTTCAGCATCAAATACATAGAGCATATTTTTAACTTGCTGAAAAAAACCTGCCGTATCAAAATTTCTATTTGCAGCAACATTACCGCTTTGATAATGCTTGAAGGCTAAATCAAATTGACCTGTATCATCATAAAATTTCCCCGCTGCAAAGTGATAATAGCTTTTTTTAACGGCTGATAAATCGGGCGTTTTTAACTCTTGTTTAAGCTTAATAATAAAGGGATCATCCGCTTTAAACCTTACCATTTCGGCCAGCCCCTGGTAGGACTCAGCATAATCTGATTTAAGCTCAATAGCCCGCCGGTAACCCGCTTCGGATGCCTCGATACGGCCTAATCGGCGGTATATTCCAGCAATATTATGATGAAAAGCAGCTACATTCGGGTTTAGTCGAATCGCGTGTTCAATATAGGCCAGGCCTTCGCTATTCCGGTCCTGTTCAGTACGGATCAGCCCAAGCAGGTGATTGGCGTCGACATTGTTTCTATCATCGGTCAATACTGCCTGATAAATTTGCTCCGCCGGCTCAAATTTCCCCTCCATATGCAGCTGCATAGCAACTTTTAGTTGGCCCAACGCCTGTGACATGTACAGATCTCCCTATCTCCCTATCCTATCAATTACTTTAGGCCACCGCTCAGGGAATCTCTGACCCAGGTCCATCAAGGCTTTTCCATTTGCCCGAAACCGCCCACGATCACTTCAGCCGAAATGCTTCTGGGTTGCTGCTCTTCGTCTACAGCACTCGCATTAATCACCCATGCGGTGAGGGCGTATTTAACGCCCTTTTCAAGTGGCTTTTTTAATTTCATCAACATGATGTGTTTCGCACCCGGTCGCAATGACACGGTTGCACCTGGCGCAATAGTAAATGGCTTAATTTCTCTCATCCGCATCAGGCCATCCTTTTCAAAGCTTTCATGCACTTCGCTTACAACGGCCACCTCCGTACTAATCCGGATGATTTTCAGCGGCCAGGAGGACGTATTAGAAAAGTCTGCATATACTGCCCCCATACCTGCTCCAGCGGGCGTTGCCCTGGACCAGGCATTACTAATTACCATGTCTGCCGCAAAAGCCGGTTGATACAATTGCCAAATCAGTGTGGCACAAAACAAATATTTAGCCATTGTCATCAAAGCGATGAAACCTCAAAATGATTAAATTGACCATTCTATCAGCAGGTCAAGAGTCCTCAACCAGTAAAGAGTCCTCAACGGGTTAAGAGTCCTCAACGAATTAAGAGTCCTCAACTGATAAAGAGTCCTCAACTGATAAAGAGTCCTCAACTGATAAAGAGTCCTCAAC
>JAHRVQ010000029.1 GCA_019090615.1 Pseudomonadales bacterium | reverse complement strand
GCTCATCTCCAGGCGCAGGGCAGACCGACGGTGGGGAAACACCTGCCACACCCACGCTCACCTTGAGCGTTACTAATGCCGCCGGGGCGAATACCAATAATGTATCTGGTAATACGCCGGTGACTGTTCAGGCGATATTACTTGCGGCAAATAATGCAGCAGTTGTTGGCCAGGTTGTTACGTTTACCACCGGGGCTGGGGTACTTACGCCCGTTTCAGGTACTGTTTTAACGGCAGCTGGCGGTATTGCGGAGATTCGTTTAACCGCGGGGACGGTAGAGGCTGCGGCTAATATTTCTGCATCTGTAGAATTTGAAGGAAATACCATTACCAGCAACACAGTGGGTATTCAAAGTGATGGCCTGGAAACAATCAGCGGTTCGAATGTTCTAAAAGTTAGCGCTGTTTCACTTTCCACCCCGGATAATTCTAACGCGGTCGGCCGAGATAATATTGGTATAGCTTCAGTGACGGTAACGGACGCCAATGGCAATGGCGTTAACCAGGCCGTGGTGACCTTTACCACTAACGTTGGTTTGTTGAGCCCTGCCAGTGGCGCAGTATCTACCGGCACCAACGCGACGGGTATTGCTACTATTACGGTCCTGGCCGGCACTAATGCCGGTGGTGGTCAAATTAACGCCTCTATCGTTTCTGGGAGTGAAACCATCACAGCTGAGCCGGTTCCCTTTATTAGTCTGGGAGATGCTGTTGCTACAATTGGTTTATCAATACCTTCTGGCATTCCTAATACTAATGTCAGTAATGCGGCACCTGTAGTAGTGACTGCGACAGTGATTGATGCCGCTGGTGCACCGGTATTAGGTGCTATTGTTAATTTTGTTAATAATGGTGATGGTGTTTTAAGTACCACCACCGATATCACCAATGTCAGTGGTCAGGCAACAACCAATTTGCTGGCGGGTACAACCCAGGGGTTTGGTTCTATTTCTGCATCAACATCAGTTGCTGGTGCGGCGTTATCTTCACCCGCAGATGGTGCAATAACTTTTGCTACTGATGGTGATGCTGCCTTTCAGGGTGTGGGTAGTAGTAATCTGGGTTTAACCTTAACTGTTCGCTCGGCGGTAAACGGGGCAGATTTTTTTACCAATCTAACTAATGGCTGTGTAGCGGCTAATTGTAAGGTTGATGCGAATAATCCAGCCATATTGCAGGCCAACCTGGTGGATGCTTTAGGTCAGCCAGTGGCTGATACTATTATACAGTTTTCAACTAATGGTATTGGTGATGTGTTTCCGATCAATGGCTTAGCACTGACCAATAGTGATGGTATAGCGTCAGTTTCATTAAATGCCGGCAGTGTGCCAGGGGCAGGTGTTGCTACGGCGACAGTGGTTATTGGTAATGCAACTTTTGATACGCGCTCGCTGAATTTTGCAACCAATGGTAATGCGGGTGACGCAGTTATTACCTTAAGCTCCATCTTTACGGATGCAACCCCAGGTAATCAAACCAATACCCTAACCAAAGAAGATAGTGCCAGTGTGCGAATTACGGTGCAGGAAGGCGCGGTAGATTTGCCGCTCAGGACTGCGACTATCACCACTACTTTTAATTCTAATGAAGTGGGTACCGGGGTTACAGTAAATTTGCCAGGTGAAACGCCCGCACAAACCATCATCGCTTTAAGCGATTCCGAAGGCGCCATTGAGTTTGTACTTGCTACCGATGCGAACTCAGGTACGGGTGCAATTACTGTGGTTGTGGGTGATACCCAGCTGGTGATTAATTTTGAAGTGAGTGCTGCTGGATTGCAGATAGGTACCTGTAGCGGCGGTACAAGTTTCTCTGATTGCGGTGCGGGTACGGTGTTTACTGCTGGCACAATTAATATTGCGGAAACAACGGTTTCGGCCGGTGGTTCAACGAATATTGGACTGGTGATCCAGGATTCTGGTGGTGCTTTTGTTTCTGATATCGACGTGACGTTTGGCTCTGGTTGCTCAAGTGCGGCTATACCATTAGCCAAAATTTCCGACGATGCGCCCAACGCGCTGGGTATAGTGACTGGGGATTATCAGGCTGACGGTTGTGTTGGCCCCGATACCGTCACCGCAACAGAAGCAAGCACCGGACAAACAGCCACGGGCACTGTTTCAGTACTACCAGCAAACATTGGTGCTATCGTATTTAGTGGCGTAACTGATTCTAACAATGTGACAACTACAGATATCTCTATTAAGGAATCAGGCGGTAATTCAACAGCATTTGTGGTGTTTCAGGTATTAGATGTATTTGGTGCACCAGCAGAAAATGAAAATGTGTTGTTTTCACTCACTTCCACAGTAGGTGGCATTAAACTTGAGACAGCGTCAGATATTACTGATGAAAATGGGTTTGCGACAGCGATTCTTGAAGCAGGGTTTATCGCTACAACGGTGCGTGTGCGGGCTAGTCTGGATGTGGACCGTGACGACGACGGCGATAAAACAGATTTTGATGATATACCAGAAGGTGCAACCACACTTGTTACCCTGTCAGGCAATCTGTCCATTAATAGCGGTATTGCGGACCAGGATAGTTTTACTCTGGCGGCTGATAATCTTAACTTTCAAGGCGGTGATCTTGATGGTGAAACGGTTACCTTCACTGTTTTCTTGGCCGATCAATTTAATAACCCCGTAGACGATACAGTACAGTTTACCTCTGAGTTCGGTCAAATCGTATCTTCCTGTGAGACGGTTAATGGGTTGTGTACCGTTAACTTAACCTCTGCTAACCCCAGGGGCCCGCTGGATACTAACCTTACTCAGCAAAATATTTTTAACGCCTGCCCTTCAGAACTGATTTTTGACGAAGTAGTGATAATTGATAATGCAACGGGTGCTGGCGATACTTTTTATACTGTCAACGCCATTAATCGTGTGGAGAAGGGCATCTTGCCGGAACTGGGTGCTGAGGATGAGATATTAGTGCTCGGTACGGATTATCTGGTTGATGCTGATGGGTCAGGAATAACCTGCGTTACCGACAACTGTTCTGGCGAAACCAATTTAAGAATTACTTATACCAGGGCTTTTCCAGATGAAGATAATAGCAGTGATACTACCCATTTGATCTCCGCGCCTGGCGTCGCAACGGCACCCTTTAGAGGACGTACGGGTGTGCCCTGTCGGGCAGGTTCCACTAGCCAGGGTGGCGCGATTAGTTCAGGTTATTTAGGTGGGCTGGGGCAACTATATGGAAGTCGTTCCACAATTTTGGCCTTCGCTGTGGGCGAAGAGAGTTTTATCGATACCAATGGCGATGGTTTGTATAGTTTTGGTGAACCTTTTGTGGATTTGACAGAAGCGGTCGTTGACTATAACGAAGATTCAGTGTTTGGTAATGGTGACCCAACTGTTGATGCATCCCGTGACCTTACTAGTCGAAACTGTTATGGGCCTAATTCTCCGCTGTCACCGACCACCGAAGTTTTAGGCAATTGTTATCAGGTAGGTGGTGATGAAGATCGGTTTATTGACTTTAATCAGAATGGTCAGTTTGATTTGGGTAATGGTATCTATAATGGTTCTCTGTGTGAAAAAAGTGTCAGCGACAGGACGGAGGTTTGTGATAATAATACTGTGCCCTGTGTTGAGGCGACTAGCCAGTTTTGTACACGGAACCTGGTTAGTATTCGACGCCAGGCAGTGATTATTTTTTCCAATACGGGCTCGGCATTCGGGCTGCGTAGTGTTAATGGTGAATATATAAATGGTGTTGATTTAAATATCGCCTCTGGTTCCTATATTTCTGCATCGGATGAGTTAGATAATCTGGCCCAGACAATCGCGCAGGGTACAGCATTTACTGTCGGTCATGCTGATACGCAGGTTGCGCCTCAGGTAGGTGATACGTCGACATTAACCGCAGGTTCAGGGGGGGTTATCATCGATGTCTCTGATATCAATAATGCTCATCTGGCAGCAGGCACGGTATTTAATGCAGCGTCGGCAGCAGGTGGTTGTCTGATTGGTAATACGCCTGGCTTTACGCTTGGCAGCACAAATAGTACAGCTATTACCAGCATCTTTGTTAGTTTGATTCGAGATCCTGCCTTAGGCAGTGGTTCGGGACCGGTGGAAATAACCGCTGTGGCACCTAATGGGGAGATAAGTTCGATTACATTCAACTGTCAGTTCTAACGGCTGGCCAAATACCACAAGCAATAAAAAAGGCGCCCTGGGCGCCTTTTTTATTTGTCTATTTCTGCTCAACTATTTCTGCCCAACAATTCTTTCTGAACAGATTCCGCTAAATATTAAGGCAGTTGAATATTAAGGCAGTAAAGTACTGCCCATTAATTCACGATCGATTTCCCTTGCGGCTTCGCGACCTTCATTGATTGCTCGTACTACGAGTGACTGACCGCCACGACAATCGCCAGCAGCATAAACTTTTGCTGTTGAAGTTTTGTAGCTGCCTTTTACTGCCTGATAATTGCTTCGCTCATCATAGTTAATGCCAACGGGTTCAGAGGCATAATGTTCGGGGCCGAGAAAACCCATAGAAAGGAAGATAAGATCCGCTGGCCAGGTTTTTTCTGTGCCAGCTATTTCCTGAAATTTATCATCGATATTCACGGTGATTACACCGGTTAGCTGATTGTTTTCGTCGCGTATAAATTCTTTGCTCATGACAGAATATACTCGTGGGTCATCACCATATTGATGGCTTGCCTCAGCATGGCCGTAATCCACCTTGTAGACCCGTGGTAAACCAATTGGCCAGGGACTGTCATCTGCGCGGGTGAGCGGTGGTTTGGCTAATACTTCAAAATTGACCAGAGATTTACACTGGTGGCGTAGTGATGTGCCGATACAGTCAGTGCCGGTATCGCCGCCACCAATAACAATAACGTCCTTGCCTTTGGCAGAAATAAACTGACCGTCATTGTGTTTTGAATCCAACAGGCTTTTAGTATTAGGCAGGAGAAATTCCATCGCAAAATGCACCCCAGCGCCTTCACGGCCGGGTATTGGTAGATCCCGAGGTACGGTTGAGCCGGTGGTAAATAGTAGTGCATCGTTGCTATCTAATAGTTCTTTTATATCGATATCTTTGCCGACATCGGCATTGACGATAAATTCGACACCTTCCTGTCGTAGGACTTCAACCCTGCGACTGACGATGTCTTTATCCAGCTTCATATTAGGTATGCCATACATTAGCAATCCGCCAATCCGATCAGCCCGTTCATAAACGCTAACCTGGTGGCCGGCTTTGTTCAGTTGCGCTGCGGCAGCAAGGCCTGCGGGCCCTGAGCCAACGATGGCTATTTTTTTACCGCTTCTTTGTGTCGGTGGTTCAGGCACAATCCAGCCTTCAGCAAAACCTTTGTCTACAATGGCACATTCAATATTTTTAATGCTGACAGGTGGGTCGGTAATGCCCAGTACACAGGAGCCTTCACAGGGAGCTGGGCAAACCCGACCAGTAAATTCTGGGAAATTATTGGTTTTATGCAGACGTTCAAGGGCATCACGCCAGCGACCCCGGTATACCAGGTCATTCCATTCAGGAATTAGATTGTAGACTGGGCAGCCATACGAGGCTGGCGGGGCTGCGTTAGCAGTATTGATGGACTGGCAAAAAGGCACCCCACAATCCATACAGCGGGCACCCTGAGTTTGTAATTCAGTGTCATTGTGATCGGTATAGATTTCCTTGTAATCCACTAGCCGTACTGCAGGGTCGCGGTATGGCGCTACTACTCTATCAAATTCTTTAAACCCGGTGGTTTTACCCATAATTTTCTCTTACTACTGCCTGTACCAAATTGATTGGACTGTTTAATCGCTCTTGTTATTAGTGCTTGCTGATTAGCCCGTATTTATTCGGAGCCTGTGTTCTTTCGAGCATACTAATTAAAGAGCGATCTATGTTGAAGGAGTTATTTTTCAAAGGCCGACGTTTAGCGAATTATGCTGCATTTTCTTTTTTAGCCGCCGCTAGTGCCTGCAGAACCCGTTTATAGTCAGTCGGCATGACTTTAACAAATGATTTCAGTTCATTTTGCCAGTTGTCCAAAATATGCTGTGCAACAGTTGAGCCGGTATGTTTGTTATGTTTTTCGAGCATGGTTTTTAATTCGCTAATATCGCCAGCTGCTTCAAGTGTCTCCAGTTCAATGGTGCCCATATTGCACTGGTTTTTAAAATCGCCCTGTTTATCCCACACATAAGCAATGCCGCCACTCATGCCGGCACCAAAGTTTCTACCGGTTGTACCAAGGATAGCGACGCGGCCGCCTGTCATATATTCGCAGCCATGATCACCGATGCCTTCAACAACGGCTCGGGCACCACTATTTCGAACGCAGAAGCGTTCTGCTGCAACCCCTCTGAAATAGGCTTCGCCGCCGGTGGCACCATATAATACAACGTTACCAATAAGGACATTTTCTTCCGCTTTAAAAGGGCTGATAGCGGGCGGATAAATAGATATTTTCCCACCTGATAAACCTTTGCCAACATAGTCATTGGCATCACCTTCAACCGCAATGCTAATGCCTGTGGCTAAAAATGCGCCCAGGCTTTGACCGGCTGAACCGTTGAGCTTAATGTTGATGGTATCATCAGGAAGTAGTTTACCTTTAGTGGCCTTTGCTAGCTCATGAGACAGGGTAGTGCCAACTACTCGATTAATATTGATAATGGGTAGTTCTATATCAACTTTCTGGCCTGAGTCCAGCGCTGGTTTGGCGAGCCTTATGAGTTCATTATCTAGTGCCTTTTCGAGGCCATGATTTTGCGGAATAGTACGATAGGTTTCAGTATTTTCAAATATTACTTTTGCTGGCGTCAGTATCTTGCTGAAATCAAGCCCATTGGCTTTCCAGTGATCAATGGCGTTATCCATTTCTAAAGCATCAACTCTGCCGACCATTTCGTTGATGGTCTTAAAGCCAAGTTGAGCCATAATTTTGCGTAAGTCTTCGGCCACCATAAAGAGATAATTAACGACATTTTCTGGTTTACCGGTGAATTTTTTACGCAACTCGGGATCCTGAGTTGCGATCCCAACGGGGCAGGTATTCAGATGGCATTTTCGCATCATAATGCAGCCAAGCGTAATCAACGGGGCGGTGGCAAAGCCAAACTCTTCTGCGCCTAATAGGGCTGCAATGGCCACATCACGGCCGGTTTTTAACTGGCCGTCGGTTTGTAGATATACCCGGGAGCGTAAATTGTTCATTACCAGGGTCTGATGGGTTTCCGTTAAACCTAGTTCCCAGGGTAACCCAGCATGTTTGATTGAGGTGAGTGCGGAGGCACCTGTGCCGCCGTCATGGCCGGCAATAACCAGATGGTCTGCTTTGGCTTTGGTGACACCGGCTGCAATAGTGCCAATACCAATTTCTGAACCCAGCTTTACGCTGATACGTGCTGAGGGATTGGCATTCTTTAAATCGTGGATAAGCTGCGCCATATCTTCGATAGAATAGATATCGTGGTGTGGCGGTGGGCTGATTAGCCCGACGCCAGGTGTAGAATGCCGGATGTCGGCAATCTGTTGGTCAACCTTACCGCCTGGTAGTTCACCGCCTTCACCGGGTTTGGCACCCTGGATGATTTTAATTTGTAATTCGTCAGCATTCGCCAGGTACCAGATGGTGACCCCGAATCGGCCAGATGCGACCTGTTTGATAGCGGATCGTTTTGAATCACCGTTGGCCATGGGTTCAAAGCGTTTCTCTGCCTCACCGCCTTCGCCGGTATTGGACTTGCCGCCTATTCTATTCATGGCAACTGCAAGTGATTCATGACTTTCTTCGGATATGGAACCAAAGCTCATCGCACCGGTACAGAATCTTTTAACTATTTCACTGGCTGGCTGAACCTGGTCGAGTTCAATAGCTCCACCATTGGCATCGTCAACAAATGACAACAGGCCGCGGAAGGTACAGCGCCGTGTGGTTTCTTCGTCAGTATGTTTGGCGAAGGCATCATAGGCTTCCTGATTGTTAGACCGAGAGGCTTCCTGAAGATAAGCGATGGCAGTAGGGTCCCACATATGCGCGTCACCTTCGCGGCGAAAATGGAAGTCGCCAGGGTTAGGTAACAAGGGTATCAAATTGGCGTTGCGCTGCGGATAACCGATTTCATGGCGCTGAATCATTTCCTGGAACAGGACATCAAAATTTATGCCTTCGACGCGGCTTGCGGTACCGACAAAACAGCGTTCGATGATATCTGAGGCAAGCCCCACCGCTTCAAATATTTGTGCGCCCTTATAGGATTGCAGGGTCGAAATACCCATTTTTGCCATGACTTTTAACATACCTTTGGCAACCGCTTTTTTATACGCGGTGACGATGCTGGCATCGGTTGGGTAGTGTTTGGCATCGATAAGATTGTCAGCTTTGGCTTGCCAAAGTGATTCAAAGGCCAGATAAGGATTAATGGCGTCAGCACCATAACCAACACATAAACAATGATGATGAACTTCACGGGCTTCGCCGGTTTCGAGAATCAGGCCAATCTGGGTGCGTTCGTGACGGGCGTTAAGATGATGATGGACACCGCCACAGGCAATCAAAGAACTTATCGCCATACGCTGTTTGGATATATTGCGGTCGGATAATATGATCAGCGAATAATTGTCCTTGATGGCTTTTGAGGCTTCTGCACAGATTCGGTCCAGTGCCTGCATCATGCCAGTGTGGCCCTCTGCTGCTTCGAAAGTAATGTCAATGGTGCAGGTTTTCCAGCCACGATGATCCATTTGTTTCAGGTTGTTGAGTTCATCGTTAGATAAAATCGGATGCGGGATTTTCAGCCGATGCGCATGCTGCTCTGTGGTTTCTAGTAGATTGCCTTCCGGGCCGATAAAGCAGGCCAGAGACATAACAATTTCTTCGCGGATGGAATCAATGGCTGGGTTAGTAACCTGAGCAAATAACTGTTTAAAATAATCATAAATCATTCGAGATTTATCAGACAGGCAGGCAAGGGCGGCATCATTACCCATAGAGCCAAGGGGGTCACGGGCCTCTGTGACCATAGGAATTAACATGAATTGCATAGATTCTACGGTAAATCCAAATGACTGCATGCGTGGAATCAAAGTTGTTGGGTCAAAATTGGGTTGATCTGCTGCGCGGGCCGATACAGGTATCTCACTGAGTTCAAGCTGCTGCTTTTTTAACCAGTCGCCATAGGGGCGACGTGTAGAAAAGTCATGTTTTAGTTCTTCATCAGGGATCATACGTCCTGCGTCAAAGTCAATCAGGAACATCTTGCCGGGTTGTAACCGACCCTTGGCAATAACAGTTTCTGGGTCAACCGGTAAAACACCGACTTCGGATGCCATGATGACCCTGTCGTCATTGGTAATGTAGTAACGGCTTGGCCGGAGGCCGTTGCGGTCCAGTACGGCGCCAATATAGCGGCCATCGGTAAAAACAATAGAGGCTGGACCATCCCAGGGTTCCATCAAGGTGGAATTAAAGGCGTAAAAATCACGTTTTTCCTGAGACATATTAGTATCTGATTGCCAGGCCTCGGGAATCATCATCATCACCGCTTCCTGTAGGGTACGGCCGGACATGAGTAAAAACTCAAGCACATTGTCAAAACTACCTGAATCAGAACAATCGGGTTCGACAATTGGGAATAATTTCTTGATATCGTCGCCAAATAGATCAGATTTCACCACCCCTTCTCGGGACGACATGGCATTTATATTGCCACGAAGGGTGTTTATTTCGCCGTTATGGCTCATAAATCGATTGGGTTGCGCACGATCCCAGGAAGGGAAGGTATTGGTACTAAAGCGAGAATGCACCATTGCCAAATGGGTTTCGTATCCGACATTTTCTAGATCGGTATAAAACGGGAACAATTGTGCTGGGGTTAACATGCCCTTATAAACGATGACGCGGCTGGAGAGTGAGCAGGCGTAAAACAGATGACTTTGGCTTAAATTAGAACCGCGACGTAGCAGTACGGTGAAACGACGGCGAATAATGTAGAGAATACGCTCAAAGGTAGCTTCATCAGCTGCTGTAGAGCCAATAAACAGTTGTTCAATCACTGGTTGAGCTGTTCTTGCAGCGGGTCCAACGTCGGCTTTATTGGGATCTATGGGCACTGTTCGCCAGGCGATAAATTGCTGACCTTCAGCACTGATTGTGCTCAGAATGGCTGCTTTGCAGGTAGCACGTTCTGCTTCATCCTGAGGTAAAAATATATTGCCGACGGCATATTTGCCAGCTGCAGGAAGCACAAAGCCCTCAGCTGCGGCAATTTTTGAGAAAAATGTATGCGGTAATGCGGTTAAAATTCCTGCGCCATCGCCGGTATTTTCCTCAAAGCCACAGCCGCCACGATGATCCATACGACTATTGATATGGTAGGCATCGAGCATAATCTGATGGCTCGGCTTACCTTTGATATGGGCTACAAAACCGACACCGCATGAATCCTTCTCATTGATGGGGTCGTAAAGGCCAATTTTATTCGGCAATCCGCCTGTCTTTTTCATACTGCTGCTAGTCATTTATAACCTATTCAATTCAACTGGGTCTTGCCAAACAAGGCCCCATCAGAAGCCCCGGATTGTACAAATCCTATACAAAAGCGCTATCTGAAGCGACAGTAAATCACCCTGGACTATATCGTCCAGGTTTTACTATTGTCGATTCAGGTATTTTAACGGTGCTCGTTACCTGCACATATTTTCGTCGCTAAAGCCGTTGTATATGCAGTTGGGCTCAAAAATAGTAACCAGCGACGCTAAGAGACATCTTTATGCGATTTCGTTCAAAATGAAGTATTGCTGAGTACAGCACACTTCGAACGGGGCGAAAACAATACCAAAAAACGGCTTAAAGTCAAGTTTTTAGACCTATGAGCGATTGGAATGCTCAATATAATACGTTGTTTTTAAAGGCTATTTTGAGCTTATAGAGGGAAAGTAGTGGGTTTCAGGCGATTTTCAGCCTTTTAAGGATTAGTGCGCATGGCAATGCCGCTTCTATCCTGATAGCGCAAGTCGATTAATCCAGGGCTAAATACAGTCCAAAGAAGGGTTTTTAACCGCAGAGGGAAGCGCCTGGTAGGAGCGATTTAATTAGTATGCTGAGGTGCATGCTCGCAGAATGATTGGCGATTAATGAGCCCTGGTGGAAAATCAAACAGTTACAGTGGGTTAATTAACAAGCAGAAAGACTAAAAGACTAATTGTTGAGGGAAATGTCTTTTTATTTGTTACAATCAGGCCCTTTTTCGAACCAACCTTGCAAGGAATCATGATGAAACAGCCCGTACGAGTCGCAATTACAGGCGCCGCAGGTCAAATTAGCTATTCTCTCCTGTTCAGAATAGCATCAGGTCAAATGTTAGGCCTGGATCAACCCGTAATTTTACAATTGCTCGAAATTCCCCCTGCAATGGAAGCGCTGAGCGGCGTGGTAATGGAATTAGACGACTGCGCATTCCCTCTGGTTCAGAATATTATTCAGACAGATCAACCTGAAGTAGCCTTTAAGGATGTTGATTATGCCTTGCTAGTGGGTTCACGTCCGCGGGGACCGGGCATGGAAAGAAAAGACCTGCTTGAAGCCAATGCAGCTATTTTCTCAGTACAGGGCAAGGCCCTGAACGATACTGCTGCAAAAAATGTGAAAGTACTGGTGGTTGGTAATCCAGCGAATACCAATAGCCTGATAGCCCAGCGTAACGCACCTGATCTTGATCCAAGGCAATTTACTGCCATGACACGCCTGGATCATAATCGGGCTACCACCCAGATTGCACAAAAAACCGGCAAACATGTGACTGAAGTGAAAGGTCTGGCCATTTGGGGTAACCATTCCGCCACGCAATACCCTGATCTTACTCAAACCACAGTAGCAGGTACCGAGGCTTTGACTCTAGTGGATCAAGCCTGGGTGGAAGATGAATTTATTCCTACTGTACAACAGCGTGGCGCAGCAATTATTAAAGCCCGCGGTTTGAGTAGCGCCGCCTCAGCTGCGAATGCGGCCATTGAACATATGCGCGACTGGGCGCTTGGCTCGAACGGCGATATCGTTAGCATGGGGGTTTATTCCGATGGTAGTTATGGTATCGCGGAAGGCCTTATCTATTCATTTCCATGTACTTGTGATGGTGGCGACTGGAGTATCGTGCAGGGTCAGAATATCTCATCATTTAGCCGCAAAAAGATGACTGAAACAGAAACTGAACTTAAAGAAGAGCGTGATGCAGTGAGTGCGTTATTGCCAGCCTAACGGTTACCTAGCTCACCCTGTCTCAGTTGGGTGAATGCTGGTGGTCGGTACTCTTTGTTGTACTGGTAATTGTTGTACTGGAAATTGCTGTGCTGGAAGGTACAGCAAAGAGTACTATGCCAGTTTGATTACTAAGATTTTTGAAGGTGACGGGTTGGCTCGCAGCGGCGGGAATAAAATACCCTTGTTCAGATGTTACAGATGCATCATTAACGATGATTTGGCCTGTAATGCCGATAACCAGGCTGTATTGGCTGAGATTGTGAGTATAAATACCCTCAACCGGCAAGGTAATACGATAAACTGAAAACTGGTCAAATTCAGCGGCCAGTTCAACTGTATTCTGTGAGGATTCGGCAGTGACTTTTAACGCCGATGATTCTTGGGGGGTAAGGCGGACGTTTTTTAATCCTTGCTGAGTATCCCAATGATTTTGCGTTAGTACCTTTTGCGTAAAAGACAGAATGTGGCGTTCATAGTGTGCGGTCTGAAATTCTACCACCCGAATACCATGCTGCAGTGAATGCGGGGTAAAAGGTTCGATACGAATAACGTCGCCAGGCCGTAATGATTGCATGGCAGTAAAAGCATACATTTGTTGTTTTAGTGTTGCTTCTGATCGAATCATTGAATCAGGAAGGCTCAGTTGCCATTGCTCAAGCTGGTGGGTTGCGACTGGTTCTGAAAGACTGAACCCAGCAGCTAACTTTTTTTCATCAAGTCGTTGATCAATTTGATTGCGGATCTTTTGATAGGATGTTACTGCCCCAAGGTAGGCGGTCTTAAATTCCTCTACCGAGCTGTACTCTTTTTGTTTATGGGGGTTAAAGCCAACGCGGATCTGGCCAATGCCCGAGGGCCAGACCGTGTGATCAATGTCGGTGACAATATAAACTTCGGTTTTTTCCTGGTGTACTTCAAAATACAGGTCGCCGTAGTCCTGTTCTGGTCGAGTCGCTAAAATTTTAAGTAAAATAGGGTCCTGGTGCCGATCTTTTTCTGCACAATTACCGTAGATAGATTCATTTAGACACAGCCCCAGCCAGGGCAAAGGAATACCATTTACGGTACAGATGCCTCTGGCCTCGATACCGGTATACCAGATTTCTGTGCCCCAGGGTTTGTCTATCCCAATGGTTTGCAACAACCAGGGTTGATTCAGATTAACGCTTTTCACCTGCCATAATTCTAATGCGGCGGCGAATGTCGCCGCTGGCGCTGCATTGCCGATGCTGAATTCGCAGCCTGGTACTATTGTTAACGCACAGTCCTCGTTTGTTAGCAGGCATAATACTCGCAAGACTCTTTTATCCCCCTGGCTGAGGTAATGTTGCGCTATTGAAAATTCAAAACTGATACAGCAGGGTCGTGTTTCAGGCAGGTTATTAAATACCTGTTGTGGGTTGTCAACTAAGCCAAACGAATGATTCATTGCTGCAATTATATACTGCCTGCCAAAAAAATACGCCTTCGTGGCGTAATGCTGTGGGTTCTTTGAGTGGCGGCGAGGCATTGATTTTTCGCTAGAGGTCCGATTTTGGCTAGAATGTTGTCAGCGGCAAGCATATCCTGATTCTAGTTTCAAATTTTTAAAAACCGGCAAGACCAAAGAAAAAAGCAGCAATTGCTGGTTTGATACTTAGATCTAAAAATGGCCATATAAGCGGAGTGATAAGTCGATGGACCCGGGAATATTAGAACAGGCTCGACAAACCCGTGATGCTAGATTTGACGGGCGGTTTTTTATCGGCGTTAAGAGCACTGGTATTTATTGTCGTCCGGTTTGCCCGGTGAAAATACCACAGGCAAAAAATGTGACCTTTTATAGTACCGCCGCCGCAGCTGCGGAAGCTGGGTTTCGTCCTTGTTTGCGCTGTCGGCCTGAATCAAGCCCTGGCACTCCAGCCTGGATGGGCACTTCTACTACGGTGAGTCGTGGCCTTAAATTGATTGCGGAGGGTGCCCTGGATAACGGTAGCGTTGAGGCGTTAGCATCACGCCTGGGCGTAACTAGTCGGCATTTACGTCGATTATTTGACCAGCATCTGGGTGCGTCGCCGAATACCGTTGCGTTGACCAGGCGGATACATTTTGCAAAAAAACTTGTTGATGAAACGACGCTATCAATGATCGAAATTGCGCTTGCTGCGGGTTACAGCAGTGTGCGTAGATTTAATGACCATTTCCAAAAAGTTTATGCGCGCAGTCCTGGTTCGATTCGACGGGGTAGGGTCGTTAGGGGAGGTGCATTGTCGCAACAGCCAGAACGGGGTCTGAGCCTTAGGCTATGTTATCGGCCGCCTTTCGATTATGCAGGTATTGTAGGATTTCTGAAATTACGGGCAATTCCAGGCGTAGAACAGGTCGTGGATGGTATATATAGTCGAACCATCGTGGTGGGCAACCAGGTTGGTCGGGTGCAGGTGAGCGATGACCCTGATAATCGACAGATTCGAATCAGCATTGAGCATGATGATACTAGCCACTGCTTTACAATATTAGAGCGACTAAAATCAATGTTTGATCTTACCGCCGATCCTTTGAAAATATTGCAGTGTTTTGCGACTGATAAAAAAATGCATATGATGGCACTACAAAACCCTGGGCAACGTGTCCCCGGATGCTGGGATCCTTTTGAAATTGCGATAAGAGCGATTGTCGGCCAACAAATTTCGGTTAAAGGTGCGACCACCATTATGGGGCGTATTGCTGCATCCTATGGGGCGCAAACACCGCTCGGATTGTGTTTTCCTACACCTCGGCAGCTTCGGGTTTTAGATGTGGCAGCAATGCCTATGCCGCAAAGACGGGCCCAGACTATTAAGGATCTAAGCTGCGCTGTGGATCAGGGAGAAATCGATTTTACGCAAAGTCATAGGCCCGATGAGCTGGTTGAACGGTTGTTGAGCCTTAAAGGTATTGGTCATTGGACTGCACAATATATTGCTATGCGGGCACTTAATGACCCAGATGCGTTTTTATCAAATGACCTGGTGTTATTAAAAGTGGCCAGCAAGGAATTGGCTATCAATACTAATAAGTTGTTGCTTGAGCGGTCTAATGGCTGGCGACCCTGGCGGGCTTATGCAGGCATGCATCTTTGGCGACAGGCGGGAAAAGCGGCGCATAAAGTGTAACATGCAGGGCGCTGATAAGTATTACCTTGATGGCGTATGTTTTGCGCGAAACTTCTAAATGCTTTTTTTTCTAAAAACCTTAACAGTTAATGGGCTTCTAAATATGTACTATGAATATATTCAATCTCCAATAGGCAGGCTGTTGTTAGCAGGTAATGGGGCTGGATTGTGCAAGGTTGGTTTTCCCACGGGTAAGGGTTTGATCGAGCCTGAGTCTGACTGGTTGCTTGAGCCGCATTGTTGTAGCGCAGCAAGGCAGCAACTGGAGGAGTATTTTGCTGGTAAAAGGAAGCAGTTTGATTTGGACCTCGTTCCGCAAGGGACTGAATTTCAGCTTGCGGTGCTTAATGCACTTCAGGACATTCCGTGGGGAGCAACGCGTAGTTATCAGGATATCGCACGACAGATCGGCAGACCTAAGGCGGTTCGAGCCGTGGGTGCGGCTAATGGTAGAAATCCACTGCCAATAGTTATTCCCTGTCATCGTGTGATTGGTGCCAACGGCAGCCTCACTGGTTTTGGTGGCGGTCTTGAGGCTAAATCCTATTTGCTGGCACTGGAGCAGGTTGACACACAGGGCCTGGCCTAATTAATTGCTCGCTGAGCTTAATTGGCAAAGATGTGTAAAAGCTTCATTGGCAAAGACGTGCAAAAGCTTCAAAGTAATCAGGAAATGTTTTATTAGTAACTTCAGGGTTATTAATGGTGATTTCTGCGTCACTAAGGCTGGCTAGTGAAAACACCATAGCAATTCGATGATCACCATAGGTATCGATGGTTGCGGATAGGATTTTTTCTGGCGGTTCAATGATTATATAGTCATCTCCGGTTTCGACTTTGGCGCCAAGTTTTCTTAGCTCGGTGGAAATAGCGAACATGCGATCAGTTTCTTTCACTCGCCAGTTGTAGATATTACGCATGGTGGTTGTTCCGGTGGCAAACAGGGCCATGGTGGCTATAGTCATCGCTGCATCGGGTATATGGTTTAAATCCATATCGATACCCTTAAGGTTGCCCCGTGATACTTCTACCCAGTTCGTTGAGCGTTTGACTTTTGCGCCCATGGCTTCGATAACGTCGAGAAAAGCGTAGTCGCCCTGGACGCTCTTCTCGCCAATGCCATTGACGCGTACTGTGCCACCCTTGATTGCTGCGGCAGCAAAAAAATACGAGGCGGATGAGGCATCACCTTCAATCAAATATTCATCAGGGCTAATATATTGTTGTTTGCCAGGGATCTCGAATTGTTGATGGTTATTATGTTTGGCGGTTACGCCAAACTTTTCCATGATGTCGAGGGTTAGATCCAGATAGGGTTTAGAAACCTGCTCACCTATTACCTCAATATTACTGTTGTTCGGTACCAGTGGTAGTGCGAGCAATAGTGCGGTTAGATATTGGCTGGAGATATCGCCACGTATTTTGACCTTGCCGCCCTGAATATTGCCGCCAACAATATTAATCGGCGGGCAATTGGCTTTGCCGGTAAAAGAGATGTCTGCGCCAAGCTGTTTAAGTGCATCTACCAGGTGGTTTATGGGGCGTAGACGCATATATTGATCGCCGTCAACAGAAAAATTACCAGGTATTAGTGAGAGTATAGCGGTTAAAGGTCTGATCGCTGTGCCTGCACAACCAAGGAAGAAACTGTTGTTGGTTGGTGCCTCGAACAGTCCATCGTTGCCATGAACAATGCATTGCTGCCAGGTCTCGGAAAGATCGATGGTGATGTCCAGTTGGCGGAGTGCGTCTACCATCCGTTCAGTGTCTTCGCTACGCAATAAGTTTTTTAGCGCGGTTTTACCAGGGCAAAGCGCTGCCAGTAACAAAGCGCGATTAGACAGGCTTTTTGAACCGGGTAGAGAGATCTCGCCACTAATGTGCTTAACCGTATTTAAGGTAAGTTGCTTCATGCTGGGTTCTTGTCAGGGTTCTGGTTTGAATAGACGGGGGCCGAGCCGATTTAGAAAACTCGACAGGTCGGTATCAATTTCGCGGACGGGGGCTTTGGCCGGTTCATCCAGCAATATCTTACCGGATTGATTGTCGATGCTAAGAAATAACTCTGAGTCTTCGTCAGTGGTGGCAAAAAATACTGTGAAGGGCAGATTGGCCCGTTTTTGTACTAGAAAATGACCGATCAGGTTTTCTATAAGGCGGTCAAAATCCTCAGGATTCCATAGTTGTATAAGATTTACTGGGCCTTCAGCTGATTCAGTGGTTAAACCGCCGGACCAGAAGGAGGCATAAAATGCCTGGATGTCTGGATGAACAGGTGCCCCCACAGCATTGGCCAGGCCGCTGAAATCGACTGGGGTTGTCTGTTGACAGGGGCGCCAGAAACTAACCTCACCGGCGGTTTCCAGTTCACAGTCTGAACGCCATTCAGCGTCATATTCAGTACTAAAGCGATTCCCAGGCAGAATTGCAATGGTTCGGTTGATTAGATTGTTGAGCGCGAGCTGGACCTGATGCATGTGATTGAGTATGGCACTAAAGTCAATATTATACCTTTTTCAGGGTCTGTCCGTTTGGAAAAATAATAGTTTAGGACAACTTTGATTGAACGCCGCATTAGCGTATATAGACCTTATTTAAAGTTTTCCTGGGTTTGAGTGGTATTTTTACGGTGCTCGGGTCTAGCTTGCCTTTTAACTCTGCGTTGCAGGAATTGCATGGCTTTCATTCGTTCTTCAGCACTCAGTTGTTTCATGATTACTACTAGTTGCAGGTGCATATTGGATTGCATCTGGTGTGAGGCCTGTTGCAACTCATCACTTGCATGAGTGATCTGCTCGTCGTTGAGGTTAGGTTGCGTAATTGCCTGGCTAAAGTTGCGGCGTGCCTGATGTAAGTCGTGTCTCAGAGGCCTGGTGGTTTCAGCATAAGATTCAATAATGGGTATAAGCACTCTTCTAGTATTTTCATCAAGGGATCGTGTAATCCAGCGCATATGCTGTGGCATGGGTCGTTCATGGTGGTTTCGACGCAATTGAAAGCCAATGAATGCGCCGGCGATGAGCAGATTTAAGGCCAGAGATATAGCCAGTAGAATAGTCAGCAGGCGCTGTTTTTTTTTGCTTCTGGTAGCGATTCCCGAGCTGGATGAATGATCATTCATGCGCCATCTCCGAGCTATCGATATAAAACATAAGCGCTAATTCATCGTCCCAGCTATCTGTCGATGAATACATTTCTGTATCCTGTTGTAGATCAATGGCCGCGCCGAGCAAAGTACCAATGACAAGTGGGCAACAGGCGGCGATTATCGGCCGCCAGATAAACCTGGGTTGGAGCGGTAATACCCATTGGATCAATATATCTATGAATCTGGGTGTTTCATTTTCTTCTATCGCGTCTTCTGGGTCGATAGTTGTTGATTCGGTTTTGCGTTTATCGGTATTTAAGGTTTGTTGGCGGGATTTGCTGCTGGACAGAAGACTGCTTTGTAAGCCTGCAATATTATTTTGCTTTACCAAATAGCCGTCAAGCTGGTTATCCAGCAAAGATTCTTTATGCAGTAATATTTTTGCGTTGGGGTTGGTGGTAACAAAAACTTCTGCGGCGCTGCGTTCTGCTTCGGGCCAGGCAGTTGGTTTTGAGCCATAGGCACTAACGATTTGAGTGAATCTTGCGAGGTTCATATTATGTCTCGGTTTACATTCCTTAATTGTCCATAAAGCTTCATTTATTTACCACTACCTTCAATTACTTTCATTTACCTTCAATTTCTATCAACGCCGCTTATTCAGTTGGTGCTGGTAAATTTTCGCGTAACTTTTTTCTCGCCCGAGACAATAATGACTCCAGCGCTACAACGGATATTTCCAGTACTTCTGCAGCGAATTTGTTTGACAGACCTTGATAATGACACATGATGATGGCGCTGCGTTGTCGTTCTGGCAAATAATTCATCGCTTGTTTGATGTTTAAGTGCTGTCTTTGCTGTAATAGTGCGGTCTGTGGTTCACAACCGCCTGGCATATCTTCCAGCAGGTTACTATCTTCATTGCCCTGGTCGATTTTGTTTTTTCTGAAATGATCGATACATAAATTGTGGGCGATTTGGTGTAACCAGGTACTAAGCCGTGCGACCCTGGGGTCGAAGCGCTGGGCTTTTTGCCAAAGCCGAATAAATACCTCCTGGGTGATATCGTCAGCTTCATTCGCATTGTCCAGCATGCGAATGATATAGCGGTTAATGAGAGGCAGGTGTTTATCCAACAGCTGCTGATAGGCCTGAATCGAACCTGCCTGCAACTGAATCACCAACTGCGCCTCCTCCATTTCCTCAATCAATAGATTCTGTATGATCGCTGTCTTGCATCAGGTCACTGGTCTGATCATGTTTCCTGCCATGATGCTGTTTCATGCCATGTCGGCCGTGTGTTCTCGGGCGATCCAGTTCATCGCTTGCCAAATAACCATCCTGGTTTGAGTCTAATTTATTAAATAGGCCAATTTTTCTTTCTTCTGCAGTTAATACGCCATCTTCATTGCTATCCATGGCGGTAAAATGTGCTGCCAGTCGAGCAGTTATTTTTTCCTGTTGCACTTGTCGTTGTTGAGTACGCTGTTGTATCTTTTTTGTACGATGTTGCATCATTTCTTCTAATGTAAGCAGCCCGTCTTCATTTTGATCGGCTTGCTGAAATCGCTGATCGTGCCTGGAGGTATGGAATTCTTGAAAGGAAATGAGACCATCATCATCGTTATCAAGATGGTGCAGGATAGTGCGGTTATTATGATTTTCAGCGACAGCAGAGTGACCCAGTATGAGCAATAAGCTGATGGTTTTAAGCGACCTGATTTTCATTAAATGCTCCGATTAGCAAAAGAATTTATTTTATTGAATTTCTAATATCTTTTACGTTTGAAGTAGTAAAACCCGTCGTTTATTTATCTTTTTCTGTTACAGCGTTGTTTAAATAAGTCGGTTAGTAAAATGGCTTGACCACAACCATGATCAATATAGGAACAACAATGATCAGCGCGAGTTCATTGAAAATACGAAAAAAAATCGACGTTGGGATGATCCTCTGTAACTGCATACGTTGCAGATAGTGATAACATTGGCCGTGATAGGCTAATAATAATCCCACCAGGCCGAGTTTGATCCACAACCAATTGCCAGAAAACCCGTAGCCGAGCCATAACCAGGTGCCGAGACCCAGTGCCAGGCTTGCCATTAAGGTTGAAAAACGGAATAGTTTGCCGGCCATAATGACCAGTCGGCGTACGTCTTCGTTGTTGTTTTTTCCTTCTACATAATGGACAAATATCCGTGGTAAATAAAACAACCCTGCCAGCCAGGACATCACGAAGAGAATATGAAAGGTTTTTATCCAGAGCATAAAAATAAGATTCTAAATAGTTGCAGGGGCCCAGTCACCAACGGTGACTAGTCTGTCATTGAAAGTCACCAACGGTGACTAGTTTGTCATTGAAAGTCACCAACGGTGAAGAGTCTTTAATCGACAGTCACGGGCTTTTAATTAACAATATCCAACGCGCCGCCATCTACCCGAATATTTTGACCGTTGATAAAACTGGCAGGTTGGCCGCATAAAAAGATCACAAGGTTGGCGACTTCCTCGCGTGTTGCGATTCTTAAAAGCGGGTTAGGGGCGTATTTTTTAGTGATTTCTGCCTCTGCCTGTTCCCAGGTATCGCCCCAGTTTTCTACTTTGGCGCGTTTTAGGTAAGCGGCTTCGACTTCAGGTGTGCGAATGAGACCGGGTGAAACCAGGTTGACGGTGATATCCCTGCCGGCAAGTTCTTTGGCCAGACTTACCGTCATATTGGCTAGCGCAGCTTTTGCTGCGTAATAATGAGGCTGGCGGCTATTGGGTTTTTGCGAGCCTACGGTGCCGAGGTTTACCACGCGGCCACCCGCTGTCATTTGTGGTGTAAATGCCTGTATCATGCGCATAATAGACAGCGTGTTTTTTTGATAAATATCTATCCAGTCGGCGCTGGTGGAGGTTTGCCACCTGCCAGATTCGGCGGTGCCGTAGTTATTGACCAGAATGTCCACCGACAGAGATGTGGCCTTGACCTGAGCAATCAGTTCGGCGCTACCTGCATCTGAGGTTATGTCCCCTGAGACAGGTATGGCACCTGGGATGTCATTGGCTGCGGCATCCGATGCGCCTGCTTCGAGGCTATGTAGTAATACGGTTGCGCCTTCATCCACCAGTGCTTTGGCGATGATAAAGCCGGTGCCTCTGTTGCTACCTGTTACCAGCGCAACCTTGTTTTTTAGATGAAGATCCATTGACTATACTCCTGAACCTAATTAATGATTGATGGCCTGATATGCAACAAGGATAATATGCTACTTTTTGAACAACATCATCCCTGTTGTTCCGGTAACAGGTTATTCATCAGGATTTAGTTATTGCTATAAATGGCGTTTATAAATGGTCTACTTCTAAGATGCTCAATTCCTATAGATGCTCAACGCCTGGGACAAATTACATACTTATTAACCGACTCTGTCGACGTGCTATAAATTTATGAATGAAATGGTGTTAACTGAACAGCTCGAATTTGAAGATATTAGACCGTTTCATGATGATGAAGTGGCGCTGGTGATCAAACAGCTTCTTGCAGATGGGGAATTTTTGACATTTTTGGGTCAATATCATTCCCCACGTCTGAGCCGAATTTTCCCCGCATTTAGCCGTTTTTTTGCTGCTCGATTGCTCAATAGGTCGTTAGGTCAAATCGATACTGTGAATGGCTTTCAGCAGATTATTTCCGGCTATGTCGCGCAGCTAGTCGACAGGACAATCACTCAGTTTGATTTTTTTGGACAGGATCAACTTGGCGATGATAAGGCCTATCTGTTTGTGGGTAATCATCGTGATATTGCAGGTGATTCGATGCTGCTGAATTACGCATTGTGGTTATCTGAGCGAGATACGGTTCGAATCGCCGTGGGGGATAATCTTGTGCAGCGTAAGTTTGCTACCGCATTGATGAAGCTTAATAAAAGTTTTTTTATTAAGCGTTCTGCTGTCGGCGCAAAAAAAATCTATGCCGCATTGTTGCAATCTTCCCGCTATATCCATCATAGCATCGCTGCCGGACAATCTGTCTGGATTGCTCAGAGTGAAGGCCGGGCCAAAAATGGCGTTGATATCACTGATCCAGCCATCGTTAAAATGCTTACCCTGGTCAAAAGGAAACAGGCATTAGGGCAGACAGTCGCTGAGTTGAATATTGTTCCTGTGTGCATTACCTATGAATTTGACCCCTGCGACTATTTGAAAGCCAAAGAGCTTCATACTGTGGCAACTGAAGGCAGGTACATTAAACCTGATGGTGAAGATCTATTAAGTTTGGTGAAGGGTCTGGGCGAGTTTAAGGGGCGAGTATGCCTGCGGTTTGGAGAGCCGTTAGATGGGGAATTCCATAATGCCAATGAAGTGGCGAATATGATTGACCGGCAGATAATGGATAATTTGCAGTTATATTATATAAATTATTGGGCCTTGAGAGAATTGGCTGAGTCAGCGGTCGAAGAAAAATATGTTCAGGCATGGGAGGCGCTGAAACAAGATGTGGTTTTCCCTGATACGCAGTCATTTGAAGATCGGCTACAGGGTTGCCCGGTAGATTGGCGTGGCCAGTGGCTTGCTATGTATGCCAATCCTGTTGTTACAAAATTTTCGAATAAATCCAGACGACTGCAGCCCATCTAAACCGGTAGTTATTGAATGCAGTAACTACCGATCAAAAAAACCAGGCAAGAACCGTTGCTTAAAACTGCTTGTCTAGGACAGTACCTGAATTGAAGGTTCAGAAAGTTGCGCCCATTGTTCCCTGAGTTCAAGAATATGATCGGCCCAATATCGTTGGTTGTCGAAAAAAGGGAAAGCTCTTGGGAAAGCTGGATCCTGCCAGCGCCGCGCAATCCAGCTGGCATGATACATAATACGTAAGGTACGTAATGGCTCTATCAATCTAATCTGGCGATGATCAAAGGCGCAAAAATCTTTATAACCTTTAAGGATTGCGCTGAGTTGTTGGCTTTGATCGTCGGCATCGCCGGATAACATCATCCATAAATCCTGGATAGGTGGGCCCATCCTGGCATCGTCAAAATCAACAAAATGTGGCAGATTGTCACGCCAAAGCACGTTACCCATATGACAATCGCCATGCAACCGAATATGTTTGATGGTATCTGCTGTGTTAAAAATGGTATCCAGTTCCGCCAGTAGCTGTTCAGTTACTGTTTCATAGGCAGGAAGCAGTTCTGCGGGAATAAAGTTATTTTCCAACAGGAATTGGCGTGATGCATGGCCGTAGCTTGCAACCGATATGGTAGGCCGGTGAGTGAAATTTTGTTGACTACCGAAAGCGTGAATCCGACCAATATGGCGGCCTAAAATTTCCAGGCTGGCAAGGTCATCAATATCCGGCGCACGCCCACCTCGTCTTGCATAGAGCGTAAAACGAAATCCAGCATGATATTCGAGCGTTTTGCCGGTTTGTAGTATTAGTGGGGGGACCACAGATATTTCATTGTCAGCGAGCTCCATAGTAAAGGTATGTTCTTCCAGAATTTGTTCATCGGTCCAGCGGTTGGGGCGATAAAATTTCCCTATGACAGGTTGTTGGGCTTCAATGCCAATTTGATAGACACGGTTTTCGTAGCTATTGAGTTCCAGAATACGTGCGTCACAGAGATAGCCGACGCTTTCTACCGCATCCATCACCAGATCTGGTTTAAGTTCGGTGAAGGGGTGTTGAGTATTGCTCATTCAGATAATAATCCTACGCTTTTGATTTGGGCGAAAATCTTTTGCTGTGGTTTGAGGTTTAAGTGATCAACTGAGCGCCGAGTGATTCGGCTAAGAATATATTGAGCACCCACTTTAATACGAATTAACGCGCTGGTTTCGTTTAAGTCCTGGTGGATTTGATCGATTTCGCCATGGATAATATTGAGTATGCTGCTTTTTGTATTAGCAACCAGCGCCAGGCTTACATCGCGGGCGGGGACGCGGACTTTTATGTCTGATTGTTGTGCACGGCGATCACCGCTAACAAATATATCCTGGCCCTCGAAATTCAGTTTGGTAATGTTATATTGATTGTCAAAGTCGCTTACGCTGCATTTAATCACGGCTGCCGCAGCATCGCCTTCACTTTGATTAAGTTCAATGGACGAACCCAGCGCAAAAGTTGTACCGGATTTAACCACTGCACCTGCTTTGAGAAGATAAATTTGATCGGCGAGATAAGTGACCTCTTCAATGGCGTGACTGACATAAATGAAGGGAATGTCCAGTTTTTGGTGAAGTTGGTCAATATAGGGCAATATCTGTTTTCTGGCTGGCAGGTCGAGTGCACCGAGAGGCTCATCCATTAACAGGACTCGTGCACCGTTTAATAGCACCCTGGCAATCGCAACCCGCTGTATTTCGCCACCGGATAATTGACTGATTGGTTTATTAATTAGATTGTCTAAGCCTAGCCATTGGGTCACTTGTTGAATATTAATTTCAGTTGGTTGGTGTTTCCGTCGTAGTGCAAACTCAAGATTACCCCTGACCGATAAATGTGGAAATAGCTGCGCCTGCTGGAACACAAAACCTACGCCACGCAGATGTGTAGGGATATGTTCGTTGCTGCTGGTCCATACCTGATTATCCGTTGTAATCTCAATTGCTGGCTGACCATTGTGTTGCTCATAACCACCATCCAATCCAGCAATAAGTCTTAAAATGGAGCTTTTACCAGAACCAGAAGGGCCGTAAAGGGCGGTAATTTCACCCTGTTTGGCGAGTATATCGACGTTAAGCCGAAACCCGGAGGGTTGTTCGATATTGATTTTGGCACGAACATATTTCATCGATTTTGCCATTTCCGATTGACGCCATAAACCAGAGTCAGCAGTAAGAAAGAAAATGTAAGCAGACCACCTGCAAGTATATGTGCCTGGCCATATTGGAGCGATTCTACGTGATCGAATAAGGTGATGGATAGCACCCGAGTTTCACCGGGGATGTTGCCGCCAATCATTAGCACGATGCCAAATTCGCCTACTGTGTGGGCAAAGGCAAGGCAAATGGCAACCACGAAGCCGCGCCTGGACAGGGGTATTATGATAGCGAAAAAGCGGTCCAAGTTATTGCTGCCAAGGGTGGCAGCTGCATCCAGCAGGCTTTGTTCGACGTTTTCGAACACCACCTGTAGCGGTTGCACATAAAACGGTAGCGAATAGATCACTGAGCCGATAACCAGTGCTGGGAAAGAAAATGCCAGTGTGTGATCGGTAATATTGAGCCATAATTGGCCAAACGGGCTGCTGGGTGAAAAAGCTAATAATAAATAAAACCCGAGTACTGTAGGTGGTAAGACTATGGGCAGCGCTACCAAAGGTTCGACCAGCGTGCGTATTGGATGGGTAGTTCTGGCCAGCCACCATGCCAGCGGTGTGGCGGTTATAATAAGAATTACTGTGGTAATCGTGGCCAGTTGTGCTGTGACCCATAAGGCTGTCCAGTCCCCCGCACTCATCTAGCTATGATCCGTTCTTTTATTACTGGCGGGTAGCAGGTAGCCGTTTGCGCGGATAATTTGTTGTGCTGCTTCTGAATGAAGGAAATTGACAAATAAAACTGCCGCCGCTTTGTTGGTCAACAATATGCCGCCTTGTTCAATGGGTGAATAGTATTTTGACGGAATTAGCCAGTATCGATTGCCTGGTTGATTGTTCATCTGTGATAAGGCCACTAGGCCGGCAGTTGTATTGCCGGAGTCGGTGAACAGAAATGCCTGATTAATGTTGTTGGCGGTCGCAAATGACGCAAACCCTGGCTTCAATAACTTGATTACTTGCTGGGCTGCTTTCCCGTATGGGGCGATTTTTGGGTTGGCAATGGCGAGTCTGGATTTTAATAATTTAAAGCTTTGTTGGTTAACGGGCGCAAAAGATAGCGGCCTGTCTGGCGTCGCATTTGATGCTTGAATAGTTGCAGGCATCCAGAATACCAGTTGGCCCAGCGCATATATAAAGGGTTCGGAGTCTAGCTGCTTGCTCAATTGCTTTGGGTAGGCGGTATTTGCTGAGAGGTAAATATCAAATGGTGCACCATGATGAATTTGAGCAAACAAGGTACCTGATGAGGCTGTGATAATTTTAAAAACGATTTGATCGTTGCTAGCAAACTTCTGCGTCAGTAGGTTCAGGGTTGCTTTAAAATTTGCAGCACTGGCAATGGTAACGACCTTGGCGGTGCCAGTCGCTGGGAAAGATAGCATTACGCCAAGAATTAGTGCCGCAAATGTTCCTGACCTAAAAAACATACTACAAAGAGTGGTAAAGCCTAATCTTTTATAAAAGCTGTTCTTGTAAAAAAAGCTCTTATAAGAACAGCTCGTATAGGAAGCCACCGTAGGGCGAGCGATTTTGGGCAACTAGTCGGCCCCAGTGGCCATATTTTTAATATGCGCATCGATTAGCCAACCGGAAATGGAAATCATGGCTGGGCGATTAGGCATATCTTTATAATGGAACCATTGGGCGTCGGCAATTTCTTCTTCCTGAAGGTTGATTTCACCGGCGTCGTATTCTGCGTGAAAGCCCAGCATCAGGGAATTTGGAAATGGCCAGGACTGACTGTTGAAGTAGCGTAGGTTTTTGACTTTGATACCTACTTCTTCAAATACTTCGCGGTGTACCGCTTCTTCAATGGATTCTCCTGGTTCAATAAAGCCTGCCAGGGTTGAGTAGAAGTTACCACGGGTCTGGGCATTTTTAGCCAGCAGGACTTCTTCGCCTTTGGTGATCAGGACAATAATTGACGGCGACAGGCGCGGGTAAAACATATTGCCGCAATCTTTACATTTTCGAGATCGGTCGACTTCGGCGCCGCCTGTGGGTTTGCCACACTGGCCGCAGAATTGATGGTTTTGGTACCATTCGACGATTTGTTTGGCGCGGCCTATGAGATAAAACACGGCTTCATCGACACTGCCAAGGAAGGACCAGAGAGTTTCGAATTCATAGCCCTGTGGCTCTTCAGCTTCTGGGTCCACTTCGTTAGCAAATATAGGCGTGCCGTTCACATGGCCAAGATAATGACAGGCAACTTCGTCAATACCTAACCAGCGGTATTCATCGTTGGTCAATGGACGCCAGGGGTTGGCACCATCAATGGTCAGGATTTCTTCATCAGAAACCACTATATGGAAGCTTTCAGCGTAATCGGCTGGTCCCTCGGTGCCGGACTGAAAGTCCTGAGCGATATTGATAGTTTCCCAATCCATAATAATGGCTTCACTTTTTACAAAGGCAACACTGTAGCACAGGCGGATTATTCTTGCAGAAGGGGTCTGCTGACCGGGGTTCGTGCCAGGCAGACTTATCTGTACTTGCTTCGCGCCGTTAGTTAATAATATCCGGCTTAGCTCTGATACGGTGGATGTTGTGGTAACGACGTCGTCAACAATACCGATGTTTTCGCCATTGAGTTTAGTATCGAGGGTAAATACATTTTTCATATTTCTTCTGCGTTGTTTGGCGGTTAGGGTTTTTTGTTCAGCAGTGTTTTTAATGCGGCGACATAAACGGTTGTTTATCGGTACCTGGGTTGCGTCAGAAAGTACCTCAGCGATTTCCAGCGCTTGGTTGAAACCTCTGCTTTTCAGTTTTGATTTATGCAGTGGCACCGGTAACCAATAATCTGGGAAGTTCATATGGGTGGCTACATAGTTCCGTACCAGTACCTGGGCCAGGGTTTTTCCGGTAATGATTTTTTGCTGGTTTTTAAATTGATTAATTAGTCGATCTACCGGGGGCAGATACGCAAGGCCAGAGAAACAGTGGCTAAATGGCGGTGGACGGGCCTGGCAGCTAAAACACAATTCGTGTTGCTGCTCGGTTACCAGGCCACAGCGCCAGCAGGGGTTTGTAATGGTAGGAAGATCAGCCTCACAGGCAAAACATAGGTCGAGGTGGCGGCTGGTGAGACATGAACAAAGGATGCATTGACCAGGAATCATGCCGTAAAGAATTTTCTTTAACCAGGTGTTCATGGGCTCTCAGCAGTAGTGGTGTGTTAGTCCATTTTGCCTTGATTGATTCATAGGTACCGCTGGCCTGGTCGTTAATTGATGTAAGAGATTGGCGCTTCTGGCTGTTGGTAATTGCCTTTGGTACCCCAGCGGACACCCCATTTAGATTATGTGTCGCACTGTTCAGGATCGCCTGTTTGATACTAACAGTTAGTGAGGGGTGCGATCTGGTTGGCTCATGGGCTGTTAAGGTTGCTAACAGAGATACTTACAAAAAATCTTTGGCTTCTTTTTCGAGCGCGAGTAACCTGCGTACCCAATTGTCAATGCGAGCGAAATCTTCTTCTGAAATTTTAAAAACGCTGCATAATTCCTGTAGAAAACATCGCTCCTCGACTTCAAAGGCACCGTCCGCATAACCAAGTCGAATAAGAGAAATCATGGCTATGGTGCAAGCACGGTTGGTATCAAATATGGCTCCAATACCGTTGGTATCCAGGTAATGTGGCTTAAATGAGGCTGTCAGGTTCATTTCACGGCGCATAGCTTCCATCATTATTTCTTCCCCGACAGAGAGTTCCCCGTCTGAAACAACGACATTATGTGCCAGGCAGAAAAATGCCTGTTGTTGTGCTTGAGTTAAAGATGCTAGAAACATATTGGTATTCTTTTCAAACCTGCTTTAAAAGCGGGAAATTTGCTGCTTTGACTTTTAGTCCTGCATTGGTGTTTATTCTGGTGCAGTGAGTATGACCTGATAATTATGGATGGATTCGTTTTTCATGGTAGTTACCTTGACCTCTTCACCGGGTTCGAATTGCTCTAGCAGTGATAGCAGTGAATCTTCAGTGGTGACGGGTTCACCATTGACGGCAATGATTACATCACCCAGGTGAAGGTTGCCCAATCTGTCTTCTGACATACCCACCATGCCGGCAATATCAGCGGCTAAGCCGTCTTTAACACTCATGATGGCAATGCCCTTGACCTTAAATCGTTTGGCCCAATAATCCGTTAGGGTTTCAACGCCTAACACTGGTCGGTATAAACGGCCATGTTTGATGAGCTGCGGAATAATCAATTTTACGGTATTCACCGGAATGGCAAAGCCGATACCTGCGCTGGCACCAGAGGGGCTATAAATAGCAGTATTAACGCCCACCAGTTGTCCCATTGAATTTAACAACGGTCCACCAGAGTTACCTGGGTTGATGGCAGCATCGGTCTGAATAACATCCTTAATGGTTCTGTTGCTGATGGATTTGATTTCTCGCCCCAGAGCGCTTACTACGCCAACAGATAAGCTAGTATCCAGCGCAAAGGGGTTACCTATAGCTAATACCTTGCGGCCGACTGAAAGCGCTGCGGAATCGCCTAAGGGAATAGGGATCAATTGTTCGTCTGGTGCGTCTATTTTTAACAGGGTCAGGTCTTTTTCGGGTGCCGAGCCTACTACCGTTGCCTGGTAGGACTTTCCTGACTGGAGTGTAATAGTGATCTTGTTGGCTTTATAGATGACATGAAAATTAGTGAGTATCAGGCCGCTTTCATGCCATACAAATCCAGTGCCGCTACCCGTTGGGATTTCCATGACATTGAGCGAAAAACGTTGGCGCCGCAAACGGGTATTGGTGACAAAAACCACCGATGGACCTGCCTGTTTAAATACTGCGATATTGTTATTTTCATCGTTGGTTAGAAAAGGCGCTGTGACTGGCAAGGCCGCAGGTGGTTCTGCTGCATTCATGGCGAATACGCCCGCAGTAGCGACACCGATAATCAACACTGCGACAAATATTCGAAAATTCATAAATACAAAAAGCCTGCTTGTTGGGTAATTACATCAGTAACCTGGCAAGTAATATTAGAGCCTGAAAGGTGGTATAAAGTTCCCTAGCGAGTCCTTGACGTTGTGCGGGTGACGGTTTTTTCTGTGGTCATAAACTGGCTCAGAGAATAGATATCATCCGGGTTTAACGAACCGACGCTTTCTTTTAAGCGTAAGGTATCTTTTATGTACTGGTAGCGGGCGCTGGCATACTGAAACTGGGCCTGATAAAGCCGCTGTTGGGCGAGTAACACATCAACAATATTACGGGTGCCCACTTCATACCCTGTCTGGGTGGCATCCAGTGCACTTTGGCTTGATTCGATACCACGTAGTCTGGCCCGCACTCTGGCAACATCGGTGTTAATAGCACTAAATAAATTGCGCGTGTTTTCAACCACCGTGCGTTTCGCCAGGTCATGGTTTTTTTGTGCCTGCTGTAATTGAAAGCCGGCTTGTTTTGCTGCAGAACGGGTGGCGCCGCCTGAAAAAATGGGCACATTAAAATTTAATTGTGCTGCCGTCTGTTCTACTTCGTTGCCGAAATTGTTGCTACCGCCAGATGCACTTTCAGCAAAGGTTATTTCAGCGCCTACGGTGGGCAGGTGCCGACTCCTGGCAGCATGTAAATTGCGTTCTGCAGCATGCACTCCTTCGCGGGATGCAAGCAGGGTATAGCTACCCTCAAGTGCCCGTTGGACCCAGGCTTCTTCATTGTTGGGTTCTGGATACTCCACGGGGAATTTTTCTGCCAGACCTTCAATGCTGTTGTATGGCTGGCTGGTTAATCTAAGCAAGGTTTCAAAACTGATCACCTGGACGCCTTCTGCTTCGATCACATTTACCGTAGAAGAATCAAAGGCGGCGGTGGACTCAAGTACGTCGGTGATGGCAACCAGGCCCACATCAAAGCGTTGTTGAACCTGCTCAAGTTGCCTCTTTACGGCATCGCGTTCAGCATTTGAAGCGGCAAGCTGGTCTTCTGCCTGCAAAATGTTGAGATAACTTTCTGATACTCTGAAAATCAGCGCCTGTTGTTCGGCGGCAAATTGCGCCAGGGCCTGTGCTTCAAGGTTTTTCGCTTGCCTGAAGAGGAACCAGGCGTCCAGCTGAAACAGCGGCTGGGAAAGAATTGCCTGCCAGCCGTTTTCGTTATATTTGTCAGTAAAATCGAATATTCTACCTTCATTTTCCACATCGAAAACCGTGCGTCGAGTATCAGTGGTACGACCCTGGATGGTAAGTTTGGGTAATAGCCCAGCCCTTGCCTGCGGTGTGCTTTCTTTTACAGCCCGGTAAGTAGCCTTGGCAGCGCCCAGTTGCGGATCATTAATTACCGCCAGATCGTAGATTTCAGCTAAATTGGCTGCCTGAGCAAACTGCCCCAATATCAATAGTGATCCTATTAAACAAAGCCCCTGGCGGAGCAGGCGTTTTACATTCAAATTCATAGAAATTCCTTGACCAACTTTATTGATGGTCGCCTATTAGCACCATCACAACAAATGGCAGGTAGGATACTGATTGAGTTGGTTAGTTACCAGCAAAGTCTATCAAATTGCGGCTTTTCTGATCTGATAAACAGTCTGCTGTGGCCCATCAATTGACTGGAAAACGGCGGCAGTCAATGACTACCGCAGTAAACGTCGGGTGTAGAGAATTCACCGAGCTGCGCTTCTAGCCAGGCAGCAACCGCCAGACATTGATCTTCTCGAAACGGGCGAGCAATGATCTGGATGCCGATGGGCAGGCCCGCAGGGTCTGTGCCGGCACGGATAACAACACAGGGCCAGCCGGTGAGGTTGTAAGCACTGGTATAGGTGTAGCCGTATAGATCTTCTTCTTCACCGAGGGCAATAGCCGTGTTGGCATTAACGGGGCAGATGAGTATATCAAAATCTTCGAAATAGCTGAGCATGGTACTGCGGAAATTATCCCACAGGGTGATGGTCTGGGCGAACTCCTGTTGAGAAATTGCTGGCCCGGGTAGATCCAGGCTTTCCTGTATTTTGGCCGATACAGTTTCGGTTCGACAGTCTTCGATTAGTGCCTCTACCAGTTCACCACCATCGGCACCAAATACCCGGGCAAGTATAAAATTCGCCATTTCGATTCCTTCAGGGCGCGACTCAACCGGCTGCATATTATGCTCGGATAATAGCGAAACAACCTGCATGATAGTTTTAATTATGGCCTTGTCGGGGGTTTTAATACCGTTGTCAGCATGATAGCCAAATCGAAGCGCCTGAATGTCCACGTCCGCTGGGTCTGACAAAATAGCCGGTACAGAGTAAGGGTCAATAAGATCAGGCCCTGACAACAGGGGTAATAGATAGGCAAGGTCAGCCACCTGTCGCGCCATTGGCCCAGGCTGGCTAAGGGATGCGATCAAGCCTGCACTGGGCAAGGCATTGCCAGTACAGGGAATTCGACCACTGGTGGGTTTAATGCCTGCAATGCCACAAAAATGGCTCGGTAATCGAATACTGCCACCAGTATCGGTGCCGATATCAAACAGGGTCGCGTGGGCCGCAATTAAGGCCGCTGCACCGCCGCTGCTACCGCCAGGTGTGCGTTGTAGATCAAATGGGTTTTTAGTCGCGCCAAACAACAGGTTATCGGTCTGAAACCAGAGGGTAAATTCGGGGGTATTGGTTTTACCCAATAAAATAGCTCCGGCATCTTTTAGTCTTGCAACACAGGTGGCATCCCGTCCCGGTCGAAATTCAGCGCGCCCGGTGGTACCCCAGGTAGTCACGGTGTCACTGGTATCGAGACAATCCTTGATGGTCATGGGGATGCCATGCAAGGGGCCACGGAGGGTGCCCTGATGTAGTTCTTCATCGGCTTTGGTGGCGGCTTTGATGGCAGCTTCTGCGTTGGAATAAACCAGTGCATTTAACTGCCCATTAACTTTTTCTATTCGATCAAGAAATTCGGTCACTAGCCGTAAGGCTGTAATTTCCTTGCTGCGAATCGCGGCTGCGATGTCCTGTAACGAACCTGCAAAAATATCATCCATGATCTTTGTTCACCATCTAGTAGGCTGTTTGGGGGCGATTGATTACCTACTATACGGTTTGCTGTCGCCGCTGGCGAGCCATGTTTGATATTGCTTGTTCGCGGCTCATGTTAGCGGCTCATTTTAGAATGATTAATTAAACGCTGACTAACTGGCTATTTTAGTGATCGATAATTCAAGTGAGTAGTCGTCAATATCAAATTGCAGCGCAACATCATCTTTGCCACGTTCAATACGATTGGCCAGGGTTTCTTTCATGATATAGGCCTCATGGGCAGCAATTGCAGTTTCCAGGGCAGGGCTGGCGCTTAGCCTTAGAGAAATTCGGTCAACAACGTTTAAGCCCATTTTCTGCCGGGATTTTTGAATCCGATTGACCACTTCTCGGGCTAAACCTTCATCGATCAGTTGCTGATTAAGCGTGCAATCCAGGTCGATAGAAATAAACCGGTTTGAAACGGCATTGGTGCCGGCGCGGGCTTCTCTGAACACCAGGATATCTTCCTGGGAGAAAGATTCTCCTTCTAATTCAAGTTGTGCTGATTTTTGAAACTGATCAATCTGGTCTGAAGTTAAATTTTCGATGGCGGTTTTAATGCCTTTAAAGCGCTTACCAAACCGTTTGCCAAGGATGGCTGAATTCGGTTTGGCGTACAGGTTGATATAGCTAGACTCATCGGTTGAATAATGTATTTGTTTTACATTAAGTTCAGTCTGGAGATAATCCTCTAGCCTTTTTATTTCATCAAGTAGATCAGTGTCTTTATGGATAACCGTTAAGCTTGCTAGCGGATATTTGGTTTTGATTTTTTCCTGATTGCGTTTTTGTCGACCAAGTAAAATAATATGCTGGATGCGCGTGACTGCCTGCTCCAGTATCGGTTGGGTCATGCTGCCGACGGTTACCGGATATTCGCATAGATGCACTGACTCAATATCGTTGTCAGGTTTGTAGGTTCTAAGTTGTTGAAACAGTGTTTCTGATAAGAAAGGGGCAAAAGGTGCCATGCTTATGTTGAGTTCATCAATGGTGCTAAATAACGTTTGGTAGGCTGCATTTTTATCTTCACTGGCCTGTTCATTCCAGAATCGTGGCCGGTTCAGGCGGATATACCAGTTAGTCAGGTCTTCAATAAAATCAAATAATGCTGGCACTACGTTATATAATTTATAAGCCTCCATTTCCTGGGCAATATTGGCTTTGAGTGTTTGTAGCCGCGACAGGATCCATTGATCCATGATGTTAGCAGAGGGTTTGTCGTTGGCGACAGGCTGCCAATTATCGATTACCGCATAGGTGTTAAAAAACTTGAAGGCATTTAGCCAGGGTAGCAGCGCCCGTCTCACCATATCCTTAACCCCGGTGTCAGAAAATTTTTGTTCTTCTGCGCGTACCAGGCCTGAGTTAATCAGATATAAGCGTAAGGCATCGGCACCATATTGCTCCATCAATTCATCGGGCGGGGTATAGTTTTTAAGCCGTTTTGACATTTTCTTGCCGTCTTCAGCCATCACTATGCCGTTAACAATAACGTTTTTGAAGGGATGGGTGTCAAATAATGCCGTGCCCAGCACAATCAGAGTATAAAACCAGCCGCGAGTCTGATCGAGGCCTTCGGCGATAAACTCAGCAGGAAAACCGGCATCAAATACTGCCTGGTTTTCAAACGGGTAATGTAGCTGGGCATAGGGCATGGAGCCTGATTCGAACCAGCAGTCGAGTACTTCTTCAATGCGATGATAAGTACCTTCTTCGCCATCTATGGTGAAACTAAGGTGGTCGACGTTTTCACGATGCAAGTCGTCAATTTCAACGCCGGTTAAGGCTTTCAATTCAGCGCGAGAGCCAATACAGATACGTTTGTCGGTGACATCGTTGATCCAGATTGGGATCGGTGTACCCCAATATCGATTGCGAGAAATTGCCCAGTCAATTGCCCCCTCAAGCCATTTTCCCATCCGCCCAGACTGAATATGGTCTGGTACCCAATTGATTTCCTGGTTGACTTCAACCAGTCGGTCACGGATTTTTTCTACTCGCACATACCAGGAATCAATGGTGCGATAAATAATGGGTGTATCTGAGCGATAACAAAAGGGGTAACTATGGACAATAGTTTCGTGCCGATAGAGGCTGCCGTTGTTTTTTAGCATTTTAATAATATGCTTGTCGGCGTCCTTCACATGCATGCCAGCAAAGTCTGAGACTTCGTCGGTGAATTGACCATTCATATCGATTGGGCAGACCATGGCGGTAATGTTGGCTTTCTTTAATACGCGGTAGTCGTCTTCACCGAAGGCTGGGGCCTGATGTACTACGCCAGTACCACTGTCGGTGGTGACATAATCATCAGCCACAATCTGGAATGCACCTGACTGTTTCTGGTCGGTAAAGTAGTCAAATAAGGGTTGATAGGATTTGCCGACTAAATCACTGCCTTTGCAGGTTGAGACGGGTTGCAGATGCTTACCTTTGCCAACCTCTTCGACTCTATTTTCTGCGATATAAATGTCAATATTCAGATCAGTATCATGTACTTTGGCGTAGCTGATGTCGGCGCCGACACATAACGCTAGATTAGAAGGTAGAGTCCAGGGGGTGGTGGTCCAGGCAGCAATATAAGCATCTTCATCATCCAGCTTGAATAATATTGTGACCGCCGGGTCCTGTACGTCCTGATAGTTTGATGTGGCCTCAAAATTGGATAAAACAGTACCAAGTGCGGTGGAGAAGGGAACCACCTTAACCCCGCGATAAATAAGATCCTTTTCCCATAATTGTTTTACCACCCACCATACGGATTCCATGTACCAGGGTTCCATGGTTTTATAATCGTTGTCGAAATCTACCCAGCGGCCGATTCTGGAGATGGTGGTTTGCCATTCGCTGGTATATCGCTGGACAATTTTGCGACATTCATCGTTATATCCCTTGATACCTAACTTTTCCACCGCCTGTTGCGAGGACATGCCGAGTGATTTGTCAATTTCATGTTCGATCGGCAGGCCATGGCAATCCCAGCCAAATCGACGTTGCACATGGAAACCTTTCATAGTGAAGTAACGCGGCACGGCGTCTTTGATGATTGAGCCAACTAGATGCCCGTGGTGCGGTAAGCCGGTGGCGAATGGTGGGCCATCGTAAAAAATATAGGATTTTGCGTCGGCAGTTTGTTCCAGAGAGCGTTGAAATATTTGTTTATCCTCCCAGAATGAAAGGATTTTGTGTTCGGCATCGACAAAGGAAAAGTTGTCGTTAGCCGGATTAGAAATTGTGGTCACCGCATTCACCTGTTTAGATTGGATTCGCATCTATAAAATCTATGCATTTAAAGGTGTACTTAAAAATGCACTAAAAAAATAGCCGTTAGAAACGAAATAACCCGCCATGTGGCGGGTTATTTTTTAACTTGTAAGCAAGCCACTAACCCATCCAGATTTGCTGAATAATCTGCCTGTGTTTAATCAAAATGGTTTGCTTGGTCTGGGTCATAATGGAAGCATTAGGTAAAATACATGACTTGTCAAGAAATGGCCTATTGTCGATCTTGATGTACCTGCGTAACGCTGCCTCTGGAATTGATTTTTTCAATAATTGTGGCCATGAGATTATCGATTTCGAAAGTATGGTACCAGTCAGGCGTATTGTTATGAGTGACTGTGCTGGTGCCAATGAAGGTAAAGTTCCAGTTTTCTTCCATTGCCTGTTGATGTACTGCAGTCAGGCGTTCCCAGGCGGGTGCTGACATGATGGCATGGGAACAGGCAACTATTATATCTTTGGCACCGTGTTGTTTTAGCTCGTTGATGGCAGCAACTACCGAGCCAGCAGAGTCAACGATATCATCGACCAGGAGCACATTTTTTGCCTCAACATTGCCGATTAGCGTGGACCTGGAGACCTGGTTAGGTTTGGAATAATCTCGTTCTTTCGACAGTGCTGCCAGGTCAGCTGTAAGTTCTTCAGCATAGGCTCTGGCGCGCTCAAGATAACCCACGTCTGGTGAAACCACCACATCACAACCAAAACCCTGTTCGGTTAACCACTGGACCAGGTGTCGAGTCAGGAAAACGTTTTCCAGATGCGCCATTGCAGGGTTGAACATACCGGCAATAGCGTCGTTGTGAATTTCTACGCTGAGTACCCTGTCCGCGCCAGCGCATTGTAACATTCTGGCAAATAATCCAGCGCTAATACCTTCTCTGTTTCTACCTTTACGTTTGTCCTGACGTGCGCCGGGATAATAGGGTGTTATCGCGGTAATGTATTGTGCGTCGGATAAGGCAGCTGCTTCGATGGCGTGGAGCAACATGATAAAACGGTCGTAGACTGAAAGATCGTCCTGATTGCTGATGGGGGATTGAAAAATGTATACGTCGTGGCCACGGACATTCGCTCTGATTTCGAGTTTTCCTTCGCCACAGGCAAACCAGGATTCTGTTGTCGGTACCAGATCTAGCTGCATATGTTGGGCCACTGCTTCGGCAAATTCACGCCCTGATTCGCAAGTGATAAGGGCAATCGGTGCGCGTGGATTAGTTCTCATGGTTTAGTCCGTAAGTTGTTGCAAGGTATTGATGAGTAGCTCGTGTTCTTTAATGAGTATCCGGGCAGCGAGGGATTCTGGTGTGTCATTGTTATTAACTGGAATGACCTGTTGTTTGATAATTGGGCCGGTATCGTAGTCTGCATCTACCCAGTGGATAGTGATGCCCGTTTCTGGGTCACGATTTTCTATTACCCGGCGATGTATATTCATCCCGTACATACCCTGGCCACCATACCTGGGCAGTAGCGAAGGATGTACATTAACGATACGGCGATGATACTTTTTCAGGGTCATTGGGCCTAGTTTCTTCAAATAACCGGCGGTGATAACCAGTTTTACATCAGCCTCCAATAAACAATCTAAGATGGCGCGATCCAGTGCTTCTGGCTGAGGGTGGGTCTGGAGTGATAAATGGCGGGTGATAATACCTGCTTTTTGGGCCCGTTTTAGGGCTGTTGAGCGGCTATTGTTGCTGATAGCAAGCACTGGTTTTGCCCGCAGTCGGCCAGTATTGCAGGCGTCGATGATGGCCTGAAAGTTTGTACCTTGATGAGAGGCCAGAATGCCAAGATTTATCATAGTGTGTCTACATGCCTGGCAATTGTGGGGGGAGCAATTGTGGGGGGAGCAATAGTCGGAAAAAGCATTTATTGGAAAAGTTATATAGTTATTTTCAGGCGCGGGATAGTAACAGGTTTTACCAGGCCCCGCTCTCGCAAAACCTGAAAATAAGTAGTTGTTGCCAATAAATTACGGGTAAGTACTAAATTGGACTAATACGGTATTTTTCCCTGAGTAAATTTTTTTGTACCTTACCCATGGTATTTCGCGGCAGGGCGTCAATAAAGAACACTTTTTTTGCCACCTTGAAGCCAGCTATTTTTGCTTTGAGGTAATGAATAATGAATTTTTCATTGCTGTTGAATGTAGCACTATTATTGAGGCTAGTCCGATTGAAATTAGTGTTATCGGTTATTTGGCCCTTGTGGAGGATGCCTGGATTAAGGTCTGTGTTTTCTTCAAGCACTGTTTTATCTTCAAGAGCTATATTTTCTTCAAGCACTATGACCGCGGTAACTGCTTCGCCGAAATCAGCGTCGGGCAGGCCGATAACAGCGGATTCTTTAATCCCAGGGATATCATCTAACAAAATTTCGATTTCTTTAGGGTAGACATTGAGCCCGCCGGTAATAATCATATCCTTGTCTCGGCCGATGATCGATATATATC
>JAHRVQ010000028.1 GCA_019090615.1 Pseudomonadales bacterium | reverse complement strand
TGGATCCCATCGGTGTTTTCACCCAAACCCCGAGTTCGCACGGTTAACCAGCGATTATCGGTCAGGGTTTGGTTTTTCCATACGCCAATGGCGGCATGATTATCACTGCTTCGATCTTGGGTTTTGATAATGTCTGGGCGACCATCACCATCTATATCTCGAACTTGTCCATGCGATTTCCCTACGTCTGAAGCATTAAAAGCCTGACCGAAGTCATTGCTTCGATCAATCGTAAAGGTTCCATCTCCGTTATTCATAATCAGCGTAGCGGTATTGCCATAAGTTTCTCCAAACATCACGACATCCATAAAGCCATCACTGTTTAAATCACCAATGGTGCTATTGGAATAAGGGATGGTCCAGTAACTTTCGCTATGAGCGGGGCAATTATCTAGGCCAGAAATAGCGGTAACGTCGTCCCAGAAATCCGTGCCATTGTTTCGATACAGTTTGAAGCAAAATGCACCATCCACTAAGTTTTGTCCGCTAGTACCAAAAATATCTTGGTCACCATCACTGTCATAATCTAACATGATTTGGTGGCCTAGATTACGTCGCGCGGTATCCGTGCCGCTGGGGTTTCCAAAGTCTGAGTGTAAATTAGCAACCCAAGTAAAGCTCTCGCCGTCATTATTTCTCCAATACCCCCCGTCCTTAACCACGTAAATATCCGGCCAGCTGTCCCCATTAACATCAAGCATCATGTTGACGGCATCGAGATCTTTCGATCCCACCTCGGTATCTACATTGATGAGCACCGCTCCAGTTTCATCATCCACCACCAGCGTGGACTCTTCTGAGTCGCGATCCGCCTTAAATAGATCGATATCACCGTCTCCATTAAAATCTCCGTAAATACACAAATGCCGTGACCCGCAGTTGGAGTTTCTTTTGGTTTTGTAAATCGGCTGCCCTTGAGCGTTAACGTCGTTAATTTCGTAAAAGGCTGGATCTGAGCCATCTGCATCAATGCCTCCGAAACTCCAGTAGCCCTTTTCGTTGCCGGTGAAGTTACCCCAGCTATTATTGCTGGTAATTCGTGGTACTTGCGGACTAGATTGTGAATAGTTTTCTACGTCGGCAAAATAACTCCATCGGTTAGCGCAACGACCATCAACCACATCGTGAATAAACATGGAACTGTTGATGTCATCAGTAGGGACATTATCCTCATCATGGCCACCGTCTCTATGTTCCGCAACATAGAGGTCAATACAGCCGTCGTTATTGACATCAGGCGCCCCTGCCCAAAAGTGGGTGTTTAGTTCTGGAGACCAGTCAATGACAGTATTGGTGACGTTTTCAAATAGAAGCGCCGCACTTTCTATCCTCGTCGTAAATGACCAATTTTGCTCGGGGATCTGTTCAGTCGCGCCAGGCCCATTACTGAGTGATACGGTATAGCTCATCTTAAAAGTGAGCGCCTCATCTGGCGTAAAGATGGCCTGATTGCCCGATATTGTCATTACGCCGGGCAGCGTGTCCGTGGCGTTGGAAAGCGTTACTTGAATATTAAAGGCATCGCCCGCTACGGAATCGGAGAAAAAGATACTGATAACGGCATCTAAACTAACGCTGGTGGCAGCATTTATGGGGTTGTAACTACTCGTCGATATGGGTACGGGTTGTTGCTCTCCCGGTTGTTCTTCTTCATTATTTTGTTCTTCTTCACCCGGTTGTTCTTCCTCATTATTTTGTTCGTCGTCGTCTGGTTGTTCTTCCTCACCATTTTGTTCTTCGTCGCCTGATTGTTCTTCCTCTCCTGGTTCGACTGTGTCTGCGCTGGCTCGCTCATCAATGGTTTGGCTGGACAGGTCATTGTCCGCTGATGAATCGCCATCACCTCCACAGGAAATTAAGCTTAGAAATATCAGCGCAGAGAGAAAGTTTTGAATAATGTTGGTTGTTTTGGGTAAGCCGCTTTTCATCTTACAATGCCTCTGTAATTCAAGCTGTTGCGCTTCTGGATACAGGGTTTCGGCGCTATTAGCATCAGATTCCCCTCCAAATCACCCACTAAAGCTGACTGGTGAAATACCATTGACAATTGAGTGAACAAACCATTGATTTATAATTTCTGTCCGATTTATCATTCATGCCTAGTTTCGGTATTCAATGTGAGATCGTTTTTGTCATTAAATTTGACTCATATGATTCGCCTTCAATTGCTTATCATTCATCTATTCAGACAATGAATTCAAGTTGTCGTAGATTGCCTAGGTAACCAGGACACTGAATTAGTTTGGGACATCATTGCTGAATTTTCTGCCTAGTGGATCACGTCGCTTATCCCTGTAACAGAAAGAATAAAAACCGCCTCTTTTAAGCTTTTTCACTACAGATTTTTTAGATTTGAATGCTACAGCGAAGTTAAAAAGTGGTTTCTATTCGATTCTATAAATCCAAAGGCCTAGGTGTTGGTAAAGTAAGGCGCGCCAGTAAATGGAGGATTTTCGGGGGTGGCAACAGACCCGTTGAATTGTTTTGATCCTATCTTTGCTCGAGATCTATGAGAAGGTATTATTCTCTTGCTCTCGAAAAGGTCTAATAGATAGAGGAGTTTTAAAGCTAAATCCATGATCCCCGCTAACCTCCTGGTCTTCAATTGCACCCTATAACTGAACCGCATAAAAATAGACTGCTTTATTCCGTCAGCCGCTTATTAAGCGTTGATATCCTCTAGGCGACGAGCACCCTAAGCTTTTAGCGCGCTAAGTTTTTAGTAATAATAGTCAGTAAGGTATTTACTATGACGCGTCTGCTCGGACTTCTTTTGATTAGATATCGAGTGTTTTTGATGTTACTACTGAGTATTTTGTGCATCAGTCTAATTGCTGTGATTGTAACTCAAGAGACTGGTCGTCAATTGCTTGAAGAGAAAAAGCGCCAATTGTGGCATGGCGTTAGTCAATAGCGAACAGCTCGAAAAAATTCAAATTCAAACTCAACATGTTTATGAGTTAAGCGCAAAGATTGAAGCTTGAGTGGCTGAGAAAAATAAAATATTAAGTAAAGCGCAAAAGCATTTTTCTGCAATTAAAGGGGGCTGAAGAAACATTTGAGTCGAGCCACGATTGTATTAATTCTGTCAGCGAAATGATTAATGCTTTAGATAAGCTTAACAAAAGCGCAAATTAATTTAAAACCGCCTAAATAAGATAAACAATGCTAGTGCCCCATAAACGTTAGCGTCCCATAAACTATAGATTAGAAATCTCTAACCCTTTCCCTTTCAGTAGCCATGTCAAGATTCTACGGCTGCATTGATTCGTAATCATCAATCGTTTCTGCCAGGTACATAAGGGTATCTGCCAGGCCTTTTGATTTTTGGTGTGAGGGCGCATTGAGTATTCCCTGTGTAGTCGTCAGTTAGGGTCGATATTAAGATTTGTCTGGGGCGCTAACTCTCTTAAGGCGCTGAAGCGCTAATAGTGAGGAAAAATACCTTACATTTCGTACAGAATTTGTATAATGTTTTTCAAACGAGGCGTCTATAAAAATAAGCATGCGAGCGTCA
>JAHRVQ010000027.1 GCA_019090615.1 Pseudomonadales bacterium | reverse complement strand
TTCTAGCTTCGTCGGCAGCGTCAGATGTGTATAAGAGACAGCCCCAGATATTGGCCGATAAATACTATCGGCCAATTGAAAAATAAGCGCCGCAGCGAATAAAGCGCCGCAGCGAATAAAGCGCCGCAGCGGAGAAAATGTCATAGCGAACAAATTAATAAATAAGGATTATGGTATCTGCGTAAAGATTCATATTTTTTGCAAGGCACCAGTACCGGGCCAGGTTAAGACGCGACTCATGCCTGATTTTAGTGCCGAGCAGGCCGCCGATATACATCGCCAGCTTGCCAGTCGGATGATTAGTGAATGTATATCAACAATGCAGGATCAAGCTGAACTGGTGTTGTGGTGTAGTCCTACGATTGATGATGCGTTTTTCATGGGTTTTGATATATCGCGACGGATACAGGTCGGTACCGATCTTGGTCAGCGGATGCAACATGCCTTTGAATCAGAGGCGGGGCCCGCGTTACTCATTGGAACTGACTGTCCCAACCTGGATGCAGACTATTTGAAATTAGCGCTGGCTCGGCTTGAAGATCATGACGCAGTTGTTGGCCCAGCAGAAGATGGCGGCTATGGGTTAATTGGTTTGGCGGGTTCAAATCGAAACGTATTTGAAGCTGTAGACTGGGGTACTGATAAGGTTTGTGCGCAGACCTGTGCGCAATTAAACCAGCAAAAATTAAACTGGTCGTTATTACCTTTATTGTGGGATGTTGATTATCCGCAGGACGTTGAACGTTATCGAGCGTTTAGTCTTGCTAAGTAGCACTGTTTGTGAAGAACTGTTTGCGAAGAACTATGTGCTAAAAATCATGTCGTAAAAATCATGTCGTAAAAATCATGTGCTAAAAATTATGGGTTATAAATTAGGCCGGTGGATGATACCGGCTAGTTTAAATTTCTGCATTGGCGCGCAGGCTTAGTTGACTAATATCGGGTACTAATGGTTTTGCCGTAGGGGGTTTTTCATCTTCGGGTAAAAGGTCCACGCCGGAATTTGCCAGCGATATATTGCTGGTATCCGGGTTGAGCAAGGTAACTTCTGGTTTTAAGGTCGGCAGGATAGCGCCAGGCGAATCGAGACCAAAATCAGGTGAAGCCAGCTTTTCAATCGCTGGGGAAGGTTCGATTAAAGGCGATCCGTCATTGATGTCAGCACTGAGATGGCTCAGGTCCATATCCGCACGTTCAAAGACTCTGGCAGTAACCAGATTTGTGCCGTCGTTTTCTTTCACGCTATATTCGCTGAGATCCAGGGTTGGGCTGGGGGTATCTGGCCTGGGCTCAAACAAGTTGCCCTGATTGGGCCGTAAGGTTATCTCGGTCGTTGTTTGTGGCGTGTCTGCAAGCGGCGGGCTGGTTTTTATGGGCTTTATTTTTGTAAGGTTATTTGGGCTAATGGTTTTGTTTTTGAGTACTTTGATTCGGATTTTGGCGCCGGCTTTTTTAAGCGCATTGCCGTACTTTATCGCCTGTGCTTTATCCTGGGTGCGTTTAAGCACCACTGGTTTGCCGGAAAATAAAATTTTCATTTTAGCTGGATCAGCTTTTAACATCTTGGCCAGGTGGGCTTTGACAGAGATCACCTGAGCGCCGTCGATTATTTCGCCTGCAAAAACGATTGCATAGGTTATGTCGGTCATATTGGGTCTGTGCTCTTACTCAGAGACTCCCTGGATGCAAAAATACATTGTAATAAATCTAAAACATGCAAAGCAATAATTTATAAATTATGGTTGCCAATTATGGTTGCCGTAGTATTGGATTGACGTGAACCGTTTATGCGGTGGCACATTTTAAATAAACAGGTTGCTGGGTCAGTATTTTGCTAGCAGGGCATTACTTGATCAGAGGCTTATGTAGATGGCCCTGTATGGATATCAGTAGTGCTTTTTACCGGTACTGCTTTTTGCCGATGCTGCTTTTGTCGATAACGCTAGGCTTTGGTGATGGTTAACTGGTTTGCAGATTCGGCTGGGGTGCCTTTTTTGCCGTATAAAGCAAATTTAGCCGGTTCGCCACGAAGAATGTTAAGTACCTGGTGTGTGGTTGACTGGGCCCGGTGAGCAATGCGTGCGTTGATCTGGTTCAGTTTTGAGCATTCGTCAATTAGCTCATGGACTCGCGTCCAGTTAGCACGTTGCTGGTTGATATTTTCTTTGGGTAGTGAATCTATGAATTGATCCATACCTTGCTTGTCGATCGGTAATTTTCTAGCGGCGAGTAGTTGAACGCGCTGATTATTATTTTCTTCAAGTGCCAGCAGGAGATTGTTTTTATTACTAAGCAATTCTGCAAAATCGTCAAATTCGCGGTTAACAAGTAATTCACGTTCTTTTAACAGTAACGTATAAAGCTGTTCAAACCCGTTCAGGTCATTACTCAGAGTTTGGCTGATTTTATCTATTTTGGGAGCATGTGGTTTGGCGTCCATGCGGTATTTGCTCGATTAGTTGTTGGTATGTTGTAAAGCGCTCTTTTTTGGCTGATGGCTCTTTTTTGGCTGATGGCTCTTATTTAGCTGATGGCTCTTATTTAGCTGGTGGCTCTTATTGGCTGACCTGTGGCTACGCAGCATTTACGGTTGGCGAAACCGAAAATTTCCAGGTAGGTGCCAATCCGCAAAATGAACTCTAAAAGCGCGGTTGATAAATTATATATCCAGTTCAAATTGCACGATTTTCGCTGCCAGTCGAGCAGGATCTACAGAATAAGAGCCGTCTCGCAGCGCTTCGCGAATATGACTGACACGTTCCTGGTTGACCTCTGGAAAGTTTTTCAATCCAGTTTCGATGTCCCTAAGCCTGCCGGCTTCGGGGCTTAATTCAACCTTGTCAGAATTTACCCGTGTCGGGCTGGCCCCATCGGCACTGTTAGGTGCTGCATCGGGCTTTTCGCGACTTCGGCTCGGGCTATTTTGAACCGAATTTGAGCCATTGATATTGTTGACCATTGCTTTGGTAAACCTCGTTACCTTAACTTTTGTTTGCTAGTTGCCTGTATCAAACAACTATCTTTTTCTTCTCTTTTTTTCTTCATATTTTTGATATTTATTTAACTCTTTAGCTGTCTATACAGTGTTTATGCTGGTAGATAAGCTCGCCTAATCTTTCTATTCACTAGAGGTTAACGGCTGACTAGTGACACACTTTAGGGTTTATTCAGGGTTTCCTTAATATTTTTTTAATATTCTTTTTAATGTTTCTTTAGTCGTTTTGGGTTTTCATTAATAGTATTGCCGGCGGCTTAGACGGGTACATATATTTCACCTGGACCGCGTACCCAGCCTTTAATAATCCTGCCAGAAGTCTTGTTTTTGACCTTGATTTGATCCCCAAGGGTGCCTGACTCCATTGCCGTGCCAGGCTGTCTAACCACGATAGCGCCCTTTTTGGCAGTAATAACAACGCTGTCGCCTTTGTTAATCAAAGCGGGTTTACTTAACATGCCGGCGGTAATAATAGCGCCGGCGCGCAAGGCACGTTTTAACCGGTTGCCGGATACCTTAGCAGGGTCAAAAAAGATCACCCGAGAATTGCGAAGGATATCAACTTCCTGCAGCAACAGGTCGTTTGTATTGAGTAAAGTTTGTCGCCTGAGTGCTGTGGCAGCGACCACTACGGTCTTAAATACTTCCACCTCAACGGTTAAATGTAGCGCTTTTGAAGGACTGCACTGGAGCCTGGCGAGGATGCGATTACGTAATTGCTGATTGCCCTGGAGGGAAATAGCTGCCGTAAGGCAGTCATCGAGCGTCAACCTTGCATCGGGAGCATGGACCTTAACCGCTGTGCGGCTGGCATCTGGGTAGGCGTCATGTACTAGTGACTCTACATATTGTTGCACGTTAAATAGTACCCGTTCTTTTATAAAAGCTGGTTTTGTAAGGCTTGGGTTGGTAGCTACAGCCCTGGTAAATGCAGGCTGCTCGCCGGCTGCGACGGCGCAGAGGCAGATACTGAAACTGATGCAAAAGCTGTAAATAACCAGTAGAAGGTTTTTCAGCGCTAATTCGAGTTGAGGAGTATAAGACATGGCCTATGCTTAATAGTGTGACGGTTAAAGAACGTCAATTACACGTCGTTCTGTTGATATAAATAATATGGTGCAACAGCTGTGCCAGTTCGGGAAAAAGGTGTACTGAGTGGCGGGCATTCTTGAAACTGTAAATCAAAGAACCCAATTGGTGGGACAAAACCGATTGGAGTTATTGTTATTTAGTTTAAAAGGCAAGCAGCTTTACGGCATTAACGTATTTAAAGTCAGGGAAGTTCTCAACTGCCCGCATTTATATACGCTGCCGAATTCGCATAGCTATATACGCGGTGTGGCGCACATTCGGGGTGCAGCAATTTCTATTATTGACTTGCAGGCATCAATTGGCATGGGCAGGGTTGAAAACCCTAGCGAATGTTTGATTATTATTACTGAGTATAATACCAAGGTGCAGGGGTTTTTGGTCAATGGCGTTGATCGAATCGTCAATAAAAACTGGGAGTCGGTATTGCCTCCGCCAGAAGGTGCTGGTACTGCCAGTTATTTGACAGCGGTAACAGATATGGATGGTGAGATTGTAGAAATCCTTGATGTGGAGAAAATTCTTTCAGAGGTTTCACCGGTTGATGATCAAATGAGTGAGGAATTTGTCGAAGAGAATAAATTTGACCCTGTACAGCATGTGGTCAAAAAAGTGTTAATAGTGGATGACTCTGCCGTTGCCCGAAAGCAAATACAACGTACAGTGGAGAAGCTGGGGTTAGAGTGTGTGCTTAAGAAAGACGGCAAGGAAGCGCTTGATCATGTACGTGAGTTGATGGATTCTGGTGTTGATATTCTCAAAGAATATTATATGGTGATTTCTGATGTGGAAATGCCAGAAATGGACGGTTATACCTTTACCGCAGAAATGAAAAGTGACCCGCGTAGTCAAAATCTATTCATTTTAATGCATACCTCTTTAAGTGGGGTGTTCAATATGAGCATGGTACAGAAGGTCGGGGCGGACGATTTTCTGGCTAAATTCAAAGCTGAAGAATTAGCTAAGCGGGTTTCTGCATTACTTAGTTAGATAGTTAGCTAGAGAGGTGAACTTTCTAGCCCGAGTTTAAACTCGATCCAAAAGCTGAATTGATCAGGCTGGGCTTGAAGCGACTATGTATTCTGGTCTGGGTTAGCCCATTTATCAGCATTATTTTTTTTGTTTACAATGCTGTGTCCAGGGTTTGACTCAGCATCTGTTAAAAATTTTTCTATATTCTTTTTATATTTTTTTTGTTCAATTGGTCAGCTCTTTTAATGTACTTTCAGGCTGCATTAAAAGAGCTGGTTTCCATTCGGCTACATTCAGCTATCAATCCCGATGCGGCAATTATTTGCCCGGCCAGCGGCCACTAAATAGCAGGTGGCAATTCATTCAATAGTATAACTCCTTGAATTAAATAGAATTTTTAAGTGGCACGCAGATTGCATTATTAGACCTGCATACCATTAATCGGAGTTTGACCTTGACCATAAATTTTGAAAATGCCCTGGGCATCCATGCAGATGCATTACAGTTCCGGTCCAGGCGGGCAGAGGTCATTGCAAATAACCTGAGTAATTCTGCGACGCCTGAATTTAAGGCGCGGGATATTCGTTTTAGTGATGTGTTGGCTCAGGAAACAGTATCACCGATCCGTTTAACGCGTACTAGTGAGCGACATTTTGACGCCAGTACGGCGTCAACAGAAGATCAATTGTATCGGACGCCGTTGCAACCATCAGCCGACGGCAATACCGTTGAGGCAGAACTCGAAGAAGCAAACTATATGCGTAATGCGTTGGAATTTCAGTCCAGTTTCACATTTTTAAATGGCAGATTCAGAGGTCTAACGTCTGCCATCAGGGGCGAATAAATTATGTGCCAGAGAATGCTTATGGTGATTAAAAATAAGGGGCTGCGGCATGTCATTGACTAATATATTTGGTATTTCTGGCTCGGCCATGGGCGCGCAGACAATTCGCTTAAATACCACAGCTAGTAACCTGGCAAATGCGCAAAGCGTTAGCAGCAGTGTCGGTGAAACCTATAAAGCACGGCATCCGGTATTTGCCGCGCTATTGGGGGATCAATTTGGTATTGATGCAGAAAACAAAGGCACTTTTCAGTCCAATGGTGGTGTCAGAGTGATGGGTATTGTGGAGTCGGACGCGCCATACCAGTTGCGCTACGAGCCGCATCACCCCAGCGCTGATGAGGACGGTTATGTTACTTATCCTAATGTAAACGTGGTTGAAGAAATGACCAATATGATTTCTGCCAGTCGCTCTTTTCAGATGAATGTTGAAGTGATGAATACTGCAAAAACCATGATGCAGCGAGTAATGAGTCTTGGCCAGTAGAGGCGGGGTGTTAGTAGATAAAACTGGCGCATGGAATTTTGCAAGCGTCCGGTGAAATGTCCGATAAATGTTAAAAAATGCCGCCAGGCGGTGTAAATAAAAATTAGCAGTTAGAAAATAATGGAATAGCCAAGGAGCCGAGCCATGAATGAAATCAGCCAGGTCGCCAATCCCTTTGTGGAACAGTTGAAAAAAATACCCGATCAAGCACCGCAGGAGCTGGATAAAAATGCCTTCCTGAAGTTAATGGTGACGCAGTTAAATAATCAGGATCCGCTTAGCCCTCAGGAAAATGGCGAGTTTATTGCGCAGTTGGCGCAATTTAGCTCGGTGGAGGGAATTGAAAACCTCAATAGTACGGTTGAGGTAATGTCTAATAGTTTGCAATCCAGTCAGGCATTGCAGGCCTCGGCGCTGGTGGGCCGAAGTGTCCAGGTGAACACTGATAGCAGCTATCTGTCGGCTGATGAAAATATTACTGGCAACATTAAATTAGAATCAAGTAGCAGTAGTCTGGTGGTTAATATTACCAATGCATCAGGCGAGCGGGTAGAACAGGTGGATCTAGGTAGTCAGGCGCGCGGTGATATCCGTTTCAGCTGGGATGGAATTGATAAAGAAGGCAAACGTCATGAGCCTGGTTTATACAAATTCGAAGCCGAGGCTTCAGTTGCTGGTGTGGCTGAACAGATAGAAATGTCATTGTCGGCAAATGTTAATAGCGTGACCATAAATCCAGATCGTTCTGTGGTCCTAAACCTGGCCCACCTTGGTGCGGTGCCACTATTGGAAGTTGAAGAAATAATTTAAAAAATAGGCTGAGACAGACATCGGCTAGTGATAAAAATAGAATATAAAAATTGAGTAAAAAGCAGTAATAAGGAAATACTATGTCATTTAATACCGCCCTAAGTGGGCTTAAAGCCGCATCAAATGATCTAAAAATCACAGGTAATAATATATCTAACGCCAGTACTGTGGGGTTTAAGGGTTCCAGGGCAGAGTTTGCCGATGTCTATTCTGCCAGTATCCTGGGGTCGGGTTCGAAATTAATCGGTAACGGCGTGCAACTTGCGACGGTTGGTCAGCAGTTTGAGCAGGGGACGATTAGTTTCACCAGCAATAGTCTGGATATTGCTATTGATGGTGAAGGTTTTTTTATCCTTGAAGACCAGGGCGCTGCGACCTATAGTCGGGCAGGTCTATTTGGTCTCGACAGTGATGGTTTTGTCGTCAGTAATTCAGGTGCCAGGTTGCAGGGTTTTGATGCTAATGAAGAAGGCAGGGTGAATGGTATCCTCGGTGATATTTTTATAGAGACCGGTAATCTGGCACCATTACCCACCACATCGGTTACCTCTGACCTAAACCTGAACGCCGAAGATCCTGTATTGGCTGAGTTTGGTTCAAGAATTTCAACCGCTGGTACCCGTGTTGTAGGTGTTGCCCAGGCAGGTGTGCCGCTTGATACGCCGTCTGTACTGGCAACAGATGCGGCGCCCGAAGCATTTGATTTTAGCTTGAATAGTAATTCTGTGATTACTGCTTTTGCGCCTATTACACCAAAAGATTTTAGTGTTAACCTGCCGAGCTCCGTCACTGGTTCACAAACGGTTGTTGGGCATGATTTTAGTATTAATAGCCCTAGTACACTGGCCTCTATTTCAGCGCCAGTGAATTTCAATTTTTCTAATAAACCTACCGCATTAACTGGCACTGCGCCGGTACCGGATCTGGATTTTACGCAACTGGCGGGTGCCGCAACCTTTGATCTTACAATTGCCGGTGGTAGCGGGGGTAGTGGTGCTGGTACTGCTAATATAGCCCTTACCAGTCTGACTCCGCGTACGAACATCAACGAGCTAATAACAGATATCAATAACCAGTTAACGGGCGTCGATATTGTGGCTGTTGAAAACCCAGGTGGCTCCGGGGTATTGGAGTTTCAGGCATCGGTGGCTGGTGAAGCTTCTTCTATTACGATGGATAATTTTGCAGTTGCTGGTGCGGCTGATACGGGCGGGCTAATTAAAGCGGCATTGGGTGGTCTGGCCAATGATGCTAGCCCAACCACCGGTGATGCTGTTACAAGCGCAGGCAGTACCTTTGATATAACGATTGCGGGTGGCACTAATGATGGTACTGCAACAATCAATCTGAATGCGAACATTAGTTCATTTCAGGGGCTATTATCCGATATCCAGGATCAATTAAGTACCCAGGGTTTGTCGGTTGATGTACGTAATGATCCCTCCAATAGTGGTCGGTTACAATTTTTTTCAACTGATGACGGCGTTAACTCCACCATCACTGTGGATAACTATAATGCCGGTTCCGCCAGTACAACGCAGGCGAATCTTACTGCGTTGCTTGGTGTGACTGACGGTGCGACCAATGTTGCCTCTGGTGCCGGAGCTATAGGTACACGGGGTTCGTTAACTGCGGCAAGTTTTGATTTGACCTTTGAAAATGAACCAGCTGTAGGCGGGGCGCCAAGGACTGTGACGGTTACGCTTGATCAGAATATCGCTACTAACGACATTGATACGTTGGTGTCAGTTATCAATGCCCAGTTGAATACGGTTGCCAGCCCTGGCATTGGTATTCGTGCCCAGGAGGATCCGACCAATGCGGGTTTATTACAATTTTTTGCTACCGCCTCAGGGGTCGAGTCTGTAGTCACGGTGGATAATTTTCAGGTATCAAATGTTGCCGGTACAGATCAGTCCACCACTGCTGATATTGTCAGTGTGCTAGGGGGTATTACCGATGGTGCATCAGCGAATAACGGGGTTAATTCATCGGCCAGTTTTCAGGTACGGTTGAGTGGCGGTGCTAATGGCGCTGGCAATACTACGCAAACAATTACCCTGGATGATAATATCCAGACGCTGCAGGATCTTATCACTGATATACGCGATGATATTGCCACCACGGGTATAGGTCTGGATGTACGTGAAGACCCGACCCAGCCCGGTTCTGGCATATTACAATTTTTTGCCACAACACCCGGTGAAGCCTCGCTAATTGAAATTGACCCCAATGTTATTTTTGATCAGTCGTTGGGTAATGGTGTTACCCAGCAGGAACTCGAATTTGCTCTTGGCCGAATTAGTATGGGCGCTACTAATGCTGACCCAGATCCTACCGGGTTTTCCGGCGTTACAGGTAACCTTGGAGAATTAAGCGCGGCAACATTTGATATCACCCTGAGTAATGCGACGGCTGATAATGGCGGCCCGGTGACTATTACACTTGATTCTAATATCAACAATGTTGCAGATTTGGTTGATGATATTCGTGATGAGCTGTCTCTGGCTAATAATATCGGCGTGGATGTGCGCGAAGACCCAGATAACCCAGGCAGATTGCAGTTTTACTCACTGGTAGCAGGTGAAGAATCAGTCATAACTGTGAATAATCTTAATTCGAGTAATCCCAATGTCAGTGCTGCGCAACTGGAGGGGGTGCTTAATATCGCTACCGGGGTGACTGTGCTGGGTATTGGTGCAGTTGATAATGGTTATCCAGCACAAACTATTGATGTAGTTAATAGTAATGAAGATCCAATACTTACTACCACCCTGGTGACCCTTGCCGGTGAATCTGCTGCTTCCATTGCAGCAAAGTTTAATGCTGTCAGTGGAGTTGCTGCTAGTGCCACCACCACGGCGACTTTGACCGCAGCGGATTATGTGAATAATTCCGGTACCCTGCAGGTGATTGTTAACGATGTAACCTTTTCCTCTACCTCGTTGGCGCTGTTGGCTGATGATATTAATAATGCTGATATGGGGGGCTTCTCCGCCGAAATTGACGCCAATACCGGCAACCTGTCGATAACTACAGGTGCTGGAAACGACATCAGAATAGCAATAGATAGTAACGATCTTAACGATAGTATCAGTGTTAATGGCCCGAATGGACAGGCGGTAACGCTAGATTTGGCGGGCGGAGATATCGCAGCTGCTATAGGCGGTACGGTTCAATTTACCTTGAATGAAAATGTTACGCTCGCCAACGATCTTTTAGCGGGTACTGGTCTGTTTGGCTTGCTACAGGAGGATAATTTTGAAGAGTTTGAACTTAACTCTTTTGATCCAAGAAATCAGGATACATATAATTCAGCAACCTCAGTGACTATCTTCGACAGTTTGGGTAATTCTCATGTAATGACCGAGTTTTTTGTCAGGGAACCTTTTCGCCCAGAGATAATTGGTTCCGTACCTAACCGTTGGACGGTGTATGTACAAATTGACGGCCAGGATGTGGGCGACCCGGACGTTGACCTGGCGCCGCCAGCAAATACCTTGCCTACCGAGGCTGGGTTTCGATTGCAATTTAATGAATCGGGTGAATTTGTTGCCGCTGAATCCAGTACCATCCATATTACTAACTGGTCGCCGGTCGATGAAAATGGCGATACAACAGGCGCACTGGGGCCAATAAATACCCTGGATAATGCCATTCTGCCAGTGCCTGACCCAGCTATTAGTTCTAACTTTGTTATTAACCTGGATGACTCAACCCAGTTTGGTAGTGTGTTTTCAGTCAGTAGTGTGGATCAAAATGGATTTGCAACGGGCCGGTTGAGTGGTCTGGATATTTCTGATACGGGCCTTATCTTTGCCCGCTATACCAACGGTGAAAATCAAACCCTTGGCCAGGTCACGCTGGCTAACTTTGCTAATAACCAGGGTTTGAAAAACCTGGGTGGTACCAGTTGGGCTGAAACCTTTGAATCTGGTGAGCCGGTAGTGGGCACGCCAAGAAGTGCTTCCCTCGGGGCGATTAATTCCGGTGCATTGGAGGATTCAAACGTCGAATTGTCGGATGAACTAGTGCAACTCATTATTGCTCAGCGGAATTTTCAGGCCAGCGCCAAGACCATTCAGACCATTGATGCGGTAACTCAGACCATCATTAACCTGCGTTAATTGACTTAGAGCGGGTTGTCTTTACTTACGTATTAGGCCGGAATTAATAATAGCTACTTGAAAATGGAGAATGTTAATGGATAAGTTTGCGTATATTGCCATGACCGGTGCAAAACATAATGCCCGTGCTATTGCGGTACAGTCCAATAACCTGGCCAATGTGCTAACCACAGGGTTTAGGTCTGACTTCATTCACGCCAGGAGCATGCAGAGTTTTGGCGAATCCTTTCCATCAAGAGTCTATTCTCAGGCAGAAATACCCAGTACAAAATTTGATATGGGGCAGTTGCAGGAAACTGGCAGAGGCCTGGATGTTGCGATCGAGGGTGACGGCTTTATTGCGGTTGAGGGCCGTGACGGTGCTGAAGCTTTTACTCGTGCCGGTGATCTGGTGATTGATCAATTGGGCAATTTAAGAACTGCGACAGGTAGCCCGGTACTTGGTGAAGGTGGTCCGATTGTGATACCGCCGTTCGAAAAACTGGAAATTGGTAGTGATGGCACTATTACCATTCAGGGCAAGGGCCAGGGCCCTGAAAATCTTAATCAGGTTAACCGTATTAAATTGGTTGATCCTGATCTGTTGGGTTTGAAAAAAGGTGAGGACGGGTTTTTTCGCCGTGCAGACGGTTTGATTGAACCTGCCGCAGCGGGCATGCAGCTATCGACTGGGTTTCTTGAAACTAGCAATGTGAATGCGGTGGAATCTTTGACCCAGATACTGGCGTTGTCGCGGCAATTTGAAATGCAAATTAAGATGATCCGCACGGCAGAACAAAATGACGAAACCAGTTCCAAGTTACTGCAGGTGAATTAAGCGCAGTTTAGAGAGTTTAAACAGTTTTTACTGTTGGTTATTGTTCCGTTCATAGCCAGATAGGTATCGTTAGAATCGATCAAGCAAATAGCAAGATTTTTAAAGCAGTAGATAATAACAAAAAAGTGATTTAATTGAGGTTCAAGCCGAGTTTGAGACAGCTCCGGTGAAACAGGTAGGTAGTTATGTTAGCAGCATTATGGGTGAGTAAAACGGGATTGGGCGCGCAGGATACTGCCTTGACCACAGTTTCAAATAACCTGGCCAATGTGAGCACCATTGGCTTTAAAAAAGATCGTGCGGTGTTTCAGGATTTGCTGTACCAAATTCAGCGCCAACCAGGAGCGCAAGCGTCGCAGGAAACTCAGTTGCCATCGGGTTTGCAGCTTGGCACGGGGGTTAGAGCTGCTGGCACGCAAAAAGTATTTACCACGGGTAGTTTGCAAGTAACAGAAAACTCCCTTGATGTGGCGATTAATGGTCGAGGGTTTTTACAGATTTTGCAGCCCGATGGCACCCTTGGTTATACCCGCGATGGTCAATTTCATCTGGATGCAAACGGCCAGATAGTGACAGCTAATGGCGACCCCCTGCAACCGGCCATAACCATTCCAGAGGCCGCGCAATCAGTAACTATTGGAATTGACGGTACCGTTACAGTGGGTCTGGCGGGCGAAGCGGATGTAACAGAAATTGGTAATATACAGCTGGTAGATTTTGTTAATCCGGCGGGATTACAGGCAGTGGGCGGTAACCTGTTTCGTGAAACCGCTGCCAGCGGCAATCCGCAGGAAGGTACCCCTGGATTGAACGGTCTGGGTAGTATGATCCAGGGTTCTCTGGAGAACTCAAATGTCAGTGTTGTTGAAGAGTTAGTGGGCATGATAGCGACTCAGCGGGCCTATGAAATGAATTCAAAAGTGGTCAGTACTGCTGATCAGATGCTGCAATTTATTACTCAGAATCTATAAATAGTCGGGATTCTCTGTAATAACTAACCACGGCCATACCTTCAACCGGTTAATTGACTGTCTGGAATGTCCTTCTTGCAGCTGCCTTCAAATACTGCAACCGGTATTAACGTAAATCTTGTTGTTCGAATTCCCCCCATCTCGCGCGAAAAGAAAAATTATTTTATCAGGTTGGCCTGATTCCTGCTTTATTACCTGTATAGACCTAAAAGCGGCAAAAAGTGTCGGTTTTCTTTCTTTTACAGGCTGTAAAGCCTGGGATCTGGGTGCGACTTTATTGTGCCCTTTAATGGCTAAGGAGAAGTTGTGGTGTACAACCCGTATTCAACCCCCTCGACCGATAAAGCATCGCTGTTAACGCGCTTTGCATCGCCTGTCTTAGTCATTATATGGGGTTGTTTATCGGGCTGTGTTGGTTATGACCGACCTATGCAGGGCGACCCAGATTTTGCGCCAAAATACCCAAGCGTCAAAGTAGCGACGCCAGATACTAGCGGTAGTTTATTTGCCGACAATGGTTACGTGTCATTATTTGACGATACCGTGGCAAGGCGAGTAGGGGATATTATCACCGTGCGCCTGAATGAAAGCACAGTATCAAAAAAATCTGCCTCCACCAGTGTCTCCAAAGAAACTGAAAGCAAGCTTGCAGAACCGACTATTCTCGGTAAAAAAGTACGTGGGATCCTGGGTAACGAAGGCGACCTGACCAATATGAGTAGCGAAAATGATTTCTCTGGTAGTGCCAATAGCGACCAAAGCAATAGTTTACAGGGCAATATTGCGGTGAGTATTGCCGAAGTATTACCCAATGGTATCTTGATTATTCGTGGTGAGAAATGGATGAAACTTAATCAGGGCGATGAGTATATTCGTATTGTTGGCATGGTGCGACAGGTAGATATTGATTCAGATAATGGTATTGACTCGACCAAAATTGCCAATGCCAGGATTACCTATGGCGGCAAAGGCATGATGGATGATAGCAATAATATGGGCTGGTTAGCGCGGTTTTTTAATAACCCAATTTTTGGCTACTAAATTAAAAGTGCACATAACAATGGGCGAATTGGCATATGACGATAATAAGGTTATTGACTATGGCGACAGACAAAATTTGTACGATTCAATTATTGTTGCTGGTAGTAATTGTTCTAACAAATATTGTGAGTTTTGATGCGAATGCCCAAAGACTTAAGGATATGGTTAGCGTGTCAGGTGTGCGGGATAATCAGTTGATCGGCTATGGCCTTGTGGTTGGCCTTAATGGTACGGGTGATCAGACCACTCAGACCCCTTTTACCATCCAGACCTTTAATAATATGTTGAAAAAGTTTGGCATTACGCCAACGCCGGGTGTTACCCCGCAGTTAAAAAACGTGGCTGCAGTGGCGATTCATGCGGAATTACCGGCTTTTGCCAAACCGGGTCAAAAATTGGATATAACCATTAATTCTATTGGTAATTCAAAAAGCCTGCGCGGTGGTAGTTTATTGGTTACACCGTTAAAAGGTGTTGATGGACGTATTTATGCGTTGGCCCAGGGCAACCTTGTGGTGGGTGGGTTTGGTGTAGATGGCGCTGACGGTTCATCGATTACCGTAAATGTACCCAGTGTCGGCAGAATTCCCAATGGCGCGATTATTGAGCGCGCTGCGCCGTCAGGCTTCATGCAGGGTGATATTATTTTCAATTTACACCAACCGGATTTTACTACGGTTAAACGTATTACTGACACCATCAACGGTTTGTTGGGCCCGGATGTTGCCTATGCCCTGGATGGTGGTTCGATACGGGTTTCAGCCCCTATCAGTGCTAACGAACGGGTTAACTATCTGGGGGTACTAGAAAACCTGGAAGTTGAGGCCGGTGAGGCGGCAGCCAAAGTCATTATTAATTCTCGTACCGGTACCATTATTATCGGCCAGCATGTTGAAGTCTCCCCAGCGGCGATTACTCACGGTAGCCTGACGGTTACAATCTCTGAAAACCCAGAGGCGAGTCAACCGGGGACATTGGCCAATGGTGAAACGGTGGTGGTGCCACAAACCGATATAGACGTCACTCAGGAAAAAAACCGCATGTTTCATTTTAAGCCGGGCGTTTCCCTGGAGGATATAGTTTCAGCTGTGAATCAGGTGGGTGCGGCACCCGGTGATCTAATGGCAATTTTGGAAGGCCTTAAACAGGCCGGTGCACTAAAAGCAGAGCTGGTGGTGATCTAAATATGATGTCTTCAGCTGATCGAGTCGGAATGGCAAAGATACTAATGCCACAGGGAAATATTCCAGCCATTGGGTCTGATCTTGTTGTGAGTAAGGATGCCGATGCAGCTGACGAACAGCAAGCATTGCGGCAGGCGGCAGAACAATTTGAATCGCTGTTCGTTAATATGATGATGAAATCCATGCGCGCAGCGAGTCGAACGCTCAGTGAAGGTAATTACCTCAATTCATTTGAAACCCAGATGTATGAAGATATGCTGGATGAAAAATTGAGCGTACATATGAGTGGATCAGGCTCGTTAGGTATCGCCGATTTGATGATGGACCAATTAAGTCCTAATGTTAAACGGGCAAATTATGACCTGAAAATGACCCAATCGAGCACCGCGCCTGGTTCTAGTACTAGTTCTGATTCTAGTTCAAACGATAAGAACACAAAACCGACAAATAGCTTAATTGAAAACTTGGCACCCATTAATTCGTTATCAACTATTCAGGCGGTATTTAGTCGTCCAGCGCTCAGTAAGCAAGCGCCTGCTGGGTCTGGCTCGACTGCGATAGATAAGCATGATGTAGCAGTTACAGGTTTGTCTATGCGTCAGATTGCATTTGATGACGCCGGTGAATTTGTCGCTAAACTGTTACCGGCAACGCAGATCGCAGCAGCGGAACTTGAAATTAACCCTAAGTTTATTCTCGCCCAGGCAGCCTTAGAAACTGGCTGGGGCAAACATATGATTTTTTCTGCCAATGGTCAAAATAGCCATAACCTGTTTGGTATTAAAGCCAATGGTTCATGGCAGGGCGAGACTGTGGCCATTGAATCGTTGGAGGTAAATAACGGCGTCGCTCAGCAGCAGCGCAGTTTGTTTAAAGTTTATGATGATTACCCCGCTGCGCTAAAAGATTATGCGGCACTGATCCAGGATAATCCAAGATATTCTGCAGTGCAGGCAGATCATGCAACCGTTGAACATTTCGGTCAGGCGTTGGTGGCAGGTGGTTATGCCACAGATCCAGATTATGCCCAAAAATTACAACGGGTCATAAGCAACCCGGCTTTGAGCAATATCCAGCTTGCACAGGGAGTGAACTGAAATGGCGGCAGCATCGTTACTAAGGATCGGTGTTAGTGGATTGTTGTCAAACCAGTCTGCGCTTAGAACCACTGGGCATAATATTGCCAACACTGATACGCCTGGATATAGTCGGCAGCGAGTCGATGTATCAACCCAGACGCCACAGTTTTCTGGCGCTGGATTTCAGGGCACTGGCGTTAAAATTGAATCGGTGCGGCGTATTGTTGATGACTTTGCGATAAATCAATTACGCCTCGACTCCACTGCCTTCAATGAACTTGAAAGTTATTCTAATAATATATCGCAGATAGATTCTTTGTTGGCTGATGTATCAACCGGTATTGCGCCGGGGGTGCAGGAATTTTTTGCATCGTTAGGTGCGGCCGCAGATGACCCAACCTCTATACCCATCAGACAGCTGGTGTTAAGCCAGGCGGATGGCCTGATTGACCGGTTTGAGTCAGTTCAAACTCGGCTGGATCAACAGAACAATACGATCAATTTGCAACTGGATACTATTGCTCGGTCAATAACCAGTATTGCTGATGGTATCGCCAACCTCAATAATAACATTGTTGCAGCCACTGGGCGGGCCCAGGATTCACCGCCAAATGACTTGCTAGATAGTCGTGATGAACTATTGCGTCAGTTGTCAGAGTTTGTATCGGTGAGTGTGGTCAACAAGCCGGGTAACGCGGTGGATGTTTTTATTGGTAACGGCCAGGCCTTAGTGATTGGCATTGAAGCCAATGAAATACGCGCTGTGCCTGGCGAAACAGATGCCACCCGACGGGATCTGGCATTTGTTGCTGGCGATGTGCAACAAAATGTGACTCGATTAATATCTGGGGGTGAATTAGGTGGCTTGCTGTCATTTCGTAGTGAAGTGCTTGATACCACCATTAATAATGTCGGTCGGCTGGCGATTACATTGGCTGATAATATTAATGGTCAGCACCGTCTAGGCCTGGATCTGGATGGTATCTTTGGTGGGTTGTTTTTCTCAGACATTAATGAACAATCTGCCAAAGAGGCTAGAGTTGTTGCCGACCGAGATAATACCTCGGGTAATGAAACCAGGCTAAGTGTTGCCATTAATGATACTAACCAGTTAACTGGTAGCGATTATATACTGGCATTTCCAGGCCCTGGTACAAATAGATATGCGCTGACCAGAGTCAGTAACGGTGAGGTTGTGCAGCAGGGGGTGTTATCAGGTGCGACACCTGAAACCATTCAGGGAGAAGGCTTTGAAATTACTATTGATGCGGGGGAGGCGCAGGCGAGGGACCGGTTTTTAATCCAGCCAACTCGGTTTGGTGCTCGGGATATTGCACTTGAGCTGGACCTGCCTGCCAGGTTAGCCATTGCATCGGTGATAAGTGCAAATTCAAGCCTGGGCAATGAAGGCACGGCAAAAATTGCATCTACAGCAGCAACAGACCTTAGTACGCGGGCATTTGAAGTACCTGGCGAACTATCGCCCCCCATTGTGATTCAATTTACCAGTGCAACTACCTATGACGTACTGGATAATTCAGATCCAAAAAACCCGATTGACCTGGTGCCACCGATTAGAAATTTGCGTTTTACGCCGGGTGTAGAGAATCAGATGTTGCCTTCGGCCCCCGGTCAGACGGCGGTAACCAGTGATGGGCTGTTAGCCGGTAGTTTGCCTGATAATCCTGTTTTGATACCGATTGAAGGGCCAGCGACCAATGGTTATGTGCCCGAAATGCTAACCCTGACTACGGTTGACCCAGTCACTGGCATAACCTCTATTGCGCCTGCATTTAATGTGTCGGCGGGAGAACCTGCCAGTGTTATTGCCAGCCGATTAACCGACCTGAACGGCGTGAATGCGACGGCTCGCAGCCGAGTTTTTCTGTCTGACATTGTTAATCAGGAAGAAGGGATGCTACCGATGGTGATCACCATTAATGGAGTGCAGGTTAATCAACCGACAGATCCCAACGAGCCCGAGTTATTAGGGCCTAACTATCTCGCTGATATTATTAGTCAGAATCCTGATTTTGCTGCGCTGGGTATTACCGCCAAAAGTGACGGCGAGCGCTTAACCCTGGAATCTCTACAGGGTGATGACATCAATATTGCTATTCGTGGTGATGCACGGGATCAATTTTTATTAACGGATTTACAGGGCAAAGAGCTGCTGATGGAGGGGGCTGGTGGTAGCACCCCGGCAGTGGTTGATGGCACGGTGGATAGATCTGCTGGCTATGATTTTGGCACTGGTGGGCCTTATACCTTTAAAATATCGGTTAACGGCGGGACTACCGAGACGGTGGTGCTGGATAGTAATCAAATTCTGGGTTCGGATGTAGTGCGTGAAATTCAACGTTCAATTGATGAAACTAATATTGCTGCTGGGGATGTGATTGTCGCCTTGCAACCAACCGGTTTGATATCGTTGACTACTCGGGAGACAGGGCCCGATGCGGTAATTAATATCATTGATGTTTCGCCAGCCACCCGTTTTGCACTGGGTTTTGAAGCCGGACTTAGTCAGGGTGCCGATGTGCGAAATGCGGTGACCGTTGGCGGGGTGTTGAATGTGGTACTTGATGAGGGGATAAGCCTGACTTCCAGTGTTTTATCGGTTAATGGCAATTTATTCACCAATGAACCGACCGCAGTATCTACCTTCCTTGGGTATCAGGTCAGCATCGATGGGATCGCCAAAGCAGGCGATAAATTTACTGTCGGTTTTAATCGTGATGGCGTGTCAGATAACCGTAATGGGCTGGCATTAACCGCATTGGAGGTACAGAAGGTGATCGACAATTCTTCGGTTAGTTTTCTTGAGTCCTATGGCAAGCTGGTGGAATTTGTTGGTGCGTTAACGTCACAAAGTTTAATAAATAGTGAAGCCAGTGAGAGCCTGTTGCAGCAATCGCAATTAAGTCGAGATGCGGTCGCAGGGGTTAACCTGGATGAAGAGGCGGCGGATTTAATCCGGTATGAACTTGCCTATAACGCATCTGCCCAGGTGATCTCAGTTGCCAGGACTTTGTTTGATACCTTGATTAATACCTTTCGTTAGTTTTTTTGACGCAAAGGCGGGCGGCTTTATATAAATAACCGGCCAATTTGATGTGCTGAATTTTATGAGTTAAACATATGCGTATAAGTACAATCCAGACTTACAATACCGGTCTTACTAATATCCAGCGAGTGACTGGTGCAGCAGCGGATTCGCAGAACCAGATTGCAACGGGTAGAAAATTCACCTCCCCCGCTGACGACCCGGTGGCGGCCACTCGGATACTCCAGCTGAACCAGGAGATTGCCATTCGGGAGCAGTACCAACGAAATATCACGTCGGTGACTAATCGCCTGTCACTGGAAGAGTCTGTGCTGGATGGGGTAGGTGACCTACTGCAAAGAATACGAGAAATTGGCGTGCAGATTGGTGATGGATCACTCAGCCAGGACGACAGGGGCTTTCTCGGCCAGGAAGTCGATGTGCGATTATCTGAAATGCTGGGTTTGTTAAATTCCAAAGACTCTAACGGTGAGTTTATATTTGCTGGCTATAAAGGAAGTACTCAGCCGTTTGTTGATGGCGGTGGTGGTGGATTTAGATTTCAGGGTGACGAGGGGGATCGGTTGGTACAAATAGGCGCCACTACTTTTGTTTCTTCCCGAGATTCTGGTAAGGCGATATTTGAAGAAGTGCAGGCAGCAAGTAGTACTTTTATAACATCGGATAATCCAAATAATTCAGCGGAACCGGCAGCCAGTATTTCTGTCGGTGCAGTAATCGATCAATCAACCTTTGATCAGTTTCATCCTGAAGATGCCTATATTGAATTTGAACCAGTGACTGATATTGAGCCGCCGGGTATTAATTATACGGTGCGGCGTATGTCCGATAAGCGAGTCATTCAGGGCCTGGAAAATGAGCGGTATGTATCGGGTCAGGAGATAGACTTTCAGGGTCTTTCGGTGAGAGTTTCCGGTACCCCCAATTCGGGCGATAGCTTTATTATTGAATCCTCATCGAATCAAAGTATCTTAACCACTATGGGCCGGCTGGTTGAGGGCCTGAATAAATTTGATGATAGCCCAGAAGGTCGCGTGCAAGTGTCTGACCTGGTGGAATCAACGTTGATTAATCTTGATAATGCCCAAACCAGCTTGTTAGAGGCGCGAAGCAAGGTGGGTGCTCGGCTTAATACCCTCGACAGCACCCAGGCCTTACATGAACAGGTGGATATCGTTAGTCAGGAAGTGCTGTCTGAATTACAGGACACAGATTTTGCTGCCGCTGTCAGTCGGTTGAGTTTAGAGACGTTTATTCTTGAAGCTGCGCAGCAAAGTTTCGCCAGGATTGCTAACTTGTCGTTATTTAAATTTCTCTAATAATGTTCAATAGTTGCTTGTTCTAGTGTTTTAAAACAAAAGTATCGAAGCCTGCCTGGTTGAGTAAAAATGCCCCGAGTTCGGCCCGTCGGCCCGGGGTTGCCACCACATAAAGTGTATCCTGGTCAAGTTTAGCCGCATAACTTCTAAGTACCTGCAGCGGGATGTGAATGGTACCGTGGGGTAGTTGGCCGTCAATCTCCTTCGGATGGCGGACGTCAATTAGTTTGAGTGGTTGTTTGCCGGCCTCTATAAATTCTTGAATTTCTGTTTCGCTGACGTATTCTGTTGCTGGTTTAACCAACAGCGCATCAAAGTCGGCTTGATTGAGGCGCATTAGAACACCTGATTTTTGCATGGTGATAGTGGCATTGCGTGGTTTACCGCGCACCAGTGCATCCTCACCAAAAAATTCACCAGGGCCAGCAGTTTTAAGGTGCTGACTATTATCTTTAAGGGTCCGTTCTATGGATACTTCACCCGCCTTGATAACATAAAAATAATCACCCTTGTCGCCCTGGTGAAAAATAATGTCACCCATTAAGTAGTCAGCCGCGGAGAAAGTTTTAAATAGCGTATCGATATTTGCCGGTGGAATTAACTCAAATAACCTTGATTGTAATAATTTACTCATCCAGTCATCCCCTTCAGCATCAGAGCCAGCGGCCTGGTCGACGGTGAGCATCAAATCCAGCTTATCCTGTTCAATTTCCAGTAACAGGCAGTCATCAACAGCCACGGCTGTTTGTTGGTAATGCAGTTTGTCAGCCAACATACGTTCACATGAATCACTGCCGCCTACCAGCAGCATGGCATTATAATTTTCATCCAGCAGGTCCAGCGCACCCTTAACCAGCCAATGACAGTGCTGACGTGGGTCATCGCGCTTAAATAACATCTTGTCTTTTGCGATGTCAATGAAACGGATCTGGCTAACAACTTCTTCCAGGCACTGTTCGCTTAGAAACCGCAGTGGAGAAAAGCAGCGTAGTAAGTTGATGTCGAGAGTTTCCACAGTCAAAAATTGAGCCTTATAGGATGTCGGTAGTTATTAATTGTAGCTTATATAGCCGTTTTGGAGGAAAAATGACCGCTGGATAAAAGGCTAGAACCGAAGCATTAGTCTATCCTTAAAAGAGCGGCTTAAAAGAACGGCTTAAAAGTGTACGTTAAATTGTTTGCGTCTACATTTCGCATAGAAACGAGCATAAGAAATCGCATAAAACATCGCATAAAACATAGTAAATACATAATAAATACATAGTAATAATTTAGTAACAGAGAGGTAGAAATGGCATCCATCCAGTCCCTTGGCATTGGCTCTGGCCTGTTAACCACGGACCTGGTAGACGATCTGGTAGCAGCCGAACGGAAAAATTCTGATCTTCGGCTGGATCTGCAGCAGGCTGAATACGAAGCGGAAATATCAGCTTTTGGCGCTATAACCAGTGCTATTGAAAATCTCAGAGTCGCAACTGATGGATTAAAAGATCAGTCATCGCTGCAATCAATTACCGCAACCTCAAATGATGACACGGCGTTAACTGCCACGGCCTCAAGTCTTGCCTCGGCTGGCAATTATAATATTAAAATTAATGCCATTGCAGAAACCCATTCGCTGGTGAGTCAATCCTATACGGCGATTACGGATATCGTTGGTACCGGTGAGCTAACCATCCGATTTGGCACTACTAGTTTTGCCGCAGGCAATGGTGACTATGAGAGTTTTGCAGTTGATACCGCTAAAACCAGTAAAACGCTGATTATTGATTCCAGCAATAACACCCTGTCCTCATTGCGGGATGCCATTAATACCGCAGATTTTGGTGTTGATGCCACTATTGTTAATGACGGTGGTGGGTTTCGACTATTGCTTGCTACAGATGACCCAGGTTTAAGTAATTCCATGGAGGTGCTGGTAGCTAACGATGCAGGTAGTGGTTTGAAAAACTTTGCCTTTAATTCGACCTATAATGACAATGTTGCAGTGGGCGCGATTACTGAAGGTGGCTCGGTTGATCTGAGTAGTGGCTTAGATTTCGCCACTACCAATGCCAATTTCACCTTTACCATAGGGGCTTTTGTTGGTCTGGTGGCTACTGTCAATCAGGATGCGACCACTGATCTTGGCGGTGGTGGTGGTACAGCTGAAGATAGTCGCATAGCCGCTCAGGCTGCCATTGATACTGCGCTGGCTGGTGCGGGCCTGGCTGCGGGGCTGGTGGTTGCCTCAATTGATAGCGCAGATGGCGGGCTGATCCTAACCACGTTAAATACGGGTAGCAATGAAACCCTTGAAATTACCGCAGATGATGGTGTGTTGGGCTTAAACCCGAATTTAGGCACTCGTTACGGCTCAGACGGTAGTTTGACCCAAACCCAGGCGGCGGCCTCGGCGCAGATAGAAGTTAACGGCCTTACTATTAGTCGAGAGTCTAATCTGGTTACAGAGGTTATCAATGGGGTTACGCTAAACCTGAAAACTGCCGATACCAGCAAAACCATTAACCTGAGTTTAAGTAGTGATGCGGCAACCATTATCACCAAGGTAGAAACCTTTGTTGAATCCTATAATGAACTGCGGGTGCTGACGGGTGAATTAACTGTTTTTGATATAGATACTGGTGAGAGTGGCATTTTACTGGGCGACGCTACTTTACGCAGTATCAATAGCCGGATTCAAAATGTAATGAATTCCGTGGTTGATGGTATTGTTGACTCCAAATTTAGAACCCTGTCCGAAGTGGGTATATTCTCTGATCAGAATAATTCGTTTTTGTTAAACGTTGATTCGGTGGCTTTAACCAAAGCGGTCAACGAAAACCCAGATGCAATTCTTAGCCTATTTGCGACTAATAGTTCGGCAACCGACGCCCAGGTTGAAGTTATCAATACCGGTATTAATAGTCAGCCGGGTAGTTATGACGTGGTATTAACTCAGTTGGCTACCCAGGGTAGCTACAATGGCGCAACCAATGCGGCGCTCGATAATAGCATTCTGATTGATTCAGATAATGATACCTTTGTGGTAAAGGTTAATGGCACCACCTCAAATACTATTACGCTCACCCAACAAACCTATAATACTGCGGCATTATTAGCGCAGGAATTACAGCTACGTATTAATAATGATACTGCCATTAATGCAGCTGGGGATACCATCACCGTCACGTATAATGCCGGCTCGCAGCGGTTTGACTTCCTCAGTAGTGACTATGGTTCAGACAGTTCTATCTCATTTTCTTCTACCGATACCGATGTAGAGTCTGAACTGGGTTTTGGTGCCGCAGTGGGTACAGTTAATGCGGGGCTGGATGTAAAGGGCACTATTAATGGTGAAGCAGCGACTGGCAACGGCCAGTTCCTTCGCGCATCAGAGGGATCGTCAGCAGCTAAGCCTGGTTTTGTAGTGGGTTCTGTGCTGGCGAGTTTAAATGTGCCATTAACCATTACCAGTGGTGAATTAAGCAATGGCGATTATAATTTTAAAGTCAGTATTGATGGTATCGCTTCAGGCCAGATTAGCCTGTCTACTGGCACCTATAATACTGCGCCAGAATTAGCAACGGCCTTACAGAACGCAATTAACGCCGATGAAATACTTTTAGCAGCGGGCAAAAGTGCCACTGTTGATTTCGATCTTGGGCTTAGCGCCTATGGTGTAATATCTGATACTACAGGTATTAGTTCTTCGCTAAATTTCACTGAATTATCGACCAATATGATTAGCCAGTTTGGCCTTGCAATTGGTGGCGGTACCCAGGGAACCGATGCTACCGGAGAACTGAATGAAGCCGCCGGCATTAGAGTCAGAATATTAGGCGGGTCTATTGGTTCACGGGGTTCTGTGAGTTATATAGAAGGCACTACCTTTAAGTTGTCCAGTTTGTTTGAGGAATTTCTTGATGTAGATGGCCTGCTCGATGTTAAAGTTGAAGGGTTGAATGAGTTACTGGAAGGCGTGGCTGATGCTAAGCTGGCGCTGGAGGAGCGGCTGGAAATATTTCAGAATCGGCTGGTATCACAATTTTCCTCGGCCGACCTGGCGATATCGCGGTTAAAAAATACCGAAGACTTTTTAACCCAGCAGCTTGAATTATTGAGTGCGCTGTTTACCAATAACTAGTGCGCCAATAATTGGCTATTTTATCCAGTGAGCCGACTCTTGTTATCTAGCCCTTGTTATCCGGTCCTTGTTATTAAGAAGCGGGTAAGATTAAGCTAAGGCGGGGCTACAATCCAGAACTGCAATCCAGAGCTACAATCCAGAGCTACAATCCAGAGCTACAATCCAGAGCTACAATCCAGAGCTACAATCCAGAACTACAATCCAGAACTGCAATCCAGAGCTACAATCCAGAGCCCAGTAATTGGTTAAGGTGTTCGCGGCTGGTTTCAATCTGGTTTCTGGACTGCTCGTTTTCGATCGAGGCCTGATCCAGTTGCGCCATCAATTGACTATGTTGCTGCTTGATATCATCAAAATCTTTCATCACCTTTATAAATAGTGCCTGACAGATATCCTGCTGGAAAAACAGGCTAATCCTTTTATCCCGACTTTCCGCTAAGGTTAATACCTCAGGCCAGGCTTTTGCTGCTGTGTTGACGGCTAGCGCTGCCGAAAGGTCAAGTATGCATTGCCATTCGGCGGTCTGTCCGGCTAAAAGCTGAGCGTCGGGTTGTCTGATTAAATCTCTATGCATAATTTTGCCTCTACTTTTTTCTTCGGCTAGTGGTTGTCGCGAAAACCGGCACTGCTTAAGTATAGTCTGCGCTGTTGCTCTTATAGGCTGTTTTGCTCCCCAGTATCGATCTTAGTGGCAAGATACAGCGTCATTTTAATTGCAATAAGGTGCAGCGTATAACCCTGCACCACTGGTGCGGCTAAAAATTGGCGTTTTCATGGTTGTTGACTCGGGTCAAGCGTGATCTTTTAAAAAAATCGATTAAAAGGGTTAAAGGTATTTTATTTGCAGTCGTTATCTATTATTGAGCAGTAGTACCTTTGGCGTTTTTGTATTAACACGGGGTACTTCATTAACTGAGTAGATGGTGCGTCACATTGAGTGTTCGACCAAATGGAGTAAGTAACCATGCCTCAAATTATTAACACAAACATTGCGTCCTTAACGGCGCAGCGTAACCTGAATAGTTCGCAATCGGCGAATGGCAGAGCGTTGGAGCGATTGTCCTCAGGTCTCAGAATTAACAGCGCGAAAGATGATGCGGCAGGACTGGCCATCTCAACTCGCTTTTCATCTCAGATCAAAGGTTTGTCGGTTGCGATTCGAAATGCAGGCGATGGTATATCGCTGGCGCAAACCGCTGAAGGTGCCTTGTCATCTATCACCAGTAGTTTACAACGGTTACGGGAGCTGGCATTACAGTCATCCAATGCCACTAACTCAGATGTTGACCGTGAAGCGTTGCAGTCAGAAGCCTCGCAGCTGATTGCTGAGATTACTCGAACCGGTGAGACAACTAACTTTAACGGCACTAACCTGCTGGACGGCAACTTTGCGGCGTCGTTTCAGGTGGGTGCCAACGCCGGTGAGACGGTCAGCTTTGGTATTGCAGAATTAACCTCTGCTAACCTCGGTGGTGGCAGAACAGCAGGTGTTAGTGCCATCGGTTCATCAGCCGGATTAGGTAATGGTGACCTGGTGGTCAACGGCGCTGTCATTGGCCCGTCGGTTGCGTCCGATGATACTTCTTCTTTTGAAAATTCACCGGCCAGTGCGATATCCAAAGTCGCGGCCATTAACCGTGCTACCGACAGTTCCGGTGTTATTGCTGAAGTACTTGCCAATACCGCCGCCGGTAGTGTTCAGGATGCTGCTACAGGCGGCACGGCATCTACCACAGGTAGTGTGACTTTAAATGGTGTTAGCATCGCCCTGGCAACGGGTGATGTGGATGATTCAGCGGACCGGCAGGGTATTGTCGCAGCGATTAATGCTAAAAGTGGTGAAACCGGTGTTACCGCAGTAGATTCAGGTACGCGTTTTGGCGGGGTTAATCTGGTTGCGGATGATGGTCGAAATATTAGCCTTGACTTCACTACCGGCACACTGTCCTCAGCCAGTACCGGTTTAACTGACCAGGGTACAGTTACTGGGGGTTATACATTACGTGCAGAAACCTCGGGCACGGCCATTGTAATATCGGAGAGTACCGGTGAAATTGGTAACTCCGGTCTGGTGGCGGGTACCTATACGGCGAATACAGCGGCGGTTTCCACATCGGTTAGAACCTCCGAAGATGGCGCGCCAACAAGTTCATTTGATACAGCTGCGGTTGCAGCTACTGTGACCAGTACGGGTATTGGTACGCTGGGTAATTATTCTGGTGTTAACGCTCTGCAATTTGATGTGGTGATTAGCAATGCCGATACTACCGCTGAAAACGGTACTCAGACCATTAGTATTAACACTGATCTTACCGGCAGCGATGCCCAGGGACTTGCTGATGCAATTAATACCCAGTTATCTGGTAATCTGGCGGTAACGGCCAGCGTTGATGATAGTGGAAATTTGCAGTTCGCCAGGGATACTGCAGAAGCGGGTACAGTTGAAATACGCAATTTTGGTACTAACAATACAACCACGCCGGCAGTGGTTGCGACGGCCCTTGGAATTACGGAAAATACCAGTGCTACAGGTGCTAATGTGGTATCCGCCGAAACAGTGATTGCGGCAACACAGGCCACAGTTACAGGTGGTGCTGCAGCGGATACCTCGCAGTTAGGGGTGACCTTAACCTCAGCGAATAACATAAGTTTTGATATTTCTGTCGCCGGCTCCAGTCAACAGGCGGCACAAACAGTGACAGTGACCCTGACTGATAATGCGGTTGTCAACTCCACTACCAGTACAGCGGACCTTGCCACAGCTATTAATGCGGATATCTTATCCAAGAGTACCACCCTTGGTGTGACAGCGTCAGCCGACGCCAATGGTAACCTGGTATTTACCACCGATCTTGCTGGTGCAGGTACACTCGAAGTTGATAATGTAGACGGTAATGGTACGGTGACAGATGCCGTTGCAGCTGCGGTACTGGGGTATTCGTTAAATGATGCCAATGGTGATGGCACCACCGGTAGTGGTGCCAATGCGACCACAGTGGGTGCAGTGAATGCAGCCGCAAACTATTTTGCCTCAGGTAATAGTTTCGCCGCCGGCGCAGCCGTTGCTACCAGTACGCAGTTCGAAACCGGTAGTGCTGAAAGTGCAGTGGTTAATTTTGGTGCCACAACCACGACTAACCTTGCTACAGGTATTAACCTGGAAACCAAAGGTGCAATTCAGTTTTCAATTTCTCTGGATAATAATCAGGCGGTAGATGTTTCTACCGCTGCGACCACCAATGCCGATAATGCCACCCAGGCACAGGTGGTGAATAGTTTAAATACTGCGCTGGATGCAGCGTTGGGTGCCGGCGAAGTAGTAGCCAGTTTTGATACTACCGACAATTCGTTGGTATTTACCACTGGCATCGGTGGCTCACAAAAGAGCATTGAAATAACTGCGGTGACGGGTAGCCCAGCAGCGGATGTACTGGGCCTTGCCGGCCAGGTGGGTATACAGGCTACTGGTATCGGTGGTAATGAAACTGCACAGATTACCGTTGCGCAGGGTTTTAGCCCCGATACCGGTTTTAACTTTAATAGTGTTGTCGCCGGGTCGTTGGGTGGCAGTGACGTAAATGCCCAGACTACAGATAACCTCAGTTTTGATGTCACTTATAATGATGGTACTAATGTTGATACGCAAACTGTTACCCTGAGTAGTGATAGTAGCGCGCAAGGTGCCCGTGCTGCCTATGTACTAGGCGGGACCTATAATGTGGGGGCTGCGGCACTTGGGCCTGATGGTTTGTCGGGGGTAGACTTAAGTACCACCGGCGCTGGTGATGCCTATGATTTTAATCTCTCCTATGAAGGTAGAGATTTTATTCAGGTACAAAGCTCAACGGATGCACTTAATGAGGCCAGCACAGTAGAAGACCTGGTGGTATCCATCCAGCGCGATGTAGATACAGCGCTAACTGCAGGTCTGGGTGCAGCAAATTATACAGCGGGTGATGTGGTTGTCTCCATAGAAAGTAATGGCGGTGCCGATCAGTTGGTATTCCAGACTACGGATACCAGTCTTAATGCCACCATTGGTGTGACCGCCGATACCGGCGGTTTTTTAACCCTGGCCAGTGGTGATACGACTATCGGTGTTACACGGGCTGTGCTTGCAACCGCAGATTCTACTAATGCGGCGTCCGCGGAAGTGATAACTGATGCAGCTGGTCTTGCCACAAATGATTTTTCAACTGCAGAAATTGCCTTTGATGTTGTATTAATCGATGAAAATGGCACTGAGCAAACCGCCAATGTCATTGTTGATACCAATGTTTCTGACTTAACGGGAACTGTGGATACCCTGGTAGCCGCTTTGCAGGTAGATATTGACGCAGGGTTTGGCGCTAATGTGATTGAGGTATATCGAGCCCAGGATACCAATGAGAGAATTGCTTTTCGAACCGTAGCGACCGGCGATAATCTTGAACTAACCTTGACCAATTTCACTGGTGATGCTGGAGGTATTGGTAATTTTGGTTTGACAGCCGGATTGGATGTTAACTCTAATGATGCCTCAACCACCGGTGCAATTAGCGGTAATACCGATGATATTGCCACCCGCTTTGAAGCGGCCGTAAATACCGCAATTGATGCGACGACTTTTAATACCTCGGGTGCCTCTGCAGATTTTAGTGCCTCCATTGATAATGATGGCAATCTGGTTTTTACCACGGCGGCAACCGGCGCAGATGTGGATATATCGGTGGCTAATTTTGTCGGCAGTACCACGGCGCTGGCTGCTGTAGGCGTAGCTGGCACCTCGCGGGAAACCGGGGCGGTGATTAGTCAGGATGTCAGTCTGTCCAATACCGCAAGTGCCCAGGGGGGTAATGGCTTGACCGGCGTAGATCTAAGCGGTACTGCTAATACTGCACTAGGTGTGGCATTTGACTTTACCTTATCCTTTAACAAGGGTGCGGATGTGCAGATTCAAAGTGCTATCGTTGATTCGGATATTACGACCAATACCGATGCAACTTCCAGTGAGCTGGTAACAGCCTTGCAGGCAGCGGTGGATAATGCCTTTGCTAATGCCCAGGATGCGACCCTCGGTACGTCAGACCCCACATCAGGCACAGCCTATGATGCGGGTGATATTCAGGTATCTATTAATACCTCCGGTGAAATAGTTTTTACCGCAGCGGATACTTTTGGCGAGTCAACCCTTGAAATTGTAAATGGCAATAATAGCGGTACAGCTGATATTACCTTTGCTGCGACCGGGCAAATTACTTCGACGTTGGCAGGTGACGGCGCAGCAGAATTAACTTTGCAGGGACCGCAAGGTGCAGTAGATGCAAATATTTCTACCTACGACTTCTCATCCGATAATGTAACCTTTACCGTAACCTATGATGATGGTTCGGGCACGCCGGCAGCGGGTATTGCCGTACTAAATGCTGATGCAAACAATTCTTTATCAACGCTGGCTGGCAGTAATGTCAGAAATTTAAGTGCTGCTTTGGTAGATAACACGACTGATGGTACGAATAACTTCTCTTTCGATATTACTACTACAGGTGGTACAGATACCATTACCTTTGATGGTACGAATGCATTGACTGGTGGTGCTGCCACTGATACGGAGCTGCTGGCCGGCATTACTGCACAAATAGTGAATACCGGTGTTACCGCATCGGTTGTTAATGGTCAGTTAACCTTCACCGAAACTGCAGCGACAGCAGTGGCCACAGGTATTTTAGTTGATAACTATGCCGCTGCTGGTTCTTACACCGTAGGGGAAGTCGCCGATATCATTGGTTTCACCGATGGTGATGTTGTAGCGGGCACTCGAACTATCTCTGATGTCGTACAGGATGTTCAAACAGCAGTGGATTTGGTGGGTGGTATAACCGCTGGAGATATTGTTGTCGGGGTTGACCAGGACGGTCTATTTACTTTTACCTCGGATGGCTCGCGTGGAGCGGGGGTGAGTATTACCATTGATACATTTACGGATACCGCCACCGGTAGTGCAGGGCTGGTTGCACTAGGCCTGGGTGATGGTAATTCGATTGCTTATAATGTCCTCAGTTTAAACGCAACAGGCACAGATAGTGCGATTGTTACCAATGCTTCGGGTGCAAGATTTGATGATACCGGTATTAATCAGGCGGCGCAAAATAACACCTTTACGGTAACCGGGCTTCAAGGCGGGGATGAGACCATCACCCTTGAAGGGGCCTTTACCGATCGTGCCAGCGTAGTAGCTGAGCTTAATGGTAAATTGACCAATGGTACTGCGTCGCTCGATGCTAATGGTGTAATCACCGTAACTGACAATGATATAACCCAGTCCAGTGAAGGCAACACGGTGAGTGTTTCAGGCAACGCTGCAATTACCCTCGGCTTTGATGGTAGTGGTGCGGCCTCTGCGGGTATTATTAATTCGGGTACTGGTACAGCGGGTAATGCCGTGCAGGCTATTAGAACCCTGGGTGATGGTGACCTGCGAATCGGCGGGGTCAGTATTGCGGCCTCGCGGGCCTCAGATGATACATCCTCAAATGAGCTGGCGAATTCTTCCAGTAAGGCGGCCAGTGGTATTTCCATTGCAGCAGCTATTAATCGCGCCACTGATACTACTGGTGTTACGGCAACGGTTAACGCCACCGTGGTCTCAGGTGGTACCTCCAATACCGACCGTTCAGCGGATGGTGACCAGGGTGAGGTGTTTATCAATGGCATCTCTGCAGGGTCAATTACCCTGGGTGCCGATAAAGAAACCAACCGCGCCAATGCAATTAGCGCCATTAACCAGATTGCTGGTCAGACCGGTGTGCTGGCTGCGGATAACGGCGGCGGTATTACCTTGACGGCAGCGGATGGCAGGAATGTGTCGGTGGCCATTGATACCCTGGGTACGGGTTTTACCGGTGAAAATATCGGTCTGAACTCGTCCAATAAGGGTATAGCAGAAGCCGACTTTACCGGCCAGGGAACAAGTTACGCTGAAGTCGCCGCAACCACCTCATCTACTATTCGCCTGGAGTCCTCCAAAGAGTTCGTCGTCGGCGCAGGTACTAATGGTGCGGTAGGTTCTGATGGCTTTGGTGGTTTGACAGGGCTCGGTATACGTGCCGGCACCTACGGTGGTGCGGATAGCGGCCAGTTCTTAAATGAGATAGACATATCCACGGTAGAAGGTGCCGTGGCAGCATTGGATGCACTAGATAACGCCTTGAGTTCAGTTTCCTCTGAACGAGCAAATTTAGGTGCGATCCAAAACCGTTTGCAATCAACCATTGATAACTTATCAATCTCAGTTGAGAACTTACAGGCAGCAAACTCCCGAATTCAGGACGCAGACTTTGCGGCAGAAACTGCCGAGCTGTCCAGAACGCAGGTTTTGCAACAGGCAGGTATTTCGATTCTTGCTCAGGCAAATGCCGCACCTCAGCAGGTGTTGGCATTACTACAGTAATTAGTGGTCTGGTTTCTGGTGTGTTGTTTTGAGAGAGATATTATGTCTTTGTCAGTGTTAAGCAGCATATCAGTGACTTACTTCTTACGAGGTTCGTGATGAATAGTATTAATCCACAAGGTACATCCGTCGATGTGCAGCGTTCTGAAACGCGGGGTGGACAACGAACGGAAGCGAAAATTAGTCCCGCAGCAAACGGTGCTGGCAAGGATATTGCCAGCACTGATATCGCCAGTAACGATATCACCAGCAAAGATGTCTCTCAGCGTGTTAAAACGCAAGAGTCAGATCAAGCGGTGGCATCGCAACCAGGGGTCGATGAGGCCCAGGCTGACGAGCAAAGAGAACAGTTGGTGGTGGCAGTTGCCCAGCTGAATGACTATATTCAAACTGTACAGCGTGATTTGGAATTTACTCTGGATGAGAGCAGCGGTACATCGGTTATATCGGTTGTAGACCGGCAGTCATCTGAAATTGTGAGACAAATTCCGGCAGAGATAACGCTTACGCTGGCACAGCGATTGAGTAATGAAGAACCGCTTTATCTGTTTAGTGCGCAAGTCTAAAGGAATAGATTGCGCACGGCAGGTATAGAGGCCGAAAGGTCTGTGAATGACCAGTTTGGCTTAGGAATATACGGCCTGTAACGGCCTGTAACGGCCTGTAACGGGCTGTATGCCTGGCTGAATACGTTGCAAGTGCATTGCAGCTGAATTGTAAATGTATTGCCAGCGTATTGTGAGATGTGAATTAAAAATCACCATAGGTTTTCCTGTGGTGATTTTTTTTGCGTCAACTGTTCTGATTGACCTATTTCTAATCTAATTCTAACCTACGTCTGACAAAGCTAGCCGCTGTTATTGGTCCGGTTGGCTGGTATCGAGTTGCTGCATAAAATCAATAAACTGCCCTGTACTCCAGTTGACTCGTTGGGGTGCCGTAATATTACCCACAAACACATGCTCAGCAGCATCTGGCTCAATTTCTACTTTTACTAGCTGTTTGTCTTTGCAGCCCCAACGATGGTACGCGTTAATAATTGCAGTGGCAGATACGGTTGGATCATTTTGCATATACATCATAGCGACGGGTATGTTGATGGATTGTAGTGATTGACCTTTTACCCAGTCGATTGTTTTTTGCATCTCGATAAGTGCCAGAGTGGAGTATTGCCAGGTCCAGCATTCGGCTTCAGCTGCAGAATTGGGTTGCCAGCTATACTGTTTGCCGAGGATCAGATGAACCCAGTGTTTTGACCATGGCCAGGTTAACAAAAAACCAAAGGGGTTGTGGATTCTGAAATTAGGTGACATAAACAGGCAGCAGTATACATTGGTCTGTATACGGGGTTGCTTGAGTAACCAGATGGCAAGTGCAGCGCCGGTAGAGGTCGCAACTATCACCACCTTATGGCCAATCCGGCTTGCTAGTTCATACTGGTCAATGACACTTTGTAACCAGGCTTCGGCAGGCGTTAGCATGCCCTGGCTGTCTATGCTCAGGCCGTGGCCAGCAACGCGTGCCTGGACTATATTGGCGCTGTATTGTCTGGCTAATTGCTCAGTGAGCGGGGCGGTTTCCTGCCAGCTGGCCGAAAACCCATGTAAATATAGGAACACTAGTTGGGTCTTTGCAGGTTTGTTTTCGTCGGCCCACTGGATGCGGGCATGGGTACTCGGGTGGATGTTAGCAGTTGCGGCTTCCTGTTTTGCAAGCCACTGTGCTAGCGCTGGCAAAGGCAGGTCGGGTATCTGATGTTGAGGCACGGTGGCATCTAATTTTGGCTTAGGTGCAAGCGCGAAAATCAGCAGCACGGCGCTAACAATCAGCAGCAGTATCACAAGTATCAGGGATGTGCTCATTGGACGTTCAGGCTCGGCAGGTACGAAGCTGAGATAGTAAGTTTTATGCCGCAAGTTTACAAATAGAGGCTCGGCTGAGCTGTTTTTTCTGGCTAATAATAAATTTGGCGGCTCCTTTTTATTGGCTAGCGGTAAATGGCTAGTATTAGTGGTTATAAATCCAGGTGGACTAAAGATTTTTTTGTAAATGGCCCGTATGTAAATGGTGTTTGTGTAAAGGGCCTTGTGAAAATAATTAGTCCGGAAATTTGGCAATACTGCCCGATTTTAACTGGCAATAGAACTGAAACATAAGTCCAAAAATGTCCGGCATATCTTCTTCAAGCTGGTCCCAGTTTTGCAAGCAGGTTCTGGCTGGGTCAGCGCTAAAACGACTATCAAAGGTATTTTTTACCGCGTAAGGTAAATTAACGAAGCCGAGGAAATCAAGCCCCAGGCTATTCACGCAGCGGTCAATCGAGCGCGGCGTAAATTGATGTTCCTGCACATTAAATAGCAAATCGCGACAGCCACTTAAGTTGTAAAAATCCGCTGATTGTTTAATGCTGGTGAAGTCGCCTTCTATTAAATTATCTAAAATGGCCTGGCGGAAGATACGGATATGCTCGTTGCTGGCGGTTAGCTGATTCTCTTCAATTAATTGTCGGGCTCGGGTGACCACCGTTCGAGCGCGCTGGCTATATAGACCCACTTTTATCAGCCCGCCGGGTTCTAGTAGCTTGACCAGATTTTGCCAGCCATCCATCGGCGTTTGCATATGATGTAATACACCTGAACATTCGATGATATGAAATTTTTCTCGTATCTCGTTGAGCGCCAGGATATCCGCTTGATAGAATTCAATATTAGATACCTTGTAGTCGCGGGCCATTTTGGTGGCATAGGCAAGGCTGGCGCGGCTTAGATCGATTGCCGTGACTTCCACATTGCGGAAATATTTTGCCACCTGGATGGCATGGCGGCCAGTGCCGCAACCTGCTACCAGCACTCTGATGGTCTGATTGCGCATAAATGATGGCGGGCTGAAACCGTGTAATTCAGCTGCAAGGGCCTGACCGTAATCGGTTTTGGTGGCGTAATTTAATGCTGTCCAGCGCGGATAAGGGCTTTCTTCATACTGTATACATACATCACGGGAGACCGTGTTTTCTATATCTGATATCGATTCAACACTACGTTTGATTTCTAGTTCCTGCTGCGGGTCGTACAGATGTGGCTGGATTACCAGCTGGACCTGTTTGGACCAGGCCGAAACTGATTTACGCAGTAGATGGGCCCGGAAACCATAGTGATGTAGTTGGCAGTACATACTTAAAAGTAGTAGTGGGTATTCGACTTCGGCAGTTTGCCAATCAGCCAGTATCACTGTTTTGGCGACGATATTATGTAACTCTGCTAGGACCTTTTCTTCGGTCAATGAAACTGCGTAGACAAATTCGTTATTGATACATTGCAAGGATATGCTGACCAGAAAATCCATAAACCGGTCGTCAATTTTTTGCTTGTCGATGGACTCCTGCAGGATGCATTGGCGGCAGGCAGTAAGGAATTCCTCGATCACCGAATTTTTAAACTGACATTTGCGTAAAGCCTTGTTTAGCAATAGATCCTGAGATAACTGCTGCGGATCAAGCGGTGAGTTGCCGTTGACCAGATCGTATTTATGGATCAATAATGAGGTGATCAAACTACTGAGATTATTATGATCCACCTGAGTGAAATCAAGATACCCGATTAGCTCCTGTTCAAGTTCAGGGGCATAATAGTCGGCCTGTATATGGGCTAGACATTCGAACAATTTGGCGCGAATATGCGGGTCGGTGGGGTCAAGCTTTATTAGCTCTCGGTAATCGGCGAATGCTTCGACATATAAACCCTGTTTCGTTCTGGTATAGGCAATCGACGCTCTGGAGCGGGTTGCTTTGGGTGATATTTTTTCTGCCTGAGCAAAAAACGCCTCTGCTTTTGCGTAGTCCTGGCGAGCCAGAAAAACATGCGCTCTACTATATAATAAACTGGCCGATGTGGGTTCGTAGTCAAGCCCCTGGTCTATGAATGCCGAGGCCTCAGTCAGGTTACCCTGATCTAGCGCAATTCGTCCCAGCAGATTTAATGCATCGACATTGTCCGCTTGTTTGGATAATACTTTTTGCGCCAGTGTTTTTGCTCGGTGTCTTAATTTGACCACGCGCGATTGATCATAACGATTTTCGGCATAGGTTTTATCAAACGCGATGCCGGCTTCCTCAAGCTGCTTGTTGAGCTTGCGACGCAGGGCATTGCTGACTTGATTGCGTACCAGTGGTTGCTTTAGTTTTACATTCTGCATAGCTTTGGCCATTTGAGTGTACCTTGTTAGGGGAACGCTGATTAAACACCGTATTGGTGTAAATGGACCTTAATCAGTGAGTCCTTAGCTGTTGGTAATATGCATTGAGTTAATCGGTCATCAGTTGGACTGATGCGGAGTAACAAATTGCAAGTTGCAAATTACAAATCAGATATAGCAATATCGGGGCCAGTTTTTTTCGGCAAGACATTGCCGTCAAAAAAATGCTAAAGAATTTCTTCTTGCTGCCGTCAATATTTACATAGGCAATTTAATTCAGCGATTCAGTCGCCAAGCAAGAGAGACGAGACAAGCATGCAGATGGGCGCCAGGCAGTATCAAAAAATGAACGTACAGACTAAAGTGTCTGATGCGAGCCCACATCAGTTGATTGGGATGTTATATGATGGCTTGATCAGCCGACTGGCAATGGCTAAAGGTTTTATTAGCCGGTCTGATTATGAGGGTAAGTCTCGCTGCCTTGGTTCGGCAATAACCATCATCGGCGCGTTGCAAAATGCGTTGGACATGGAACAGGGTGGTGAAATTGCGACCAATCTTGATCGGCTGTATCTGTATATGACCCGCCGCGTATTTGCCGCAGGGGTTGCCAATGATGAAGCAATTATCGATGAAGTGGTCTCTCTGGTTAAGGTAATAAAGGAAGGCTGGGAAGGCATTAAGGATGAGGTTAGTTAGATGAATATACAAATATCAAGCCGCCTGGCGTCGTTAAAAACGCGCATGACAGAGGCATATGATTCCGCTGAGTGGCAAGTTCTTGCCGAACTAGATAAGGAATGCCAGCTGACGATAAAGCAGATTATCAATGAAAACCCGCGTGCTATGTACGATGAATTGCGCCAGATGTTGGGGTTTTATGCTGCCATTATTAAACAGTGTGAACAACAAAGAGATGGCTTTGCCAGCGAGGCCAGGTTATTACGAACCAATATAAAACATCAAAAGACCTATAGTCAGTTACAGACCCTGCAGTAACTAACCCTGTATTAGTTCCCTGCAATAACCAAAGTAGCTCTGATTAAGCGTCATTGGCGTCAATGGACTTTAATCAGAGAGACCTCCTTTCGTTAAAATAACCCCTGATAAGCACCTTTATTTAAACAAACCAATCTGACGTTCCGTTTTTAAAGATCAGTGTTTAAAGATGAATATTTGCAGCTCAGGGTGGTGCGAAAAGTACCATCTTCAAAAAACTCCAAATAAATGACGCTTCGATTAAGCCGCATTCCTGCTGGCTCTCACAGCCATAAATTTGACAATGGCGAAATTCCGACTTTACTGTATATCATAGGTGACGTTATTTCGTCACTTGCTGGGCAGTTGTACCTCAAGTTATTTAGTAAAGGTGTTGTACCCAAATGTGGAGAGATATAAAGGTTTTACTGGTTGAAGCAGACCCTGAACGCCAACGTAATATGGAGGTGATTCTAAACTTTTTAGGAGAGACGGTGATCAGTGCGCGATTACCTGATTGGCAGGAGACAGTAAATGCACAAATTGAAGATACCCGCGAGATATCCTGCGTATTACTAGGCACCGCTGGTGACCATCTCGTAGTTGAGCAGGCGTTGGATGAAATTGAGCGCTGGGACTCAACAGTGCCAGTGCTGTTGTTGGGCGAAACGCCGAAAGAAGTATTGGCCGAAGAGTATCAAAGTAACGTTATTGCGAACCTTGCGATGCCGCCAAGGTATAATAAATTACTTGATTCGCTGCATCGAGCTCAGGTCTATCGAGAACACTACGATATTACCCGGGATAGAGAATTAGGCCGCAATGCCAAGTTATTTCGTTCCCTGGTAGGCACGTCAAGAAAGGTCAGTCAGGTTCGAGAAATGATGGCCCAGGTGGCCGATAAGGATATTACGGTATTAATCACCGGTGCCTCTGGTACGGGTAAAGAAGTTGTTGCAAGGAACCTGCACTATAATTCGCCGAGGAGAAAAGAGCCCTTCGTGCCCGTTAACTGCGGCGCTATTCCTGCTGAATTGTTGGAAAGTGAATTGTTTGGGCATGAGAAGGGTGCTTTCACGGGGGCCATTGCCAGCCGCCAGGGGCGTTTTGAGATGGCCCGTGGAGGGACTCTGTTCCTTGATGAAATAGGCGATATGCCCTTGCATATGCAGGTGAAAATTCTTCGTGTACTGCAGGAACGATCATTTGAGCGGGTGGGTAGCAATGTCAGTATTAAGACTGACGTGCGGATCATCGCCGCCACCCATAACAATCTTGAAAAAATGATTGTCGATGGTACCTTTCGCGAGGACTTATATTATCGCTTGAATGTCTTCCCTATTGAGATGCCCTGTCTCAAAGAGCGGGTAGAAGATATTCCGATTCTACTCAATGATCTGATTACGCGCATGGAAAATGAAAAGCGGGGTTCGATTCGCTTCAACTCGGCCGCCATTATGTCGCTTTGTCGGCATGAATGGTCAGGCAATGTACGAGAACTGGCTAATCTTGTGGAGCGCATGACTATCCTGCATCCCTATGGTGTTATCGGTGTTATGGACCTGCCGGAAAAGTTTCGCCATGTAGATCAGGCCGACGAAGATGATGTGGCTGGTTTAATAGAGTCTGCGGAGCCGAAGATTATCAATATGAATGATACTGCCCTGCTGCCGGTTAATGGCCTTAATCTAAAAGACTATCTGACCAAACTGGAAAAAGATCTTATTCAACAGGCGCTTGATGATTGTAACTGTGTGGTTGCCAGGGCTGCCGATAAGCTGCATATAAGACGTACCACGCTGGTTGAAAAAATGCGTAAGTATGGGCTTCAAAAAAGCCATTAATTGCTGTCCTGTAGAATTCAATCAGGCGTTTATGCGCCTTATTGACCCAGCTTGCTAGCAGATTTTGTTAGTAGGTTGGTCCCTCCCAGCCGTCTCTCTATTTGTCACTATATTTAATCGCTGCAGCCTCGCTGCGGGGATGTATTTTTTTAAGCACTGCATTGCAGCCTGGCAATGACGTTAGGTATGGCTGTGTGATGTCAATACAATCTTCAATTGTCCTGAATAAGCGTTAACTAAATGACGCCTATAAAACTCTGAACCGCCAAAGTTTTCCATGTCATTGATAAATATAGGGAAAATATATTGGCATTGTATTTGCTATATATTCAATAGGCGCGATCACATGTTGACAGGATGTTGGTCAGGACTAACAGGATGTTGGTCAGCATGAATAGGGAAATTCCGAGGACGGTTGATGGACCAGCCAGGTCAAGGAAGGTTATTGATTGAACGGAGTTGATCTTAAGGACAGGGTTTGATGGATCAGACCGATAGCGGATGTGTTCGCGCCTTTTTAAAGGATTAGGCGAAAAGGATTAGGCCAAAAGGAATTGAATAAAAGGGATTTGAAGGGAATCGTTTCAAAGGAGTTGTGTGCAGGGACGAGTACAGGGAGGTTAGCCAGGGTGGCGAGAATAAAGACGTGGACCCACATTGGCAGGATGCCGGTGAAAAGGAATATGAGTCTCTGGATACGAGATATAAGGACAGCAATCAGGGTTCCACGTCTTTGCTTTAAATTTTAACTGGCATTGCAAGATGTCAAACAGGTTACAGGGAAGTCATTGTGAACAGTCAACAGGCATTAGCGCTTACAGCGGGTGAAAATACCGAGCAGTATAATCTGGAGCTGGCTTTCCGCAGCTTCTCAGAAGTGTCAGCGCAACTGGCAGATTCTTATGAGCATTTGCAGACCCATGTTTCTGAACTACAACGCGAACTGGCTGAGACTAATAAGGAAAAATTACGCGCCGCACGAGATAAGGAAAATCTATCTGCGCGGCTTGAACATTTACTAAAACTTTTACCGGGTGGGGTGGTAGTAGTGGATTCATTTGGCATTGTTGAACAGTGTAATCCTGCCGCCATTGAATTTCTGGGTGATGGCTTGCTCGGTCAACGCTGGGCCGAAGTGATCGGCAGTCGTTTTTCTCCTCGAATGGACGATGGTCATGAAATATCACTGAAAGATGGTCGGCGTCTGAGTATTGCAATCCGTTCAATGGATGATGGTTTGTTACCTGAAGAAAAAGGCCAAATTATTTTGCTAACGGATCAGACTCAAACGCGGCAATTACAGGATCAACTTGCTCGTCGAGACCGATTGTCAACCATGGGTAAAATGGTGGCTTATCTTGCTCACCAGATACGAACCCCATTGTCGTCGGCAATGTTGTATGGGGGGCATTTGCGGAATCCTGAACTGGATGAAGGTCATCGGCTGGACTTTTCAGAAAAATTATTGCGTCAATTAAGAAACCTTGAATTGCAAATATCAGATTTATTGATTTTTGCCCGAGGTGATGTTGCCACCCAAACCAGTATCACCGTTGCTGAACTATTTCATCGAATTAATCAGGAAATTGAACTGGATGCTTCATTTGAGTCGTTATCGGTGAGTTATAGGAATCTGGCTGAGCGACAAGCACTTAACTGTAATCCCCAGAGTTTGATCAGTGCGATCCTGAATCTTGTTAATAATGCCCATGAGGCCAGTCAGGAATTTTGTCAGGCATCGAATAATGGGCCTGCTAATCCTGTTGAAATAGTCATTAGTTCGGTGGTTCAGAATGCCCATCTAATAATCTGTATCGCTGATAATGGGCCTGGCATATGTGATGCAGATAGAGACCGGGTGCTAGAGCCATTTTTTAGCACAAAAGCTAAAGGTACGGGGTTAGGCCTTGCGGTGGTCCAGGCAGTCGCAAAGTCCATCGGGGCAAATTTATCACTATCAGAAAATTATGGTGGTGGGTTGAAGGTGAAACTTAGTTTGCCGTTGGTATAAATAATGAAGCATAAAAGTATCTTTTGATCTGGTTTTCTCTACAGATATAAAAAATTTCAGAAGGGTGAAGTCTATGTCTAAGAAATGTATTTTGGTTGTTGAAGATGATTCGGACCTAAGGGAAGCCATTGCAGAAACATTAAGAATGGCTGCCTTTGCAGTAGAAACTGCAGCCAGTGCTGAAGCCGCATTACAATTATTAAAGCGTATCGAAGTGGATATGATTGTATCTGATGTCAATATGGGTGGTATGGACGGCATAGAAATGCTGTCGGAGGTTAGAAAAACTACCTCTCACCTGCCAGTATTGATTATTACTGCCTACTCAGACGTTTCCAAAGCGGTGGCTGCAATGCGCCTGGGGGCGGTAGATTTTATGATTAAACCTTTTGAACCCATGGTATTAGTTGACACCATTAAGCAACAGGTGAGTGCCAAGGGTAGTACTCGACCCATTGTTGTTGATCCCGTAAGCAGGAAATTGTATCAGTTGGCGAAAAGAGTGGCAGTGGCGGACTCTACTGTGCTCCTGTTAGGGGATAGTGGTGTGGGTAAAGAAGTGGTGGCGAAATTTATTCATGAAGAGTCGCCACGCAGTAGCCGGCCTTTTGTTGCAATAAACTGTGCTGCTATTCCAGAAAATATGTTGGAAGCAACGATGTTTGGCCATGAAAAAGGCGCTTATACCGGCGCCCACGGTAGTCGTGCAGGTAAATTTGAGCAGGCTGATGGCGGCACCTTGTTACTGGATGAGATATCTGAAATGGACCTGGGGCTGCAAGCGAAGTTACTAAGGGTCATACAGGAACGCGAAGTAGAACGATTGGGTGGTAAGGGTTACCGTAAGGTTGACGTGCGTATTGTTGCTACCACGAATCGTAATCTGGTCGAATATGTACAGCAGGGTCGGTTTCGCGAAGATCTATATTATCGCATTGCTGTTTTCCCAATAAAAATTGAGGCGCTGTGTAATCGTGTCGAAGATATTGTCCCTTTGGCTGATCATCTGGCCAATATCTATAGCCGGCGTATGAACCGAACGCTAGTGGAGCTTGATGATACAGCCAGGGTCGCACTGCGAGAATATAGTTGGCCGGGTAATGTACGCGAGCTGGAAAATGTTATTCAACGGGCTCTGATTCTGCAACCAGGTAATATTGTTAGGGATGAGGACCTGTTCCTAGACCCTATGGCAGGTATAGAAGTTGCCGCCGAAAAAGTAGTGCCGTCGGTACCGCAAAGTGGCGATGGCAGCCTCGAAAAAAACCTTAAGCATAAAGAGTTTCAACTGATTATTGATGTGTTAAAGAAAGAACGTGGTAGTCGTAGTAAGACCGCGGAAAAGCTGGGTATTAGCGCCAGAACTTTACGCTATAAGCTGGCCAAGATGCGCGATAGCGGTATAGATGTTAGTGCCGAATTAGCAACCTATTGATTTTGGGCTGGGAGTACAGGTAAATGTCAGATCGAATGGATATCCAGAATGTTTTAGCGCAAATGCGTAGCGTGCAAATGCAGAGTCAGAATGCCATATCACCAGCCAGCCTGGATCGAGCAGACCCTGGTGGTTCACGTGTGGGAGATGTACAGGATACAAAAAGTTTCAGTGAATTGATGGGTTCGGCAATTAATACCGTTAATGATTTGCAAATGCAGTCAGGTAAACTTTCTAATGCAGTTGAACAGGGCGTTGAAGGGGTCACCTTAACGGAAGCCATGATTGCGTCGCAAAAAGCCTCTGTTGCTTTTCAGGCGGTAACTGAAGCCAGAAATAAACTGGTATCTGCCTATGAAAAAATCATGAATATGCCAATCTAATTAAGCGCCTGTGTAGTCAATGTTGGTTTGTCTATAACCGCCATTTACTCGTTATAACGATTTACTTAACACCGATGCTGGGTAAATAACCAGCAAGGGAAATATTAAATGGCTGATTTGCCAGTAGTACCGCAAGCGCCGGAAGTTGAACCCACTGAAGAAGCTCAGGGTGGCAACCCGGGTGCGATTAGCCGGTTTGGTGACGGTATGGAAAGCGGCCATGGTAGTGACGCCGCGTATGGTTTTCTGAAATTACCGTGGCTGCGACAAGCTGGTTTAATGGTTGGCTTTGCTGGGGTCATCGCCTTTGGTGTGTTGTTGGTTTTCTGGAGTCAGGACCCTGAATACCGGCCGCTGTATGGCAACCTTGAAACGGTGGAGATTTCAGGGATTGTAAAGGTACTCGAAATGGAAGGTATTTCATTCACCGTAGAACCTCAGTCGGGGATTATTCTGGTGCCGATGACGGAGTTACATGAGGCGCGGATGGTGGTCGCAGCGGCTGATATCCTGGTGGCGAAAAGCGATGGTTATTTATTGCTGGATGAAGAACAGGAACTTGGCACCAGTCAATTTATGGAAGGCGTTCGCTATCAACGAGCCATCGAAGGAGAACTGGCGAAAACAATTTCTAGCCTGAAAAATGTCAATAAGGCCCGGGTGAAACTGGGCATTCCAAAACAGTCAGTATTTGTTCGTGATAATCGTAAACCAAAGGCATCGGTTTTTCTGGAAGTGGTTGGTGGTAAAACGTTGGGTAACAAGGAAGTTCGCGCCATCATGTCGCTGGTAGCATCTGGGGTGCCGGAAATGAGTCGTGAAAATGTTTCTGTTGTTGATCAAAGCGGTAATTTATTATCCGAAATGGAGTCGGATAGTGGTATTGGTGAGACCGAGAAACAATTCGAGTTTGCGCAAAAAGTTGAACAGGAAATGATCCAGAAGGTGCAGAATATATTGCGCCCAATCATGGGCGAAACTCGGTTTGATGCTCAGGTCGCAGCTGAAGTGGATTTTACCTGGGTCGAAGAAACCCAGGAAATGTTCAATCCTGATTTGCCCGCCATCCGAAGTGAAAAGAAGTCCGAAGATATCCGATCAGGTGTGGGTGAAGGCGGTATCCCAGGGGCGCTGTCAAATCAACCGCCTGGGCCGGTGTTGATCCCTGAAAATGCCGCCAATGTAGAAGAAGGCGAGAATGCCGCAACGCTGCGGCAACGCCGTGAGTCTACCCGAAACTACGAACTGGATCGTAATATTAGCTACACACGACATTCGGTCGGCCAGGTGGCACGGTTAACCATCGCCGTGGTGATTGACGATCAGCTTTTGCTCAATGCTGAAACAGGGGAATTTGAATCTGTGCCGTGGGATGAAGCGTCGTTGGCAAGGTTGAGTCAGTTAATACAGTCAGCTGTAGGTTTTAACCAGAGCCGTGGTGACCAGGTTACGGTGATTAATGAGGCATTTATACCGGTAGAAGAAATAGCTATTCCAGAACCTGGTTTCTGGACAGAGGCCTGGTTTCTGGTTCTGATTAAACAACTGATGGTCGGTTTGCTAGTGGTTTTCTTGACCTTTTTTGTACTTCGTCCTGTACTGGCTATGTTAGCTGGGCCGAGTGCAGAAGATCGCATGAAAGAACTTATTGCGGAGCAGGAACTAGAGCGACTTGCTGAGCGTGAGCTTGAGGCAGAAGAAGAGCTTATGCAAGAAACAGTGACCTTAAGTGGCGGTGAAGAATTACTGTTACCAGGTCCTGGCGATATGTTTGCCCGCCAGCTAGAAGCGATCAGGGCTTTAGTAGATGAAAACCCTTCTCGGGTTGCTCAGGTGGTCAAAGAATGGGTAGGTCAGGAGGCTTAAATGGCTGAAGAAAATAAACCTGCGGTGCGTATGGATAAGCTGGAAATGGCGGCTATTTTATTGCTGAGCCTTGGTGAGACTCATGCTGCCAAGATCCTGCAACATATGGGGCCAAAAGAAGTTCAGCGGGTCGGTGGTGCTATGGCAACGCTTGCCAATGTACGCAATGATCAGGTTGAGCAGGTGATGGTGGCGATGTTGGCAGAAGTAGAGTCACAGACCGGCCTGGGTATTGGTTCTGATGATTATATTAAGGCAACGCTGGTTAAAGCTTTAGGCGCTGATAAAGCGGGTGGGCTAATTGACCGCATTCTGATGGGCGGTAATACCACGGGCCTGGATACCTTGAAATGGATGGATTCCCGTTCTGTGTCTGAGATTATTCGTTATGAACATCCGCAGATACAGGCCATTGTGCTGGCTTATCTTGATCCTGATCATTCTGCGCAGATTCTGACGCATATGGTTGACCCCAGGGTCCGGCAGGATCTGTTGATGCGGGTTGCAGCGCTGGATGTGGTGCAGCCTGCGGCGCTTCAGGAGTTGAACGATATTCTGGAAAACCAGTTTTCCGGCGCGCAAACCCAGGCTGCTGCAATGGGGGGTACAAAAGTTGCTGCTGAAATTATGAACAATGTCGATTCTGTACTGGAGACAGAAATCATGGAGGCGATCTCTGAGGTAGATGAGGAATTAGCGGTTGAAATTCAGGATTTGATGTTTGTGTTTGATAATTTATCTGACGTTGATGACCGAGGTATTCAGGCGTTATTGCGAGAAATCTCATCGGAAGTGCTAATCACTGCGCTGAAAGGCGCGGAAGAAATTATGCAGGAGAAAATCTTTAAAAATATGTCCAAGCGGGCCGCTGAATTACTGCGTGATGACCTTGAAGCTAAGGGCCCTGTGCGGGTTAGTGATGTCGAGGCTGCGCAGCGAGAGATACTCACCGTGGCGCGAAAAATGGCTGAAAGTGGCGATATTGTGCTTGGTGGTGGCGGCGAGCAAATGGTCTAAGCAGGGATGCTGCTGGCTATAATAACGCAGAAAATAATAACGCAGAAAATAAAAACGCAGTTAATAAGAAAATTGGTATTTAGAATGTTGGCAATAAAATTGCGCGTATTGGTATTTAAGTCAATGGGATGCCAACGGCAATAAGAGGTAGTAAAAATGTCAAGAACTCTGGGCCGAATACCCGCAGATCAAATTGTTGATGCCAGTGGCTGGGCCTTACCCACCTTAGACCTGGATAATATTGAATCCAACAAATTGTTTAAGCTTCAGTGTGGTGTCGCTGAAGGCCGCCTTGGCAGGCGTGGTCAAAATGCAGCGAGCGAAGAGAATGTAGCGCAGCACAATTCAGTCACGAGCAATCCATCGACTAGCAATTCAAAAAATAATGCTCATGAGCAAGATTCACAAATGTCTCCAGAAGATGTTGCAGGCGTACAAAATTCTGAGGTTGACACAGCGCAGGTAAGCAACAGCCAGCAACCCATCCCGGGTTATGAAGCGGGTTTTGATTCAGGCTATGCGTCTGGCTTTGAACAAGGCGACGCGGCAGGGCTTGCGGCGGGTGAAGCGAAAGGGTTTGCGGCGGGAGAGGTACGAGGACTCAAAGAGAGTGAGGAAAAAGGCTTTGCCGTAGGTGAGGCGAAGGGCTTTAGTCAGGGTGAAGCCTCGGGCGTTGCGGCCGGTGAGTTGAAGGGCCTGGCTCAAGGTAAAAAACTGGCTGAACAGGCATTTGAAAAAGAGGTAGCGTCAAAAAAACAATTATTACAGCCTTTGCTGGCTGCCTTTCAAAGTCCACCAGATACATCTCAGGCAGTTCAGGCGCAGTTGGTGCAACTAGTCGTAAGCCTTGCCGGTATCGTTTTACAGCGGGATGTTCAAACAGCGCCAGGATTGATAAATCAACTGGTAGCTGGCGCTCTGGCGGCCTTACCCGATGGGGTTAAACAAATTCAGGTGCTGGTTAATCCGGCTGATTTACCCTGGTGTGATAGTAACCTTAGTGAGTTGAATCCAGGCATTAAATACGCAGCGGATAAAACCATTGCGCTGGGCGGTTGTAAGGTTAACTCAAAGTCAGGTGTAGTTGATGCGACCTTAAGCACGCGATTGAATGCCTGTTTTAAACAAATTTTATTGGCCGATGAATTATCAAAAAGTAACCAAAATAATGTTGTTGAAGTGTCGGAATCAGATTTGCAGGCTGCAGCAGAAACGCTGACTAGTGTCAGTACAGAATCCGATGCGGAAAATGATGCGGAAAATAATGAGTAGTTAAATGGTTATTGCAGCTTGGTTGGGATTGGACTAGATGGACCTGGGACTTAATAATGCTTAAACAATTGCAGCAGTATCAGTCAAGGCTCGAAGATTTTAAGGTTGAGAGTGTCGCCAAAGGGCGTTTGATTCGGGTTCGTGGCATGATGCTTGAAGCTGCCGGTTGTCGTACCAGTATTGGCGGTATTTGCCATATCATTGATGGCGATAATGCCACTGAAGTCGAGGTGGTGGGTTTTGATGCAGAAAAAATCCTCATGATGCCGGTAGGCCCCGTTGGTAAGCTAACACCGGGTGCGGCAGTGGTACCGGTTGCAGAACAACAAATTGGCGTTGGCGATGCATTCCTCGGACGGGTGGTAGACGGCAATGGTAAGCCCCTCGATGGTGCAGGCGATATCCAGCCAGACCGGTATGTGCCGTTGCATCAAACGCCGATTAATCCATTGTTTAGACAGCCCATAAGCACGGTACTCGATACGGGTATTGGCGCCATTAATTCGATGATTACTGTGGGTCGTGGGCAACGATTGGGATTGTTCGCCGGTAGTGGCGTCGGCAAGAGTGTACTGCTGGGGATGATGACCCGGCATACAGAGGCCGATGTTATTGTGGTTGGGCTTATTGGTGAGCGCGGCCGAGAGGTTAAAGAATTTATTGATAATATTCTGGATGCCAGGGGCCGAGCCAGGGCAGTCATCGTTGCTGCACCCGCTGACGACCTGCCGACAATGAAAATACGCGGGGCCGAGCTTGCCAGTCGTCTGGCAGAAGATTTCCGCGATCGAGGCAAGCACGTCCTATTGCTGATGGACTCTATAACCCGTTATGCGCAGGCGCAGCGACAGATCTCTCTCGCGTTGGGCGAGCCGCCTTCAACTAAAGGTTATCCGCCGACAGTTTTTGCGAAAATTCCTGAACTGGTTGAACGAGCCGGTAATGGCCTTGCTGAGGGTGGCTCCATTACCGCTTTTTATACGGTATTAACCGAAGGTGATGATCTTCAGGATCCGGTGGCAGACTCAGCGCGGGCCATCCTTGATGGTCATGTAGTACTGTCCAGGCGGTTGGCTGAGGCAGGGCATTATCCGGCCATTGATATAGAGGCCTCGGTGAGTAGAACCATGCCAAATATTGTTACCGATATACATATGGCCCGAGCGAAAGAATTTCGCCAGGTGTACGCAAAATATCGACATAATGAAGACCTTATTACAGTGGGTGCTTATACCGCAGGTAGCGATAGCCAACTGGATTATGCAATAGAGAAGTTTGCACCGATGGGGCAGTTTCTTCAGCAGGGCATAAACCAGCAGTTGCGGCTGGAGGAGAGTTTGGAGCAGTTGGAGGCATTGTTTGCAGGAGCGGCAGTCGCTGACCCAAAGCCCTTATGAAGAGTCCGTATGAAGAGTTCGTATGATAAGTCTTAGGTGAACTATGGTTTCCATAAAAAAAGACTAATGCGCTGGTAGAAGTAGGCGTTTAATCTGACCACCCCAGTTACATTTTTTATGGCTCGATATAAGAAATATTGGTATACAACGGGCTGATTTTGACAACAAAGAAATATCGAGTAGATTCAAAGGTAGAGTCAGAAACTTTTCTCAATCAGTTTTTATGAGTTTTATTCTATGAAACAGGACCGGCTGCAGAGTTTAGTGCGCCTTGCACAAGCGAAGGAACAGGCCGCAGTAAAGTTATATATTGATGCTCGTGCGGCGAATGACCTTAATCAACAGCGATTACAGGAACTGATTAGTTATCGGGATGAATATCAGCAGCCGGGTGAATCAAACAGCCTTTCTCCCGTTTTATTTCAATCCAGACGGGTTTTTCTTGGTCAACTATGTACCGCTATCGACCAACAGGAAATGCAGCTGGTAAATAGCCAGGCGTTCCTTGAGCAGCAGCAACAAAGCTGGCGTAAGCTGCAAATAAAGCGCCAGTCGATCGAGAAATTAATTGCCAAAGGTGCGCTACAGCAAGCTGTCATAGCATCCAGGCAAGAACAAAAGGAACTTGATGAAATAACCCAATACCCAGATTTGACGGGGCTTCATACTGTCAACGGTATTAATTGAGTACAAGTTCAATTATCAAGAAAAACAGCGATTAAAAAAATATCGCTGCTTTGCTGGTTAACTAAGTACGCAAGCTCTAAAACAAGGTCTATATTAAAAGTAACTTCAAATCTGCTAGGAATTGGTAATGACTGGTTTTTGCACAATTGAGCTGCCGGAACGATTAGATATTGCCTGTGTAGAGACACTGCATCTCGAAATGGAAGATGCGTTCTCAAGTGGACAATCATTACGCTTACAAGGTGCGAGGGTGACGAAACTGGATACCGCTGGCTTGCAGATACTGGAAGCCTTTTTTGAAGAAGCCAGGAAGCATCATCAGCAGGTGGAATGGCTCGAACCGTCGAATACGATAATGGAAGTGGCAGGTTTTTTACAACTTAAATCCCAAATAGGATTGAGTGATCAGGAGCAAATTAATGAGTAAAATATTGGCAGTGGATGATTCTGCTTCTATGCGGCAGATGGTTGCTTTTACCTTAAAGGGCGGTGGCTTTGATGTGGTTGAGGCCTGTGATGGTGTTGAGGCGTTAGCGCTGGCAAAGCAACATAAATGTGACCTGGTTTTAGCGGATGTAAATATGCCTAATATGGACGGCATTACACTAACGCGAGAACTAAGGACGCTAAATGATTATAAATATACCCCAATATTAGTGCTGACTACTGAGTCAGGCACTGATAGAAAAACCGAAGGCAAGAAAGCGGGTGCTACTGGCTGGATTGTTAAGCCGTTTAATCCGGACCAATTGCTCAATACCATCAAAAAAGTGATGGAATAGTAACCAGGGGTATTCTGCGATGTCGATTGATCTGTCACAGTTCCATCAGGTGTTTTTTGAGGAAAGTTTTGAAGGCCTTGATGTTATGGAATCGGGCCTGCTGGAACTAGATCCTGCCGCGCCAGATGACGAGGAAATAAACTCCATATTTAGAGCAGCACATTCCATTAAAGGGGGTAGTGCCACTTTTGGCTTTTCTGATGTGGCGGACTTTACCCATGTACTTGAAACACTGCTTGATGAAGTCAGAGCTGGCACACGTTCCATTGGACCAGATGAGGTTGAATTATTTCTACAGTCCGTTGACTGTTTAAGAGAATTGTTAAAAGGGCTGCAGGCAAAAGAAGATGTAGATATCAGCAGGGCTGAAGATCTGCGTCAGCAGTTTGAGAAAATTCTTGGCATGGCACCGTCTGATGGCGCCAGCCTGGATGATGCAGAGTCTATATCTAATGGCGCCTGGCGTATAACCTTTCGACCTGAGGGACATATTTTACGTACCGGTAACGAACCCTTGCGGATGTTCTGGCAGCTTGCAGAAATGGGGACGCTCACCGTTACGACGGATAGTTCGTCTTTAGCCGCATTTGCTACTATGAATGTTGAGTCCTGTTACTACGCCTGGGAGTTGCAACTAGAAGGCCGTAATATCCAGAAAGAAGCTATTGAAGAAATCTTCGAGTGGGTTTGTGATGATGCGGAGCTGTTGATCGAACCATTAGTTGCTGAGGTTGCTGAGGCTGATGAAAACGAAAATGAAAATGAAAGTACAGAAGCGATAGAAGCGATAGAAGATAACCTGCAGGATATGGAATCAGCTGACGCCGAGATTATCCCTGCCGATACCAAAGCCATAGAGCCTGCGGATGCGGCCCCGAAAAATGATGCAGGTGAAAAAGCTGCTAAACCCACAGTTTCGAAAGCGGCGGAAACGGGCTCCATACGGGTGGATATAGATAAGATAGATACCATGATTAACATGGTGGGTGAGTTGGTCATCACCCAGTCTATGCTCGGTCAGATTGGCAGTGATTTTAGTGACGATAAGTTGGGCAAACTTCAGGAAGGTTTGACTGACCTGGAGCGAAACGTTCAGGTGTTACATGAATCCGTCATGCGGGTGCGTATGTTGCCCATTAGTTTTACCCTGAGTCGGTTTCCTCGTATGGTGCGTGACCTTAGTCGCCAACTTGAGAAAAAAATCGAATTGGTAGTCAAGGGCGAGAACACCGAATTAGATAAGACCGTAATGGAAAAAATTGGTGATCCACTTGTGCATCTATTGCGCAATTCTTTAGATCATGGGATTGAAAAACCCGCGGACCGTGTTAAAGCGGGTAAACCTGAAACCGGCATCATTAATCTGCATGCCTTTCATCAGGGCGGTAATATTATTATTCAGATAACTGATGATGGGCAAGGTTTGCCACGGGAGAAAATCCTTGCCAAGGCCAGGGAGAACGGTATTGTTGGGGAAGATGAAGCCCTGAGTGACGAGCAAGTACAGGATTTAATTTTTCAGCCGGGGTTTTCGACAGCAGAAAAAGTGAGTGATGTTTCTGGTCGTGGTGTTGGTATGGATGTGGTGCGACGAAATATTCATGCCCTGGGTGGTGCAGTTTCAGTAAAAAGTGAAGAAGGTGTTGGTACAACATTCACAATCAGTTTGCCTCTGACCCTGGCGATCCTTGATGGTCAGTTGGTTCGAGTAGGTAAGGAAGTCTATATCTTCCCGCTCGTTTCTATTGTTGAATCCCTGTCAGTGGATGTTAGCCAGGTTAGTTCAGTTGCCGGCGCCTGTGATGTTTTAAGGCTGCGCGAGGAATATATTCCGATCATCCCCTTATACGAAGCGTTTGGCATTGAGCCAGATAGCAAAGAGTTAAAAAATAGCCTGATTGTAGTGGTGGAGTCAGATAACGTTAAAGTTGGTCTGGTGGTGGATGAGTTGCAGGCGCAACAACAGGTGGTTATCAAGAGCCTTGAAACCAATTACCAAAGCGTTGAAGGCATATCAGGAGCGACTATATTAGGTGATGGCACCGTGTCGCTGATTCTTGATATTGCTGGCGTGGTAAAAATGGCCGAAGGTTTAAGTAGTGAATTGGATGAAAAAGCGGCCTGATCCGGTTGGGCTGCTGACAATGTATGGAAGCTGTATAGATGAACTGTCGAATATAATCAGGAGGCATTGATAAATGAGTGCAGTTGATATCGAACCAAATGTTGACGAGGAAATAACTAGTGCCGGCGTTGAAACGGATCAGTACCTGACTTTCATAATGGATAATGAAGAATATGGTGTTGATATATTATCCGTAAAGGAGATCAGGATCTGGGATTCTGCTACGCCAATCCCCAAAGCGCCGTCTCACGTGCGTGGCGTGATTAATCTTCGTGGTACCATTGTGCCCATTATTGATCTGCGTCAGTGTTTTGGTATGTCGGCGATAGATTATGGGCCGCTAACAGTAGTGTTAGTGTTGCAGGTGGAGACCGAAAAAGGCCATAGAGAAGTGGGCATAGTAGTTGATGCTGTGTCAGATACAGCGGATCTGGACCGAAGTCAGGTCAAACCCGCGCCAGATATGGGCGATAAAATTAATACCAGTTATATTAAGGGATTGGCCACCATTGATAAAAAGATGGTGATACTTTTAAATATGGGTAATCTACTTAATCAGGAAGATTTTAGCGCCATGGCCGAAGCACAAAAATCTATCCTGGAATTAGCCGACGAAACCACAGAGTAGGGGCTAACATGTCCGCTTCAGGAATTGGTGCCGGGTTTGATCCTGCGCTGATAAAAGGCAGTGATAATTTTTTGCAACGTGAATTTCCTATGTCTGCAAAGAATTACCAGGCCATTTCTGCGAAGGTCTATGAAACCAGTGGTATTGTGTTATCTGAGACCAAGCAGGAAATGGTTTATAGCCGTTTGGCCAGACGTATACGCGCATTAGGGATGGTCAATTTTAATGACTATTTATCCCATGTTGAACAAAATATTAATGATGAGTGTACCAGCTTTCTAAATTCTCTGACGACTAATCTAACGTCATTTTTTCGTGAAAAACACCACTTTGAGTATCTTCAAAACACGGTGATCCCAGCATTAAAGGCTCAACATCGGATTGATAAAAAGATTCGTGTCTGGTGCGCTGCGGCTTCAACCGGTGAGGAGCCATATTCTCTGGCGATGGTATTTCAGGAGGCTTTTCCCACAGTGGCTAAGTGGGATATAAAAATACTCGCTTCAGACATTGATTCAAATGTCCTACAAACAGCTAATGCTGGCATCTACGATCATAGTTCTATTGAAGAGTTGAGTGCTGAACGTCAAAGAAAGTGGTTCAGGCGTATTGGTGATGACAAGGTCGAGATTCATCCTGGTCTCAAACAATTGCTTACATTTCGGCAGTTAAATTTGCTGGATGAATGGCCAATGAAAAATAAATTTGATGTGGTATTTTGTCGAAACGTAATTATTTATTTTGATAAACAAACTCAGAAAAAACTTTTTTCGAATATTTATCAGCAGATGATGGCAGGTAGCCATTTATTTATTGGCCATTCAGAAAGCCTGCATAAGGTCTGCGATCAGTTTAAAGGTTTGGGTGGCACGATTTATAAACACCTATGATATCGAAGTAGTTTATTCGATTGCCTAATTTAAAAAATAGGCATGAATCAAACCATGCAAATGGTGTGTTTTGGGTGTTGGTGAACAGTACCATCGGTAATAATCAATGATACATGGCAGGTCAGTCGTAGAATGAAAATATAGAAAATATAAATGCAATATTAAATGGATTTTCGCAGGTGTTGCCAAGCTTTTTAGATATAAATGCTTGGCCTAAGTACTTGCATAGGTGCTTGCATAAGCGCTTTGCACGAGCGCTTTAAATAAGTAATTTGGATAGGTTTGTATGATAAATTCAAAGGCTGAACTGGATGTTCCTCAATCGCCCCCAGTTATCCCTGGGTTCGAAAATATTAATCGATATTGGGATAAGAAACTTAAAGTACACGCAGCCAAGTTAATGCCAGGGGAACTTTATGTGAGTATGCACGGTGAAATGGTAGTTACGGTGCTTGGTTCGTGTGTGGCTGCTTGCATCAGGGATAAGGTCAAAGGTATCGGCGGTATGAATCATTTCATGCTGCCGCAGGAAACAGAGAATTCACAGAATTTTGCTGGAACTGCCCATGATGTTGAAACACGATATGGTAATTGGGCAATGGAGTCGTTGATCAATGAAGTGTTAAAGCGTGGCGGAAGACGCGGTTACCTTGAAGTCAAGTTATTTGGTGGCGGCAAAGTGATGGAGAACATGAGTGATGTCGGTGAGCGTAATATAGACTTTGTGCGCCGATTTCTGGTTGAGGAAGGGCTGAAGATTGTTGCCGAAGACCTGGGCGGGTTACGGCCACGAAAAATATTGTATTTTTCAGATACGGGTGCCTGCCGAGTAAGAAGACTTAACCAGGTTGTTAACAATACCGTATTCAGTCGAGAAAAAGAATATGCGAAAAAAGTTGCTGGGCCCGCAACTGATGGTTCTATCGAATTATTCTGAAATAAAAGATGGAAAATAAGGCGATACTGTGAAAAAAATAAAAGTGCTTATAGTTGATGACTCTGCGCTTATCAGGCAAATGCTCAGTAGTGCCATGGCGCTGGCGGATGATATTGATGTAATTGGTATGGCTGAAGATGCTTTTGTAGCACGGGAGATGATTAAAGATCTTAACCCAGATGTGTTGACCCTGGATGTGGAGATGCCAAAGATGGATGGTATTTCTTTTTTGGCAAATTTAATGCGTCTTAGGCCTATGCCGGTGGTAATGATTTCAACCTTAACGACTAAATCCAGCGATGTAACGTTAAAAGCACTGGAGCTGGGAGCGGTTGATTATGTGGCTAAGCCCAGTGCAGACTTGCAGGGTGATATCAAGGGTTTTGCCAAGGAAGTGCAGCAGAAAATCAGAACCGCAGCAAAAGCAAACGTACATCAGTTAGTAATACCAGACGCTAACAAAAATTATGCAAAAGTAAAAAAAGCACCTTTAGCCAAAATCGCTAATTTAATAGTTGATCATATTGTGGCGATAGGTGCATCAACGGGCGGCACAGAGGCCATTAAAGAAGTATTAATGGGCTTGCCTGCCAGTTGTCCACCCATTGTTGTAGCCCAACATATACCAGCTAACTTTAGCGCCTCGTTTGCTAAAAGGTTGAATGAACTTTGTCCTATGCGAGTCGTTGAAGCAGAAAATAATCAATTGGTCACTGCAGGTACGGTATATCTGGCGCCGGGTGACTACCATTTGACGTTGGTGGGAGCGGACGGAAAATTCCATTGTAAATTAGATGGCAAACCTAAAGTTAATCGGCATCGCCCATCAGTAGATGTGTTGTTTGAGTCCGTATTAACGCGCACCCAGGGGAAATTAATTGGCGTACTATTGACCGGTATGGGTGCTGATGGTGCCAAAGGGTTGCTACATATGCAGGAAGCAGGCTGTTATACCATTATTCAGGATGAAGCGAGTAGTGTTGTATGGGGAATGCCGGGTGCCGCCTTTAAAATGGGTGCTGCAGAGGACGTGCTAGGTCTCACTCATATTGCCCCCAAATTAATGAAGTTGCCTACCACTTATTTACGGCGGGTACGTTCTGCACGCCAGGCTACGGGTAATTGAATGGTTTTATAAACCGCCAGCCTAATTACGCACGGATGTAAGCCTGGATGTAAGCATTGGAATATATTCAGGGAGTATCAGGAAAAAGTCTGGTTACGCGGTAGTTGCGTCAGGCAGTTGCGTCAGGCGCAAGTTCCAGAAAGTTATAATCGTACAGCCTGTTAGTAACTTTTTGCCGTTCCCCCATTCTTTAACACGCGATTGAATGACTTTTTTGGACAGGCCGCTATTTAATTTCAGCCTGCTTAAGTCAGTTGCTTGGCATCGAGTAATTCTGGTCTATGCTTTTGGTATAAAGGAATCCCAATAAGCGATTCAGATTATCTGGTTTTGATTAAATTGATCTGAAAAGAATTTCCGCTTATTGGCATATAGTTCAAGGTAAATATCATTAACGGATGAGGATTTGAGATGTCAATTTGGGCTTCAGCTTCACAGGATGGCCGAGCGTTAACCATCAATATAGAGGGTCGGTTCGATTTTAGCGCCCATCAGGATTTTCGTGAATCTTACGAAAAAACTGAAAAGGACCCAGATGAGTATTGTGTGGATATGAAAGAAACTACATATCTTGATAGTTCAGCTTTGGGGATGTTGTTGCTGTTGCGGGATCACGCGGGTGGTGATAGCGCCAATATTAAAATTGTAAATTGTAATCAGGATGTAAAAAAGATTTTAACTATATCGAATTTTGAGCAACTTTTCTCGATTGATTAATAACCTGAAGCAGAGCTTCAATAATTAAAAGGCAGAGCAGTACTCAGTATGATGGAACCTATAACGGTACTGGTGGCGGATGATAATGATTCTGATCGGCTGATTTTATGCAGCATATTAAAAAAGCAGGGTCATGAAGTTATTCAGGCTGCAAATGGGCAGGAAGCGGTCGACCTGTTTTCGGAGCATCGGCCTAATCTAGTACTGCTTGATGCGTTAATGCCAGAGCTGGATGGGTTTGAGGCGGCGCGGTTGATAAAAGCGCTAGCCGGCGAAGATTTGATTCCAATCATGTTTTTAACCTCGCTTAAAGATGCAACCTCGTTAGCCAAATGTTTGGACGCGGGCGGGGATGATTTTCTTAGCAAACCATATAATCGTGTGATTTTGGGTGCGAAAATTCATGCTTTTCAGCGGATGCGTCAAATGCATCAAACATTACAAAAACAGCGCGATCAGATCGCGAGGAATAATACCTATTTGCTGCAGGAACAACGTGTGGCAAAAGCGGTATTTGATAATGTCGCCCATAGTGGATGTCTGGATGCACCAAATATAAAACATCTTCTATCGCCATTGGCAGTATTTAATGGCGATGTGCTGCTGGCAGCTTATAAACCTTCTGGTGGTATGCATATTTTGCTGGGCGATTTTACCGGCCATGGATTACCAGCTGCTATTGGCGCAATGCCCCTGGCAGAGATTTTTTACGGAATGACAGCCAAGGGTTTTGGCATGACTGACATTCTTCGTGAAATCAATATGCGGTTAAAATCAATTCTTCCTATCGGGGTGTTTTGTTGCGCTGGAATGGTCGAAATAAGTTATCGAAAGCGCACCCTTTCAGTGTGGTTGGGTGGTTTGCCTGATTGCTATCTTATTAGAAAAGACGGTCTTATAGATGTCCTGAAAAGCAACCATTTACCCATCGGGGTGCTAAAATCGAAAGACTTTGACGCTTCAACTATTGATTTTCAGCTAGAGTTAGGTGACCGGTTTTATCTATGGTCTGATGGTATCCATGAAGCTCGAAATGAGCATAATAAGATGTATGGTGAAGAGCGATTGATGGATATCTTTGTCACCAACCAGGATCGTGATCTACTTTTTTCTTCTATAAAAAATGATGTTGCAGAGTATATCAGGTTCGGTGCCCGTGACGACGATATTACAATGTTGGAATTAACAATGGTAGCGAGTGAGTCCGTTCAGGCGGATAAGTTTACACTTGAAATGGGTGCCATTACCGGGCCAACAGACTGGAGTATGACTTATAGCCTGGGACCGGGGACACTAAAAGACTTTAATCCCTTGCCATTGTTGTTGCACCTATTGATGGAAGTGCCTGGCCTTAGGCCACATAGCGGTACGTTATATACGGTATTAGCCGAGCTATACTCAAATGCGTTAGAGCATGGAGTGATAGGGCTTTGCTCAGATTTAAAAACTAATCCTTCCGGTTTTCGTGAATACTATCAGTTGCGTAAAGCGGGCCTTGATGATCTAACGGAAGGTTATGTGAAATTCAGGTTTGAGCATACTTCAACTGAGGAAGGTGGCTTGCTCAGGTTTTTTGTTGAGGATAGCGGCGCAGGGTTTGAGTATAAAAATGAAGAACATAGCGAATTAAATCAGGAATTTCATGAAGAAAATTTACATGGCCGAGGTATTCAATTGCTTAAGACCCTGTGCAGTGATGTGCGTTTTCATGGTGTTGGCAATGAAGTAGAGGCTACATTTGAATGGCAAAGAGAGGCCTAAAGGATGGAATCGACACAACATATTGACGAAGCCGTATTGTCTGAATTAGAAGAAATTATGGAAGATGAGTTTGGTGTGCTATTGGAGACTTATCTAACAGATGCTGTAGTGCGTCTTGATTCCCTGGATGCTGCTATGGATAGCAGCGATGTGGATCTGCTCCGCGAATCAGCACATAGTTTGAAAGGAAGTAGCTCTAATATTGGTGCGGTCCAGCTGTCAGGATTGTGCGCAAGCATCGAAAACCTGGCAAGAGAAAATCAATTAACTGAAGCTGCGACAGTTGTGCCAGGCGCGCGTGTGGAGTACCAGAAGGTCAGGCAGTTATTAGAACAGCGGATCAATTAAGGCGTTCGAAACGGGCCCAGAATCTCGCTAGTCAATTATCTTGCTGATTTCCTTGTATCAGGTGCTTGCTGCCTGGGCCTTCGGAAGCAATTTCCTATAGTCAGGTCGACTGGCTTTTCAAAACTTTTTTCAGATCAGTTTTTCAGACCAGCTTTTCAGATCAGTATTTTCAAAATTGTCTTTTTCGGATGGTTGTTAAGGTGTCCTGCTTAGGCTTCATTTTCGAGCCTCAGTTTTTAAGGGTTGGGGCAAAGTCTTGCGGCGCGCAGAAGAACTTATTGATTTTGGTGGAGGGTAAGCGGGAGAATATTTGGCCAATTAAATCTACTGGGTGCAGAAAATTTAGCTAAAAAGGTTGGTGGTATGGTTATTGCATTTTTTTGAGTTCTAATAGTCAGTTGGAATATTCTTTAGCTGACAGTAATATCTCGAACTCAGGAATTTACCATGCTAGCCAGTTCTCAGCTTCATCAGGATCAACTATTAACTGCAGTGAAGCCGGTTGTGAAAGCAAAAGCACCCGCTGTTAGTTCGAATGCTCCAGCTTCTCAGCCGAATGCAGCTGGAGAGTCGAAACAATTTTCTTCAGAACTGAATAAAGCCAATGGTGCCAACGCAGCTGTTGATGATAATGCCGGCACTCAAGATGAGCCAGGTGAAGAAAATATCGGCAATAACTCGTCCGCTGGTGGCGACAGGTTGCCGGATGGTGCCGACCTTATCCTGGAACTGTCGTTCGACCTTGACGCCGCCTCCCGTGTTACAGAAGGTGACGAGGCGCTGATAATTGCCTCACAGTTGGTGCTTGAGTCAGTGCCAAAACAAAGTGTCGAGCCAGATATTGATCTTGAGCTACGAGCCAGTACGCCAACTAAAATTGATCTGCTGGGAAGGGTTGAGAAAAGTATCAATGCACTTAAAGCCAATGTTGAACAGTCGCTGAATATTGAAGGGCTGGGTTCAGATCGGGCCAGGCTTACTGTCGGCAATGTGGCCAATGTTGAGGCAGAAGTACAGACTTTAAACCTGGATAAAGCGCCGGAAATAAAGCCGATCAATGTAGCCCGTGTAGAATTGGTTGTGCCCATGCGACTGGGTGCCGGTGACTGGGGCGATTCAGTGGCAGGTAAAATATCTTTGATGATTAACCAGCGGATTACCTCTGCCAAAATATTGATTACTCCACCTGAGCTTGGGCCAATAGAAGTCAGGGTTAATCTTAATAATGATCAGGCGAGTGTGCAGTTTATTAGTCATTCTGCGCAGGTCAGAGACGCACTTGAAGACTCAATTCCACGCTTGAGGGAGCTGTTGGAAGCGGGTGGTTTTTCCTTGGCAGACAGTGATGTCTCTGATCAAAGCAAGGACGACGGCACACAGCAGGAGCAGCATTCAGAATCAGACGATCAGTTTGGCGGCGAAGCAGAGAACGCCGTTCGGCATAATATTGGCGTAGGTTTGATTGACCATTATGTATAGATGCCTTTTGCGCAGACTGCATAAATTTTACGGAGCAAAAGGATTGTTGACGTCGATTGTTTGCGGGGTTGATTATTGAGCGGCAGGGTTTTTGGTACGCAAATTGCTTTGTTAGTTTATAGGCGCCATTTATAGAGTTTAGCGTCGAAAATTTGGCGGCATAAATTAATGAGTGACCAATAATGGCTGATGACATTGACGAAGAAGAAGCAGGCGAATCTGGTGGTGGCGGTAAGAAGAAACTGATTATCATCATAGCGATAGTGCTGTTGCTGCTTGGCGCGGTGGCCGGCGGTGCGATCTACTATATGAACAATATGATGCAGGATGAATCATCTGCCGAAGAGGGAGACGAGGAAGCCGATGGCCAATCCTCAGGTGGCCTTTTTAGTAGCGGTCCCGGCCATGCCATCTATCATAAGATGCGGCCTGCCTTTGTTACTACCTTTGAGGCCAATAATAAACAGCGCTATATGCAGCTTGAACTTACTTTAGTGACTCGGGAAAGTGAAGTTGTTAGTGCGCTGATTAATCATAACCCGTTGATTAGAAATACCCTGGTGTTGCTTTTTGCCGCTGAAGATTATGTGGAATTGCAAACACCTGCGGGTAAAGAAGCGCTAAAAGAAAAATCCCTCAAAGCCGTACAAACAATTATGCAACGGGAAATTGGCAGTCGTGGAATCGAAGCCATTTTATTCACCAACTTTGTGATGCAATAAACTATGTCAGTACAGGATTTACTATCACAGGATGAAATTGACGCGCTTCTGCATGGGGTTGATGATGGCGATATTGATGTTGATGAAGATATCGATGCTACAGCGGTTAAGGGCTGGGATTTAACCAGTCAGGACCGGATCGTGCGGGGGCGAATGCCGACGCTGGAAATGATTAACGAGCGATTTGCCCGTTATACCCGCATCAGTCTGTTCAATTTGCTACGCCACAGTGCAGATGTTGCCGTCGGCGGTATCCAGATAATCAAGTTTGGTGAATATGTTCATACGCTATATGTGCCAACAAGTTTGAACCTGATTAAGATTCGGCCCTTGCGGGGCACGGCATTATTCATTCTTGATGCGAAACTTGTGTTTAAGTTAGTGGATAATTTTTTTGGTGGTGATGGGCGTCATGCCAAAATTGAAGGGCGAGAATTTACTCCGACTGAACTACGTGTTGTGCAGTTGATGCTGAAGCAGATATTCGTTGATCTTAAGGCGGCCTGGGCGAATATAATGGATGTGGAGTTCGAATATGTTAGCTCTGAAGTTAATCCGTCGTTGGCGAATATTGTTAGCCCAAGTGAGGTGGTAGTTGTTAATTCCTTTCATATTGAACTCGATGGCGGTGGTGGTGATTTACATATCACAATGCCGTATTCAATGATCGAGCCAATTCGAGAACAGTTGGATGCTGGGGTTCAAAGTGACGTTACTGATGTGGATGACAGATGGGTCAATGCATTGCGCTTTGAGGTGCTTGATTGCAAGGTAGATTTGAACTGTAAGGTGGTTGAACGGGATATTATGTTGCGTGATCTGGTGGATTTGGCACCAGGCGATGTGATACCTATCGATATGCCTGATGAGCATATTCTTACTGCTAACGATGTGCCTATGTTTCGTACCAGGTTGGGTGAAAGAAACGGTTCTTTAGCCATGAAAATCCTGGAGCCGGTTAAAGTTCCGGGCCACTAAAGTGATGTATACGGTGCCAAAAAATCGTATTCAATACTGTTTTAATATCCACTAATTAATTTTCAATTATTAGATCAAGAATCAGATAGAGACAGCAGATGAGTGATGAGGATGATGTAGTTGATGATGATAATGAGGGTGTGGCGGACGATTGGGCTGCTGCGCTTGAAGAACAGGAGGAGGAGGAAACGATTGCATCTCAGCAGCTGGATGAGCTGGTTGATGATGCTGGGCCTTCCAGTTTTGATGCGGACAATCCAGACCTTGAAGTAATTTTGGATATACCGGTATCCATTAGTATGGTGGTGGGTAGTACCCAGATTAATATTCGAAATCTGTTGCAGCTCAATCAAGGGTCTGTGATTGAGCTGGATAGATTAGCCGGTGAACCATTGGATGTACTGGTAAATAATACCCTGATTGCACATGGTGAGGTTGTAGTGGTTAACGAGAAATTTGGTATTCGTCTGACTGATGTTATCAGTGCAGCGGAACGAATTAGAAAGCTGGGGTAGAAGATGCAGCATCAGGTTTTTCAGGTAGGACTATATCTGGCTTTGATTGTTGGCTTTATTCTGGTTTGCGGCTTCGTATTGAAGAAACTTAATGCGCGGACATTGCAGGCTGCAGGGGCGATTGAAATAAAAGCCACAATGACATTGGGCATAAAGGAAAAACTGGTAGTTGTTGAGTATCAAGGTCGACAGATTTTACTTGGCGTGACACCTGGTTGCATAGCGAAGCTAGAAACGTTTGAACAAAATTTTGGGCCTGCTAAAGATGCTGAACAGGATAATACCAGCGGCGCTTTTAAAGTCACATTGCAGGATGAAATAACGCGAGGAAAAATTCTTGCCAATGCTGATTAGAACTTGAAATAAGGGCTGCAGACTCCTGGTACTAGTCAATATAAAGGTACTAGTCAATATAAAGGTACTAGTCAATATAAAGGTACTAGTCAATATAAAGGTACTAGTCAATAGAAAGGTGCTAGTCAATAGAGAGGCGCTAGATGCCTGTCAGAAATATGACGTAGAGGTTTATGGATGGGCAGGCGTATTTGTTTGATTGTCATGTTGGTTGCAGGATTACTGCCAACCTGCTTTGCCGCTGAAGAGCCACAAACCGCGGGCCGCGCAGAAGGTGCTGTGCTAGCTAGCTCGGCATTGGCAGCGTTCGAAAATAGCGCGGGCAAACTGGGTATTCCAGCTGTCGCCTATACGAAAAATGCTCAGGGTGACGGCACCTATACGGTGACCTTGCAGATACTAGCGGTGATGACTGCATTAACCTTGTTGCCGTCAATGCTAATGATGATGACGGCGTTTACTCGAATAATCGTAGTCTTCGCAATTTTACGCCAGGCGCTAGGTTTGCAACAGACGCCGTCTAATCAGGTTTTACTTGGACTGGCACTGTTCCTGTCAATTTTTGTTATGTCGCCGGTATTACAGGAAGCGAATCGAGTGGGTTTGCAGCCCTATCTAAATGAACAGCTTGCGCCACTTGCAGCGGTTCAATCTGGCGCAGAACCTTTTCGACAATTCATGCTCGGGCAAACCCGAGAAGATGATTTATCCCTGTTTTTAAGAATCTCAAATTCCCCTAAACCGAATACTGCGGCGGATGTCAGTTTTTTTGTGTTGGCGCCTGCTTTTGTTACCAGTGAATTGAAAACAGCGTTCCAGATCGGTTTTCTGCTGTTCATTCCTTTCCTTGTTATTGACCTGGTAGTTGCCAGTGTATTGATGTCAATGGGTATGATGATGTTGTCGCCAATAATTATTTCCTTGCCGTTTAAACTTATGTTGTTTGTACTGGTAGATGGCTGGGCAATGGTTGTTGGGTCGTTAGCAAGTAGTTTCGGTCTGGGTTAGTGATGGTTGATTTATCAAGGTGAAACTATGACTCCGCATGTGGTGTTAGATATTTTTAAAGAAGCGTTGATGCTTATCGTGTTGATGGTTTCGGTGATTGTTGTGCCCAGTTTGATGGTGGGGTTAGTGGTGAGCATGTTTCAGGCAGCAACCCAGATAAATGAACAAACCTTAAGCTTTTTGCCCCGCTTGCTGGTAACGCTAGGTACCATAATGATGCTAGGCCCATGGTTGCTTAATTTGCTGATGGAACATGCCAATAGTCTGTTGGTGCGGGTGCCATTGTTAATAGGCTAATTGTTGTGTATTTGGTAGATGAGCCTGGTTGTATTGTCCATGCCTGAAATGGGAGGGTAAATGGGATATGAAGTTTCAGAAGCCCAGTTGATGGCGCTATTAAGTGACTTTATGTGGCCGTTTATCAGGATCGGTGCTTTCTTCCTGGTGATGCCAATATTTAGTACTCGATTAGTTTCCAGTTATATTCGCATTGGCCTGGTGACATTGTTATCGATTATGGTGATGTCCGCACTACCTGTTATGCCGGTGGTGGATTTTTTATCCGTTCAATCTTATGTGATGGTGGCAGAACAGATTCTGATCGGTGTTTCTATGGCATTTGTACTACAGATACTATTTCAAGTGTTTATTCTTGCTGGTCAGATGATGGCAATGCAAATGGGTTTGGGTTTTGCATCGATGATTGACCCGGGTAATGGTGTAGCAGTGGCAATAGTCAGCCAGTTTTATTTGATGCTGACGACATTGGTTTTTTTAGGTATGAACGGTCATTTAGTGGCTATAGAAATATTGATCGAGAGTTTTTTTGTATTGCCTGTTAGTTATGATTGGCAATTTACTGGCTTATTCGACATCGCAGTAATGGGTACATGGTTATTTGCCAGTGGGCTATTTGTTGCTTTGCCCGTGGTCACTGCCATTCTAACGATTAATTTTGCCTTTGGTATTATGACCAGAGCGGCACCGCAGTTGAATATATTTTCATTGGGTTTTCCTTTTACCATGGCAATGGGGCTGTTAATTATGTGGATCGGTCTGTCGGGGTTTTTGCCGCAATATCAGACCCTGGTCTCAGAAAATTTGCAGTTGATTAAAAATATGTATGGGCAATAAAATTAATTGGATGCCCCTTACGTTTAATTAGGTCAGAGAGTTATTTTTCAAATAGCGGTGATTAGTTGCTCGCAGCGAGTTTGGTGAAGGTGCGGTAATTCTCTAAAATGAACCTGAAAGGCAGTATATGGCCGAAGAAGATAGTTCGCAGGAAAAAACCGAGGAACCGACCGCCAAAAAACTTGAAAAGGCCCGTGACGACGGTCAGGTTGCTCGGTCGAAGGAGCTCAATACTCTGTTGGTATTGGTATTTGGCTCTTTTGGTCTGTTGTTTTTTGGGGCTAGTTTTTATCAGGGCGGTGTTGATTTGTTTCAGTTTAATATGATGCTGGATCGTGACACCATATTTGACCCTCAGCAGATGGGCCTGCACGTCTTTCGCTCCGCTATAGATGCTGTCTCTATTACCATGCCGTTGTTTTTGCTGATTTTATTAGCGGCTTTTATTGGCCCTGTTTCGATGGGTGGCTGGTTAGTATCGCCAAAGGCTATGGCGCCAAAATTCAGTCGCATGAGTTTTCCGAAAGGTCTGGGGCGGATGTTTTCCCTTAATGCGCTGATGGAATTGGCCAAGGCGTTGGGTAAATTCCTGGTGGTTGCAGCTTCTGCGGTATTAATTCTTTATTTTAATATGCCAAAGATCCAGCTATTGGGTCAACAATCGGTGGATGTCGCTATACCAATAGCGGCTTATACGTTGGTTTTATCGTTTCTGTTAATGAGCCTTTCTATACTGGTTATCGCGGCCATCGATATTCCGTTTCAGATTGTTGAACATACCAAAAAATTGAAAATGACCGTTCAGGAAGTAAAAGATGAAATGAAAAACACCGAAGGTAAACCTGAGGTGAAAAGCCGTATCCGTCAGCTGCAACAAGAAATGGCGCGCGGCAGAATGATGTCGGAGGTGCCTGATGCAGATGTAATTATTACCAATCCGAGTCATTTTTCTGTTGCCCTAAAATATGACCCAGACAATATGGCGTCACCGATGCTGGTTGCCAAAGGCGTTGATAACGTCGCCGCATTGATAAAAGAAGTGGCAATTGCCCATGATATTACTATCGTTAGTTACCCAATTCTTGCGCGGTCATTATTTTATTCGACAGACATCAATCAATTTGTGCCGCAGGGGCTGTATGTCGCGGTGGCACAGATTCTTGCCTATGTTTTTCAGCTTAAACAGTATCGAAAAGGACAGGGTGCAGCGCCTCGACCGTTGGGCAATCTGGATATACCGGATGAATTCGTACAGATGGCAAATAAAACCTGAAAAACGCCACAAATTAAAAGTAGGCCTCATTCTTGCTTTATCTATTATATTGATGCAAAAAGTCATTTTGTCGACGCAATTGAAGGGTTGAATGTGTTTAACAGCGCACTTAGTTTCCATCCTCAAAGTGCAGAGTGAACATGCCGCATCTAGTTAGTTTAGATTTTATTTGGGAGTAGTAGGGGATATGGAACTAAGCCGCCACGCATTTGGCTTTAATAAAACGTCTGCTTTGGAGACTGCGCGTGGTTTGAGGCACGGTGGATTAGGCGTGCCGCTGTTGTTGTTGGTTGTGTTGGCGATGATGACCTTGCCAGTACCCGCGATTTTGCTGGATTTCCTTTTTACCTTTAATATTGCTATGGCATTGGTAGTGTTGTTGGTCAGTGTTTATGCCAGCAGGCCGCTGGATTTTGCGCTCTTTCCGACCATTTTGCTGGTGGCAACCTTGTTACGGCTATCCCTTAATGTAGCTTCAACTCGAGTAGTTTTGCTTTATGGACATGAAGGCGGGGATGCCGCAGGTGCAGTTATTGAGGCATTTGGTGAAGTGGTAGTTGGCGGCAACTACGTTGTTGGGTTAGTGGTATTTCTTATTCTGGTGATTATAAATTTTGTAGTGGTTACCAAAGGTGCTGGGCGGATATCGGAAGTGAGCGCGCGTTTTACTCTTGATGCTATGCCAGGTAAACAAATGGCGATTGATGCCGACCTGAATGCCGGTATGATCGATCAGGAGGAAGCCCAAACCCGGCGCAACGATATCTCAGCCGAAGCAGATTTTTATGGTGCTATGGATGGTGCAAGCAAATTTGTTCGTGGTGATGCTGTTGCCGGGATGCTTATTCTAGTTGTGAATATAATTGGCGGTCTATCCATTGGCCTGGTCCAGCATGACCTGCCATTTTCAGAGGCGGTAGAAAAGTATTCGTTACTAACAATTGGCGATGGTTTAGTGGCACAAATTCCTTCGCTATTATTATCCACAGCTTCTGCGCTGATGGTGACTCGCTCAAATGCAGTACAGGATGTTGGTACGCAAGTCGTCAAGCAAATGTTCTACGATCCCAAGGCATTGGCGGTTGCGGCAATTATCTTATTCGTTATGGGGGTGATCCCCGGCATGCCGCACTTTATTTTTGTTGGGCTAGCGCTTGTGGCAGGGCTTGGTGCTTATATTATTAATCATACGCGCAATAACCCTGTGGATATGCCTGAAGCTCAAGACTCGTTAAGTAATAGCGAAGCGCTACCTGATGAGCCTAAAGAGCTTGGTTGGGACGATGTTGCACCCATTGATATGGTGGGTTTGGAAGTAGGTTATCGACTAATCCCCCTGGTTGATAAAAGCCAGAATGGTGAGTTACTTGGGCGTATAAAAGGGGTCAGGAAAAAGTTATCGCAAGAACTTGGTTTTCTAATGCCTTCTGTGCATATTCGAGATAATCTGGAACTGTTACCCAGCGCCTATCGATTAACGCTACTAGGCGTTACTGCCGGTGAAGGTACTGTACATCAGGACCGAGAGCTTGCGATTAATCCGGGTCAGGTATTTGGGCCTGTCGAAGGTATAGAAACTAAGGACCCAGCGTTTGGCCTAGATGCGATCTGGATTGAACCTGCGCAAAAAGACCATGCTCAAACGTTGGGTTATACGGTGGTTGACCCAGGTACGGTTATTGCTACTCACCTTAATCAGGTAATGAGTAACCAGGCCGCACAATTATTGGGTCATGAAGAAGTACAACAAATGCTCAATTTGTTGTCAGAAAGCTGTCCTAAGCTGGTTGAAGAACTTGTACCCGCGGTAGTGTCGCTAGGTGGGCTATTGACGGTATTGCAAAGGTTGTTGAGAGAAAATGTACCCGTCAGAGATATGCGAACTATTGCTGAGGCCATGGTCGCAAGTACTGCGCGGGACCAGGCGGCTTTGCTTGCTAGTGTCAGAATAGCATTGTCCAGAGTCATAGTGCATAACCTGGTGGAAGGTGAAGCTGAAGTGCCGGTTATGACCCTGGCACCGAAATTAGAGCAGATAATTCATAAATCCATTCAGCAGGCGAAACAGGTAGGGGGCGGGGATACAGATGAAATGATTTTGGAGCCAAATATGGCTACCAATTTGCATACCTCTCTGGCAGAAGTTGTACAGCGCCAGGAAACTACCGGCGGGCCAACAATATTATTAGTGTCGCCGCAAATTCGCCCTGCATTGTATCGATTTACCCGAAGTGCATTACCGACCTTGAGTGTTCTGTCCTATCAGGAAATTCCAGAGGATAAGCAGATTACTATTATTGCTTCAGTGGGTGATGCTTAGATGTTAGACGTTTATATAAGGGAGTCTTGTTATAGCTTCGAATCCAGCGGATTTATTGGGCTAGTTTTTCAGGGAAGGGCTGATTGTGAGTATTAGAAAGATATTAGCTAGCAATATGAATGAAGGATTGCGCCGTGTTAGTAATGAATTTGGCCCAGACGCGCTTATTCTTAAGACAGTAAACCGCAATAATAAAGTGGAGTTATTTGTCGAGATTGATGATGAGGTAGAGCAAGAGATAAGCGCTAGAGCGGCTGAGGGTTCTTTGTCAGATCAAGGTCAGGGGACTAGAGCAGCTGAGGGTTCTTTATCAGATCAAGGTCAAGGGATTAGAGCAGCTGAGGGCTCTTTATCAGGGCAAGAGCAAGGGCAAAGAGCAGCTGAGGGCTCTTTATCAGATCAAGGTCAAGGTCAAGGGATTAGAGCAGCTGAGGGCTCTTTATCAGAGCGAGAGCAAGGGCAAAGAGACGCTGAGGGCTCTTTATCAGGGCAAGAGCAAGGTCAAGGGATTAGAGCGGCTGAGGGCTCTTTATCAGGGCAAGAGCAAGGTCAAGGGATTA
>JAHRVQ010000026.1 GCA_019090615.1 Pseudomonadales bacterium | reverse complement strand
TTCGGCAACCGCTTACAGCGCCTAATAAACGAAGTGCGTTAGTGAACGAATTGTAAAATAAAAGTGTCCGGTATTAGTTGACCAGAACAGTTTGCCATCAATCTTGATAAAAACCTCATCAATGAAGAATGTATCCCTATATCCTTGGTGTTTTCTACGCAATCTGGCGGCAATTTTCGATCCAAACTTATTGCACCACAACCTGATTGATTCGCGTGTGACAATGATTCCACGTTGGGCCAGTAAATCTTCGATATCGCGATGACTGAGATTGAATCTAAAATACAACCACACTGCCTATTGGATGATTTCGGGCGGGAACCGGTCTCGTTTGTACATTGTAGAATTATTCATCTTAGAGTATTGGCCTAAGCGCAGTTAATTTGCCAATACCGTTTCTTGACCACGAGCAGGGAATTCCGCATTTTAAAGGCTATCTTGGTCGCATTATGAAAACGACGCAGCCAGCCGAATTAATATCTGACCTGTCAGCGGCGCCCTCATGACCCAACGAACAGAAATGCAGCATCGAGTGCTTGAGTTCAAGGCCAAGGCGATGTCTTGGGCCAGAATATGCAGCCAACAAATTGTTTACGTTTAAACAAACCGGCTTGGATGGTTACTTCAAGCGTTTGATGTTGAAGCCCAAAGGCGGTGGCAAAACAGCGGACTAGTCTTGAATATCAAATATATCGAATCCTCGCGGGTGCCTGGGAAGGTGGACTTCCCTTGCTAACAAGAATGCTCTGTTAGTTTGTTTGACACACTTTCAAATCCCTCCGGTAACCACAGGCTACGTGGCTTCCATGGTGGACCATGGGATAATGACGACATTTCTACCCTGGTTTAACAAAGGTGGAATATCGTGGATTCTATGAACCCCGCAAGAAATGCGAAGGTTAATGGTGGCCAGAGGTGGAATAACGGGGCCGCCCAGGTCACCCACACGGGGAATTTCAGACTGATTGGCCTACCTTGAAGATTTGAGAAGAGTCACGAATATCGCGTTTTGTAAGGGGTCGTGTGGATGGCTGATGGTGGAAATATCGAGAATTACACCGATGCTGCTCTAGAGATCTATTTAGTCTACGACTTGAACTAGATATGAAATGGTATAATATATATACCATGAATTTTGACTATGATAAACGTAAAAGCGCTTCGAACAAAACGAAACACGGTATAAATTTTGAAGAAGCGCAAGCGCTTTGGCAAGATAGATTTATTCTGGAAATTCCTTCCATTGTAAATACCATTAAAGAGTCTCGGTTTCTATATATTGGGCTAATTGGATCAAAGCATTGGACGGCAATTACAACTCATCGAGAACCAAATATCACTCGTATTATTTCAGTTCGTCGGTCGAGAAAACAAGAGGTTGAACTTTATGAAAGCTAAGAGTTTAGATAAAAAATTCGATGATGGTGCTGATGACATTCTTCAACATTTCGATCTGGAAAAGGTCTCGCGGCCTAACATTGAAAAAGAGAGAGTTAACGTTGATTTCCCCGTTTGGATGATTGGTGACTTGGATAAAGCTGCTGCTAGCATGGGTGTATCCAGGCAGGCTGTCATTAAAATTTGGTTAGCTGAAAGGCTGAAGATTGAAGCGGCATGAATGTTATTCTGCCATGTTCAAAGATTCCATAAATTTGAGTAGTGTCAGGGCTGTTTGCGTAACTCGCCAGGCGTTTTATTAAAAAGCTTTTTTATCGCTTTTCCAAAAGCCGCTTCAGAGGCGTAGCCAGCGCACTCAGCAATGCTCAGCATTGAATCATTACTGTTCTGCAGTTTGACCTTTGCTTTCATCAAGCGCGTATTGGTTAAGTAGGGTTTAGGGGTGTCCCCGACCATATCGACAAACTTCTGTGTAAAAGCAGTGCGTCCCATTGCAGAGGCCCGGGACAAAGCCTCAACAGTCCATTTTTGATCCGTCCCCATGTGGATCAGGTTCAGCGCCACACCTATGTGAGAGTCGGAGAGTGCAGCCAAGAAGCCGTGGGAATGTTTCATCTTAAGCATGTGCACTCTGAGGAATTGAACAAATATGACTTCAGTGAGGTGATCGAAGATGAGTTGCGTTCCGGGAAATGAGCCGAATGATTCCTGTATCAAGAAGTTCGTTAGGACCTCCTGTCTATGCAGATACTCATCACCAAATGACTTGGGGCTGCCGTGAATAAAACAGGGAAGGTTTTTTAGGCGTGGGTGTTTAAGCGATGAATCATAGGATATCGTAATACTCAGCAGTATTGTCTCCTCGCTGTCCTTTGGGGAATCACTGTCAACTGATGCAACTATTGAGGGATTGTTCCCCCGGCGGTCGCTATCTGCGGCGAAGGCTGTTGTTAACGCCACCCCAAAACCGCGGTTATTTGCCGCTGAGTTTAATGCGGGCTGTAGGCCATTGAGTGGCCTCGGTTATCTAATCCAGGTCAGAACTCAATCTGATCATCAAATGCTGGGCCGCCTGATTCATCAATCTGCAGTGGATTTTGCTCTTCGTCAGACCGATGCAGCTCGGCAATATCCTCGCCGTAGGCCTGGCAAAGTACATGACGTAACTCATCTAAAAAATCAATGATTAACTCGGCATCAGCCGCATGCCAATGTGTCTGCAGATGGTTTATTTTTAAGGGCATTATTAGGTCCTCAGGAGGGCGGTTTGCGCATTGATGGCACAGCGATATTCATATAAGAGGCATCAATAGTTTTCTGCGAAACCTCAAGGGTGTGTTCAGCACCTGAAACCAGCGAACGAATCTTGCCATCGCCCAGGTACTCTGACATTGGGAAGTATTGCATGCGCCCGCTGGGTATAAACTGCTGACGCATTACGGTGTCAAAGTAGGTGACAACCTCGGTACCAGAAGCGAGTTCGTATAGACCTTCGTTCCAGCTGGTGACATCGATGTTATTACTACCCAGGTCACGTGAATTCACGCCGTAAAACGAAGAGGGCTGGTGCAGCCTCACAAACGGATAACTATGGTTCCAGTGCCCCCCTGGTCGGTCCTGTTTGTCCGCAATAGTGATGTGCTTGTCACTGTCCGTCATGATGACGTCGCTGAACGCCATGCCCATAGATGACCAGGTAGTCCGTTTTTGTCTCCATAACACGATCTCATTAAGCTTTATAGACGCGCGAGAGCATACCTCGAAGGGCCGCAAATTGGTTGTTGTTCGAGCGCTCCATCGACATCACCATCGAAAAATGCCAGCAGCCTTTGTTCAACACCTTGCTCCTTACGCCATTTCCTGGCAGTCATGCAGGATCCAATGTTTGGTCTTCGATTGGCTTCTACGCAAGGTTTCGTAATCTCTGGCGATTTATCTTACGGGCTTGGCGTACAAGAAACAGTGGGGGATTTCTGGCGGTATATAAGTGAGAATCTGAGTTTGCATGCGCAAGGTGCGCATATTGAAAATAAAGCATTCGGTGATTTTACACGCTGGCAATTCCGCCTGGACTTCACTAACGATTCAGAATTGCAGCAATTACTGCAAACGAGCGTTGGGCAAATGTCGAAAGGCTTCATAAATAGTCCAGATTTGGCTAATCGTTATAGTATCCATTTGCGACAGTCTGAACCGAAAGACTATGAAAAAGTCGCCGTGTTTCAGCGCTGTTTAGTTTTTGATAGTGAATTTGACGGCATGCAGTTTCCTCGCAGTAGATTGTCGCGACCGCTTCAGACCGACCCAGCGCTTTATCGTTAGTACTTTGAGCGGCGGATAAAAAGTTAGAACAACTGTTTCCCGATAGTTTGCCTGTACGAGTCAAGTATTTATTGTCTGACGCATTAGCGAGTGGTGAATATAGCTTGCAGCATATTGCCACCAGTTTAGATTTGCATACACGCGTATTGCAACGGCGTTTTAAAGCTGATGGCACCAGTTTTAGTAAATTGTTGCTGGAAACCCGACGGGATATTGCTTGCCAGTATTTAGGTACTAGCGACTGATCTAGTGCTAAAGTTGGGTTATGCCGAAGTGGCTATTTTTAGTCGGCACTTTAAGCAATGGACAGGCGTGACTCCCAGGCAATGGCGTAAGGCGCAAGGTGTTGAAAAAGAGTATTGAAGATCTCGCTGCCCAGGGTTGTGCTGCATACATAAGGCGCATATACTGATGCGTAATTGATGCACACACAGAAATCATCGTTATGCGAACAACTTTAAATATAGATGACCAGCTTTATGAAGAGGCAGTCAGATTAACTGGCGTTAAAGAGAAAACCGCTCTACTTCGGGAGAGCCTTAAAGCCCTGATTCAACGTGAGAGCGCAAAACGCCTTTCGCAGCTTGGAGGAACGGAACCGCAACTCGATGACATACCAAGGCACCGTAGCAATTGATGATCCTGGTCGATACGTCAGTATGGATAGACCACTTGCGGAGTGAATCTCTGGTCCTGTCAGGCTTGCTTCGCAGTAGTCGGGTTGTTATGCATCCCCTGGTATTGGGAGAACTAGCTTGCGGTAATCTCAATAATCGATCGCAGCTATTAAAGCTATGGGGTGGGTTAGGTTCAATGCCAACGGTGAATCACGAAGAGACACTGTTCTTTATCGAAAAAAATGCGCTGATGGGAAAAGGTATCGGTTACATCGATGTGCAACTTCTCGCGTCGGTAGCCCTTGATACGGGGACTAAATTGTGGACTCAAGATAAGCGGTTAGATGTTCTCGCAGCTCAACTTGGATACGCATGGAACGAGGATCATCAATCGTGATTACACTCTTTCATTCTATAATAGGAGTCACCTTTCTTTGTGATACCTAAAACTTAACTATACCGCTCCAATAACACTTCTGTCCCAAATCTATAGTGCGAGCGAGTGTGTCCATTCGTTGTGCTGTATGACAGACAAAAATAGAGCAACAGACTGAGGATAGTTTAGTGGCCGATCCGAATATTGATGAAGGCGCGCAAGATAGATTACGTGAGCAATAGCATCATTTTATTGATTCCACGGTGGCGATCAGACCTCAACTTTACAGTTATTGCCGGAGGATAGTAAATTTAAACCGCATTTACCTCAGATTTCAAAAGTATTCTGATTGGGGATTTTTGTGAAAAGAAGTCTGTGGGGCTGTTTTTCAGTAGAGGATGGTCAGTATCTGAATAGCCACTAATCTGGTGGCTCATATTGAATCTTACCATCGACTCTAACTGTGAGTCGGTCTAGACAAAAGGCAGGTCTGGTGACATAGCTGCGGGGACGCCTAGTCATAGACGCTCTAATCGATCCCGTTGATATGGCTGACATGGCACAGCTGCATTGGATTGCCGTGGTATTCATAGCTGGATCGAGCCGATTGAGGCTGGTGCAGGTGGACTGCCGTGTCATGTGGTCGATGTCTCGCACCAATGAAAAAAACCGCCGACACCTGGATGCCGACGGTTGAGAGATTGTTCAATTAAACTTACGCAGCCTGTTGCCGTTTGCGTCGAGCACAGTAGCCGACCAAAGCGATGCCGCCAATGCCGAGGAGGACAAATGTGGAGGGTTCGGGGACTGCTGTAGGGGGCTGTGGGGGAGGAGTATTGCCATCGGTCGGACCGCCGGTCACGATCGGTGATGAAAGCGAATTGGAGTTGGCAAAGTTGTATGAAATTTGCTCAAAGAAATTAGGGCCAGTTAGCCTTGTGATTCCAAAAGAAGAGTTATTGGCTTGAATGAGACCAAAATCACTGGTCTGAACCGCGTCGCCAATGTTGGGTTGGGAAGCCGGTGCAAACAGACTCAAGCCGAATTCAAGCACATCCCCGCTGGGTAACATAAATCCCGGGAAATTGTAATTCGTCAGATTATCAACAAAGAGACCCTCGAAACCTCCAAATATGTCGATGCCTGCAGTTCCCGTGACATTCCCAAAGGTTCCGTCTTGTGCTCCCCCAGCGGACCCGGCGATAGTCAACGTCGTCATTGCTCCTCCGGCAAAAACTGCTCCAAAGTCATCAACGTAAAATGTCGAGTCCGGGTACACTTGTGTAAATGTCCACGTAGAACCACTTAGGCCAATATCGTCTGGGATCGCAGTCCCTGGATTAACGACTACGTCAAACGTGACCTCAAACGTGAGGGGTCCCGCCAGAGCGGAAGACACGACACCGAGACTGAGCAGACCGGCAATTAGAATGTGTTTCATGGGGTGAACCTCAGAGTCGAAAGAATAGTAGATGACTCAACATTATGTCCCGTCAAAACCCACACATTAACCGTAGATGCCTGCCTTAATCCCCAGATAGAAAACCCTAAAATGTAGGAAGCCTTGGTTGTATAACGGTTAGCGACAAAACAGACCATCACCCAATGGGTGCACAATTCAAGGCTTAAAATGATTCTACCTTATAAAATTGGTACAACCAACGGGCAGAAGACAGTGAAAACCGTATCAAGGAACTCAAACTGGACTTTGGTGGCGATACGTTGTCACATCATCGCGCAATGACCCTACGCTGGCGGTTATATGGTATGACCGCAAAGGTCGTCAAAACAGAGCGTCAGTTATTTGTAAAACTATCTGAAAAACACCGAATCTTACTAGAGCGCGTGCTTTTTGCGCTAAAGGAGTTTGAACCGCCGCCTATTTGACCGAGATATAGATGACGCCCAGGATTGAACAGGATAGTTCCGTCCAAAACCTGCTAATGGCCTATATAAGGCGCGCCGAGGACCGTTTTTTGACTAAAACGACTCAGGTATGCCTGGATAATTGCTCGAAGCGCAAGAAAAAGAGGCAACATAATGGACTTTTAGTCCAACATGGACTCCTATCTGGGGATTTGGGTTCTTGTGTAAGCTTGCGATATTGTCTGTAAACTCTTAAAGGATTATTGCCAGCCAACAGTTCGATGGCAACCTCGCCAGGAAATGTTTCTTCAGGACTGAGAAGAGCCTGGTCCAGAGTGGCAATATCTTTCAGCTCTTCAATATGATGCGCAAGTAAAGCTTCAAAGTCATGAAGCGGCACTTGTACCACGGCATCTTTTATTTCGTAAGCTTGCTCAATATCATGGCCAATATTCATAATCTCATCACCTATTGTAAATATCTCCTTTGGGACCAATTGGAATTTCGTGGCACAAGCCTGGCTGAATTGGCGATAGAACGCCACGCGATATTATTGTAATTTTTACAAATTGCCGTCTGGCTCTCTTGAAAGAATTGCCTGGTTGCGACCGAGTATATTCGATTTTTGACCTGACCCTTTTGGGGATTTATGTATGCCAGGTTCTACCGCTTGTCAGATAATCCTTAGGCTCACCTTCATGCAAAAATACTGTAATTGTACAGGGGATGCAGGGGCTACTGGGGCGAAACCAGCCAGGTCATAGGTGGCAGTGCTCACCTGGTTATTTTGGTGCTTAGGTCTGGAGGCCGCAGATAGTATTGGTTCAGGGGCATAGAAGTCTAATGGCATCGGGTAATCCGAATGGTGGTCTGTCATATTCAAGAATTTTTTGAGTTGTTGAGAGTGTCAAAATGGATTCCAGTTTCAAATAATTTTCGAATACTGTTTTTGCAAATATGTTTTTACATCACTTGACCTAAGGCGCTTCTGTAAATTAAGGTTTTTGGCCTGGGACCAAACTGCGCAGCAAATTCTCAGTTCGGTAACAAGAACAACAGTTTGAAATGAGTCGATTGAATCCTGGATCACTATGAGGCCAGGATCACTCAACAAAGGATGGTTTCATGAACCGGCAGGAGGACCCTGGCTCGGTATAGTAAAGGGATTTACGATCATCAATTCCCGCTAAGATTTTAATCTGCTAAGCCTTTACCCTGCTAAACAGCTCCATGCCTTGTCTTTGCATAAAATCTGCACCGCGACTGATTTAATAAGCGCAAGCTTGCGCTTATACCGATCGTCGTGCACCAAAACGGTAGCTCTATCAGGAGTTCGACTATGGCGTTTCCATTTTCAAAGCCTAGAGGAATTGAACCACAGTTAGATAAAGGGTTGCAGGCATACAAACGTAAACCGCTGCAAGCCGCATCGCGGCGGGTACGACTCGAAGCGATAGAACCAAGGATATTGCTCAGTGCAGACTTTGGCGTTGGTGCCGCTGCCGCGACCGCAGATGGGGTAGATCTGCTAGGAGAGAAGGTCACTGACTTTCTGGATAGCGAATCTCTACTCGAGCAGCGAATACCGTTCTTACTGAAGGACGGTGAAAACCAAGCGCCCTCGATTGACGATCTGCTTGGTTTGTCTGTTGATGCCAATGGCAACGCCTTTATTGACGCTAACGATGAGATGATCCTTGATGGCTGGGACGATAATTCTGACGGTTTTGTTTCTGCCGCGGAACTTGTCGACAATCTGCTGTTCCAGCCCATGGCTGATATTCTCAATAGCTGGTCCGGAGAAACAGACGCCTTCATAGCTGAGATCGTTGATGATCTGGATACAACCCTGATGGACCTCGGTGGGAACTATATTGTTGATTTTAATGTAATCAATGCCCAGACAATTAACCTGACTGATGATATTGACAGCGAAATTTCATTACAGGTTGGGTTTGAACTAACTGTTTCACGAACGCTTCCGATCGACCTGGGTCTTGAAGCCGACGATCTTAAGCTGCATGCTTTCACGGGGCTTGCATCGGACCCCACGTCACCGGAGGTAGGCGTTGATGCCACCTTAAGCTTCGGCTTCGAATTTGGTGTATTTACTTCCGGCAAGAGTGATGCCAGCCTTACCGCTGATGACTTCTATATTAGATCAGCTGACGATCTATTAGTCAGCGTGACCGCCGTCGACCCAGATATGGACTTCAATCTCAATATAGGCTTCCTGGGTGCCAGGGTTGTTGATGGCGCGCTTGACCTGCAGGCTGATATCGTCAGTCAGTTGATCGACCCGGATAGCCCGGACGCATTAGGCTTTGAAGGCGGTCACTACGATGATCTGAGCCCCCAGTATGGGGTTGAAAATACATCCGGCGTGGTGACGGCGAATCTAGATATTCCCGCCTTTGATCTGCTTCAGGATACGGGCTTTCTGCTACGAATTGGTAATCTCGGGATCAGCACCGAGGTTAACGTCGACGACGATGACAGCAACCTTAGCAATGCGGATCTCATTCTTGACATAGAAGCCGCGCTGGCTGCGGCCTCTCTTGATGATCTCATTGAAGTTGGTCTCAGTGGCGATAAAGTTCAATTTTCCGTGGCGGCAACGGATGTCACGCCGCTGGGATTTGATGCTGAGAGCCTGGCAATGGATGGGCTGTTGTTAGCAACGGGTGCGCCGAGCACCTTTGAGCCTGGTTCAACAGTGAGTTTCCTGTTGTCGATAGGCGGCGCTCTGCCAAGTCTGGTCAGTGTCCGGTTCGCGGATGCCGCGAGGAAAGATATTGGCTTCGATCCCAACCAGACCGCAACGCTCATGCCATTGGTTGCCCAGTCGGCAGCGGAGCCATCAGGTAGTTTGAGTGAAGGTGGCGATGTGAGCGCCGACTTTACACTCACAATTACTCAAAGCGGTGGTGCCATGACCGCAGTGGCGATTGCTGTCACTGACAGTGATGTGGCGCCAGATCCAAATACAAGCGTTGCAGATCTGGTTGCTGATTTGAATGTGGCGCTGACAACCGCAGGGGTTGGGGCGCTTGTCAGCGCTTCCGAGACCGGCGGTGTTATCAGCCTTTCACCGCTTGATGCCAGTATCTCGGCACTAGAAATTTCTGCCAGTGATACGGTCACCAATACAGATCTGGGGTTCGGCAATCAGGCAGTCTATCTCGCCATGACGGCAGCAAGCTCGATTGGCGATGTCACTTTTTCAGACGGCCTTGATAATACCAACGACGACGCGCACTTCGTCGTAACGGTTAACGGCGCGGATACGGATATCCTTGTTGCAGCCGACAATGGTAGAACCACCCAGGCCGAACTGGCGGCTGCGATCGATACCGCTCTGGGCAACGCCGGATTGGCGATAACTGCCACCGAATCAGCCGGTGCTATCGTCCTGACGGCTGACAATGCCGGTGTTAATGAATTTAGTGTGGTCGCAGAAAATCAGGACATCAATGATTTGATTGATGATGTCGATCGTGCGCTGGCTGCTGCCAATGTGGCCGGTGTAGCGGTGTCAGACAACGGCGGCAGGCTGCAATTTCTGGCAGCGGATTCGCTCGAAATCACTGGCACGCTGACATTTGATGCTGGTGTGCTGGGGCCAGAGCTGGATTCTAGCGATGCGGTGCCGGATGCGAGCTTCACGGCGGATACCGGTGAAGATTCAAACATCACCTTTGTCCTTCCGGTTGAAGTGCTACCCGGCATACATGATCCCAGCAAAGGTGCCGACTATGTACCTGCGAATTATTATGATCCGCAGAATCTGGCAATCGTTGCAAACTTCGATCCCTTCGGCACGTTATCCGACCTTGATCTTGCGTCCAACAGATTTGATCTGGACTTTACGGTCAATCCAGATTCCCCGCCTGCAGACCCGGGCAATATCCCGGTGCCAAATCCTGTGCCGGTTGAAACTCTGGAGCTAATCAACTTTGATGAAGTGTTGCAATTCAATCAGATTGAACCAGGCAGCTTCATAGGCATGTTAAGTGGCTTGGGTAGAGCACTTGATTCAATCATGCAATCGGGCGAGTTCTCTCTTTACGGGATTCCATTCACTGAAGCGGTATTGACGGATATGGTGTCGTTCGAGGCGCTCATTGAGGATGCGTTGATTTACGACCCGGGGCCAAACGGTATCTTCGATGAAGACCCGGGCGCAACGGATGATGCGAACCGATTACTGGAACGTCGATTGTTACCTGATTTGCCAGGCGATCCAAAATACGGCGCTTTCCCTGCCTATGATACTGCTCAGGAATTGGGTGTGGCGTTGAGCGATCTTCTTTCGCTGCCACTATTTAGTGACGTGGCGTTTGAAGCTGCAGGTGGTATTAACCCAACCTACGATGTCTTAAGTAACGAATTGACCTATGATGTCGATCTGATTTCGACCGATACCGTGTCTATTGGCATCGCAGAAGATTTCGATGAGCGCTTTGCGTTTAATGTCGATCTCTCGCCCTTCAGCGAGTTTGCCATTAAATCTGTGGGTGTAGATGGCGTAGTGGAGGAAGACCTACTGGTGTCTTTCGAAGCCCGCACGGTGTTTTCAACCACCTTTGGTTTTAATCTGTCCCAGAGCCCGTTGAGCACTGAAGAACGCTTCTTCGTTGAGAATGCCGAGTTCGGTGGTGCCTTTGAGGCAGAAATAAATAGTGGCGGTGTCGAAGGTAGCGCCTTGCTGGGAATTGTTGGCGTTGATGTATTGGTGGATGGCACTCTTGGGGCGCAGTTCAGCTCACAACTTAAAGCTGATTTTGGCGCCCCTGGCAGCCAGGTGACGCTCTCAGAAATAAAGGCGGACATCCACCAGAATTACCTGGGTAATCAGGCTGACGGCATTCAGGTTGCGACTGATCCAGTAGTGCAGAAATTATCGAGCCTTAATTTTGATGGGCAGAATGCGCTTGCAAACCTCTCTGCCGGATCACGCGTAGTATCCGCCAGTGGCGGCACGGCCTACATTTTCAGTGTCGAAGATAATGGCGACGATGGCACTCTTACACTGTTCGATGTCAACGGCACGTTTGCCGATGATGACCTTTTTATCGATGTTAGAAATATTGGTGACGCCCTGCCGGTCCCCGGTGGGTTTGTAAATGGTGTAGTGTCGAGCGTTGATCAGTTCGGTGAGTTGACGATGGATGTCACGGTGCAATCGGGGTTTGATCAACACGGCTTTGGCCAGGTGCTCGAAGATGCCCTGGATGGCTTAAACGGTGTTGTTAACCTGCATCTAACAGACTTTGGTGATCCCAACGTAGCCACTGACCCTGCTGTTGATTCAACATTGTTATTGACAGACCTTACTGCGATCACCGCAGGCGGGTTTTCCCTGGCGGATATGTCCATCTTCAGCTATGTGGATCTAATCAGCGCCCTTGAATCACTGGCAGACCTGATCAGCGAGCTGGAAGCCGCCTATCCCATCCTGTCGGAAATTATCCCCATCGTTAACCGCTCGGTGAGTGACCTGCTCGGCCTGCAGGAAGGAGTGGATCTGGCCATAGCCAGCGCCCGTCTGGTACTTGAAGAGCAGGCGACATTACTGGAACCGGGCCAGGTTGATATCCCAACGTTAAACCTGCAGGGCATGGCAGCTGCATTACGTGGCGCCTTCGGTCTGGCAGACAACAGCACTGGCCTGATCATCGATTTGTTGGATGACGGTGATGGTCTTTACCTTACCCTTGACTTCGACATTGAGGAAACCATCAGCACTACGCTCGGTCTCGACATTGAACTGGGTGATAATCTGCCGAATTTAACCAGTGGCCGTATTCTGAGAGTTGACGGCGAACTAGGCTGGGGCTTCAAGATAGGCATAGACCTGGCTACGCCAGGCGATGTGCAACTGTTCAACCCGGACGGTGGCTTTGATGGTGAACTGAGCATTCTTGGCGAAGGGGCTGAGGGCATCGGTATGGTGTTTCTGGCCCAGGTTGGCGAGATGCCTGTGCAGGTGATGGATGCTCTGGTTGATATCAATCTGGATTTTGACCTGGGTGGCCTGGACTTTGGCGGCGACAAGAAATCGCTAACCAATGTCAATTTCTCTGATTTTGTATCGAACATTGATGACCAAACTTACGATGTCAGCATTCCATTGTTCGACGTGGCAGGGGGCCTGACCGGATTCCTGGGCGAGATTGCAGGTAGTGGCACTGCCCTGATCGACGATGCTGTTGCGGATGCATTCTCCTTGCTTGACCCCGCTGCGTTAACTGACCTTGAAGACCTTGTCGATGAATTTGTGAACAATGTGGTCGAATTTGATCCCCTCGATAATATCTTGTTGTTGACGGATACCGCCGACTTCTTCTTTGAAGCCATTCAGGACGTGATTGACACGGTCACCAGCATCGATATTCCCATCGTCGGCGATAACCTGGCCGATGGGGCGCGATTTATTGAGGACTTCCGAGCGCAATTCGTCGAGAAGTTTAGACGTTTGGTTGAAAATTCAACCGAACTTAATGCCGATGACGTAACTACCTTCCTTACCGATTTCTTCTCCGGGATTGGCCTCGATGTCGTTGCCAGCAAGGTCCTTGACACACCTGATGAGGTCCGGTGGACACTCAGCCTGGGCGAGACCTATACCGTTCCTTTTGATCTTGGCTTTGATCTTGGGGTGCCATTGTTGGCTATGGACCTGGATATACCCATTGATGTTGAGCTGATCTGGAGTCTCGATATCGGGCTTGGGGTCAATGAAGCTGACGGCGCCTTTATTCTTCTTAACCAGGGTGGTGGAGATGAATTGAACATTGATCTGGTCGTCGGTATGCCAGAAAACGACCTGTTCCGTGGCGAGCTGGGATTCCTTGAGGTATCCGTTGATAACAACGGCAGCGGTGTCGAATTCGGCTTTGATGTCGACCTGTCTAATACAGCGGGTGGGGATGTTCTGGCTATCAACGATCTTGGTAACCTTGCCGTTGCGACGATGATCGCAGGTGGTCCAACCGGTGATCATCTGCTTGATCTCACCCTGGAAATCGGTGTTAACGGACTGGATGGCGTATTCCCGAAAATCTCCACTGATTTTGTGATGGACTGGTCCATGGACCCTGGTGCTCTGGTCGACAATGTGGTCGCGGCCGGGCTTGAGTTGATCGATTATCGTAACGTCAATCTTGACTTGACCAGTTTCCTAAACGGTTTTCTTGGTGACATTCTCAACGAGATTGGTGAATTTACTCAACCACTGAACGAAATTATTGATTTCCTGTCAGCTGATATCCCTATTATTTCACAGTTATTTGGACCCACATCGATACTGGATATCGCGGCTATATTTGGCGACATCAACATCGACTATATCGATTGGATTGAGGGTGTCTTTGATGTCATCGACGTGATAAATGATCTTACCGCTGGGCCAGGAGACCAACTGTCGCTGTCAATCGGGGAGTTGGAAATTTACGATCCGCTGGACTTGGATCTGGACGGGCTTAGCAGTGCTGCGGGACTCGTCTCGGAACTCTTCAATATCGATGCTGATCTTGGTCAGGTGATTGATGATGCGCTTGGTGGATTCAATAATCTACTGGCCACGGCAGGTGACGCCATTGGCAGCTTCGACGATGCTATTAATGCCTTGAGCCCTGATCCTGGCCCGGATACTGAAACGTTTAATGCGGTTACAAGCCTTAATATCGGTGACCCGGGCGCTTTATTTGCCTTCCCGTTCCTGGATAACCCCAGCAGCATATTGGGTCTACTGGTAGGCCAGGATGTGACCCTTGTACAGGTTGATATCCCGCCCCTTGGCGTGGGTTTCGATTATGATCAATTCGTCACGATTTTTGGTCCTCTGGGTGTTTCTATCGGTGCCGGTTTCTTTGTTGGCTTTGACCTGAGCTTTGGCTTCGACTCATATGGCCTTAACCGTTACGCCAGATCCGATTTTACCAACCCTGGGTTGATCTTTGACGGCTTCTTCTTTGGTGACCGGGAAGCAGGTAGTGACAATGACGTGACAACCGGCGTTGACATTCCGGAGATATTCCTTGAGTTTACCCTCACCGGGACCGCCGAACTGAACCTTGGCGTCGCCAGGGGTGGCGTTGGCGGCGGCATCACGGCGCGTATTTTCTGGGACTGGCACGATCCCAATAACGATGGTGCCGTTCATATTAGTGAGATTATCAATAATATAGAGCACGCTGAAAGGGTGGGTGATGATGCTGTATTGGCCCCCTTCGATTTCGGTGGGGATCTGTCTGCGAGATTTTTTGCATTCCTGATTATTGATCTTGGCATTGTAGAGCTCGAGTACTTTTTTGATATCTTTGGTCCAGAAGTTTTGCTGGATTTTGAGATTGGATTTGATCGCTCCCCCATTTTGGCCACAGACCTGGATAACGGCACCTTGCAGCTCAATATGGGCCCCAATGCAATCGATCGACTCAACGGCGATACCAGTGATGGCAACGAGAACTTTACCGTCACCTACGACGATAGTACGGGCGACATCCTGATTTCATCTGCCGTGCTGGGCGTAACCAGTAACCAACGGTACACCGGCAACTATAACCATATTGTCGGACTCGGTGGGCAAGGTAACGACACCATTGAATTTATTGGCTTCGATGAGTCTAATATCACCTTTAACCTGCAGGGCGGCGTCGGGGATGACAAGATCATGTTCGCCGAAAATGCCGGCATCAATCCGGCCACCGGTGCAGGTGCAATAATTCTCGGTGGTCGAGGCAACGATATCCTGATCGGCAGCCACCTGAATGACTACATCGAAGGCGGTCAGGGTAATGATCATATCGAGGGGGGACGCGGCTACGATACTTTGTTTGGCGATAGTGGTAACTTGCAAATCCTTGACAGCAGCAGTCAGTCAATAGGTGCGCGGGTATCGGCGCTAGACGGCGATGACGTGGTCTACGGTGGCAGTATGAACAACGCATCCCTGGCCGATGACGACGTTGACGATATCATTTTTGGTGGTGGAGGTATGGACGAACTCCATGGTGACGCCGGGCGCGACATTATCCTCGGCGATGGGGGGCGATTTAACTTCACACTCACCAATGGCCATATCGATATGAGCGGCTTCGATATTGCCGATTTTGTGCCAAATGCTCCATTGGATGATAATCCAGCGACTTCCACCGATGAAAAAATCCAGAACATCCTGCTAGAGCTGACTGGGTGGTTCTCCGGCACCGATCTTGGTGACGGTGCCAATGACACGATCTTTGGCGGTGCAGATAGTGACATAATCTTCGGTGGTGCTGCCAACGATACTATAGAGTCTGGAGGGGGTAATGACTATGCTGTCGGCGGTCGTGGCTTCGATGAAATATCCGGCAATGACGGCGATGACAATTTGTTTGGTAATGGCCAGGACGATATCATTAACGGCAACGCCGGCAGGGACGTCATGTCCGGATCCTTCGGCGACGATGTCATGCATGGTAACGCAGGTGATGACTATATGACCGGCGGCCGGGGCCGTGACATTATGTACGGCGATGCCGACAATGATGAAGTTGTTGGCCAGGGCGAGCCCGATATCCTCTTTGGCGGCACTGGCAACGATCTGGTTGTGGGTGGTGTAGGTGCAGATATCATGATGGGTGATGATGGCCTGGTGGTGAAATTCGGTGTCAACGGAGATCCGGACCTTGTTATTGGAAACGGCAACGTCGGACTGCTTGCAGCCTATGCAGGGGCTGCTGATGATGTTTCCGGTAGCCTGGATCTGATCATCACCGATCCTGTCGCTGGGGACGGTAATGATATTCTCTCCGGCGGCGAAGCCGGTGACCTGATACTCGGTGGTGGCGGCGATGATCTGGCCGGGGGTGATGTCGATCCGCGATCCACAATTGCCAATCCACCCGACGAAGAAACACCTGTGGGTCGGGACTTCATTATCGGTGATGGTGGCGTGATGCAATTTTTTGAGCGCCGCCTGCAATTGGTCGCGAGTGTCATCGACACGGATCCCACGACCTTCCGCGATACGCTGTTTGGCGATAATGGCCGAGACGTCATTATTGGTGGTCAGGGAGCTGACGGCAATGACAATGGCAGTGATCCGACCAAGAATGTTATGGGCAATGACTTTATGCTGGCCGGAGGACACGGTCCTGGTCGCGGCGCCACCGATGACGGTGTGAATGACGACGATATTATTATCGGCGATAACGGCGAGCTGGTTTACGTTGCCCCGGGCCTCGCCAACTTTGGACGCCTGTCCCACATCCAGACTACCGATGTCAGCAATGCGACTGGCGGCGCTGATACCGTGTTTGGTGAATTGGGTGATGACATTATCCTCGGTGGGGTAAATGGTGGGGTAAATGGCAGCGTCGATGTGCTAAGCGGTAGCCTCGGTGACGATGTGATCCTTGGCGACAATGGGATCATCCACTACAACTATGAATGGGAGAGCGACGCCGACGTTACCGATAATGTCTTCACGCCGTCTGATGGTGACGTATCAACGCTCGACCTGATCCGATCCTTTGCCGATGGCCTGGGCGGTATTGACATTATCTCCGGTGATGCGGGTATCGACACCCTGCTGGGTGGTGAGGCCGGGGACATTATTTATGGCGACAATAACACAGCGTCTGCTGGTGCTGACGACGGCGGCGATATCATTCTCGGTGACAATGGTGACCTGTTTTTTGCCACCCTCACAGGCCAGGTGCTGGTGCAGGGTGACGCGGTCGACTACATTACTACGACTGATACGTCAGATGGTACAGGCGGTGCTGATACCATCAGCGGCAACACTGGTACTGATATTATTTTGGGTGGTGTCAACGACGGCGGTGTTGATGTTCTGTACGGCGATGCCGCAAATCAGGGCATCCATGACAGTGACGATCTGATCCTCGGCGACAACGGCATCCTGCTGTTCAACTATGACTGGCAGAGTGATGTAGATGTCAGTGATGATGACTACTCACCGGGAGACGGCGATCGCCTTACCCTGGACCTAATCCGCAGCTTCATCGATGGCCTGGGAGGAGTTGATACGATTTCCGGTGATGTTGGCGGCGATCTCATTATTGGTGGCACCAATGGTGATACTATTCATGGTGACAATGCGACTGCCAATGCCGGTGGGCTAGATGGTGATGAAATCATCCTTGGCGACAATGGTGATGTGTTCTTCAATGGCGCAGCCATCGTTGATGCACGGGTCGTCCTGAGTTCATCGGTGCAAGTGATCTCCACCCGGGACCAGTTCGAAAATACCGGCGGCGCGGACCTGGTTGAAGGCAACGCCGGTGATGATATTATCCTCGGTGGGGTCAATTTCAATGCGCTGGGCATTGATCGTCTATATGGTGATGCCCGCGACCCAGCCCACACCTTTGACGGCGACGATATCATTCTTGGCGACAATGGCCTGATCAGCTTTGCTGAGGGCGATGCTGATCTCGCCACCCTGGATTTGATTCAAACGACTGCCCGGGACGACTCAGGTATCACTATCCTGGGCGGGATCGACCAAATCTTTGGTAACGCCGGCAGTGACACACTGTTGGGTGGTTCTGCCGGCGACACTATGATCGGCGACAACGATGAGCTGGTCGACGAATCAGGCGTTGCAGATCTGTTTGGCGATGGTGCAGATGCCGACATTTTGATCGGCGACCAGGGCAGGGTGCTGCGAGTCAATGATATTCCCACGGTAATTGAGTCTACTGACCTGACTGAAACGGAAGGCGGTGCTGACCATATCCAGGGTAATGATGGCGCTGATGTAATTATTGGTGGTGTCGATAGCGATGAGTTACATGGCGAGGCGTTCCTGGCCGGTGGATTGGCGGTTGGCGATCTGGTGACTGCAGCAGGCGATGATGTCATGCTCGGTGACGAAGGTCGGCTGCGCTTTAATGTCACCTCTGGTGAAACCCTGGTCACCCTCACAGGGGCAGGTGTGCCGGTTGAAGCAGTGGGTGATGACGATCCCCTGACGCTTGATCTGATTGAAACATTTTCCACCGGTGTGCTTGGTGCCGGTGATGAGATCTACGGCAATGGCGGCAGTGATGTGGCCATGGGCGGCAGCGGCGATGACCTTATTTACGGCGATTTTTACAAGGGCAGCCTGGTTAGCGCCACCAACCCGGGTGACGATCAACTGTTTGGTGACGGTGGTGAAAAAACCTTCCAGGCCGGTGCAGCTGTAGTATTGCGCAGCATTGAGCCGGGCCAGGGTGGATCGGATATCATTCATGGCAACGATCATGATGATGTCATTGTCGGTGGTGTGAGTGGCGACCTGTTATATGGCGAAGCTGATGAGACTAACCTGGGGCTGATTGCGGGTCGAGCAGGCGAAGATATTATCCTCGGTGACAATGGCCGGCTGGACTGGATTCTAGCCGATGACACTATCCTTGATCGGCAGGATGTCGAAGATCATCTTACTGGCACGACAGTGACGCTTGACTCCGCCCCGACAACCCTTGATCGCATCACTAGTACACATCCGACTATTGGTGGCGCAGATGTGATTTACGGCAACGGCAATAGCCATGTCGATCTGGGCGATATTCTTGTTGGTGGAACTGCGGGCGATACGATTAGAGGTGATGCCCGGGAGGACTTTACCGGCGATGATGGCATTGATGGCAAAGACCTGGCGTTCGGCGATCATGCCAAAGTCTATCCATCGCTAGCCGAAGCGGATGCATTCTTCGTCAACAACTATTTCTTCTCGATCGATACTCAGTCGGCTGACCTCGGTGCGGGTGACGTTATATGGGGTAATGCCAACAACGACATACTGATTGGCGGGCAGGCGGACGATGTGATGTTTGGTGGTACAGGAGACGACGATATGATCGGTGGGCACAATGTTGCTCACGGTAGTGATGATCTCGACGCTATGCCCCTGGATGATATTTTAGCCATTGGGCCTGTTGACCTTGCCGATCTCAATCCCGCCGATCTCAACGAGATCAATGACGTTATGGATGGTGGTGCCGATGACGATGTGATGGCAGGCGATAATGCGATTATCATCCGTCAACCCAACGATGTGATTGCTGACAGCTTACTAAGTCCGCGCTTTAAAATGACCGACGGTGATGGCGAACTGCATCGATTGATATCAGAACGATTAGGTGGCCTGGCGGATGTTGATATTGGCTTCGAAGCCAATGTCACTACAGCACTGCAACCGCATCAGGATATGACCCTGGTCCGTACTGTGACCTTGCTGGATCACAGTGAAACCATCGAAGACGCTGCGATCGCCTCACCGCTGATGCCGAGGCCCTTTGGCAACGACATCATGGTCGGTGGCTCAGAGGATGACGAAATCTGGGGCCAATTAGGCGATGACGTGATTCAGGGTGATGGTGAAATCACCGTGACGACTCCAGTGATCGTGGCTTATGATCCCTATAATCCCGCCCAGGGTGCTGACCAGAGCTTTGATGTACGGGACTTTACTATCCGCGTCGATCTGAGCACCAGCAGCGACGCCACGTTGAGTTTCTCGGTTGCCGAGGCACTGGGTGATGGCGATGACTATATTGAAGGCAATGGCGGCAATGATCGCATCTATGGCAACCTGGGGCAGGATGACCTGATTGGCGGCAGTTCAACGTTGTTTGGTTTAAGTGATGCTGACGCTGGTTTCCATAGTGAGGCATCGGGTAATATTCTGCGGCCTGATGGTGCTGATCTGATCTATGGTGGTGCGGGTAACGCGGACCTGCTCGTCCGCAATGCGGTTGTTGACGGGTTCAATACTCTGGTTCCCGAGGCTGAACGCCATGCCACTGATGCAGACACCATCCTGGGAGATAACGGCGATATCTTCCGGATCGTGACTGATGTCGATCCAGCGGACGAAATAGTTGAAATCGGCTATGCGCGATTTGCCTACGATTACGACGCCATCACCAGGGACGGATTTGTCGATGATGGCTTCGGCACTGCTGATGATGCGCTCTCCATACGCGCTCGAGCAGTGAGCTTCAGCGATTATGGTTATACATACATCGATCACGACCTCGATCCTTCAACGCGGGACGTCTTAAACTTCCTGCCCACCGCCAGGGGTGAAGGCGATCTGATCTACGGTGAGTCCGGAGACGATGTGGTGCACGGTATGACTGGCGCTGACACGATTTTTGGCAACTCGGAACATGATAACCTGCACGGTGAAATCGGCTCCGATATGCTACTGGGTGGTACGGGTATCGATGGCCTTATGGGCGATGATGGTCTGATCCTGACCAGCCGCAATGATCTGCAGGCGGAACCCATGAATGGTGTCGCGGCATTGAACGCAGAGCAGGTATTCCTGAAGAAGAATGACGAGGTGGATACCGAGGCGCTCAATGCCATTATCACCACGCCAGGCAATATTCAGGTAGCGATCATCAATATTGAAAACGAGCTGACCAAAGGCGTGGAACTGTTCGCCTTTAGAACCGACGACATTGATGGTGATCTGGGCACTACGCCGACGAATGAATTTGCTGAGGCCATGCGTTGGAATGATATTATCTTTGGTGGTCTGCAGAACGACTTTATTCACGGCGGCGCCGGCGATGATGCGATATCCGGGGCAGAAGCGCTACCGGTTTACTATTCCGGTGCGGGATACAATAATGGCAACCCTGATCAGGCATTCTTCGAAGTTAACGCGTTCCTCCAGAATATGCAGGGTTCCCCTGTCAATGGCACACCTGATCTTGCCGACAACCCCTTCTGGTTCTCATTTGCACCGTATAATCCCGGCGAAATTTTGCGATTCGAAGGCAAAGCGATCTCCGATGAGCACGGCCAGGGGTTGCGTACTCGAGATGAATTCGTCTGGTACGATGAGTTCAATCCGCGCCGAAAAGTGATGTTTGACTTCGACGCGGCGCCTGACGATGTTACTTTGCTGACGACGGTCACCGGTGTCAGCAATCCTATCGATTTCATCCTCAATTTTGACGTTGAAGAAGGTCCCCTCGGTCCTATGTTTGACGGTGAGAATTTGATGGCCTCCGACGGTGCTGACCGCATCTTTGGCGACCTTGGGAATGACTGGCTGGTCGGCGGTACTGGTCGAGATCATATGTACGGTGGCCGTGGTGATGATTTACTGAATATTGATGACAACCACGACTCGGGTCCCGGCGGCAGGGTGGGTCCCCACGATCCGGCGCCTGATCCTATCGACAACTCCCAGTCTGACGAATTCCAGGCCTATGCCGACATCGTTTATTCTGGTGCAGGGCGAGACATCATGATCCTCAATACCGGCGCTGATCGCGCCATCGACTGGGTCGGAGAATACAACTCCTACATCGTGCCGTTCAGTCCTTTTGGCGCTTTTCATATAAGCCGCACCCTGCAGCCGCAGGTGCCGGAATTCCTGTTCGCCTTATCTGCAAGTGACGGCGTGGATGACCGCGCCTCGGTTGACCTGGGAATTATCAACAATACCGTTGACGCGCAATTGTTCGTCGATCAGAAAAATATCGATGTCCGCGTTGATGATCCTGATCCCATAAGAAATTATGAGCCCTATGGCGAACTGGGCATGGTACGCCAGACAGATTTTGACTGGCAGGAACAGACTGGTGCACCGAATGATCCGCAACCCGGCAACCTGCAGGGCAAGCGGGAGATTATGCGGCGGGAATTGTTCAGCGATGCTGAGCTTGCTCTGTTCGCTGCTGACGTAGGAATTTTCGACGTTGAAAATGGTATGATGAAAGCAACCCCGGAAGTGCAGGGCGAAGAAACGGTATCCCTGTTCCACCTTGACCAGTTTCAGCCTTCCTACATGGAAATCCTGGTCACTATTAATGCCGAGAAAGATAAGGCTGGGACGAAGTCAAATGCCTATGTGATCTTCGATTATCAAGGTCCGGACGAGTTTAAGTTTGCCGGTGTCGACGTGGGTACAGACAAGCTACAGATCGGCCATCGAGATGCCAGCGGCTGGATAGTCGATTCCCAGACCCAGTTGCAACTGAAGCATGAATGGGATTATGATCTCACAGTGGCATTGTTCAATTCTGTTGCTACAGTCTATGTTGATCAGAATCAGAATCTCAGCCTGGATTTTGGAGAAGCGCTCAATGATGGCGGTATGCTGGGTGTCGGTACGGTGAATGCAGTCGCCACATTCGATGACTTCCAGGTTCAACAATTACCCCCGATCTGGACTTTCGATATCGAACAGAGCTTCAATGGCAGCCATAACCTGACCGAACAAGATGGTATCTGGGCGTTTGATGGTGGAGCACTTGTTGGCTCAGTGGATGGTAGCAACCCAGGGATTGCAACCCAGTATATGGATCTGGCCGCTTACTCAAGGCTGGAACTAACCACCAATTTAAATACAAGCGGCCAGGCAGGGCTGGTGTTTGACTACTACAATGCCGATGACTTCAAATACGTCACCCTCGATGCGGCGACGGACCGGGTGATTATTGGGCACTTTACCTCCCACGGCTGGCGCATCGATACGACTGCTGACTTCAACCTCAATGGCAATAACGATTACGAGCTAACAGCGGTCATGTTTGGCACAACAGTGACGGTCCTTGTGGACGGTCAGCCCGTGTTATCTCATATCTTCAATGGTTTGTTGAATGATGGTGACTATGGTTTACTGGTGACCGATGGCAGTGCGACATTCGACGATCTGCGTGTGCGGGGCGACGACCCTGCCTATGGCCAGGCATTAATGGCGGCAACCGTTGCCGAGGTCAGCGATGAAGTTCTGCTGACATCCGAACAGGCGTTCAATCTACTTGAAGCGGCTGCTGCGAATCTTGGCTTATCGGCTGACGAGACGAGTGACATTGAGATTCGGATTGCAGATCTGCCCGGCTTGATGTTGGGCCAGTTGCAGGGCAATATTCTCACACTTGATATTAATGCCGCTGGCCACGGCTGGTTTATCGATCCGACGCCAACCGTCGGCGAAGAATTCGATGCGGCAGGGTTGGCGATAGATGATGAGGCGATCAGCTCAATTGACCTGCTCACAGTACTGACCCATGAGCTGGGCCATCTGGAGAGTTCCTCACACTCAGATGAAGGCCTGATGGCCGGTTCTCTGGATGTCGGCACTCGATTGTTGCCTGAACTTGACACGACTGAGATCGGCACGATGATCGACGCTCAATCAGCCGTGATATCTTCGCGCAGTGCGAATGCCGGAGTCGACAGGGCTGCCATCGCGTTTGAAGACAAGGGCGAAACGTGGTTGGCATACGGCGATGAGAGTGCGTTGGTAAGGCAAGGACTCATCCCTCGGGATGAGCCAGGCGATGATCAGTGGCTAGATCTATCGGCTGCAGAAAAACTAATTACAAAGCAGCGACAGATCGCGTGGTAACAATTTGCGTCGTAACAATTCGCGTCGTAACAACAATTATCAACCGCTAGTAAGCAGATAATAATTGCGGAGGAACGACGACATCTCGGGCTATTATCCTGGGCTATTAAGGCAGTATTATGACGGTAGTAGATAGAAGAGAGTCTCGAAGGAGCGAAGGCAACGAGTGGGTCGACGGCGGCTCCTATGGAAAAATCAGGCCATGAGCGAACAGGTATCCGAAGATCCGGCTACATCGATAGGGAAGGAGCGTATCGTCACGCTGGATTCGACCCTGTGGGAACACATAGCCGCTGGCGATTCTCTGCAAACAACGCTTGATGCCTGGCTTGCGATACAATGCAGGTTGCTTGGCAGTGTTACTCAAGGTGTGCTGGTAGTCAGTCAGGCTGACCCGGACACAGCGGGCTCATTCGTGCCGCGAAGCATCTGGCCCGTTGGTACGAAGGTCTCCACGGGACTCGCGGGTACTGCTGAGCTCGTACTGGAAAAGACGCTCGGTATTATTCGCGCCGGAAGTAAACATGAGTCTTCGACCATTGGTTATCCGCTTAAAATTAGCGGCGCCATGCAAGGTGTGATCGTAGTCGAGCTAGATGACCATCTTGCACCTGACTTAAAGCAGGTGATGCGTCAGTTGCAGCTGGGGGCGGGCTGGTTCGAAGCGCTCACCAGACGCGAGCACGCAAACCAACATGCCAACGACAGGCAGCAGGAAAAATTTTCATTGCTGCTGATGCAACAGTTCCTTGCAGAAAGCGATTTCAAAACAGCCTGCATCGGCTTGCTAAATGAACTCGCAGCTTCATTGCGATGCGAGCGGGTCAGTCTCGGCTTTGTGCACGGCAGAACAATTAAGGTGCACTCCTTATCTCATACGGTGCAAATGGATTCTAAACTTAATTTGCTCAATGCCGTTGCGGCTGCTATGGACGAAGCGCTGGATCAGGATGCGGTTATCCGGGCGCCTGAGAACGATGTGGATTTAATCAACAGGGCGCAGCGACAATTAATCACTGAACACCAAACCGGTGCGGTGGTGAGCGTGCCCTGCTACTGGCGTGAACGGGCAGTGGGTGCAATCTCTTTTGAAAAGTCTCTGGGTTACCCCTTTTCTGATGTTGAAGTGGCACTTTGTGAGCACGTTGCCAGCCACCTAGGGCCGTTGCTAGAAGAGCGCCGCCGTGAGCAGCGCTGGATTGGCGCCAAGGTAGCCGAGCACCTAACCAACACCGGGGAGAACCTGATTGGCAAAGGCCATCTTGCACTAAAAGTAGTCTCCGGTCTGAGTGTTCTGACGGTGTTGTTGCTAGTGTTTGCTACCGCCGACTATCGGGTCACCGCTACTTCTTACCTGAAGGGAGAACAACAACGGGTGATTGCTGCGCCGTTTGATGGCTATATCGCTGCCGCCAATTATCGAGCCGGTGACCTGATCGAGCAAGGCGAGGTGATCGCTCACCTGGATGATCGTGAACTATTGCTTGAGCGCTTGCGTTGGCTTACCACCGAGCGACAACATTTGCTTGAATATGATCAGGCCCTGGGTGAGCAAAGGCGTTCAGAACTGGGGGTGATTCGGGCGCGTATCAGCCAGGCGAAATCCCAGATTGAACTTATAGATGCGCAGCTCGAACGGTCAAGATTACGCGCACCGTTTGATGGTATTTTGGTCTCCGGCGATCTCAGCCAGACTATCGGCGCGGTGGTTCGCAAAGGCGATAAGTTGTTTGAATTAGTCCCGGCTGACCTCTACCGGGTTGTATTGAAAGTCGATGAAACCGAAATTAGACATCTCAAACAGGAACAGATCGGTGAATTGGTGCTGACAGCGCTGCCAGGTGCCAATCTTCCGCTGCTGGTAACCAAAATTGGTTCGGTCTCGGTTAGCCAGGAAGGCATCAACTATTTTGAGGTTGAAGCACGTTTGTTGACGGCGGACGAATTGGGTGATGAACCTGACGTACTTGCTCAAGGACTATTGAGGCCTGGCATGGAAGGTGTTGCCAAGATTAAAGTCGGCGAACGAAAACTGTTCTGGATCTGGACCCATCGGTTCGCTGACTGGGTTGGCCTGCAGTTCTGGTCAATCTGGCCCTGATCCTGGATGGCAACCGATACTCCACCCGCTGATTGGGAAACCTACTCTGAAATGAGGCCGCGCCTAAGGCCTCATGTTGGCATCGATCGCCAGCACTTTCGCGGTGAACGCTGGTACGTATTGCAGAATACCGCCAACGGTCGATTTCATAGACTGTCACCCGCGGCCTATGAACTGGTCGGCAGATTTGATGGCCAGAGCACACTTGCTGAACTTCTTACCCGTATCGTCGGTCCCGCTCGACCAACCGTTGTTGCTACACAGGCAGAAACTCAGAATGAAAATCTCGACCTGGAAATGGATGAGGAAGCAATTATCCAGCTGGTGAAACAACTATCCAATGCTGACCTGCTACAATTGGAACAACGCTTACCTGTCGAGTTCTATCGGCAGCGAGTCAGCGTCCAGCAGCGGATGAATGGCTGGCGCAGGTTCCTCAACCCTCTGGCACTCAAAATCCCTCTGCTGGACCCGGACCGCTTTCTAATTCGGACCCATGCCGCCCTCTCATGGCTGTTCGGCCCTGCTGGTTTTGTGATCTGGCTGTTAGTTGTTATCTATGCAGGGGTTCTGGCTGGTACGCACTGGGAGGCATTAACGTCCAATTTCTTTGACCGGGTGATGGGTGCTGATAATCTACTGATAACGTTGGTGGTCTTTCCAGTAATTAAAATTCTCCATGAACTTGGCCATGGTTATGCGGCCAGGCACTGGGGAGGTGAAGTCCACGAAATTGGCATCATGTTTTTGGTCTTTATGCCCGTGCCTTACGTCGATGCCAGTTCGGTGACGGCGTTTCGACAACGACATCGTCGCCTGATCGTCGCTGCGGCTGGTATGTTGGTAGAGGTCTTTCTTGCGGCGATCGCCATGGTGCTCTGGACCATGGTTGAACCTGGTATAATCCGTGCTGTGGCATTCAATGTCATCTTTCTGGCGGGTGTCTCTACGTTGATCTTTAACGGCAATCCACTGCTGCGTTATGACGGCTACTATATGTTGAGCGACCTGCTCGAGATGCCCAATCTTGGCCCGAGGGCTAACGCCTACATCGGTTACCTGATTCAACGATTTCTGTTTAAGGCCGATGTGTCATCGCCCGAGAACTCCTCCAGTGAATCAGCCTGGCTGATTGGTTACGGTATACTGTCATTTTGCTATCGTATGTTCGTCTGGATTACGATCATTTTTTTCGTTGCCACCCGATTCTTTTTCTTTGGTGTCCTGCTTGCGATCTGGGGCGCTGTGCTGATGATACTGCGGCCACTATTTCGACTTTTTGTGCACCTGTTTACCGCGACAAAACTTGCCCAGGTAAGGGCCAGGGCGGTAGCTGTGTCGTTCGGGTTTATTGGCTTGTTGGCGTTTATTCTTTTTCTGTTGCCGCTGCCGCATACCAAACTTTCAGAAGGGATCGTCTGGATGCCAGAGGGATCATTGGTACGAGCCAAAAGTGCGGGATTTATTGTTGCCGTTGAGGCACCAATGAACAGCATGATTACGCCGGGATCTCCTCTGATAATGATGGAAGACCCCCTGGCTGTATCAGAGCTGAAAGTTTTGAAAGCCCAAAAGGAAGAATTAGAGGCGGAGTATCAGGCAATGGAGGTTGCAGACCAGGTGCGGGCGGGTGTAGTGGCTGAGCACCTGAAAATGCAGGACTCGCGCCTGCGCGATGCGCAGATTCGACTGGATGGTATGATTGTAACCGCTGATGCTTCGGGTCTGTTCGTGCCCGTCCAGATGGGTGACCTGCTTGGCCAATATATTCAAAAGGGCCAGGTACTCGGCTATGTGATTGGCGAACAGTCAGCGACTATTAAAGTTGTTGTCAACCAGCAGGACTATTTGCTGGTGAGAGATAGTTTCGTGGCCATCGACGCATTGTTCGCCGAACATCTGGATAAGCCAGTCGCGCTAAAGCTTTTACAGCAAGTGCCTGCGGCCTCAGACAGACTGCCGAGCCGGGCGCTGTCTCAGGCCGGGGGTGGCAACTTCTACCTCGATCCCACCGATGCAGAGGGCAAACGTGCGTTGCAGTCTCACTTTGAATTTGAATTGGTGGTGCTGGGGCCTTTGCCGACTCAACGAAGTGGCGGCAGAGTTTTTGTCCGGTTTGACCTTGGTGCAGAACCAATATTCTGGCGCCTTTTTCGTGGTTTTAGGCATATTTTTTTAAGAGAGTTCGCGATATGAATCTAGCTATAAGGTATCAGCTAATTACCCCCTCACTGTTGATGTTGGTGCTGATGCTGATAGGAAATAACCAGGCTAGTGCCGATGATCTTGATTGTCTTGTTGTTCCCGGTGAGGTGGTTGACATAGGCACGCCAACTACTGGGCTGCTGAGTGATATACCGGTCGCCAGAGGCGATATCGTAAAACGCGGCCAGGTCATCGCTGCGCTGAGCTCTGGCGTTGAACGCACTAGCCTGGCGCTGGCCAGGGAGCGCGCGGAAAACCAGACCGAACTAGATCAAAGCGAAGCAAGTTTGAATTTCCTGCAGCACCAGGAGGGTCGATTGGCTGAACTATACCGCAACAAAACCGTCTCTAAAGAATCACTGGACAGGGCGGAAATGGATCGAATATTGGCGGAGCATGCAGTGAAAAAAGCCCTTGCTAATCGCAAGCTTGCACAACTGGATCAGGCAAGAACAGAGGAACTGCTCAACCAACGGACTATCATCAGTCCCATTTCCGGCGTCGTCATGCAACGTGCGCTGAACGTTGGGGAATACGTCAACGAAACCTCCTACGTGATGAAGATCGCTCAGATCGACCCGCTTCACGTCGAAGTTTTTGTACCTCTGGAGATGTATCAACAGGTCAAGGTTGGAATGCAAGCCGATATTACTCTCAAAGCGCCATTGAACGGCTCATACCAGGCAGAAATTATCGTCGTGGATTATGTAATGGACGCAGCTAGCAGTACTTTTGGCGTACAATTAAACTTGGCTAACCCCGACCACTCCATTCCAACTGGAGTGAAGTGTACGGTGAATTTTTTGGCACCGGATAGAGTCGTTGGAACCGTTTCACAGCCGGATTAATAGCCTGAAACCTGCCGTTGTAGTGAGAGCAGGCCGTAATAAGTGTTTTTTGAGATAATGTTTTATAGATGGCGTAGCAAGATAGTGCGAATGTTGCTAATGTCATGGATTCGTGCAGCTCGGCTGATTATTATTAGCCTGATGCGCTGCATAGGGTTTCATTAGCGGAAGTCGCTTAAGAACAAAAAGGAAATATTATGAGTGAAGTAACAGAAAGTCTGCCTACAGATGTGGAGGCAGTTAAGCCTGCTAAACAAACCGTAGATTGGGATGACTCAAGTATGCAAAGCAGCTACGCTAACGTAGTTAATGCATCGAGTACGCGAGAGGAGGTCAGCCTTTTTTTTGGTACAAATCAAACCTGGAAGTCAGAGCCAGGCGAATTTCAAGTCAAGCTTAATAATCGTATCGTCCTAAGTCCGTATGCCGCCAAGCGGCAATGGATTCTGCTCGGTACGGTACTCAAGGAATATGAGTCGCGCTTTGGGAAGTTAGGTATAGATAGTGCCGTGGACGGCGGGTCAAGCTAGTTGCGAGTCCCCGCCTAAATGTATGCTGCCATATCTGGCTCCTGACTTCGAGTGGATTTGTTTTTCAATAGAATGCATGCCAAAGCTAAAGTTTTGGGTGACAACGATGTCAAAAGCCGCATTACGCCAGTCGCTGAGTCTCCCAGGGTTGCTCAAAGAAACACGACAAAGTTTTAGCGCGATTCCAGGCAGTAAAGCCAACTGTAATATACCGTTAATATACCGTTGGTGGATCATCTGATGTCTGGGTTGGCTGTGTTTGGTTTGCAATACCCCTCATTATTGCAGTTTGATCAGGATCAAAATATTGAGGTCATACGGTCTAATCTATAAACTTTATACGGTATCCAGCAAGCGCCCTGTGATACCTATCTTAGAGAACGGCTCGATGCCGTTTCACCAGGTCAGCTACGTAAAACCTATACGCGTTTGTTCGCCGCACTGCAAAAGCGGTAATAGGCTGGAAGGCTTCGCTTTCTGGGAAGACCACTATTTACTCTCTATTGATGGCGCCGAATATTTTTCTTCTAACGAGGTGCGTTGTGATCGCTGCTACGCAAGCCACCATCGTGATGGCATAACAAGTTATTGCCATCAGCACTTATCAACCGTGACGGTTCACTTATTGATGTTGGTATTTCTGATTGATCAGATTCAGCAGCGTTGTTGTAGGCTATTTAATCGGGCGGTAGAAAGTGCAAAAAGTAAAAGCCGCTTCTGGTACAGAGTGCGGGGATTGTTCCAGTATTTTTTAATTCCTGGCTGGGAGGCAATGTACAGCGGCATCGCTGATGGACTAGCGTCCATTACTATTCAAGATACTAAATACTTAAAACTTAAGGTCAGGCACTCCTCCATTCCTGACGATAACTCCCTGTTCGTACAATGCTGATATTTATGCGGTATTAATTTACCTTCCATATGCGTCATTTTATTTATTCAATATCTGAAATTATTGTGACGCCCTGGTCACGTTTCATTTTTGTAAATTGGGAGTTTATATTGTTTTGAAATCATATAATGCGGACATTCTCCCGCAACAGTCTAATTGGGTGTGATTGGTATCGTTGTGAGTTGATCGAAAAGCAATCAGTTTCATGTCATTTGACGCCAAATCAATTAAATGGCATTGTTCTCAAGTAGTAACCTATTAAGGCGATAGGCATTCGAATAAGTCATGACAGTAAGATAGTATTATTTCGTGTGCTTAGCGTGTTATTAAGTTTTGAAGAAAAAGCAAGAATAAAAATTCGGAGTCACTTGTATGTTATGGGGAACGGCAAAAAATATTTATAGTTTGATTCAATCGGAGAAGCTGACTTACGGGAAAAGGAAAGACACACGTTCTCATTGTCTCAATAATCTAGTTAAGCATGCTACCCAGTATATTCCTATGTATAGGGATTTATATAGTGCAATTGATTTGGATAAGCATATTGGTATCGACCAATTAGATTGCCTTCCGCTAGTTTCAAAACAGTTGCTGAAATCTAGTTTTCCAGATAATTGCACTGATTCTCGGGTGAAAAAAGAGCACTTATATCAAGTAGCGACTTCAGGTACATCCGACCGAGTAATGCTTTTTCAGGATGATTATAAACGTGATTGGGATCGAGCGGCTGATCTGTTGCTCAAATTTCGTACAGAACGATATGGCAGGGTGTTAACAATTCCGCCGGATGATTGTTATGAAAGGTGCGGTCTGAACGATCAAAATGGAAACTCACTATATGCTTCATTGAAAGAAATTTTTGATCAAGATGGCAGAATACAACAAGAAGCTAAACAGAAATTTATTGCGCAACTAGCTAGTCGTAGTATATGGAAAGAATATTTAACTAAAGCGCCTGGTGTCGATGGGACAGCAGTGGCACAGGAAGTGATAGATAAATACTTTGATGATATTGATGAGATATGTCCAGCCACCGTGCGTGGATTTCCATATTATTTCTGGATGATGGCTTGTCGTTCAAATGATAGGAAATTTACTGCAGCCAAATACATACGACCATCCGGTGGTAAAGCGACCCCTTTTATGATCGAAACAATTGAGCGGCGTTTGGAGGTTAGGTATCGAGAGAATTATGGTACTGCGGAACTCGGATCGATTGCAATGGATTCGGAGACGTCGAGGCAGCAGACACTCATTGAAAGCCTGTTTGTTATCGAGTTTTTAAGGAATGGCAAGTCGGTGCCTCAGGGCGAAATTGGGGAGTTGGTCATTACAGACCTGAGAAATCATGTATCCCCATTGATAAGGTACCGGGTTGGAGATGTAGGCCGAGTACTTGCCCAACCTGCAGACAACGATCATAGCCAGTTGAAATTCGAGGTTTGTGGGCGTCTGGATGAAACTATTGTTAATCAATCAAATAAAGTATTCACTTCTGATGTGTTAATAGATTTTTTCCTTGAGCGGGGGCTGGACTTTTGTAAATTAATCCAGGTATCAGAAGGAAAATATTTGCTTGAAATTGTTCAGGACAAGCCCGTGCCTGGTAATTTAGAGGCTGATTTTAGTCAATTTATGGGAGAGCCTGTTATTTTGACAGTAAAGCCGGTGCGCCGCATAGCACCTGAAGGATCGGGTAAATTTAAATTGGTCGTCAGTAAGTCTTTTCATAAATTTAATGGTACGGTTCATAATGACACTACTCTCACTATCGGTTAGAAACGACTTCCCTTTACTTGAAAGGGAAGTCGGCGGTAAAAAAATTGTTTATCTGGATTCATCTGCGACATCACTCAAACCTCAAAGGGTGATTGATGCTGTTGTAGGTTTTTATACTCAACAAACTGCTAATGTGCATCGGTCCGTTCATTTACTCAGTGAAGAGGCAACCGACGCCTATGAAATGTCTCGGAAGCAGATTGCAAGTTTGGTTGGTGCTGATGCAAGAGAAATTGCTTTTACTAAAAATGCAACAGAGGCGCTTAATCTGTTGGCTATTAATGTTGATACAAACAACCTGGTTGGTTTGCCTCAAATAGAGCATCATTCCAATCTGCTGCCCTGGATACATCATAGGCACTTTTATTTGCCGTTAGATGAAGATAAAAGAATTGATATTGAGGCGCTGAAAAATATTGTTCGAAACGATAAGCCCTATTTGCTGACCTTTGCGACGGTGAGTAATGCCCTTGGCATAAAGCATCCAGTGCAGGAGTTACTTAATCTTTGCCGTGCTGAAGGCATAAAAAGTATTTTGGACCTGTCACAATCTGTGGGCCATGAAACAGTTAATCTGTTTTCAGAGTCCTGCGATTTCGCCTGCTTTTCCGGTCATAAAATGCTTGGACCCTCGGGTGTAGGGGTTTTGTATCAACGGGAGGGAACTAGCCCTGCTCTGCAGCCCCATTACCTTGGTGGAGAGATGGTACATCAGGTGCACCTGGATGGGTTCGAAGCCCGCCCTTTCCCCTGGGGCATGGAATCAGGAACACCAAATATTGAAGGAGTTATTGGCTTGGGAGCTGCGGCTGAATATCTAGAAGAAATAGGTACCGATGCCATCGCTGCGCATTGTAATCAATTAGCAGATGAGCTTAGGCACGGAATTTCAAAATTGCCCAGGGTCAAATTGCAATCAAATGCCGCTGACACAGGGATTGTTACATTCGAGGTCGAAGGGTTATCTGCACACGGTGTGTCGCGGATTATGAGTAACCGCTTCAATATTATGGTTCGTTCTGGTTTTCATTGTGCGCAACCTTTGCATGAACTATATGAAATGCCAGAAACAGTACGGGCTTCTTTTCATTTGTATAACACGCAAGAAGAAGTCCAGCAATTACTTGAGGCGCTGGCTGTTGTGCAGGAAATGAGCTAGGGAAGTTCGTAACTAGTGTCCGCCCATAAACTAGTGTACGGCCCGACAACTCAAAGTTGGTGGTGATCGTCGTTGTTTTATGTCCAAGGTTGTTAACCTAATGGGCCGAGGTGGACAATGCTTCTCTGAATCAGTGCTTGGCTGGAACCGTGGTACAATTAGAAAGAGCCAACGAGAAGTATTAGCCGTAGAGATTGAACAGAATCAACAGAGTCGCTATGAGGGATGCAGAAGATTACCTGCCGAGCATATCCCCCCCTTTTTTACTCGATCAAATAAAATCAATTGTTGAGCCCGCCACGCAGACCGATCCGAGGTTTCGAAGCACGTGGATTTATTCGCCTCTAAGCGCTAAAGAAATTCGACGTCGCTTGATCTCAACGTTTGGGGTGCGGTAAAAATAGCGGCCGTTGTGATGGATATGGGCCCTGCGTATCAGAAACCGGTCAGCGAATGTCCATTAACAGTATGAGTTTAGAATGAATGATATAAAACAAAATATAGCGCTTTTTATTGACGCAGATAATGCGCCAGCTAGTAAGTTTGATGATGTTTTGAGTGAGGTTGCAAAATATGGCGTGGTAACAATTCGTAAGGCTTATGGCAACTGGAAGTCACCGACGCTTAAAAAGTGGGAAGAATTACTTCATGAGCATGCAATACAGCCAATACAGCAGTATGACTTAACCAAGGGCAAAAATGCTTCCGATATAGCGCTAGTTATCGATGCTATGGATGTTATGTACACCAAAAATATCGACGTTATGTGTTTTGTTTCTTCTGATAGTGACTTTACTCCAATGGTCACAAGAGCATTAGCTGAAGGTAAAGTAGTTTTAGGGTTTGGTGAACGAAAGACACCGTCACCGTTCGTAAACGCATGTTCAAAGTTTCTTTTTCTGGATCAACCTGACGCAGTAGAAATAACCAGTAACGCTAAGCCTAAGAATATAAAATCAGATACTAAGTTAATCAATTTATTACGGCAGGCCATCGAGGCAACAGAGGATGATGAAGGTTGGGCAGATCTAGGTTCCGTAGGTTCTAATATCTCAAATAGAACATCATTTGATTGCAGAAACTATGGTTTCAAAAATTTAAGCAGCTTATTTAAAGCGATTGATCTATTTGAGTTGAAGCACGGGCAGGGTAAATCTTACCTGGTTCGAGACGCAAGAAAAGGTAAAAAAACTTAACAAGTCAAAGTACACAGGTTTGTAAATACCGTCGTTGGCGGTCAATCGTAACTCTGCCCTTGCCTTGTTGCATCAGTGCGTTAACATGTTATGCATACAAGCGATCAATATACACAGGTCCTTGTTCGCAATGCCAGGCTTGTTAATCGCGAGTAATTAGGACAAATGATAGATAGGAAGCATACCCAAATACACATAGCTGCATTTATAAGCGTTTTATTGCTTATCGGGCAGTTTGGTGTGCTTTCTCATTCTGTCGCGCACCTGATTCATGCGCAAGAGCAATCGTGCCAACTATTTTTGCAGTGTGAAAAATCAGGCAGTGAACTGTTAGATCCTGAATTACAGTTACCTGTTGCAATGGGTAGCACACTGCCCATGCTCCAGATCGTCAGCATCTGGATATCCTTATCACAATCAGCCTATTACGCCCGCGCCCCACCTTCTTTTCTGTAAGCGAAAAAACATTCTATTAGCCGGCTAGACATTTGTCTGTCGTTGCGAGTACTACCGTTTACAGGAGAAATTTATCATGCATAAAGCATTACTGGCGGCTGCCATAACAGCCACAATATTCAATTCCGCTATGGCCTTCGCTGACAGTGAGACAGAGACCATAAGGCAACAACTGGATGCGCTTAAAAAGGACTATGAACAACGTATTCAAGCGTTGGAAGTCCGGCTGCTAAAGGCTGAGGAAAATACCCAACAGGCAAACACCAAAGTTCAAGAAATAGAGCATACTTTGGCGCAAAACAACGTTTCAAAAAAAGCATCTTTTGGTCAAAATAATTTTAACCCTGCCATTAACGTAATTTTGGACGGTCAGTCTGCCAATTTTGACAATGATCCAGAAGATTATGAATTGCCTGGGTTTGCCCTTGGCCCAGAATCAGGTTTAGGCGAAAAAGGGTTCTCTGTGGGTCATACTGAACTTGCTATGAGTGCCAATATTGATGATAAATTCTACGGCAAGTTAACGATTGCGGTAGCTGAGCATGAGGGCGCAACAGAGATAGAGCTGGAAGAAGCATATATTCAGACTCTGGGGTTAGGCCACGGCCTGACTGTAAAAGGCGGTCGCTTCTTTTCAGAAATCGGTTATCTGAATAAACAACACTCCCACTCCTGGGATTTTGCTGACGCGCCGTTAATTTATCGTGGTTTATTCGGTAATCAATTGATTGATGATGGCTTGCAAATAAGCTATGTCGCACCGACGGATACCTTTTTGCAACTGGGTGCAGAGCTATTAAGCGGCCACCGTTTTCCTGCCGGCGGCAGAACAAATGGCGTAGGTGCATGGACTTTATTTGTAGATCTAGGCGGAGACATTGGTATTGAACACAGTTGGCAACTGGGCTTAAGCCATTGGCGGGCAAATGATATAGAGGACCGTCAAAGTGGTGGGCATGGGCATGAGGAGAGTGAGGTAGAGACGCCCTCATTCAGTGGTGATAGCCGCGTCAATGCGGTGGAATTTGTGTACAAATGGGCACCTAATGGCAACCCAAAAAATCAAAACTTCAAAATTCAAATGGAATATTTTGACCGTAGGGAAACGGGCGATGTAACTATGCTAAACAGTGGGCCGCCCGTTGAAACAACAGGTTATGACGGGCATCAAAAAGGCTGGTATGCACAGGCGACCTATAAGTTTAAGCCCCAGTGGCAGCTTGGTTTACGCCATGACCGTTTAAGCAGTAATAATACTGGCTCGGATGCCGATGTGCTGGGCGAGGCAGGGCTGGATAATGAAGGGCATCGGCCTAAACGCGTCAGCCTTGCATTGGACTGGTTGCCTGGTGAATTTAGCCGAGTACGCTTGCAATTCAATAAAGACGATTCCTATGAAAAAAGCGACAGTCAGTTCTTGTTGCAATACACCATGAGCCTCGGCAGTCATGGCGCTCACCAGTTTTAGGAGTAAACATAATGTTTAATTGGTTGATAACTAAAATAGGCCTGGCGGTTGTACTGTTTTCATTATGCGCGAATGCGGCGTACGCTCAAATCAATGTCTTCGCTTGCGAACCTGAATGGGCAGCATTGACACAACAACTCGGTGGTACTGCGGTTAAAGTATTCAGTGCCACCACCAGTCAGCAAGATCCGCATCATATACAGGCGCGCCCCAGTTTGATTGCCAGGGTGCGCCGTGCCGATCTGCTGGTGTGTACGGGTGCTGATCTGGAAGTTGGCTGGCTGCCCTTGTTGCTACGCAAATCAGGTAATGGCAAGATTTTGCCAGGACAAAGGGGTCACTTTATGGCCGCCGATCAGGTTGCTTTACTGGAAAAACCGGCGGTACTGGATCGTAGTCTGGGTGATATTCATGCGGCTGGCAATCCGCATATTCACTTTGACCCACGGCGTATGCAAAAGATTGCCAGTGCGCTCTCCCAGCGGCTGATAATAATTGATCCTGCTAACAGCGCCCTGTATCAACAAAACCAGCAAGACTTTACTCAGCAGTGGCAACAGGCGCTTAAAAAATGGCAGCAAACAGCCAAAGCCTTGCATGGCACGAAGATTGTCGTGAGCCATAATAGCTGGGTGTATCTGGAGCAATGGCTGGGGCTAATAAAAGTGGCCACACTAGAGCCGAAGCCTGGTATTCCACCGAGCAGTGCACATCTAAGCACGGTGTTAACGCAGTTAAAACGAAACCCCGCTGCAATGATTCTGACGGCAAGCTATCAAAACAACCAAGCGGCCCGTTGGCTGGAAAAAAAGACCGCCATACCCAGTATAGAATTGGCCTTTGGGCCAGCCAAAAATGAAACCTTAGTGCAATGGTTTGAGCAGATTGTGGAGCTATTGGTTAAGGTTCGCGCTTGAATATTGAGGGTCTGGAATTTTCCATTTTAGGGCCGGCGTTTATCGCTGGCCTGCTGATACTGGCAACCCATGTGCCGCTCGGTCAGGAAGTACTGCGACGAGGCATTATTTTTATTGATCTGGCGATTGCTCAAATTGCAGGGCTGGGCGTTATTGCGGTCTCTCGGTTTGACTGGGAAACACATGGCTGGGAAGTACAATTAGCCGCCGTCGGCAGTGCCTTGAGCGCTGCGCTAGTATTAGCCTGGCTAGAAAAACACTATCAAAAGTATCAGGAAGCGTTGATTGGTGTGATCTTTGTGCTGGCGGCAACTGCCAGCCTGCTCCTGCTGGCAGACAACCCTCACGGCGGCGAATCACTCAAAAGTTTACTGGTGGGGCAAATACTGTGGATTACCTGGGAGCAACTCCTGCCAACAGCACTAGTGACTGGGTTTATTTTACTGATTTTGTTGTTCTTCAAACAACGCTTAAATCATCCTGGGTTTTATTTTTTACTGGCCGTTGCAGTCACCAGTTCGGTGCAATTAGTGGGGGTTTATCTGGTGTTTGCCAGCCTGATTATCCCGGCTTTAGGGAGTGCTGGATTAGGTAAGAGACGGGCCTTGTTGGCGGGCTATCTTATCGGTGCAGCAGGTTATGGATTGGGCCTAATCGTATCGTCGCTGATTGATTTACCCAGTGGTGCGGTAATTGTTTGGTGTATTGCTGGTATTGCTCTGGCATTCAAACTTATGAAAATAAGTGAGCGATTCAGTCGTTGAATCAGGTATACACATTGAATCAATATTTAGCCGAGGAGGGGTCTAGATTTTGGGCTTTTCTACAGCTTCGTTATACCTTCAGGGCTATTTACTCTATAAGGCTTCATGTTATGAATAATGCTATGAATAATGTTCTGGTTGTTTTCTTCTGTTCGATTGTGCTTTGCACGCTGCCTTTGCGGGCATATAGCCAACAATCTACTGACGAGGAAATTCGCGCTGGCATAGACTCTGAATTTTGGGCAAGTTTTAGTAAATGCAGAGGCGTTGATGCGGTTACTAATTTCAATGATAAGCTGGAATTTTGGAAAGTATGTAACCTTGGCAACGGTAGCCGGATAATCCAGATTGAGTCTTTTAAGCACCCCTGGTATTTTCAAGAAATATATTACGAAAGAAATGGCGAGCTTGTTTACACAAGAGAAACTGAAAACTATTCACCAATTAATAAGTTTACGAGTCTATTTTGGAATGTTGAACTGTATATCGACAAAGGCGTTATCGTTTCTATGATGTCACTCGGACACGGCAAAACTGAACGAGATGATTGGGATGTAGGCGCTATCTTTGACATGTTCAGAAAACGCAAAGCTGAACTAGATCAATTGCGCAAGGCAACCTAGATGTCGATGTCGTATTATGCACAGCCAAAATTTTTTTAAGCTAGTCACTGAACAATAAACTGCTCGGCAAATTCTCTAAGCGTACTATCGAAGTGCAAATGTTGATGTGGCTTAGCAATCATATTCCGGTTGGGTTCTGCTGGCGCTTTACTTTTTTCTGCTTCACTGAGTGAGGCGTATTGTGTCTTCAAAAAATGCTCAGTTATCCTGTGGCCGAGTGGTTTTAACTGAAAGTCAGCTATCACAGCCAGTACTGCAGTTTTGTCAGTTAGGTGGCTGGATTTAGAACGACCTTCCCAGAACCGACCTTTACAACCATCCTCCTTGTTCGCCAGGCGAGCAATGGGTTGGTTAAGGTGCTGCATAAACCACGAAAGTGAGCCTAATCGCTCTCTAGTGATGGCAATCTGATCTGGGTTTGATTGCAGGGTTGATTTTCTGGCGGCACAGGATCTGGCGGTTTCATTTTTCCTCGGGTTTAATCGCATCCACCTATCGGCAACTTTTTGTGCTGACCAATTTACCGCTTCACTCGGGCTGAGATTCAATACCATATGATAATGGTCCGGCAGCACTGCATAACCTATTACATCAATGGCAAATACTTCAGACAAAGATAGCATTCTTTTCTCAAGCCATACTCGCCGGTGATCGAAGTTCTGCCTGGTGTACGGATCGTCCCCGCATAAAAAAGCCTGGCGAACACAGCGTGAACATATATGGTAATAGCCGTCAGCAGGGCCAGTGAGATGGGGTCTGGAGTTAGTCATGAAGGGATTTTATACCGTCATGCCTAATAGCTTCGTACTACATTGTTGATTGCAGCTGTAAGCGAATGTGGTATTACCTGTGAGGCATTGAAGCAATGCTCTGTTTACAATGTTGCGCCTTCAAATGTTGTTGTGCCCTCAAATATTGTTGCGCCCTGGATGATCTTGTTGCGGCGTTGGGTTAAACGGCTATCAGCGCTAAATTGTATTGCGTTACCCTTTTTACCTGGCAGGATGCCGATGTCTGCGAGTATGGGCCAGTAATCAGGCATCTTACGTTGCTGGCCATAGCGATTAAACAGCGGCGTAAAGACTTGTGTATTGGCTATTTTGTCAAAAGCCAGGGCGAGTTTTTGGCCATTCCAACGTTTATGCTCTTGCTGGCAGCACTGGCTAAATTGATCCACCACCGCATTGAGTGACTGGTTGTTTTGTTGCAACAAAATTTCTGCTTGCAGAAAATACAGTGCGCCACTCCAGTAGACGCGCATAAAGCCACCTCGGGATCGTATTTGGGTGCTGAGTTCGGTGAGTGTGAGATCGCTGTTAGAATCGTTGCTACCGCGTTTAAAACCGTCCACAAGTTTTTGCCAGGCCTGAGTGTCGCTGAGGGTGCCAGCTCTGGCCATAAGAATGTTCTGATAATAGCTGGCAAAACCTTCTGATATCCAGAGGTCGTCACGGCCAGGGTATGGGATAAACAGATGGCTGAATTCGTGTACTGCGGTCCAGTCGCTGATGAATGATTCTAGTGCCATCGCGGGGTTAACGTAAAATGTGACGCCTTGAACCCTGGTGTGACGGACAGTATGCGCCCATGGGACAGCCTGGCGCGTATTGTCATAGCGATATAAATTAATATTGGCTTGTTGGCGGGGAAACTGGCCGCCTATGAGGCTGGTGGTATTAGCCGCATGGACTAACCAGTTGCGGAGTTTATGCCGCTCAGCTGCGTTGAATTTCGATTTCCAGTGAATTATCAGTTCTGCGTTAGCAACTTTTAATGGCTCAGCGGTTAATGGCTCAGCGGTTAATGGCTCAGCGGTTAATGGCCCAGCAGTTAATAGCTCGCCAGTCTTTGCGCCAACTAGTAACAGCTCAGCAGCGGTATTTGATGGGCTGCTGAGGATAGAAATGCTGAGCATGAAAAATGCTAACAAGTGGCGTGCCATAAGCATATAGACCCTGGTAAGCGTTCGAATAATTCATGGCTTTATCAATTAATAGCTTTATCAATTAATGGGTTTATCAAATCACGAATTGAGCCAATTAGGCTTGTCGCTTAGGATTAAATTTGGCCAACAAACCACCCAATTCCCTGACTAGCCAGCGGGGTTGATGCTGTGCCATAGCCAGCGCGGCCTGGTTGGTGATACCTGGCACCCGTATTACCTCGCGGTTCATTAACGCCTCATAGCCTTCTCGGGCAACAGCTTCAGCGCTGGCCATGAGAAGGTTGGGTAGTTCAATAGCTTGCAATGCTTCGGTTGCTTCTGTCCTGGTCAGACCTGGACATAACGCAGTGGCGGTAACACCGGTATTTTTGGTTTCTACTGCAATCGATTCGGTCAATGATAAAACGAATGCCTTACTGGCTGCATACAGGGCGAATGAGGGTATGGGGTGAAAGGCTGCGACCGAGGCGACGTTTAATATTCGACCTGCGCCGGCTTTAATCATGCCGGGTAGAAAATGATGCACGAGCTGGGTCAGGGCAATAATATTGAGCGACAGTAAGGTGTCTAATTGCGATTTATTCTGGTCCTGGAAGGAGCCGGCAAAGTCGATACCGGCGTTATTCACCAGTATATCGATGTGTTTATGGCTCACCTGTTGAATTAAATAGTCGATGCCTGATTGGGTTGCGAGGTCCGTGACAACAATGTCTACCTGTACATTAGCCGATAGTTCTTCGCTGAGACTGATTAACCGGTCTTCACGTCGTGCAGTAATGATTAAGTTAAAGCCATTTTGGGCAAATTCTTTTGCCAGGGCCTCGCCAATGCCAGACGATGCGCCAGTAATTAAGGCTGTACCTTGGTCTGCAATATCCACCTGGATGCTCGCTTTGTTAGAATTTAATTAATTGCGCTGAAGGAAAGAATGATGCGGGAATATTCTGATGCGGTAAAGAAAAAAAAGGGCGCAAATGCGCCCTGAAATTACTGACTCGACTAAATAGGGGATTAGTCATCAGTAAATACTTCTTACCTCATTGCGATGGATTGAATGAAGCAAGACCGATGGAACGCTAATAAAGAGCGGTCAATCGACATATAATCTTGCGGACAGGGATATAAAGTTCTTGTGTTAGGGTTGAATTTATAGGTGTTGCTCAAATATATTTTTGGTCATGTTGCTCATATAAACCATTAGTAGGCTTGTTATATAGCCAGCTCCGGTGAATCGGGTTTGGAGTGACTAGTATTAGTTCTTAGTAATAGTGCTTAGTATTAGTTGTAATATGAGTCATATTGCGGTGTATTAGATGATTCTTGATAGCTATCAAAAACATTCAATAATTATTGCGAGGTTTATGAGAATCGCGTCGTGTAACTCCAATGTGTCATTTGTTGCGCTGCCGCATTATATATATCAAGGCTTCAAAATCAAGGAAATAGCGATAAATTTTCCAGCATACTGGATGGGTAGGCGCTATTTGCGGCTTGATTCCATTGGTTAACTAAGCGACACTCAAGCATCGTTGCGGGGTTAAAGTGATGACATATACCAATATAGATAGGAAGGAATGCTGGGCGTAAAACAATAGTAGTACCCGTAATTATAAAAATAATGGGTGGCGAAAGAGCCACTTAATAGGGAAAGTACGAATGCGTGAATTTAAAAAATATCCAAATAGGCGTCTGTACGATATACAAGAAAGTCGATATGTTACTGTTGAGGACATCCACAAGATCATTCTCACCGGTGAAACTATTTCGGTGCTGGACTCTAAATCAGCCAAAGATCTTACGCGTTCAGTATTATTACAAATTATTACTGAACAGGAAGGCGCTGGTGATGAGCCGATTCTGACAGATAAGGTACTAGAACGGTTGATTCAGTTTTATGGTATACCGATGCAGCGGGTGGTTAGTCAATACATAGAACAAAGCGTAGATACCTTTATTGACCACTTTGAAGCGTATCAATATAAGGTGGGGGATGTTGCCTCTGATGTTGCGAGTTCTGAGCCGCGGGGATTGATGAGCCAGGTACTCGAACAGAATATGGACTTCTGGAACGGTATGGTTAATTCAACCTTGCGTGTTAGTAGCCCAGATGGCGAATTGGAGGACTAGTGGGCAGGGATACAATGCAATTATATCTTCAAATATTTGCCATCGGTGTTTAATTTTCATCCAGGTTTAATCTGGAGAATCAGTCCACGCAGATAGCGTGGCACTAAGCTCCGCATAGCTATCAATGGTAAAAAGTGTACCTGTCAGTGCGCCGACCTGGACATAAGGGCTATTGACGCCAATGACGGTCATGCCGGCTGCCACGGCTGCCTGCACACCAGTGGGTGAATCTTCAAACGCCAGACATTTTTCAGCCGGTAATTTAAGCTTTTTTGCGCACAGCAGGTATATATCTGGGTTGGGTTTGCTGCGTTCTAAATCAGCGTGATCGCCGCAGATAATCTCTTTAAGGTTGTATCGCCAGGGTTTGGATTTTAATTTTAAGTCACATAAATGCTGATGCGAGCTGGTCGCCAGGCCCATGGGGATAGCGGCTTTTGATAAGCCGGTAATAAAATTCTCTGCGCCTGGCATGTCGGGCGAATTAAGGAATAATTGGTTTAGATATACTTCTCGGTTGGCTAAAAATTCACTGACGCTAAGAGGTAGATTGCAATGGTCGATGACAATTTTTGCGCTGATGCGAGAGTCGCCGCCAAGGCAACGTTGTTTAAGTTCGGCGGTAAATGTTGCGCCAAAGGGGTCGAGTACCTTTTGTGTTGCAATGGTATAAAGCGGTTCGGTATCGAGTAATGTACCATCCAGGTCGAATATCACACCAGCGGGGCGAGATAATTGTTGCAGGCTGCTTTGAAGGGGCTTATTAGGTTTCATGCTGTGTTTCAATAAATTGTTTGGCAAGTGTTTCAATCAGCTCATGTGGAATAAGACCAACATGAGACTTAAGCGTAGTTTCCGCTTCTGAGGCCAAATTCATTAAGTTAAAAAGGTTCGTTGGCGTCATTTTAAAGCTATAAGCCTGATCCACAACAATATAGCTCAAGAGAAAAATTAGCGCTGCTTCTCTTGTTATCCCAGATGCTGTTGTGGTGGATGGTTTCGGCATGAAGTCGTGTCGAAGGCTCTTTAAAACGAGATAATACTTAACATCGCCGTGGAATAACAGGCCTGGGTTATTAGCTCTAATTGTTCGAAAAACTGGCTGGCTATAAAATCTTCGAATAATTACGGCTGTTTTTAGGACATATTGTTCGTTCTCGAAATTTGTTGATTATATTATGCTGAGGCTTCTCATTCAGGAGTCCTGTATATGAAGAAGATAACTTTTGCAGAAAGACGCTCAGGTACTGATCGAAGAAAACAACATCGGCGCGGTATAAAACGATATCTGCAGGAATTTTGGAAAATTTCGACTTATCGGCGACATAAAACCAGGCGAGCGCCTTATGTGCGCATGCAGACTTATACCGTGTATATGCCCGATAGAATTTGATGCTAATCTGTAGCTGAAGGATGCCAAATAAAGGATGGTAATTTAAGGAAAGTAGTACCAGCTGTTCTTTTGGATGCTCTCTTCTGGCGGGTTCTTTCTTTGGGCCTTTCATGCCGGCCTTAGTTCTTGGGGTGCGCTGAGTTAAGCTGCCGATGTTGTGGCGCTCCTTCCTTTCGCGGGCCATTTTCCCCAGGTTATCTGTTGTGTGCCTCTTACGGCGCCTTGTTCGCGTCGTCTATCCCCGTAAGCCGATATAAATCGATAGCATTTTTATCCTGCCAGTTCTGCTACGCGTATCGTAGCCCGTTACTAATAAATTGCCTTAGCATTGATCGGTACAGTAATATATGGGATTTTTTGAACGGAATCTCATGATTGAAATATCGCACTTAAGTAAACAGTTCGGTGCCCTGAAGGCCGTTGACGATCTGTCACTTTCGCTGGTGGCAGGAGAAATTTTAGGTTTTCTTGGGCCTAATGGTGCGGGTAAGTCCACTACCATGAAAATGCTGACCGGTTTTGTGGCGCCAACTTCTGGCAGTATCAATATCCATGGGCATGATATCGGTAGTGAGCAGCTAGCGGCACAAAAGCTTATTGGGTATCTACCTGAAGGGGCACCCTGTTATGACGAGATGACACCGGCGTCCTTCCTTGGGTTTATTGCTGAAATTAGGGGTTTTAGTGGTGCAGAAAAAGTTCAGCGAGTGGCCGATGTGGTGGAAAAAATGTCCCTGCAAAGGGTGCTTGGGCAACGGATTGAAACGCTCTCAAAAGGTTATAAACGGCGGGTGGGATTAGCGCAGGCAATCATTCATGACCCGAAGGTATTGATCCTGGACGAGCCGACTGATGGTCTGGACCCTAACCAGAAACAGCAGGTGCGGGAGCTAATTAGGGGATTGTCGAAGGATAAAATAGTCATTATATCAACCCATATACTTGAAGAGGTTGCGGCAGTCTGTAGTCGGGTGGTGATTATTTCAGAAGGCAGGCTGGTGGTGGACTGTACGCCAGAACAATTAGCCAGCAGATCGAAGTTTGATGGTGCAGTTAGTATTCGTTTTACAGCTGCAACGGCGTTAGAAAATATTGTATCCGGTATCGCTGAATTGGCCAGTGTTGCCTCGGTAGAGCAAACCGAGTCGAGCCTGACCGTATTCCCAGAGGATAAAGCCAAATTGTTTGTTGCGTTGAGCCAATTTCTTTCTCAGCATGAACTGGTGCCTGAATCGATCTTCCAGGAACGGGGGCGGCTGGATGAGGTGTTCAGGCAGGTGACAGTTGAAGATAGTGAGTTGGAGAATTTAAGTTGAGTCATTTAGGTATTATTGTTAAACGCGAATTAGCGAGCTATTTCGTTACCCATTTAGCCTATGTTTTTATCCTGATTTTTTTAGTGCTATCGGGTGTATTTACTTTTTATATGGGTAATTTTTTTGAAAGAGGGCAAGCGGATTTGATGCCGTTTTTTAATTTTCACCCCTGGTTGTATTTGTTTCTGGTGCCGGCCATTTCGATGCGGCTTTGGTCTGAAGAAAGGAAGTCTGGCAGTATTGAATTATTAATGACGCTACCAATTCGTAAATTCGATGCAGTGGTCGGAAAGTTCCTGGCAGCCTGGTTTTTTACTGGGCTGGCGCTGGTATTGACCTTCCCCCTCTGGATAACCGTTAATTATTTAGGTAGCCCTGATAACGGTGCAATTTTTGCCGGATATATTGGTAGTTGGTTAATGGCGGGTGGATTTTTAGCGATTGGTTCATGTATCTCAGCGCTCAGTAAAAGTCAGGTAATCGCCTTTATCCTCACTGGCCTGATTTGTTTATTATTTGTTTTGGCAGGGTTTCCGCTGGTTTTAAATCTGTTTGAAGACTGGGTGCCGTTACTGGTGTTAGATGGCCTTGCCAGTCTCAGTTTCCTGACCCATTTTAATGCCATTTCGAAAGGTGTTTTGAGTCTTCAGGATTTGTTTTATTTCCTGTCGCTTATTGTGGCCTGGCTAGCTGCAACCATGATTGTCATTGAAATAAAACAGGCGAATTGAGCATGATAAAGCAGAATAACTGGAATTCTATTATTGGTCTTGGTTTGGTTGCGCTGGGGTTTCTGACATTCATCTTATTGAATAATCAATTGTTTTCATCTGCTCGACTGGATTTGACTGAGAATGGCCTCTATACCCTGTCTGATGGCAGCGAGCAAATATTGGCTAAAATTGATGAGCCGATCAACCTGCATTTTTTCTTTTCGGCGGCTTCAAGCAAAGAGCTTACTGGGCTGCGCGCATACGCTCGGCAGGTTGAAGAATTACTGTTAGAGTATGAGCTGGCGGCAAACGGGAAAATTAAGTTAACTATAATAGATCCGCAGCCATTTTCAGAAGATGAAGACTTAGCCGCAGAATTTGGCCTGCAAAGTGTGCCTATTAATAATGCTGGGGATAGCCTTTACTTTGGTCTGGCGGGCACTAACGCGGTTGATGAACAGCAGGTGATTGCTTTCTTTCAACCGGATAAAGAAGCATTTTTAGAATATGAAATCAGTAAGTTGGTACAAAACCTGGTGGTTAGTAAAAAACCGATAGTGGGTATTCTGTCGTCACTAAAGGTGCAATCCGATGTTGATATGCAGACTTTTCAGACCACTCCAGCGTGGCTTTTTGTTGATCAGCTGGGACAATTATTTGAACTAGAAACTGTTGCTGCGGATGCTGAAGTAATTGATAGTAACATTGATCTGCTAATAGTTATTCATCCTAAAGAGCTTTCTGATCAGCTGCTATATGGTATTGATCAGTTTGTGATGGCAGGTGGTAAAATGCTCGCTTTTGTCGATCCGTTGGCTGAGCGGGATCGGCCCTCTGCGCCCAACCCAATGATGCCGGCGGCGCCGTCTTTACCATCCGACTTACGACCTTTATTGGCTGCCTGGGGTATCGAGATGCGTCCTGATGTGGTGCTTGGGGATGCTCAAACGGCGCTTACTGTTACCGGGCCTTCAGGCCAACCGCAACGCCATATGACAATATTGGGTATGGGGGTTGATAATTTTCAAGCAGATGATGTAACCCTGGCGTCGTTGGAGAGCATTAATTTTTCCTCAGTGGGTATTCTGGATACTATGTCGGATGGTCAAACCGCTGTGACTTCTGATCAGACCGTTATCCAGACCGTTGTGACACCTATCCAAACCGTTGTGACACCACTAATCAGCTCTAGTGTCTATGCGCAGCCTTTAAATACCCTACGCCTGGCGACGCTTGCTGACCCGGCGGATCTACAGCAGGATTTCAAGCCGACCGGGGAGGTGTTTACTGTTGCTGCCAGACTATCGGGTAGCGCAGTTTCTGCATTTCCGGAAATGTTGGCGGCGCCAGAGGTTGAGGTGGGAAATAAACATATATCTGCAACAGACAATATCAACGTTATAGTGGTGGCAGATACTGACCTGTTGTCAGATCATATGTGGGTCCAGGTGCAGGATTTTTTTGGCCAGCGGATTGCAAGTCCCTGGGCTAATAATGGCGATTTTGTTATCAATGCAGTTGATAACCTGGTGGGCAGTAGTGAGTTAATAAAAGTACGCAGTCGGGGTCGGTTTTCCCGCCCATTTGATGTGGTGCAGGAGTTACAGCGGGAAGCAGAAGCCAAATTTTTACAGAACGCTAATGACCTTCAAGCGCAGCTTGCAGAAACTGAGCGGCAACTGGGTGAGCTGGAAGCGAGCCAGAGCGACCAGGGTATTTTGAGTTTAACGCCGCAGCAGGAGTTAACCCTGGGTCGTTTTCAGGAAGAAAAGTTGCGTATTCGCAGACAATTGCGTGAGGTCAGGCGGCAACTCGACAAGGATATAGAGCAGCTGGGTAGTACCCTGAAATTCATCAATATTGCTTTAGTGCCGATTATATTAACGCTGATGTTATTGGTATTTAATTATTTGCGCCGTGGTCGAGGGTCTGAATATGAGTCGTAATCTGCTATGGGGTTTAGTAGTCATAGTAATGATTGCTGCTGTGATATTGAATCAAGGCCGCAGGTCAGGCCACGAAAGTGAAACAGGGGCGTTATTATTCCCGTCCCTGGGCGAGACGTTGGATGAGGTCCATAGCGTCGTAATTAAAAATAAGGATATGCAGGCAACTTTGCGGCGCAAAATTCCACTTGCCCTGATAGACAGGCCGGAATCAAGTACTACGTCGGACCAGGTAAACTCAGAACAACCGAAAATACAGTGGATTGTAGAGGAAAAGTATCAGTTGCAAATACAACTGAAGCAGCTTCGTTTGATGCTGAATTCATTGGCGTCCGCCAGATTAGTGGAAAAGAAAACCCGTAAACCTGAAAATTTCTCGTTGTTAGGTGTCGGCGAAGGTGGGACCGAAATACAACTTTCGACTGACAATCAAACCTATCAGCTGGTTATCGGCAATTCAACGGCAAAGCGTAAAGGCCGGTATATTCGTCTGCTGGGTGATGATGCAGATGTTAATCAGGTGTGGCTTATCAGTACCCAGCCTGATGTGTCGGCTGACCCACTCACATGGTTGGAAAATAGCGTCATTGATGTAAATGCTGACAATATACAGCAAATAAGCTTTATTAATGACGCTGGTAATGTGATTGTAACCAGGCAGGATGGTCAACTTGCGCTGATTGGATTGCCGGCGGATGCAGAATTGAAATATCCTTCAATTATTGATGGTCTGGGTCGGAGTTTGGTGAGTCTACGGTTTGATGATATCAAAAAAGTAGCGGAAATAGACTTTGCCAACGCGAGCGAAGTGCATTATGAGCTGGTTGATAGCCGGCGCATCATAATCCAGCTGGTAAACGTAGAAAATGCGTATTGGCTGCGGTTAAAGGATCATCCTAGATCCGATTGGGCTTTTGGCGTTGATCAGCAAACTTATAATAGACTAACCACTAACTTGCAGGATCTGATCAAGCCCATGGCGGATCCAGAATAGGCTGGCATCGACCCATAACCCTGCGAACATTGGCTAGCGGTCAATAGTTAAGAGCCAGTGGTCACAGGGTTATGAATCGGTGCTTAACGGTCTAAGACTCAATGATGGCCAAAATTTGATCCTCTTCTACAGAGTCTTCTTCCTTGACCAGAATCTCCACGATTGTACCTGCACTGGGCGCTTCAACGGGAATTTCCATCTTCATTGATTCCAAAATCATTATTACGTCCTCTGCCTCTACTTTATCGCCCACCTTCAGTTCAATTTTCCATACATTACCGGTGATTTCTGACTCTACTTCTATTCTTGACATGCGCTTCCTTGTTGGTGTCTATTGATGGCAGGTGGTAATAAAAGCCTGTCTAATCAAACATTATGATATGGCGTGCTTCCTGGCCGGACTTTAATGCCTCGAGGGCATCGTTCACCTGCTCAAGCTTTATGTGTTTGGATATCATCTGGTCCAGATGCAGTTTTCCATTCAGATAAAAATCAACAAAGCGTGGCATGTCAACGCGGAATCGATTAGAGCCCATGTTGGAACCCTGGATTTTCTTTTCTGACAGGAAGTCGACCCCATGTAGTTCAACCATGGTGCCAACGGGAATCATGCCGATAATGGTTGCTGTGCCGCCTGGGGCCAACATTTGAAATGCTTGTTCTGCGGTCGCTTTCAGGCCAATGGCCTCAAAGGTATAGTCACAACCGCCCTGGGTCATTTCTATGATTTGCCCAACAGCTTCACCAGAGCTTGCGTTAACTACGTCAGTGGCGCCCACTGCTTTGGCCAGGTCTAATTTGGAATCAACCATGTCTACGGCGATTATACGCCCTGCACCGGCGATAGCGGCACCATTAATTGCAGCCAGACCCACGCCGCCACAACCGAGAACAGCGACAGTAGACCCTGGTTCAACTTTTGCGGTATGGAAAACAGCGCCAACGCCAGTTGTGGTTGAACAACCAATCAGTGCCGCACGGTCCATTGGCATGTCTTCGCGGACTTTGACCAGTGCATGTTCGTGAATGAGCATCAGTTCGGCAAAAGAAGACAGGTTCAGGAATTGATGAATTTGGCTGCCCGCCTTAGAGATTCTGGCTTCTTCCTCGGGTTTTCTTGATACCTCTGGAGAATTACAGCGCGACAGGTGGCCGGTCAGGCAATGGTTGCAATGGCCGCAAAAAGCAGAAAGGCAGGTAATGACACTGTCGCCCTTTTTTACATAGGTGACATCTTTGCCGACTTCCTCGACGATGCCGGCGCTCTCGTGGCCTAAAATCGTGGGTAGCATATAGGGGTACGAGCCATCCATGAAATGCAGGTCGCTATGGCAAACACCCGCTGCAATGGGCCTAACCATAACTTCACGCGGTCCAGGCTTGGAAATTTGAACCTCTTCGATTTCCATCGGTTTATTAGCTTCGCGCAAAACAGCTGCTTTCATAATTGTTCCTTATTGAGGATGCATTGGGCATAGAAAGTCAAAGCTACCATTACGGAAGGTAAAAGTATATGCGCCTACAAGCGATACGAACAGGGTGTAATGCCGCCGTGCGGCATCTGTTTCATGTAAGGTGAAAAAACGTCTAACTTGAATCCTGTTTGATTTTTTTGCTTGCAATAGAGCGTTGTGATTGGCAACGTGAAATTTGTATTTCTGGTCGTTTAAGAATAAAAAATCTAATTGATATAGCCTGTATGTTAGTCGCTAACAATACGATAAAGCGGTGTTTCTGGGGTGCGTGGCCATGGCTATCAAAGAAATAGCAGTCGATCCAGTATGATATTGGATGAATTGTGTCCAGGTTGGGACATTTCATGCTATTTTAACTAGACAGACGCTATTTTTGTAGTTCTTAAAAAAAGCTGTATTTTTTTAAGAAACTCATGCTAAAGTAAAAGTGACCGTGTCAACTTAGTCGTGTGCGTCCTTTCGCAGTTCCGACCGGTGTTGTTTCCGGCAGATGAATGACACTCTAAATGATCTTCGTATCGGTTACCTCAACATTTAACTGGAGGTAGTATGAATACATTGAGGCATTATTTTGTAAGTGATGATCTAGATGACCTAGATCTACTTGAACAGGAGTTAGAGGCAGGGGGTGTAGAGAACCTGCAAATTCATGTGCTTAGCAATGACGATCTTGGCGTTGCTAACCATATCCATCTTCATGCGGTGCAGTCGCTATTTAAAAGTGACGTTATCCGCTCGGGAGAAATCGGCGCTATTGTAGGCCTGATGGGTGCGGCAATAATCATTGTTAGCGCGTATTTATTAGGCTTACCACAACTGAATGTAGGCTGGATGCCCTATATATTTTTGTCCGTGGTTGTTTTTGGGTTTAGTACCTGGGAAGGGGGCTTTATTGGTTTTCAAAGGCCCAATCGACATTATAAAGAGTTCCAGGCGGCGCTTGCGGAAGGCATGCATGTCTTTATTGTTGAGCTGGACCCTGAGCAGGAGCCGGTACTCGAACGATTACTGCTTAAACATCAGCGGCTGGAAGAAAAGGGTACCGAAATTGGTCAGCCGCATTGGGTTTTATACTGGCGCAATCACTTATATCGTTGGATAGATCGTAATTTGTTTAGTCACGCACAGGTTGAGCCCAAATCTGTAATAGCGCCTGATGTAGAAGAAAGTTCAGCGGTAACTGTGGTGCCCAACGAAGTGGGTGGGCACGGGCAGGTTGATAGCGAATTATCGCGGCCCAAAAGTGCACCACCTGAAATAGCCTGATAAACGTTTTATTGAAATTAGCCGCCAATATCTATGCCTGTTTGCACGGGTATAGATATTGGCGGCTTTGTTGTATTTGATATAAGTATTTAACGCGGTTGCGAAGTTTTGTCTTGCGCTTAATGAAAATACACTAAAGCGATCATTTGCACAGTACCAAATAGAAACAAGCTTCTATTTGGTGGTTGTGCGGTGGTAAAATTAGAATATGTGAAAAACGAATGGGGGGGTAGTGATTATGAAGTCGTGGTTAATAATGGTTATGGTGCTTTTTAGTTCGGCGGTTTTCGCTGATGGCAGGAGCAGTTACGCATTGTGTGCGAGTTGTCATGGCAGCCAGGGTGAGGGTAATGTCGCAACAAACTCGCCGGCGTTGGCTGGTCAGGAAATCTGGTATCTTGAAGCACAGATAAATAATTTCAGAAAGGGGCGGCGGGGTAAACATGGCGATGATATTTATGGTAGGCAGATGCAGCCAATGGCTATGACGTTAGCTAATGATGCTGCGGTGAAAGCTGTAGCCACCTATATAGCCAGTTTTTCGAAGCCGCCGGCATCCACTACTATTAAAGGCGATGCTGCTGCAGGTAAAGCGCGTTATATGCTTTGTGCTAGTTGCCATGGGCCAGATGGTAAGGGTATTAAGGCGCGGCATGGGCCGGGCCTGCTGGTGCAACAGGATTGGTATCTAGTACGTCAGTTGCAAAATTTCAAAAAAGGTATTAGAGGCAGTGATAGTAAAGATATATATGGCCAACAGATGAGGCCGATGGCAATGACGTTGCCCGATGAAAAGGCCGTTGCAGATGTTGTTGCTTATATTAGTAGCCTGGCGAGATAGCATGTTTTCTGGATTGCAGAAAATTCTCTATTTGTGCGCCCATTAAATGATCCGTTGTTAATGGGTGTATTTATGCCGTTAAACAAGTATCGGTTCGGAAGCGCCGTTCAACTGGCTGAGGGATGTTTGTATCTGTCCCCCGCCAGTTTATTGCCTTGTAGGTTTTGCTTTTTAGACTTATTGCTTGCCAAATATATTGCTCGCTAGACAAAGTGGCTATTAACAAAGTGGTTATTTATAAAAAGTTACAAAAAGAAAAATAACCGTGTTAAAAATGTATAGTTGGCTTCACTTGCCATTAAAGCAATGAGTACTAATAATACTAAGGGTGGCATTAAGATGGCGTAGACCAGAGATAATCTCTCCCAGGCCATATGCATAAAAATTGCGATAATGAACCCCGCCTTTAAAATCATAAAGGTGATAATCAGAGACCAGCGTAAGATACCCTGAAAATCCCAGTAGTCTACCAGGTAAGACAAGGTGCTTAGCACAAACAGGAGCGCCCAAACCTTTAGATAAACACTTATAGGGTGCCCTTCATCATGGGTTTGTTCAGGTGAAGGTTGAATAGCTTCAGACATTGTTTATCTCCTTACCATAAGTAGAAAAAAGCGAAAATGAATACCCAGACTAGATCAACAAAGTGCCAGTACAGGCCGGTAATTTCTACAATTTCATAGTTACCTTTTTTGTCATAGTCACCACGTAGCACCTTGAGGGCAACCACCGTTAAGTAGATAACGCCAATTGAGACATGAAAGCCGTGAAAACCGGTAATCATAAAAAATGCCGAACCAAATTGCGCAGCACCCATAGGATTGCCCCAGGGCCTCACCCCCTCTTCCAGGATAAGTTTGCTCCATTCGAATACCTGCATGCCAACGAAGCTAAGGCCAAAGGCTGCTGTTATTAACATTAGTATAGCGACCTTTTTTCGATCTCGGCGATAACTAAAATTGACAGCCATCGCCATTGTGCCGCTGCTGCTAATCAAGATGAAGGTCATTATGGCAATGAGTATCAACGGAATGTGATTGCCAAAGATGGTTAGTGCGAAAACTTCACTGGGAACAGGCCAGTCTACCGTGGTGGTCATGCGCACATTCATGTAGGCGGTGAGGAATATTGTAAAGATAAAGGTGTCGCTTAGAAGGAATATCCACATCATTGCCTTGCCCCATGGTACAGGGAAAGTCTGTTTATCTGCGGACCAGTCTTCCACCAGCCCAGGCACCCCTTCTTGAGATGCTTCTGGTTGGGTCATCGATATGCTGTCGGTCATACCAACCTCCAAATTGTTGGCGTTCATTAAGTGCGTTGTTAAATGTGCATATTAGCTAATTACCTTTAGGTAGAAAGCAGCAGAGCAAAAAGCCCTAGCCAAACCAGTAGCAGGTAGTGCCAATAGGTACGACATAGTTCAATACTTTCTGCAACTTGATCGTGTTCTTTCCGCAGCCATATTTTTAATGTGGTTCTAAACCAGACCCAAAGACCACCTAACATATGTAGTCCGTGCAGCCCGGTAATGACGTAAAAAAATGCGTTGGCGGGGTTGGTTTGCAGGTAGAAACCGTTGTCTACCAGTTGTTGCCACGCAATTAGCTGTCCTGCAATAAAAGCCCAGGTGAATATGCCGGTGGCGAGCAGGGCATATCTGGTGACCGATAAATGATGATCTTTGACGCCATAAGATGTTAATTGAATAGCGATACTGCCGAATATTAATAATAAGGTGTTGGTCCAGAGTATTGTGGGTTCTGCGAGGGGAGTCCAGTCGTCAAGTTCCATGCGGATAAAATATGCGCTGACAAAAAGCGCAAATAAGCTAGTGATCACAGCCAGGAAAAACATTAGGCCGGTTTTTCCAGCAGATTGAAATGATTCATCTGTTATGCCGTTACCAAGGGGCGCCAGGCTGCTGAATGTCGCATTTCCTGTTTGTCTGTCGTCGGGGTCTGTTGGTATGTCGACCAATGGGCTTTCAGTTAGCCAGGGTTTTTCCATGATCTTCTGTCGCCATAGCCAATAGTAGGCGGCAATAACAAAAAGTACGATAACTGAAACTATGATACTCACGCGGGTTCAACCTCGCGAGGTTGTTCCCTAGGTGTCGTTATTGGGGGCTGTCGGTTATCCCCTGGAGGCTGGTTTTGAGGAATAAAGTCCTTGTCTGCACCGGGTACGCTATAGTCGTAGGCCCAGCGATAGACATTAGGTAACTCAGGGCCCCAGTTGCCATGTTCGGGCGGAGTTTGGGGCGTTTGCCATTCTAGTGTGGTTGCATTCCATGGGTTACCAGGGGCTTTCTTGCCCTTGAAAAGGCTCCAGATGACGTTAAAAACAAATAGGAATTGAAAAGCGGCGACGATGAGTGCAGCAATTGTTATGGCCTCATTAAGGGTTTGTGCGGATTCAGGAATAAAGTTGATCCCCTCGTAGGCGAAATATCGCCTGGGTACACCAAGAAAACCCAGGTAATGCATGGGCAAATAAATTGAGTAGGTGCCGAGGAAGGTGCCCCAAAAATGTATTTTACCGAGAGTGTCGTTAAACATCCTGCCAGTTATTTTTGGATACCAGTGATAGAGCGCTCCGAAGACAACCAGTATCGGTGAGACCCCCATGACCATATGGAAATGGGCAATGACAAAATAGGTGTCAGATAAAGGCAGATCTACAACAACATTGCCAAGGAAAATGCCAGTTAGACCACCATGTGTAAAGGTAAATATAAACCCAATAGCAAACAGCATAGGCACAGTGAAATGTATGTTGCCGCGCCACAGGGTAAGCACCCAGTTATATACTTTTATAGCGGTTGGCACAGCGATGATAAGGGTAGTTGTGGCGAAGAAAAATCCGAAGTAAGGGTTCATGCCGCTGACATACATATGATGAGCCCAGACAACGAAGCTTAAGCCGCCAATGGCGACAATGGCCCAGACCATCATACGGTAGCCAAAAATGTTTTTCCGAGCATGGGTACTGAGGAGGTCCGAAACGATACCAAAGGCAGGTAGTGCAACGATATAAACTTCTGGGTGGCCGAAAAACCAGAACAGATGCTGGAATAGCACTGGGCTGCCACCACCATAACTGGTTTGCTCGCCGAGGGAGACAATCGCTGGCATAAAGAAGCTGGTTCCTAGCAGCCGGTCCAGTATCATCATTATGCCGCTGACTAATAATGCAGGGAAAGCAAGTAAACCGAGTACTGTAGCGGTAAAGATACCCCAGACAGATAATGGCATTCTCATCAGACTCATGCCGCGTGTTCTGGCTTGAAGCACTGTAGTGACATAATTTAGGCCGCCCATCGTGAAAGCGACAATGAATACGATCAATGATATTAACATCAACACAATGCCGCCATCGGCGCCAGGTGTGCCTTCTAGTATTGCCTGTGGCGGATAGAGCGTCCAGCCTGCTCCTGTTGGACCGCCGGTGACAAAAAAACTGCCCATTAATATGATGACGGAGAGCAAATAAACCCAGTAACTCAGCATATTTAGATAGGGGAAGACCATGTCTCTGGCACCGACCATCAGCGGGATAAGATAGTTGCCAAAGCCGCCAAGAAATAGTGCTGTGAGTAAATAGATCACCATGATCATGCCGTGCATGGTCACTGCCTGATAATATTCACTGGGGTCAATAAATGAAAAGGTATCTGGAAACCCGAGTTGTAGTCGCATGACACCAGACAGCAGCAATGCTACAAAACCTACCGCAATGGCAGTTAGTCCATACTGGATAGCTATTACCTTGTGATCCTGGCTCCATATGTATTTTGTAATAAAACTATGAGGATGAGATAGATCCTGCCCTTTATCAGCAATCGCAACGTAAGCCATTAACCACCTCCTGCAAGTGAAATCTGGTCTGTTTCTATTTGAACCAATGATTCTTTTGACTGGCCGGTATCAGTGGTAAGTGTTGTTACATAAGCAGCGACATCGGCTATCGATTGTTCGTCCCTGAGATAACTGGCCATACTAGACATAGAAGGACCGAATACATCGTCTGGATGGGCGCCGCGTACTCTGTCTTTAAAGTTCTTTAGTTGCCTGATCATATACCAGGCTTCCTGGCCGCTAATGCGCGGTGAATTCAATGCATAATTGCCCTGTCCGTTGGCGCCGTGACAGGTGCCGCAGGTGTTATAGAGTTTTTTGCCGTGTTCTAAATCGGCATCCTTAATTAAATCAGCGCTGAGGTTCTGATCAGAAACTGTTGAGGGTAGTGCGGCGACATAAGCTGCAACGTCACGTACTGCCTTGTTGTCGGCCAGTACAGCCATCATCGCTGCCATTTGCTGACCATAGACATCATCTTTATGGGTGCCACGGATGCCTTGCTTAAAATTTTGTAGTTGCTGCCGTAGATACCATGAATGCTGGCCTGCAATTTTTGGCGAGTTGAGCGCGATATTGCCTTCGCCGCTGCTGCCGTGACAGGAACTGCATACCGTGTAGAGCGCCTGGCCTGCGATCTGGTCGCCGGGCCCGATGGCCTGAATGTCTGCGAAGCTTAACTGTTGGTCTAGCCAAGTTTGATAGTCTTCTGCGGTGTCTACTATTACTCTGCCACGCATCGTGAAGTGACCAACACCGCAAAGTTCTTCGCATAAAATATCAAAGGTGCCGGTGCGCGTGGGGGTGAACCAGAGATAGGAGACCAGTCCAGGTACAAGGTCCATCTTTACTCGGAATTCTGCAACAGCAAAGTCGTGCAGCACATCTTTGGAACGGAGTAAAAACTTCACCGGCTGATCTATGGGTAGATGGACATTGTTCCGGCTGATAAGGATATCATCCAGGCCTGTACTGTCATCTGGGTTGATGCCAAACGGGTTGTTTATATCGACCAGTGTGGCATTGGTGGTGCCAAGGATGCCGTCTTTACCGGGTAGGCGGAATGACCAGCGCCATTGCTCACCCATGGCTTCAATTTCAGTGGCATCTTCGGGTACGTTGACAAATTGCCCCCATACATAGAGCCCTGGCGCCAGCAGCGCAGCGACGCCTATGGCAGTTATGCCAGTGAGCCAGGCTTCAAGCCTTGAATTTTCGGGTTCATAATGTGCGGGTTGGTTATTTTTCGGGTTATGCCGATATTTAATTATTGCATAAGCCATAAACAGGTTAACAGCGACAAAAACCGCGCCGGTGACCCAAAAGGTAATATTAACGGTATCATCAATGGTTTGCCAATTGGAGGCAATTGGCGTGAACCACCAGGGGCTGATAAAGTGAAACGCAATTGAACCGACTACGAGTAAAACCAATACAATAGCAACAAACATACAATATCCTTGGGTACGTCTAAGACTTCTGTGTGGCTAATACGGGCCGTGACTTATCAGGCCAACTGTCTATTGGGACGACAGTACTGCAGGGAATGCAAATAAGTTGATGGTCAACCAATGCCAATAAACTAACCTCAGTCTGTTTTGAAGTCAAATTATTTAGAGTCGTTTGAGTAATTTTATCTATGCGGGTTATTAGTGTTGCTGTGAATAGTGTCGCTGTGAATGGTGTCGCTATGAATATTGTCAGTGTCGAAATAATACTATTGTTGGGCCTGGGTCGATCTGTGCGCTAGCAACATTTTTGATGTTTTTATATTGGGGCTCGAATGGGTTAAGCTTTCGAACCATCTGCTGTGTTGTTGGGTTGGATTGTTGGGTTGGATTGTTGAGCAGATATAAGACGAGTACAAAACGGGTATAAAGAGTGAGTATAAGAAAGGTTATAGGACTGGTGGTTGTGCTTCTGGTACTTGCTAATGATGTGCTGGGGGCAGGTGGCGTTGTTGGTGAGGCAGGTAGTTGTATGATTAAAATCGGTTTTTATACGGCGCATTTTACGGTATACCAGCCGCAAGCTAACCCCGTTGATGAATATTGTGAAGATCTACCTGCGGTAGCTAAAACGGTTTTTGTGCTGGATTATCTGCATAACAGTCTGAAAGATGTAGCGGTGGATTTTCGCATCATTAAGGATATCAATGGCCTGGGTCAGTTTGCTCGTTGGGAAAATATCGCCTTAATCGAAAATATCGAAGCGCAAACCGTGTTTTATCAAACTGTAGGCCCACAGAAGCTCGAACAACTAACGTTTGAATATGCCTTTGTAGACCCTGGTGCCTATATTGGTATTGTTAGCGCCGGTCATCCGAGTAAGGAGATTGTCTATCATGCGGTATTTCCTTTTGTCGTCGGTGGCACTGGCCTGAACTACTGGCATGCTTTGTTGGCAATTGTTGTGCTGTTGCAGCTTCAGTTTATGTATAGCCGAGGGCTATTGTGGTTTCCTGATTTGAAGAATAAGTTTCAGGAGAAGTTTCATAGGTCGTTTCGGGGGAAGTATAGAGGTACGCTTGATGAATAGTTTGAAGAGCGCTGGAAGGGGTAGCTTCAAGCTGAAACGTTCGCGGAGCTATATTGTCCTATGAGTCGTAGACAGTATCTGCTTGTGGCGTTGATTCTGGTGGTTGTAGCATTCCCCCCTGGCTGGTATCCGTTGGCCTTACGGCTAGAGATTAGTCGATGGTTTGGCGCGGCGGCTTATTTGGCATTGCCAGTTTCAAAGCCGGTTGAAACGGTTGGTGCTGAAATATACTGCCCGCCGGATTTGGCAGGTTGGCGGTCAGCTTTTGAAATTGATGGTGTTAACGTGTCGCCATCAAAAACCTGTTTATCTGACAACCCTTATAGTGTTGCGACTTTTGTGCGGGGTGCTAATAATGTCTCAGATGATACCTTATTGAAAAGTGGCCTGGCTGCAGATGCGGTCACCAAAGGGGAGGACCTTGATGGGGATGGTGATCCTGATGTTATTCATATCCGTCTAGAAGTGGTTGAACTTAATGGCAGTTCTGCAGAATCGGCTGAGCCAGTAACGCAATACGAAATCGCACCAGGCATAACGCCAGGTTTGTGGGTGTTTGCGCCAAAATATTTGGGCATGGCGAGAGAGAATTTTGAATCCAGAAAAGCCAGGTCAGGATTGCGCCCGCCGTCTCCAGTTATTCGAGTTGAGCAGGGCGACAGGGTCGTTATAACATTGGAAAATACTCATTATATGCCCCATACAATACATTTGCATGGCGCTGATCATGGCTTTGTAACCGCGACGGGACAAGGTAATGATGGGGTGCCTTTGACTAGTGAGTTGCCGCTGATGCCCGGCAAAGCGCGAAGTTATGAACTTACTCCTCGGCAGACAGGGACAATGTTTTATCACTGTCATGTGCAACCGCATGTACATGTGTCGATGGGTTTGCAGGGCATGTTTGTTATTGAGGAAAATCAGCCGAATAATTGGTTGCAGACACTTAACGTTGGGGCGGGCTTTGTTCGTTCATCATCTGTCGCTATAGCCAAAAAATATGATCAGGAATACGATTTACATTATACAGACCTTGATTTACAGCTTGGGCAGCGAGTTCAATCGTCCAATGATCCAAGGTTGGTAACGCGATCTATGCATAGAGATTATGATGTTACCGATGCGACGGCGGATTACTTTTTGCTCAATGGCAAATCATTTCCTTATACTTTTCGTGAGTCGCTAATTGTTACCGAGCCTGACGAAAAAATAAAGTTAAGAGTCCTTAATGGTGGTTCTAAAGGGATATCGTTTCATATTCACGGGCATAAGTTTAACCTGACGCATAAAGACGGGGTTGGGGTTGTGCCTGAAAATCAGGCGGCGCAGGATGTTATCTGGTTGCCAACCGCTCAACGAGTTGATTTAGACCTGTCAACCCGCAATGACGGATTGCATTCTTATGGCGCTGGCATCTGGCTGTTCCATGATCATCAAAATAAAGGTACTACTACAGATGGTATCGGGCCGGGTGGTAATATTAGCGCAGTTGTGTACCAGGAATATATGGGTCTGGATGGATGGCCAAAAACACAAGGCGTATCTTATGAGAAATTCTTTAGCGCTGAATATTATCGAAAAATTATACCGGTATGGCAGAGCTATGCGCCGGTACTTTTTTCCGACCCGGGTACCGATTGGCTAATGTTTGGGAGAATTTTATTGTTAGCGTTAGCGGCAGGTATGTCGGGTGCGGTGCTGGTATCTGGTAGTAAATAGTGAATAAGTAACCAGTGATCAGAAGGAGAACATATTCTTGAAAGGCTGCAAAGGAAGGGTGCTTGCCATGCTTTATTTGCCGGTTATTTTTTCGGTTATTTTGTTGAGTTGCGCGAGTGATATCAGTCATGACCACAGTGGGCATAACATGATGCTATCTGAGGACGGTATGGTGATGAATAATAATGCGCATAGACTTCCATTTGGGTGCGATGTTATATCAAAGCAATATGAGTTTGTGGTCAGCGCGGGTCGACGTTATGCAGCGGATAATCCGGGTGCTGTTTTTGGTATGAGTCAACATGATTACCGTGTTGAGGCGTGCAGCAGAATTTCGGTGGTATTTTCCAATGAGGATGAAGTCCGTCATCAATGGATGGTACATGGACTGCCAAAATATCTATATCCAGGCGGTATGTTTCATCTTGAAGCAATGGCTGGGAAAACTATCCAGGGGACTTTTATTGTCCCTGCGGGTGATCAGACTTATCTGGTCCACTGTGATATGGCTCAGCATATGGAAAAGGGTATGAAAGGGCAGTTGGTGGTTGGCAATGGTTCCGGTAATTTATGGAATGTTTATAACACCAGTGATACTTTTTTAAAGTCTGAATATTTACCCGCCCACACCAGCAGGTGGGTTTTATTGTTTGCCGTGATCGCATTTATCCTGACATATGGCCTGCTCAGGCGTTAAATCCTACGCTATTTTGGTCGATTGATTTATTATGCACGCCGCGTATTAGTGGAGGTGTAGATGAAGGCATTGATCACAGGCTGGAAACGTTTGCCAGCTGGGTTCTTAACTGGGTTTTTAACTGAGTTCTTAACTGGGTTCTTAATCGGGCTATTAACTAGAGCGAGAGCAACGACTACAAAAACGGTTAGAGGCGACGATTGAATGGCTGTTGAAGTGTTTGTTGCGCTAGGGTCAAATTTAGGCGATCCAACTAAAAATATGCAGACGGCTATTGAGCAATTGCGGCAGTTGTTTGAGGGTAAAATGCGTTGTTCTTCGTGTTGGCGTTCAGCGCCTCAGGATATGGCTCCACAGGCGGCTGATTTCCTCAATGCGGTAGTGGCAGGGTTTACTAATTTAACGGCGTATGGGCTGTTGAAACAGTTACAGCAAATAGAAGTGGCAATGGGGCGTGAGCAAACACATGGTTACCATGATTCGAGGATTATCGATCTGGATATAATTACCTTTGGCGACCTGGTTAGTACGAATAAGCAACTTATTATCCCGCACCCGAGAGCGCATCTGCGCCAATTTGTTTTATTGCCGCTGATAGAATTGGCTAGCGAGATGATTTTTCCGGGAAAAAACGAAACATTACAAAGGTTGCTACAAAGTGCGCCTGCTATGGATATCAACATAGTCACGTAGCCATCTATGTGGGCTACCTATTAGGGCTGGATTACAGACAGGCAAAATTCCTGGTTAAAGGTCCCTGGTTGAGACCTTTGATTAGGCGTTTTCTTTTGCGGCTACTTCTTTCGCGGCAACTTCTTTTGCAGCAACTTCTTTCGCTGCAACTTCTTTCGCGGCAACTGGGGGATTAATGGCCCGATCGACTAGTTTGCTCATTTCCGTTATAAAGTTTTCCAGGTCCTGCGGTTCGGCTTCTTCGCTAATAAAATTCTTGATAAATACCAGGCCGCTTTCGAGTTCATCTACACGCGCATTGGATCTTGATAATTGTGACTCAAGAGTTTTGGTGCGGCTGTTGATTTCGTTCATTTCCTGACTGGTTAGCGTAATTCTGCGCTTTGCCATAATTCGTCCCTAAATTGGCTTAATAAAACTAATTCTGGGTAAAGTGTAGTCGCTTTTTAGAAAAAAGCGAACCAGCTGGTGAGTTATTTAGCGTGCCAATATTGATCTTTTAATAGGCGTTTATATAACTTGCCGGTGGGGTGGCGGGGCAAATTGGCAACAAAATCAATAGATTTGGGACACTTAATGGGCGAGATCCGTTGCCGGCAAAATTCAATTATCTGTTGCGCAAGTAATGGCGAGGCGTCGCCAGGTTCTATAAGTTGTATGGCGGCTTTAACTTCTTCGCCAAATTCGTCATTGGGGATGCCAAATACTGCTGCATCGATGACTTTGTCGTGCATTACCAGTGTGTTTTCGGTTTCCTGGGGGTAGATATTCACACCACCACTGATGATCATAAAAGATTTACGATCCTTTAAGTAAAGGTAACCCGCTTCATCCAGATAACCTATGTCACCCAGGGTTGACCAGCCTTTGTCATTTTTCGCCTGGCGGGTTTTTTCAGGATCTTTGTAATAGCTAAAATCGGACCCATTAGCAAAATATACACTACCGATTTCGCCCGCGGGCAATATTTTTTGCTGTTCATCAAGAATGTATAGATCCCCATGTATGGCGCGACCGACGCTACCTTGATGCGTCAGCCATTCTTTGGTATCGATGGCGGTTGAACCATTGGCCTCAGTGCCTGAATAATATTCGTACAGATTGGGGCCAAACCAGTCGATCATTTTTAGTTTGACGTCAACCGGGCAGGGTGCTGCAGCGTGGATGACATAACGTAAACTGGCAACGTTATACTGGTTTTTGACCTGTTGCGATAATTTTAGTAGCCGGACAAACATGGTGGGTACCCACTGGCTATGGGTAATCTGATTTTGGTCAATTAGCCGTAAAGCTCGCTCGGCGTCGAATTTTTCCATAATCACCGCCGTGCCGCCCAATCGTGTGACCATCATGTTGTAGCGCAGTGGGGCTGAATGGTAGAGCGGGGCAGTGGATAAATAGCGTGTTTCGGGGTTGATATTATGCAGCTTGATACGGGTTTGGATCAGTGCCGATACAGTGCCTGGGGGATGTTTTAAGATTGGAAATCGAACCCCTTTAGGCAGGCCTGTGGTGCCTGAAGAATAAATCATTTCAGCGCCCTCGCATTCGTCTTCGATTGCCTGGGCAGGGCATAGCTCGATTGCAGCATGCCAGTTGCTGGCCCGTGGGGATTGACCATCGATCAGATAAACAATGAGTTCTGGCAAGGTGTCCAGGCAAATTTTTTCGATGAATTTTGAGGCGGTAATAAGTATTTTGGCATCGGAATTACTCAGAATATATTCAATTTCCGAGGGTTGAAAGAAGGTGCTGACAGGTGTGTAATATAGGCCAGAACGTTGCGCGGCCCAGGCAATTTTCAGATAATTTACGTCATTGTCGAGTAAAATCGCAATGCCATCGGCGGGCATTAATCCTTGTTGGCGAAATAACTGCGCAGCACGATTTGAATCGTCATTGAGTTGGTTGTAAGTAACTGTTTGGCCAGAACCTGCCATCCAGTATGCGGTTTTATTGCCGTTGTCGGCAGCATGAATGGCAGGGTACAAGGTCTATCCTAGTCTGTTTTTTTCGGTGTGAATGCCGGCGTAGGGAAGGTTGAGATATTACTTCCTTTAGCATCGGTTATTTTACCGATACCTTCTTTGGCAACCTCGTCAATGCGCACAATGGCTTGAATGGGGATATAACTTCTGCTTACGCCGTCAAATTCCGTCTTTAACTTCTCTTCGGTGGGGTCAACCAGAACACCTGATCGTTCACCAAAAACAAGCTCTTCAATTTCTACAAAGCCGTATAAATCACTTTGGTAGATTTTTCGCGCATAGACTTCAAAAATTTCACCCTGATTATAGAAAATGACCTTGTAGATTGGTGTGCTCGACATACTGGTTGGCTCTTTATCCATATTCTTTAAGACTCTTTACCCATTACCCGTATAGGAATTGTGGATCAATCTCTACATATAGTAAATGATGATTTAACAATATGGATGCAGCTGGCCGGATTTCAAGTGTTTACTCTATCGCTCGGCATATCGGGCGACTATAATAGCCAGCCTATTTTTTGAAACAGTATTTTGCGGTGTCTAAAGTATTTATAAAAACTCATGGCTGTCAAATGAATGAGTATGATTCATCAAGAATGTTGGATCTACTCAGCCAGGATCAGGCCTATGAGGTGACTGAGGTAGAAGCCGAAGCTGACCTGTTATTATTGAATACCTGTTCCATCAGAGAGAAAGCGCAGGAAAAGGTTTTCCACCAACTTGGCAGATGGCGGCTACTGAAGAACAAAAACGCGAAATTGATTATCGGCGTAGGCGGCTGTGTGGCCAGTCAGGAAGGGGCCGAGATTGCCAGCCGAGCACCTTATGTTGATGTGATTTTTGGCCCACAAACGCTGCACCGACTACCCGAACTTATTGCGACGGCGGGTCAGTCTAAATCTGCCGTGGTAGATATTAGTTTTCCAGAAATAGAAAAATTCGATTGTTTGCCAGAGCCCAGTGTTAATGGGCCGAGTGCTTTTGTGTCAATAATGGAAGGCTGTAGTAAATACTGTTCCTTTTGTGTCGTTCCTTATACGCGTGGCGAAGAAGTAAGCCGGCCAATGAATGATGTTTTACGTGAAATTTTGGTGCTGGCCGATAAAGGCGTTCGAGAAGTTAATCTGCTGGGTCAAAATGTTAATGCTTATCGAGGTGATACTGATGATGGCTCGATGGCGGACCTGGCCTGTTTAATTAGTATTATCGCTGATATTGAGGGCATTGATCGGATTCGGTATACCACTTCCCATCCGGTGGAATTTACGGATAGTTTGATTGATGTCTACGCTGACGTGCCGGAGCTTGTTAGTCATTTACATTTACCGGTACAAAGTGGTTCAGACCGGATTTTGGCTAAAATGAAACGTGGCCATACAGTACTTGAATATAAATCTAAACTTCGCCGGCTGAAAAAAATCCGCCCTGATATCAGTATGTCGTCCGACTTTATTATCGGTTTCCCGGGTGAAACTGACGATGATTTCGAGGCAACGATGGCTTTGATTGATGAAATTGGCTTTGATCATTCGTTCAGCTTTATATACAGCGCTCGTCCCGGTACGCCAGCGGCTGAGCTTGTTGATAATACGCCCATTGAAATATACAAGGAGCGGCTTAAAATTTTGCAGGCAAAAATTAATAATCAGTCCATGCAAATCAGTCGAGGCATGGTAGGCAGCGTCCAGAACGTGCTGGTAACGGGTATTTCTAAAAAGGACCCAGGCCAACTTCAGGCACGGACGGAAAATAATCGAGTGGTTAACTTTGGTGCCTCGGATCATAGCTTGATAGGTCGATTCGTTGATGTAGAAATAACCGAGGCGCTGCCTAATTCGTTGCGAGGCATTTTTCAGAGAATGGTATGTTGATTGTCAATATTTAAGCCGTTCGTGTTTATTTGTCGTGTTAATTTGTATTGCGTGCTGGCAATATAAATTATTTTGTTGAATCACTTTAAAGTCAGCAAGGGGGGGTATATTCTTCCCTTGTTCTAGAGTCACTAATTTTTAAGAGTTACTAATTTTTAAGAATCACTTGTTTTCAAGAGCTACTTATTTTTAGTTAACTGATAAAATCTAATTAATCGAACCTATTTAATAGAACCTATAAGCAAAGTGCCTTTAAGCCATACTTTGAAAAATCAAAGCCAGCCATACCAAATCATATTAGAGCCCGATAATAGTCGTCAGATGGCGTCCCTGTGTGGGCCATTGAACGCGCATCTACAGCAAATTGAGACACGTCTCGGTGTCAGGATAAAAAATCGCGGTAATAGTTTTCAGATATCGGGTGAGAACGAAGGTGTTAGTGCGGCTAGTAAGGTGCTGCTTTATCTATATAAGGAGGTTAAAAGGGATGCCGAACTTACGGCCAATGCGGTACATTTATCCCTGCAGGAATCCGGAGTCGATTTGTTGATGACGCAAGCAACTGAAGCAGCGCCGCTGCTTATTGTAACGAAGAAAAAAAGTATTAAACCCCGCGGTGAAAACCAGTTGAAATATTGTGCGGCGATTAAAGCCCATGATATAAATTTTGGTATTGGGCCGGCCGGAACGGGAAAAACTTATCTGGCTGTAGCCAGTGCCGTAGAGGCATTAGAGCAGGAGCGCGCAAGGCGTATTTTGCTGGTTCGGCCGGCGGTCGAAGCGGGTGAAAAGCTGGGTTTTTTACCGGGTGATCTGAGTCAAAAAATCGACCCTTATCTGCGTCCATTATATGACGCCTTATACGAGATGCTGGGGTTTGAAAAAGTTGAAAAGCTGCTTGAAAAAAATATTATCGAAGTTGCTCCGTTGGCGTATATGCGCGGTAGAACGTTAAATGATTCATTTATTATTCTTGATGAGAGTCAAAATACCACAGTTGAACAGATGAAAATGTTTCTTACCCGTGTGGGGTTTGGTTCGACTGTAGTGGTCACTGGGGATATTACTCAGGTAGATTTACCATTTAAGGTTAAATCTGGATTACGCCATGTACTTAATGTGTTGGGTGATGTTGATGGTATTTCGTTTACTAATTTCAGCTCAAAAGATGTGGTCAGGCACCCGCTGGTGCAAAGAATAGTTGAGGCTTACGAGCAGCATGAAAAAAATGCCGAGTCTGGTAACTAGCGATATATATCGCATAGACGTAGTCTATGCGGCTACAGCGCAGATACTTGAAATGCCAGAGGCCGTTGAGCTAAAGGGCTGGGCTGTTAAAGCCCTTGGTGCCTGTGATGCTGAGCCAGCCGAGGTGTCTATGCGGATTGTCAATCGTAAAGAAATTACGCAACTAAATGCGCAATATCGACAAAAAGCCACGGCAACTAATGTACTGGCCTTTCCGTTAAATGCGCCGCTGGCTGATGACCTTTGTCTGCTAGGAGATATCGTTATTTGTGCCGCAGTAGTGAGCGATGAGGCAAAAAAACAGGCAAAATCGATCCAGGCACACTTTGCACATATGGTAATACATGGCATATTGCATTTGTTGGGTTATGATCATGTGGAGGCTTCGGCGGCCGAGGATATGGAACAGTTAGAAATTAATATCCTTTGTGGTCTGGGTTTTCCTAACCCTTATAATAATAGTTGAATGAATACCTAGAGAGGGAAAAAGAAAAAGCGGTGAAAAGGATAAATGATGGCTGAGCTGAGCTCGAACGGTGACCATAAAACGTGGTTAGAGCGCTTGTCAAAGGTATTCGCTGGTGCACCCAGTTCTCGTGGTGAACTAATAGAATTGCTAAGGACGGCCGAACAAAGAGATTTACTGGATGCAGAAGCATTAAGCATTATAGAGGGCGCATTAACCGTCTCGGAAATGCAGGCCAGAGAAATCATGATTCCCCGCTCGCAGATGGTGGTGGTCCAACTGGATTTGCTGCCGGAAGAATTTCTGCCGCTGGTGATTGAGTCGGGCCATTCCAGGTTTCCTGTTCTGGCGGATAATAACCCCGATGATGTAGTGGGCATTTTGCTCGCCAAAGACTTGTTATCACTGGCACTCAAGGGACGGAAAAAACATAAGTTCAACATGAAAGACCTGTTGCGACCCTGTACCGCGATTCCTGAAAGTAAACGGCTTGATGTATTGCTTCAGGAATTTCGTGAAACACGTAACCATCTGGCTATTGTGGTGGACGAATATGGTAGTGTTTCTGGCATGGTTACCATCGAGGATGTACTGGAGCAGATAGTTGGCGAAATCGAAGATGAATTTGATTTTGACGAAGATGCGCTCATCAAGCATCATTCTGACGATAGTTATACTGTCAAGGCGCTGACCAGCATTGAAGAGTTTGATGAGGAATTTTCTGTTTCCTTTAGTCAAAGTGAATTCGATACTATCGGTGGGTTGGTGACACATCACTTTGGATATCTGCCCAAACGAGAAGAAACGATTGATATTAAGGGCTTTAAATTCAAAGTGCTTAATGCGGATAATCGCCGCATTAAACTGCTGCAACTTACACCGCCCACCAATTAAGTTTGCTCGTTGTCCAGCCTGATTTTTAGCAAGGTAAAAGAACATCCTCGTTATGCCGATTTTTTGGCGCTGAGCGCTGGGCTTATTTCTCCCCTGGCGTTGGCGCCATTTAATCTTTGGCCAGTCGGTCTGGTTGCTATCGTCATGCTGCTGGTTAGCTTGCAAGCGACCTCTATTAAACGCTGCATGCTGCGCTTCTATGCCTATAACGTGGGTTCACTAGCGACCGGCGCGTCGTGGTTATACGTTTCAATTCATGAGCATGGCCAGGCGTCAGTGGTTCTTGCGCTCACCCTGGTAGTACTTTTTGTATTGGCAGTGGCTATACCCATGCTTGGGCCGGCTTATATATACCTGCGGTTTTTCCGCGGAGGTAAATGGGGGGTTATTGTTTTTGCGGTGTTCTGGGTCAGCAAGGAATGGCTATATACCTGGTTTTTAACCGGTTTTCCCTGGTTGTTTGTCGGTTATGGGCACTTGCAAACACCGTTGGCTGGTTATGCGCCGTATCTGGGGGTGTTGGGCGTAAGTTTTTTTGTGGTGTTGTCGAGCGGCATGATTTTTCAGGTATTTGATGGTGGCCTGTCTCGCGCCAGGCGAATTACTGGTCTGGCCGGTTTGATTGCGATCTGGGTTTTAGGCTGGATATTAGGCCTGAGCGATCAGGTGCGGGCGACTGGGGAGCCGGTGAAGGTTAGTCTGGTGCAGGGCAATATTGCGCAAAATACCAAATGGCAGCCGGCCATGGTCTGGCCAATTATTCAGGTTTATGAAGACTTGAGCCGGCCAGAGTGGGGGCGCGATATAATTGTCTGGCCAGAAGCTGCGCTAACTGTGTCGCGACGGAATGCGCAACCGCTGTTAAATCGACTTGACGCCAGGGCAAGACTTAATGGCAGTACGCTGTTGCTAGGCATTCCTGATCATGATAAATCAGGTCGGTTTTTGAATTCAGCGATAGCCCTGGGCAATGGCCAGGGCGAGTATTTTAAACGCCATCTGGTGCCTTTTGGGGAGTATATGCCCTTAGAAAATCTGCTGCGGGGGTTGGTGGATTTTTTTGATTTACCAATGTCGCATAATCAGCCGGGACCATGGCAGCAGACAGGGATAGTCGCAGGCGATTTGAAGCTCGCCATTTCAATCTGTTACGAAGTGGTTTTTTCCAATCTTGTCAGGAGCAATCAGGCAGTCCCGGATTTGCTTGTCACCATCAGCAACGATACCTGGTTTGGGCGTTCTATTGGGCCCTTGCAGCATATGCAAATGGCGCAGATGCGGGCGCTGGAAAATGGCCGCTATCTGATCCGTGGAACCAATAACGGGGTCACCGCCATTGTTGATTATCATGGGCGGATACTGGCTCAACTGGCGCAGTTTGAACCGGGTGTATTACGCGGTGAGGTATTTAAAATGGTAGGTGTTACTGCTTATACACGTTTTGGTGATGTGCCGATTCTCGGTTTGATGCTTTTTTTGCTCGGACTGCGTTGGGTTGAGGTTCGTCGAGATACTCAGACAGGTAAAGCTGGCGTTCAGTGATCAGATTTTTCAGATGTTTGATTGATTGCCTGTCACGTAGATTAATTTCGATCTGGTCTTTTAATGCGGCAATCTGGGTCAACAATTCTTCCTTGTGGTAGCGAACCAACTGGGCATCTAATTTCACATATGGGCGATGGATATTTGGCATCTATTGCAAATCACGTCTTAGTCTCCTAAAACTTAGCTGCTATTTCAGAATTTGCTAATTCAATTGCGATGCGTGGGTAACCAAATTGGATATCACCTGATCGAATGATGGGGTAGAATCCGAAGCTCGATTTTATGACGCAAAAAAACCATGGCTGAGCAGATGTATGACGCCCCCACCTATGACCCACGGACTGCCGAAAAAGAAGTACAGCAGTACTGGTTAGATAACGGTATTTATGAAGTATCCGAGGATTCGCCGAAGCCGAAATTCTATTGTCTGGCGATGTTTCCCTACCCCAGTGGCCAGCTGCATATGGGCCATGTCAGGACCTATACACTGGGGGATGTCATTGGTCGCTTTCAACGTTTGAAGGGTAAAAATGTACTCCACCCGATGGGTTGGGATGCTTTCGGTCTACCCGCAGAAAATGCTGCCATAAAAAATAAAGTGCCGCCCGCGGAATGGACTAAGTCGAATATTGCTTATATGAAGCAGCAGCTCGTTAGTCTTGGCTTTTCCTATGCCTGGAACCGAGAATTCGCTACCTGCGACCCAGATTATTATCGCTGGGAACAATGGTTTTTTACGCGAATGTTTAATAAAGGCCTGGTTTATAAAAAGGCAGCAATGGTTAATTGGGACCCTGTTGACCAGACGGTGTTAGCCAATGAACAGGTCATTGATGGCCGTGGCTGGCGTTCTGGTGCGCTGGTTGAACGGCGCGAGTTGGCGCAATGGTTTGTTAAAATTACGGACTATGCAGAGGAATTGCTGGACGATCTGGATAAGCTGGATGGTTGGCCTGAAAAAATAAAAACGATGCAACGTAACTGGATTGGGCGGTCCGAAGGTGTTGAGATGACCTTCCCATTGCGCGATCCGATAAAGGATGCTGGTGACGGGTTGACCGTTTATACCACCAGGCCTGATACCCTGATGGGGGCAACCTATATGGCGGTTGCCGCACAGCATCCTATCGCTAAAGCTGCTGCCTTGAAGTCTGAGCAGGTGGCTGATTTTATTGCCCAATGCGCGCAGGTTAAAGTAGCAGAAGCAGATATGGCAAAGATGGAGAAGCTGGGCATTGATACTGGTTTTACTGCCCAACATCCTCTAACAGGCGATGATGTGCCCATCTGGGTGGCCAATTTTGTGTTGATGGAATATGGCTCGGGGGCTGTTATGTCAGTACCTGGGCATGATCAGCGAGATTGGGAATTTGCAAAAAAATATGCGTTACCGATCAAGCAGGTAGTAAAACCCAGGCCAGATAGCGGTGAAGAATGTGATATTGAAATAGCTGCCTATCTAGGCAAAAGTGGCGTGCTGATGAATTCGGCAGAATATGATGGGCTGGATTTTGAAGCCGGTTTTTCTGCTATAGCCGATGTGTTGGTTGAAAAGGGACTCGGCAATAAACAAGTGAATTATCGTTTGCGAGACTGGGGTGTTTCGCGGCAACGATTTTGGGGCTGTCCCATTCCAATTGTGAATTGCAGCGTATGTGGGCCAGTGGTTGTGCCTGAAGCTGAGTTACCTGTGTTATTGCCGGCTGATGTGGCGCTGAGTGGGGTGACGTCACCGATCAAGACTATGCCAGAGTTTTATCAAACAACCTGTCCCAAATGTGGCATTGACGCTGAAAGAGAAACAGATACCTTTGATACTTTTATGGAGTCGTCCTGGTATCACGTCAGGTTTGCATCCAGCGATTATAACGAAGGTATGCTGGATCAGCGGGCTAAATATTGGTCGTCAGTTGATCATTATGTGGGTGGTGAAGAACACGCTATTCTGCATTTATTATATACGCGGTTTTTTCACAAGGTTATGCGCGATGAAGGCATGGTTGAGTCTGACGAGCCATTTGTTAAATTGTTGGCGCTGGGCATGGTGCTGCAAAATGGTGTGAAAATGTCCAAGTCTTCTGGTGATGCCGGTGATCCACAAAAGTTACTGGATACTTACGGTGCCGATGCAGTGCGTATGGCGATGATGTTCGCGGCACCACCAGAGCATTCATTTGAATGGTCTGAACACGGCGTTGAATCGGCCAATCGTTGGTTGAGAACTCGGCTGTGGAAAACCGTGGTTGAGCATCTGGCGCAGGGTGAGGCGCCTTTGCTCGAACTTGCCAAACTGGATCAGGGGCAGAAGGAATTACGTCGTATTGTGCACGAAACGATTCAGAAGGCAGATGATGATTATGGTCGGCGGTTGACCTTTAATACGGTTATTTCCTCTGTTATGTCATTGATGAATCAGGTCATGAAATTTGACGATAACTCGCCCCAGGGGCTGGCTGTGACCCGCGAAGCACTGGTGGCGGCAGTGACTATCATGGCGCCAATAACACCGCATATCTGCCAGCTGTTGTTAAAGAAAATAAGCAACGTGAATCTTGAACAGGTTGAATGGTTGGCAGTTGATGAAGCGGCGCTTTTGAAGACTACCGTTGATATGATTGTGCAGGTGAACGGCAAGTTACGCGGTAAGTTTACCGCTGCCCCTGATACAGGCAAAGCTGAATTAGAGCAGATGGCTAAAAATGTTGAAAATGTGGTTAAGTTCTTAGCGGGTAAGACTCTACGAAAGGTTATAGTCGTACCCAATAAACTGGTTAATTTTGTGGTGTCCTAATGCGTTTATTATTGCCCTTGTTGATGCTTTTATTGGTAGCTGGTTGCGGTTTTCATTTGCGCGGATCGCAGGGTTTTGATCTGCAAATTGAAAGCGTCAGCATTTCAGCGGCGAATGCTTATGGTGAATTTTATAAAGATCTGGAACGCACCTTTAAGGGGCGCGGGGTGGCGGTTGTTGTGCCAGCCAATGCGGCCTACCGGATTAATATTATTTCCGAGCGCACCAAACGCCGCGCGGTATCAACTTCGGCGGATATCAGTGTGGCAGAATATGAATTGCGCCTGGAAACAAGCTTTCAAATTACTGATGCTGAGGGCGAAAGTATTATTGCACCAACGCAATTGATAGCGGAGCGCATCTATAGCTTCAATAGAACAAGTTTTGTGGGTAATACTGAAGAGGAAAAGATTCTAAAAAAGGAAATGCGGCGTGATATTGCCGGCCAGTTATTGCGTCGATTTAGTGCCACTTTAAGAAATTTAGACGGCCCGGCAGCAGCTAATTCAACTGACAATTCAACTAGCAATGCGCCATTGGATGAGACCGTTGATGGCGTTGAAAATGGTGTAATTAATGGCGCAGCTAGTGGCGTTGCTGAAAGTGCCGCTGATGACAATAAGTAACTAAACGATGAAAGTATACCCCGAGAAACTGGCGGCACAGATGAATGAATCTTTGGCGCCAATCTATATTATCTCGGGTGATGAACCGCTGCTGGTGCAGGAAAGCTGTGACCTTATTAGAAATAACTTAAAAACGCGCGGTTTTGGTGATCGGGAGCTGTTCCACGTTGAAGCCAGTTTTGATTGGAGCCAGGTGTTGTTTTCCGCCAATAGCATGAGCCTGTTTGCAGAGCAGAAGTTTATTGAACTGCGGATTCCGAACGGTAAACCAGGAGATAAGGGCAATAAGGCGTTAATGACCTATTTGCAGGCTATCCCTGCAGACACCATTATGTTGATCGTGTTGCCAAAGCTGGATGCATCAACTCAACGGACTAAGTGGTATAAGGCGCTTGAGGCTGCCTCAGTGGTGGTGCAGGTGTGGCCAATAGATGCTAACCAGTTGCCGCGCTGGGTAGCGCAGCGTTTTCGTCAGGTAGGATTAAAAGCGAGTCGCGATGCGATTCAGGCCTTGATTGAAAGAATAGAAGGTAATTTGCTGGCGGCAGCGCAAGAAATTGATCGGCTGCGCTTAAGTGTTGATGGTGATCAAATAGATCTGCAGCAGGTACTCGATGCTGTGACCGAAAACGCCCGCTATGATGTGTTTGGTTTAATTGACGCCGCAACGGGCCAGAACCCTGATCGAGCCATAAAAATTATTCGTGGTTTGCGCTCAGAAAATGCTGAAATATTATTTATTCTTGCCATGTTGGGCCGAGAATTAAGAACCCTGATCTCGATGGCCAGAGCCGTGGCAGAAGGGCAAAAAATTGATGGGGTTTTGCAAAAAAACAGAGTCTGGTCAAAACGTAAATCAATTGTAGGTCGCTGTCTAAAAGGCCGGTCAGTAACCGTCCTGGAAACTTGTCTGCGCCAGTTGAGTTGCGTTGATGGCCAGCTAAAAGGAGTTCGGCCAGGCCAGCCGTGGGATCAACTGGAGAATATATTATTGCAGTTGGCAGGCCGGCCATTACTTGTGGCCAATCTCGCTTAAGGCTGAATAGTGGTTGATCACCTTATGTCAAAGACACAGGCTGATGGAATTTTAATTCCAATACAGATATCCTGTTCAACTTTCACTCCGCAGTATCGATAGTTTTTGACCTATCTGACGTGGATTTTGTTTTATATGACCGGTTCTATGTTTATCAATGTTATTGATTGGTAGGCAGCGACGGTTGTTTTCATCTTTAGGCAGTTTACCAATGACTCAACAAGGCAATGCACTAGAAGGGACTGGTATCCCAGATACTCAAATTGACGTAAGCGATACCTTTGGACTTGATATCGATCTAAAAGTGCCGGCATTTTCTGTCGTCTCTGAACATGTACCCGAGATTGATGAAAGTTATATCTTCGATCATGAGACGTCACTGGCGCTGCTGGCGGGCTTTTCTCATAATCGGCGGGTGATGGTGCAAGGTTACCACGGCACCGGTAAATCGACCCATATTGAACAGATTGCGGCGCGGCTTAACTGGCCCTGTATCCGCATAAATCTTGATAGTCATATCAGTCGAATGGACCTTATCGGTAAGGACGCGATTGTCCTTCAGGACGGGCAGCAGATTACTGAATTCAGAGAGGGTTTATTACCCTGGGCATTACGCCGCGCCTGTGCGCTGGTATTTGACGAATATGATGCCGGTAGGCCTGATGTTATGTTTGTTATTCAGCGGGTACTTGAGGTTGAAGGTAAGTTAACCCTGCTTGATCAGAGCAAAGTGATTAGCCCGCACGCATCATTTCGTCTGTTTGCCACCACTAATACCATTGGCCTCGGCGACCCAAGCGGCCTTTATCATGGTACGCAGCAAATTAACCAGGGTCAGATGGATCGCTGGAATATTGTTACCACGCTGAACTATTTACCCCATGAACGAGAAACCGATATTGTTGCTGCGAAATTAGTCGATATGGACCGGAAACGCATCTCCAATATGGTATCCGTGGCTGAATTAACCCGCCAGGGTTTTATTAACGGTGATATTTCCATCGTTATGTCCCCCAGAACCGTCATTATGTGGGCCGAAAATGTGCGTATTTTTAATGATTATGGGTTTGCCTTCAGGTTGACCTTTCTTAATAAATGCGATGAAACTGAGCGCCCTATCGTGGCTGAGTATTTTCAGCGGTGTATGGGTGAAGAGCTGCCAGAATCTAGCGCCACGGTGGTATTAGCGTAATTATTTGCGTAATAAGAATATTGGCATAAAAATGGCTGCCGGTGGCGTAAATATACAACCTTGGTGGCATCAATATTGCGCTGCGCCCAGGTCGATTTGCTGCTAACAGATCTGGATGAAATATATCTGCACAATATCTGCACAATATGCGCCTGAGAGGAAAATAGGCCCAGCCACTGTAGCAAAAGCTGATTCAGGCCCGGAGTGAAAGGTTTTTCGATGGAAGATCAAACAGAATTATTTAAACAGGCCGTAACCTCAACCATGCGGGCTATTTCCGGTAATGAAGAGCTGGAAGTTAGTTTCGGCCGAGGCAAGGCCTATATTCAGGGTGACCGCGTTCGGGTCCCTTTGCCTGATGGCGGGTTGAATCAGGAGCAGCTCGCTGTGCTACGTGGTACGGCTGATAAATTTGCTTTAGGTATACGGTTTCATGATGAGCTTAAACATCAAAAAAACCGACCGGTTACTGGCATTGCCCAGGAAGTATTTGATTGTGTAGAAGATGCCAGGCTTGCCTCTATTGGCGCTTATCTTATGCGTGGGGTGCAGGATAATCTATTTGCTGAGCTAGAGCAGCATTGTGCTAGCCAGGGTTATGGTGATATCAGCGAGCAGTGCGATGCGCCATTGGGCGAAGCAGTTGGGTTTTTTATTCGAGAAAAACTCGGTCTGCCGCTACCGCCAACAGCGCAGCAGTTGCTGGGCTTGTGGCGGGATCATATTGAAGATCAACTAGGTGACCATGCAGATAACCTGGAGCAACGGGTATTCGATCAGGAAGATTTTGCCCGGGTTAGTCGCCAGTTAATTGCTGACCTTGGCCTGACAGAAGACTGGGGTGAAGAAACTGCTGCAGGTGATGCGGACGAGCAGAATCAGGATGAGATGGAGTCTGATGCTGAGGAAAATGCTTCTGATCAGGAAATGTCCGCTGATGCAGATATGACTGATGCTATTGAGGGAGAAGCCGCAGCCGATGCAGACGCCATGGATATGGCGAATGCTGAAGCTGACCAGGAGGAATCTGGTGCGCCACCTGATGTTGTGCCTAATCCAAATTGGCAGCGGCCAAAAGAAAGCGAATATAAAGCCTATACCGAACGCTTTGATGAGGTTGTCATGGCCGATGAGATGTGTGAATCGGTTGAGCTGGATCGGTTGCGTGGGGTGCTGGATAAACATCTGCAAAATTCCCAGTTAATCATCAGCAAGCTCGCTAATCGTTTGCAACGCAAATTGTTGGCAAAACAAAATAGAACCTGGCAGTTTGATCTTGAAGAAGGTCAATTGGATACTTCAAGATTAACCAATATCATTATGGATCCTTACCATCCGCTAGCGTTTAAACAGGAAAAAGATATTAAATTTCGGGATACGGTGGTGTCCCTGTTAATTGACAGTTCTGGTTCAATGCGTGGTCGATCGATCACTATTGCTGCGATGTGCGCGGATATCCTGGGCCGAACTCTGGAGCGTTGTTCGGTCAAGGTTGAGATTCTGGGTTTTACCACCCGTGCCTGGCGTGGTGGGCAGTCAAGAGAGCTTTGGTTGCAGCAGGGTAAGGTCGCGCAGCCAGGGCGGCTTAATGATCTACGGCACATTATCTATAAATCAGCAGATATGCCCTGGCGTCGATGTCGACGTAACTTGGGTTTGATGATGCGCGAGGAGTTGCTAAAAGAAAATATCGATGGTGAAGCCTTGTTATGGGCGCATAATCGTATTGTGGATCGACCCGAAGAGCGAAAAATCCTGATGGTAATCTCCGATGGTTTGCCGGTAGACAATAGTACCTTGTTGGTGAATTCGAGTAATTATCTGGAACAACATTTAAAATATGCGATTGATAATATAGAAAACCGCTCGCCGGTTGAGCTGGTAGCCATTGGTATTGGGCATGATGTTACGCATCATTATCGTCGTGCGGTAACTATTACTGATGCTGAACAACTGGTTGATGCGATGACCGAGCAGTTGGTAGATTTATTTGATGAGGCATCAAATCGTGATTTAGCGCCCGTTAAGGGCAATCCTATCGTCTGAGTCAGGCGACTATTCAGGTGAATTTAGTTTTATGCATCGTGATGGCTTATTGAAATTATTAAAAGGGTATCGAATTAATTACCCACAAGAGCTGGCTGTAGTTGACCGGCTGCGGGAGTTTGTCCTGGCTAATCAGGATTGTTTTCAGCGGTCGTTAAAAACTGGCCATGTTACAGGCTCTGCCTGGGTGCTAGATGCAGCAAAGCAGAAGGTTCTGTTGACCCACCATAAAAAGCTGAATATATGGGTGCAGCTAGGTGGGCATGCAGATGGTCATAGTAATATTGCAGAAGTTGCCATGAAAGAAGCAGAAGAAGAGTCCGGTTTGTCTGAACTTACGCTCGTATCCGATCAGATATTTGATATTGATATCCATCAAATCCCACAACGTAAAGCAGAGCCTGCCCATTATCACTATGATTGCCGGTTTTTGATCCAGGCGGCTGGCAACGATTATATTGTTAGTGAAGAGTCGCTTGATCTGGCCTGGGTACCATTGACTGAAGTGCATAAGGTAAGTGATGAGCTGTCATTGCAACGTATGGTCTCTAAAACTTCTGCCTATAGATTCTAGCTAGCCTGCTGTGTTGCCCTGTGCGACATTTTTTTAATGTCGGGTGTTGTTTGCGAGTTCCTCGCAATGTGCCGCCACAATTCCTGTTAGGCCCTGGTTACAAAGTGGGTTTGATTCATAGACCGCGCAATAGTCCTTTGGTAGTGTTTTGGCGCGCCTGTCTGCACAGAAAGGTTCTGAGGAACCGCTAGCGTGATCGAAACATGCATTGCCGAAGGCGATATTTGGCACCAGGCATGACATGACGATAGCGTCGTTGCAGGTGCTGAGTCGGCGTGCGGCTTCATCAAGGCAATCATCTTTGGTCGCGTTCTCAGCAAATGCCAGGCCTTCTTCAGCCCACTCATTGCCGCTGCTGCCGATAAAATAGGCGGTAATCATAAGCACTACCAATAGCGCGACTAAACCGCATGATAGCCACGCAATAATTTTTAACACTTTTTTCATGCCAGCATTCTCATGGTATCCAGGGTGTCAGTAACAGCAATTGTGTTGCCGGTAATTTTTTAAGCATAACAAAATTAGGCTTTATGGTATTTCTTCAGTTGGCACCGAATTGCAAATTATGGCTCCATAAACCAATTTTTCAAAGCCCGTGAATTTTTTAATTTCTCCTGGCGTGGCATAACGCAGACGGGCCGTAATCAGAGCTAGCCTGGGTATATTTCACGTAGTCAACGGTGGTTTTGCGGATAATCAACTTGGCACTGTCTGTTAAAACTATTCTAGTTTACAATTATTCCGCGCCCGCGCGCGCAGCCAAAAGTGTTTTGCTTTCCCATAATGGGATTAACGTTAATTTGTCACTAGCAGGGTATTTGAATGTTCCAGGAATCAGTGTATACAGACGAGCAGCGATTGATTGCCGATACAGTTATTCAATTGTCAAAGCAATACGATGATAACTATTTCTTAAAAACCACTAAGCAAGATATTTATCCGACTGATTTCTGGCAGGAGATTTGTGCTGCTGGGTTCTTAGGGCTGCTGGTTGCTGAGCGCTATGGTGGCTCCTTGATGACCACGCCGGATCTGCTGGTGTTTTTGCACAACATGGCAAAAGGCGGGCTGGTCTCCTACCAGTTATGTAATCAAATTATCTGCTCGGATATTGTCGGCAGGCTTGGCACTGTTAAACAACAAGAAGTTTTTTTACCCAATATAGTAAAGGGCGAGTTCTGGAGTTATGCTAATTTGGAGGCGACTGAAGGTAATAGTTTGTTTGATATTGCAACCACAGCGCGCCAGCAAGCCGATAAATATGTCCTGAATGGTAGTAAGAGTTATGCGGTCTGCGCCCAAATGGCGTCGCATCTGGTTTTGGCCGCCAGGACCGAAGAATACAATCCGGACTTTCCTGAGCAAGGCGTAAGCCTGTTTGTGGTTGATGCTAAAACTGTCGGTATCAATTATTCCGTCAAACATTTGAATGTCCGTGTAACAGAGGCGCGTGAAGAAATGGCGGCCACCGGTGATATGTTTGTTAATGTGCAACTGGATAATGTCCAGGTGCCGCTAACTGGGCTTATAGGCGGTCAGGGTCAGGCCGCAGATGCCATTAAACGTATCGCTAGCCTGCAATTATTGTTGACCGCCACGATGGCGATTGGCTGGGGTGATCGATTGATTGATAAGACAGCTGCCTATGCTAGCGAGCGTATCATATTTAAAGATTCACTGGCCTCATATCAAGCAGTTCAGCATCCGTTAGTAAAGGCCAAAACCGACGTTGAAATGGCCAAGTTGTTAGCCGAACGGGCCGGTGAATTATTTTCTGCAACCGACGATCATGATACGTTGTTGACCTACTGTGGTGTAGCCAAGCGAAATGCCACGGAAGCAGTATTTGCCGCTTGCGATATAGCAACCCAGACCCATGGAGGCGCGGGTTATGATCGTGACACGGGTATTATTTCAATTTGGCCGCTGATTTTACTGTCTCGAATCACACCGCTCAACAATAGTGTAATCCTCAAAAATTTTGCCGAAGATGTGCTCGATATGCCGTGTGGTGATGGTAATACACGTTCTAAACAGGTGCTCAGCTGGGAATCGAGAGACCAGCGTGATGTTGATTTTATCGCGGTCGCAAAAAGCGCCATTGCTAAGGTGTCAGAAGATGCTAGCCTGGATTCTATTATGGCATTGATGGGCCGAATTCTTGGCGGTGACCTGGTTGCTTATAAAGACCTGGTGCTGTCAGAAACTCAGGGTGGCCTGCCGGTTAAATTAGATGTTTTCCGCGCGCTGGCGGTATATGGCGGTGCGGACCCAACCGCGGGTGGTGGTATGGCTAAATCGATGTTAAAGCGCCGGCCTGCCAAATACGGTTTGTCAGCCATGGCGATGGCGGCGGTTTCTTCAGGTAAAGATGGTGCGGCGCTGGCAATGAATGAATATGTGCCAAAGATGATGGAAGGCAAACTGTTCTGTTATTGCATTACAGAGCCTAATGCCGGTACCAATACTCATAATGTCTCGACTATTGCGGTGGATAAAGGCGATCACTACGTTCTAAATGGGCAGAAAACTTTCATTTCTGCTGCTGATACCGCTTACTTTATGGCGGTGGTTGCCAGAGTTGAAATCGATGGCAAAAAAGGCAGTGTGGGCACTTTCGTTTTAGAAGCGAGTATCGCTGGCATCAGTATGACAGAGCTTGATATTGCTGCGCTTGGTGATCCGCAGTTTACGGTACATTTTGATGATGTTATCCTGCCCAAGAGCGCCCTCGTTGGGACAAAATCAGCTGCCGGCGGTAAGGGTAAGGAGAACAGTAACAAGGGAGCGAGCAAAGGTATCTCAGAAGGTGTGTTCTACACCTTAAACCTGGAACGGATTATGGTCGCTTTAGGTGCTATGAAGGTGGGGGAAGAAAGCCTTGAAAGAGCTTTGATTAAAGCCCGTGAGCCTGCTGTTTTTGGTCCGCCGGCGGGTGCCAGTGATGATATTAAGCAGCGCCTGGCGCGGCTGAAATTAGATCTTGAATTAACTAACCTGGCACTAAAAAAAGCCACTCATGCATTCGATAATAATGCCCCGGGTAAGCAAGTGGGCATGTATGCCAATATGGCAAAATATGTCTCTACAATGTTTGCCGATGAGGTTGGCAACCTTGCTTTGCAACTATATGGCGTGGCCGGTTTAGATAAGGATATCGATGATATTGGCGCTTTGTGTCAATTGGGCCGAGTATTACGCACGGTGCCGATTAATAACGAAATGGTATTGAATTTTCTGGCAGAAAACCTGATGGGTTTGCCGAAGAGTTATCGGGTTTGAGCCGCATTGTCTACCAGGCGGTCAATATCAAGACCTCTAGTAGCCCGTTGTGGGCGCGGCAAAGGTTCTAGGTGAGGTAAGGCCTTCTTGCAGAAAGGTGACCAGGTCGTCTATCTGTTTGTCGGTGAGCCCGATTTGACGTATGTCCAGCGATATACCGTAACTCTCCGGGTCCTGACTGCCTGCATTGTAGTTTACTATCACTTGTTTCAGGTTTTTGAACACGCCGTTGTGCATATAAGGCGCGCTGAACGCGATATTCCTCAATCCAGGTGTTTTGAAGGCTTTCTGTGTTTGAAAAAAGGGATAGGGACGCATTTGAAAGTTACCAACACGGTCAATGGCCGCTCGGCCTAAATCATCACCGATAAGGCCGGTGTTGTGAAATTTACCGTCGGTTAAATTATTCCCTGAATGACATTTACTGCAATTGGTTTTCGGGCTAAAAAACAATTTCATACCCCGCTGGGCACTCGCAGACATTGCCGTTTTATCACCGGCTTGAAACCTGTCAAAAGGCGTGTTGTCTGCGACCAGAGTGCGCTCGAAAGCGGCTAGTGCTAGCCCAACATTGACGAGCTTCAAGCCGCTGTTCGGAAACGCAGCATTGAATAAGTCGGGATATTCAGTGTCATTTCTTAAACGCAGCATCATTTGTTTCGGTGGTAAATCCATTTCATCGGGGTTCTTTATGGGGTCAAGAGCTTGTTTAGCTAAGGAGGGGGAACGGCCATCCCAGAAGAACGAACTGCCGCCACTGAGGTTCATAAGGTGTGGGGTATGCCGGGCTAATTGGTTGTCTCTAACTCCCTGGGAAAATTCAACGGGGTCGGCAAAGCCGTGTTCGGGCTTGTGGCAAGTTGAGCAGGACATCGACTTATCGGCCGAGAGGAGTTTATCGAAAAACAGTTTCTCGCCAAGTTTTATCCTCTTGTCAGATGCTGGAGAACCCTGGCTGGTTGATAGGTTTGCAGTTGGCGAGACACTACAGCTGCAAACAGCAAAGATAACAAAAAACAAGATAAAAAAGATTTTGATCGAACCGGGTAAGACTTTCTGAGTAGAAGAATAGTCACGAATCATTGTTACAACCTCCAGTATCTGTATCAACTGCACCAGAATGGAGTCCCTTCTCTTCGAGCGGCGAAAAAATAAGATGCCGTTCGTACCGTCCCTATGATAGTCCCTGTAGTAGGTGCGAATGGCCGATTAATAAATAGATTAGGCTAAAATGAAATTTGTTTCAAAAAAACCTGATGGGGGAGTCAATATAATCGAGCCGGAAATCAAAGCCTTATAGGCAGGAATGACTTTGATTAAACGGCTCATCAATTAATAGTTGACACTGAACACAGTCTTGACACTACTGTTGCCCTTGACTGAAGACTGGTCGACAAAACCAATGGCGCCCTTGAATTTCCCTACAAATTTAAGTGCTTCAGTATCGGAGGACAAGGTGGTCGGTGGTTTCTGGGCTTTTTGGTATTGTTGCTCCAGCCAGTATCGTTCTAGCTCTACACCAGAAAAGACTAATACCTTCTCGTTAAATGAATTTCTCATGGAATCGTTGCTTTGGTTGTCAGTTGAGCGTACTTTTTTTCCTGTCTTCCATCTGGTTTTTTTCTTAAGAAAATATTCTTTAACTTCAGCCTTGGTTAATTTTGTTATAGGGTTGTTGGCATTGATAATAACCACCATAGTGCCGGCGGCAGAATACAAGGGTATTAAGTAGGTCAAAACTAGTATCAAGCATGTTGGAATGATTTTTTTCATGATAGTCCCCTCACTCAGAAGCCGTAGGCAAATTGGATGGCAAAGGCATCTTCTCGACGGGCCCCCTTATTATTTTTCACATATTCAACTTTCACTCGGGCGTGAGCATTCAGGTCATAGGCTAGTCCCACCATCAACGCCTCTGTCTCCATAAGATAGACCTTCTCATAATTGCCGCCGTCCTCACGTAAGGATAACCAGGGGTCTCCTCCTGGGTCCTCAAATTCAATGACATCGTAGCGGATGTAAGGGTGTAATTGGCCGGCCATTGCGCGGTAGGATACTTCGAAGGTAAATCCCGTCATATCGTATTGGTTCTTATCTAACAGGCCTGTGGTGTCCTCTCTGCCGGACAACACATACTCTGCCAAAACCTCAATATGGTGGGTGCGAATTACCAGGTAGGCGTTAAAGCCTGTTTCATCCATACGCAGCTGCTGTGCACCTGGGTCATCGATTGATATAACATCGCCAAATTCTGGTACAAAAACCCCCTCGACTTTATCAAACCAGCCACTGATTCCTAATCGGCTTTCGTTGAACATCGGTACCACCCATTCTAACAACCAGGTGTATTCGACATTGTCGTCTTCATCTCTTGCGTATTTTGCCTGGACTGGGTCTTCGCCCCTGCCATTTGCGATGCCAAATATGTAGCGCATGGCATGTCCGTTGTCGAAATGTATGGTGCCATGAACGTTTGCACCAATGGAATGGGTTGGCGCAAGGTTGAGTTCTTCTTCAAAAAGGTCGGCTATTTGTATGGAGTTCATTAACCAGGCGCGTGAATACAAAAAGCGGTTATGATATCCAACGGGTGTAAAATAGAGGCCGGCTTGCAAGTTAATTGCTTCGCTAAATTCATAGTTAATAAATATACGCTCCATATCTGTTTCAATTTCATTGGTCTCGCCGCGTAATGTTTGAAAATTTAGCTCGGCTAGAAAGGTGAACTCTTCAGTCATATCCGCGATAACGACAAAGTCGATGCCAGTTATGGTGAAACCCTCTTGAGCATTGAACGGTATTGCGTCTGGGCCAAATTCGGCGAATGCTGCCGCCTCATCCCTATCGGCAGGGTCATCTGATCGAACGCCGTAGATAACGTCGCCAAAACCGGAGAACCTTAAATCAACTGCATTTGCTGCGTTGCTATTAAGAAACGTAAAAAATAGTACTACCAATAGTGTTTTTACCGGCATGCAGAAATCTCCCTTTCTTGTCTCATGATGACGCTAACTTTTTACCATCGAGAAAACCAATGGACTCTATGCAATGAGACTAGAAAATAAACCCTGGATATCAAGAAATTATTTCTGTTGCTATATTTGGATGGGTAAATGTCGCTTTGATATTATTATTTGCGATAAGTAAGGCGGGCTTAATGACAACAGGGAAAAATAATCTTGATCGCAGGTTTTTCTGGGCTAGTAGGCAATGATAGAAGTTCGGTCAGCAAAAAAATAAAGTTTTCGCTTGGCGACAAGGCCTTACGATCCAGTCTATTATTGTGTGAAAGGCATCAAAATAAGCTTGTCAATTAAGTGGGTGGTCGCCGAGCTTAGTGAACGATTTAACCCAGGATGGATGGTATAAAATAACAATGAGCATCAAGTTTAAGCTTATTATTTCTTTAACAACTATCTTGATTATCTGTGCGATTTCCGTATTCCATTCGACCCTGGGCAGTAAAAAAATTACCACTGACGTTACTAACGTCAAAGAACATATTTATCCCAAATTGAATAGAATCAGGGAGTTAATAGAGTATATCGGCATGGTGCAACAGGCCAAAATGAATGCCTTACGAGAGCGGGATGATGAGTATTTGGAAGATGTAGAAGAATATGTCTGGGAATTCGATGCGATTCTGGAGGTAATTAATAAGGATCATTCTGACACTGTTTTGCTGGGCGTTAGTGAGCGGCTTGACGCCTTTGTCGATCAGCCACTAAAATTGGAACAATCGCTGAGTGAGCAGGACCAGCAAATAATGGCGGGGGTCATGCTGGCAGAATCCAATACTTTGATGATCGATCTGGAACAATATCGAACTGATCGGTTTAATGTTTTTCAGCAGTCGCTTGACGACATACGCCAACAGTCACTTGATTTCAGGTCGCTCTCCTTAACCTTGTCGGGCATACTAATACTAGTTGTTGGCATTATTTCCCTGGTCATGGTTGGTATTGTGCGCAACATTCAATCTTTAGTAGATAGTGCGAACCATCTGTCAGATGGAAATCTAGATATACCCATTCTCCATTCGTCTAAGGGTGAACTTGGATCGTTGCAGATAGCTTTTGAAAAAATGCGTCTTCATGTTAAGGACCATATAGAAAATCTGGACTCCAGGGTGGTCGAAAGAACGCAACAATTATCGGTGGCAAAACAGGAAACCGATGATATTATGGGGGCCGTTGAAATAGGCATTTTTACCTTTAACCTGGATAAGAGCGTTAACGCAGAGCACTCGGAAAAAGCGAAGGGATTATTTGGCACTGAAAACTTTGAACAAAGTTCACTTAAAAACCTGTTGGAAATGGATGGCAGGCAGTTGCAACAATTTGATCGTTGGTTAAGTCTTTGTGGTAGTAAATCCAACTTACGCAAACAATGGCGTATGTTCTCAAGGTTAAACCCGGTGGATGAGATCTGCAAGTCGGAAGGTGAGAATGTCATTGAGATAAATTATCAGCCCATTGTGGTAGATAATAAGTTGACAAAAATAATGGTTTTGGCTCGTGATATAACCCACGAGCGAGCCGTTGAGGAGGATTTAGCCAGGAGCAAAATTCAACAGGAATCAATGATGCGTAGAATGATGGGTCTGCTTAATAGCGATGCTCAGGAAATCAGGGAGTTCCTTGAGTATGCAGAGACCCAGATGACGAATTATAATCAATATTGCGATATGCATGCACTTGAGGCGAACGTTGAAGAATTGTTTCGGGCGCTGCATACACTTAAAAGTCATTCTGGTACTTTGGGGTTTGATGATTTTTCCGAACAGATCGCCAGCGCAGAGCACCTTCTGGATAAAATCAGAAAGAATGAAAAATGTGAAATTGGCGAGTGGCTGGAAAATATACAGCTAGCCAGGACGGAGCTCGATCATATTCTTGATCTGAGAAACAAGATATTTCGTCGCCAGGATTCTGACAGGATGTCAATTAATAGAAACCTCTATGATCAAATACTCCAAAAAGTTCGTGGCAATGAGGCTTATTCAAATTTAGAACTGACGACTCAACTTATGGAGTTGAGTATGCAATCCTTTGGCAGTTATTGTGAAAAATACCGGAAGTTAGTTGTGCGGTTTTCCCATAGCCTGGATAAACCCATCGATGACTTGATAATTGAAACGCCTGATAAAATGGTCGATCGGGCGCAGCTGAAAAGGGTTGATGATGCTGTGGTGCATATTATCCGTAATGCTATTGATCATGGCATTGAAGATGAAGAAACCCGTGATCAGCAAAACAAAGGAGCAGGCCAAATCGGCCTGTCTCTTGGTGCGGAAGATAATGACCTTATCTTGACTATTAGCGATGATGGAGCGGGCCTCGACCCAGAAAAGATAGCCTCGTTAGCGATGGAAAAGAATATAATTCAGGCTGATGAATGTCACATGCTAAGTAATGAAGAGAAAATCAATCTGATTTTTTTGCCGGGGCTTACCAGTAAAAACGATGTAACCGAACTTAGCGGGCGCGGGGTGGGTATGAATGCTGTTGCCGATATTATGCAGGAAATTGGCGGCGATATTGGTTTGACTAGTAATCTGGGTAAGGGCACAACGTTTAGCCTAAGGTTTCCAGTACAATAACCAGTGAGCTGCGGCGAGAGAAGGTGCGCGCTGTGGTTGCAAGCGCTAGAGTAAGTCCGCAACAGCTGCAGGGTTTATAGCTAATTCTCTGTAGTCGATACGATGGTTGCTATTGGTCACTTTGTGAGTGCAACAACTAAACCTGAAATTGCCCAGTGAGACTTTTGAGTTCCGTTGTTACAGATTCCAGTTCGTCCGTTGATTCTGCAACCACTCGCCAAAGGATCTTATTGCTCTCAAGCATGCTAGATACCTCTGCGATCTGGCGCTGTACATCATTTGCATTGGTCATTTGATCATGGGTGCTCTGCGATATACCCTGGTTCATTTCATTGATACTGTGGATTTTCTCCGCAACCTTAACCAGTAGTTCCCCCGCACAAGTGGTGGTGTCAACATTAGTTTGCGCCTTATTACAGCCGACATTCATTTCTTTTGAGGCGTTTCTAACGCTCTCTTGAAGGGCCTGGATAATATCCTGGATTTCAGTTGTAGATTCCTGAGTGCGTCCAGCTAACGAACGTACTTCGTCGGCAACGACAGCGAACCCGCGGCCTTGTTCGCCTGCCCTGGCGGCCTCGATTGCGGCATTCAGTGCTAAAAGATTGGTCTGGTTGGCAATATCGCCGATAACTGAAGAAACAGTGTCGATTCTCTCGGCGTTGCCTTCCAGTTTAGCGATTGCCTGCATCGCAATAGTGATCATATCAGAGAGTTTTTTCGTCTCATCCTGAGAGTCAACAACGACGTCTTTACTTTTCGCTGTGTCAGCGGTTGCTTCTGTCATTTTCTCAGCAGTACGTTCTGAAAGGTCAGCTATTTGTTTGGCTTTGTCCGCCACACCGCTTACCATAGAGGTGGCTTCGACAATGATTTTTTGCTGCTGATCGACCACTTCAAAACTGCTTCCACACTTGTCCGAAACATTGGTAGAAACCTCTGTAAGTCGATTTGTCGTTTCCTGCACATGTTGCATTATTTCGTGTAGTTTAATAACAAACTTGTTAAAGGCCTCGGTTAATCGGCCAATTTCATCGGTACCTGATACTTTAAGCCGTTGGGTCAGGTCTGCGCGGCCAGTGCCTATCTTAACCAAAGAGTCTGCGACGTAGGCGACGTTTTCGGTCACCTTATTGGCAATTAGAATGCCGATAATTACCAGGGCGGCAATTGTTGTGATGCCAACCACAATGCCGAGTAACAGGGCCTGTTCAAAGGAGGATTTTGTTGTGTCTATATTGGTATTAAAAATTCGCAGATTTTCTTTCTTTAAATCAAAAGTTGCCTGCGCGGCCTGTAAAAGAATATCTTTAACCTTTTGGTGTGCATCAATAGCATCGGATTTATCTATTTCATCTTCTTCGAATTTAAGCGCTAACGCTTCCTGCGCAGTGTAGAATTCAGCCAGCTTGTTTGTGATGAATGCTGTTTTGGGTGTCTGTAGCGGATCGATTTCAGCGATTTTTTCGAGTTCAGTCTCGACCTCATAAATGATTTCTTCTAGATCTTCAATGCCATCATAATGGAACAGCGTCGATTGCGCCGCAGCGTTTAGACCTTCAATCATGCGAATACTATTTTCTGAGCGAGTGACAATGGGGAAATAGGTTTCTTTAATCGCCGTCAGCTTTTGACTGTTTTTTACGGTGATAAAACTATAGAAGGTTAGCGTGAAAATCAAACCTAGGGATCCCAGGACCGCAATGGATAAGATTTTGATACGAATAGAAAAATTTTTCATACAACGGCCCAGAAAAAAACACCTATCTGTAAAAGCTAGCTTATAGCTTAGTAATGTCGAGGGCTGTAACTAGTTTGCCGTTGCCAAAAATATTCAGATAAATTATAGAGTAGTACTGCGATAGAAAGTCAAAATTCACCATGCAAATTTTCGGAAAATGGTATCCCTGGTTTGTCTGGTGGTGCCAGGAGGTAGCTAAAATCGTATGCGCCAGTAACCCATCCATTAGTCAATATAGTGATATGCAAGAATGATATGAAAACAATTTGTTGGTCAAGAGAAATACCAGGGTATCAAAAACTCGCAAGGTTAATTCAAAGTGAGGTTGGTTTGAAGTATTAAAGTGCCCAGCTACTCGATTTATATTCTAGCAGGCTCGTCATGATGGGTTGCGGAAAAATTCAACATGGAAGGAGACCTTTCCCAGGGGGGAAACTTCGTGTAACACGGTAGGTTCGACAACTCCAAATTTATCAGGCGATAAGATCATTTCCTCTATCTCAGGTTCAAGAATGCGATAAAGTAGCTCGCCTTCGGCAACATTGATTTTGCCCCAGGTGCCCTGTTTGGTCTGGTGTGCCTTGAGCAGCCCTGCGGGAACCGTTTGTTCGGTAAATTCCGGGGTCTTCTTATAAGGCCTGGCTGCCGCCGGGATTTGCTTCACTGAACTTTCCTTATCTGATATTTTTACGGCAAATTTGTTCGTCAGTCAGGTTCGCCATAGCCTTTTTATTGCAACCCCTCAGTCCACTATTTGTATTTCATCCTCTGAGAAACCGACTATTTTATTGAGACTTTCTGCTACTTTCTGCCCAAAATATTTTTGCGCAACAAGCTTACTAGGGCGTTTCATAACCCTGTTGATATTCTTCTGTAGGTTCAAATTCTTGGACAATATCTAGAATAATGCCGTTTGGGTCGGCAATACAAAAATGGTGCTGGCCCCAATCTTCAGCAAGAAGCTGCAGGACAATATTGAGCTTTTTGTCCATTGCTTCAGCATAAGCTGATTCTACATCATCTACCTCAAGACTAAATATTGCCCCCTTGCCATTAAAGGCTTTATGAAATATTTCGGGTTGGGTTGGTTGATCCGGTAATAAAAAACCTATCTGGATGCCAGTATTAGAAACAAGATGAAGGTACCATTCATTTTCAAAGGCTACGTCAAAGCCAAAATGGGTTGAGTAGAATTGCCTGGCTTTATCAAGGTTTTCAACAATAAATACAGCAAATGAACTAATGGGGTTAATCATTACAGCCTCCTTGTTGGGCTAACGGTTAAATAGGGATGCGTGGGCTTTTATACCACTTAGTCAGCAAAAAATGAACGAACTTGATGTTATTGTGCGCGCCTGGCTTGAATAGTTTAGGGTCGAAGCAACAATCTACTTTAAATGCACAATGTTAATAATATAGGCAATCCTTGGTCTACGCCCAGGGCAATATCAAAATTTAACAGTTTTAGTTTGTTTTGGCCTGTACCCCTGGTTGTTTTTGTATCTGCTTTTGGTGGCGTATACATCAATCCTTCTTGTCAGTAGTTTTCTCGGATTTTGGACAATATATCACTCACAGTTTTTACTCTGATCCTAAATATGGGCTAGATACCCTTGGCTACCCGATTATGCAGAATTGGTTTGACTTTGGTCTTTGGGCGTCTACTTGACAGGTCGTAACTATTCTGTAAATTCATCCAGAACTCGGGCGAAGTGTCGAATGCCTGAGAAAGTAACCAGGCTGTTTCAGGAGTGACACCTCGTTTACCCCTGATCAGTTCATTTACCCTTTGTACAGGAATACCTAAGTGACGTGCCAGCCCACTTTGAGATTGTTCTAGAGGTTCCAGGAATTCGAGTTTTAGGACCTCTCCGGGATGTGTACTTACTCTGTTTGAAGGAATCATATGTACCTCAGTGATAGTCTATAATTTTGACATCGTCGGCCCTGCCAGTTCGCCAACGAAATATAATGCGCCACTGGTCATTAATTCTAATACTGTGAAACCCTTTCAGGTCACCTTTAAGCGCTTCAAGGCGGTTCCCCGGTGGACTTTTTAAGTCAATGAGATCTGCCGCAGCCTGCAACATATCGAGCTTCCTTAACGCTACAGATTGTAGATTAGCTGGGATTCGACGAACCTCTGCATTATTTTTACCATGAAATAGGTTTTGTGTACGCTTATCGCCGAATGAATTGATCATTGCTTAATTTTAACGCTATCACGGCATCCGTGCAATCATGAAACCTGCATAACGTTTGGCTGCCCAGTGGAGGCGCGGCTTGTTGCGCCAGAACGAGGCTTGAGCTATTTGACGCTGGGGAGCGCCGGTGAAATACTGGTGCTTATCCGATTAGGTTTGGCTCTGCTAAAAGGTGCGATATGGATTCTCATCGATTGGATGGGAAGTTCCGGCGCCAAGATACTTAATTGATTCTTTATGGTGGCCGGCTTTGAGAACTTCTAGTTTTTCCGGCAAAACAATGCTGAGTGCGATAGTTCCGTAATGGCCACCAAGATTGCCATGCCGAACGTCATCCAGTGTTTGGCCTACATATCGTCCACTGACTAAAAAGTAACTTGCACGAATGCCTCTAACTTCAGTTTCCTCTAACACCTGTATGAGTATATTTGGCTTGCCAGCAACCTCTATCACCTCAATCTCTTCTGCTTCGACAGGATCAAATGGGTCACCGTAAGCACCTCCTGGACCTCCACCGATCATGTATTGAGAGTTTCTACTCGCTAGATCTGCTTCCTGCTTAAGTTTATCGTAAATTCTTTTAATATGATCAGTCACAGAAAACCTAACGCCATGCTAAGGGTCGCGGAGCAGTTTTCTGCGGCGCGTCCCAGTGAGCGTAGCGAACGAGTTTTAGCATTTTGTTATGCATTGAGTCTCGCAGCGATATCATTAACCATTCCGTCCCAATCATATTCTTGCTCCAGCCATAGTTGAGAAACCTCAGATATTTCCGGGTTACTAACTATTCCCAGAACTCGCTTAGCCTTTGTCACTAAATTAGTGGTTTCTATGGATCGATTTGCATTAATCCATTCCGAGACTGGACCGGGTAGATTCACTGGACCTTTATCTCGAAGTGAATTAATTACCTCGATAGCAGCTAGTGCGGCGCTCCCTTCATCTACTTCAATATATTCTTCAGCATCAATTGAGAGGGCTTCTTCAAGAATGCTCGCTCCATCGCTTTCAGTTAATTCAAATAGCCAATCCATTGCGCTATCGTTCTCAAAAACATCTAGTCCCCAAGCACCCATTTATTTTTCTCCGATTATTAGTTGTGATGAATAATGTTTGGCTGTCCAGTGGGGGTGCGGCTTTTTGCGCCGGAACGATGCTTAAGCAATTTGTTATACCCTGGCATCAGACCACACTGCAAACTCATTGCCGCTTGGCTCTGTAAAATGAAAGCGATGACCGCCGGGAAATGGAAAAATTGGTCTTATGATTTTACCCCCTGATTTTTCGACTTTAGCGAGGGTAGAACCAAGATCACTACTATAAAAGACAAGTAATGCTGCCCCATTATTTGTTGACGATGATTGTTCTGATTTAAAAAAACCACCATCAAGACCTTCGCCAGAAAAGGCAGTGTATTCAGGGCCAAAATCTTCAAATGACCAACCAAAAACCGAAATGAAAAAAGCTTTAGTTTCAGTAAGATTACTTGCTGAAAATTCCACGTAATTTAACTTTTCATGTTCATTCATAATTTTTACTCTACACTACGTTTTGCGTATCGGAATTGCCGCCTAATTCATGCAACAAATCTTCTACTAATTTTTCAGCTTCTTCCTTTACGTTCATAATCTCTCAAGGCACATAACGTTCACGTAATTTGCGCATAGCGTCAATATTCACGTGCTAGTTAAAGTCGATGATCGACAGATTTAGATAAAGCATCTACCACCCACTGATTAATACTTTTGTCCGCTGATGCTGCCTCAATCGCGATCTTATTGTGCAAATCCTTTCCAACCCTCAAATTGAATTTTCCTGATAAATCTTTGATAGGACTTATGCCTTGCTCTTTACAAACTTCAAGAAATGTCTTGAGCGACTTCTTGAATTCACGCCTTAGTTCTTTAGGGTTCTTGCCGTAAAAATCTGCCCCTCCATTTAATCCGAGAATTTCACCTCGAAACAAATCAAGCTCTGGGTCGTACTCAATCTTCGCACTGTATTTATCTAGCATCATAATATTCATGGCTTAACTCCATGCATATCTAGCCACTTGCGTGTACTAGAAACTGCACCTTTATCTGTATCAGGGGATGGGTGTGGGCGATGAAAAACCTTCACTTCACCAAACATTATCACAGCTACTCTGGAGCCTTCCCTTTCAACAACTTCAGCTCCAAGTGCTTGAAAAAGTGACTCAATATCAGACCATTTAATACTGCCACTAACAGGCCGCGAGAATATTTGCTCTAGCGTTTTTATATGCTTACGTTTCATTTTCGTAAGAATAGTACCATTAGGTGGTACCGTCAACGGAGGGGAAGGATATTAGATACGCCTTTCACTTTAACGCCCACAGCTGCGGAGGCAAAACCGTAGCGACGAAGGAGTGAAGGTTTTGGCTTCCGACAGCCTGTGCTTGTGTACGCCCAGCATGGGCATGAACTAATGAGGTGAAAGTCCTCTACAGGAAGAACACCGTCGAAAACCGTGTTGTTAGTAGACGATAACTACTAGCGAATGGCAAGGGCCAGTCCGCGAGGCCTGGTCTAAAGGAAGCCGGACCCAAAACTACGAGCTGAAGAATAAAAACATCATATGAGGCGTAGGCTGAAGGCGAGATGGTGCATATACCGGTGAAAATGAACGCCTAGCTCACCTGCCTAAAGCGGCTGATTTAGGTCTGGTGCCCGGCCTTGTATGATCTAAATAACACTATTTCAGTCAACCTTAAAAAGCGATTATAGTGAAGCCCAAACCTGCTACCACAGGTTTTCAGTATGACAGCCCGATGCATGCCAGGCGCAGACTCGATCTAGC
>JAHRVQ010000025.1 GCA_019090615.1 Pseudomonadales bacterium | reverse complement strand
TTGATTGATAAGATAAAGTTGAATCTAGCCAGCTATGGCAAAATGTATAGTGGTGCCCGGGGCCGGGGTCGAACCGGCACCGCTCGAAAGCGACAAGATTTTAAGTCTTGCGTGTCTACCAATTTCACCACCCGGGCGTTAGGTGTGTGAAAGGAGTGCATTCTAACCAGCTGAGCACTGTTGCTCAATCATGCAGCCATAAATTTAAAAAATTTTTTGCTTGATTTTTTACATACGTTTATGAGGCAGTTTTGCCAGGTCTCCAATGCGCCTGGTCAAGTAGAACTGAAATCAGGAAAATTAAGAATAGTGCCCAGCATATATAAATAGCGCTAACCCAACGAGACCATTTCTCTTATTGTAATGAATTCAATAAGAGTAAATAGATTTGGGCAAAACAGTGCAACTAGTCTCCAAACCTGATTATTCGCTGGAATCGGCAAAACAAGCACTTAAATAGAAGCAAGTTGCACTGTCAACTATAAATGTAGACCGCTTGTCTGAATTTTGCAAGTTCGTCAGCACTTGATTGGTGCGTTTAGTAACAAAGCCGTCAAGTATCTGCCACTTTTGCTGTTCTTGGGCGCAGAGTGGGCCTGATAAAACCAGTCAGCTGTAATGCCAGAAAGGGTGCCTGGGTAATTACAAAATCACTAGTCCTGCAAGAAATCAGGCAATGGAAAATATATGTTTTTATTTTTAATTGATTTCATAGGTTCGGAACGTGTCAACCTCATTTGTACAGTTACCCAAAAGATAACGTCTACCCGCGACACTAGCTTGCAGATGGTTTTATTAAAACAGCACCCAGTCTCTCAGGCCGTATTTACGCAGTATTTTCGCTAGATCGCCATTTTTTCGAATTATTCTGGTACCCTGGTCTAAGATATCAGAATATTTCTTTTCGTGGAAAGCGATAAATAATGGATTTGTATCACCTTTTTTACCAACACTTCTAAAGTTGTTGGTTGTGTAGCCAGATTCATTCAGGTAATAAAGAAAAACGTATTGATCTTCAATTAATGCATCAATTCGGTGATGGAATAAAGCTTTCACTAAATCTCCAAGTGCACTTTTGCCATAAGCCATAAACAAAAGATCAGGATTTTTTTCGATAAATACCGTCAGGTTGTCATCATAATCGTAATCTTTGATAACCCCGATTTTTATTTTTTCCTGCCTGATATTGTCCAAGCTGGAAAACCTCCAGTTATTTCCCGCGTAGGTATAAAATCTATTGATATTCATGCCTTGCGCCAGTTGTGGGATATATAGTCCCTCTGCCTCGGATTCTAGGGCGCCAATGATGCCGTCTATTTCCCCAGCTTTAGCCTGCTGGATGCTCCTGCTCCAGCTCAAATTGATATAATCTATTTCATATTGCCCTGGTTTGATAGCCTCAAACGCAGCTTGAGCAAGTTCCACCATATAGCCTTTTTTCGTTGCATTTTGATTGCAGTTATAGGGGCACCATTCATCAGCAGACAACGTTATTTTTGTTGCTGCGCTTGAATCGCTTATGAACAATGCGCTGATGGAAAAGCTCAGCATCAATAGATAAAAATATTTCATCTATTCTTGTCTCCTTTATTATCTCTCATATTAGTTGCTGAATTTATTAAGCCTAAAGAAGGCGGGGGTATTTTTGCAGGTCCATTTTTAGTTCGTTATTATTGCAAAAATTATCTATAAAATATCTAAGAAAACTCCGATTGGCGTATATGTGGGACAATGCCGTCTATCAACGAAAATTCCTCCGATTAATGAAATAAAGAATAAAATCAGTACTTTATGTCAATACAGCAAAAATTCTTCTATTTGTATTTGGGTCTTTTTTTAATCCTGGCAGGTTTGATGGGGACAATCGCGGCCCTGTTTAACAATGAATCTGAGATTGTAGATGCTGCATTGCGGCAGAGTCGATCCAATGTACTCGCCGGGGAGTTGCGCCAGAGCTCCGATGATCTGACCAAGATGGCACGTTTGTTTGCGGCAACAGGGGAACCCCGTTATCGTCAATACTTCGAAGAAATTTTAGCAATCCGCAATGGCCAGGCGCCACGGCCTGAGCGTTATGATCTGGTCTATTGGGACCTGGTTGGCACCGATGGTGTACGCCCGCGTCCGTTCGAATCGAAAGTGGCGATGTCAGATCGAATGGCGAACGAAGGATTTACCATCGCCGAGTTCAGCAGCCTGCAGTATGCACAGGATCTGTCAGACTCGTTGACGAGGCTTGAAGTGATTGCCATGAACGCGGTTGAAGGTCGCTTTGATAATGGTACAGGCAGGTTTCTCAAACAGGGCCCGCCGGATTTAGAGATGGCCAGGGGACTGCTTTTTGGTGCTGAATATATGTCGCACAAGAAGTTGATTATGACGCCAATCAGTGAGTTTCTGGTGATGGTGGAGGAGCGAACCGCAACGGAAGTCAGTGCCTACGCAGATCTACGCGGCACCTACGCTGCAACTGCGCTGGTATTAAGTTTACTGGTGGCAATAGTGACGGCAATGACCTTTGTCATATTACGCAGGCGGGTCATAACTCCTTTGGAACTTGCTGTGGCGTCGGCTGATTTAATCGCTGTGGGAGAGGCGCAGGTCATCGACTACCGAGCAAGGGACGAAATGGGGTCCTTTATACAAGCTTTTAATGGCATGGTGCTGCGTGTCAGTGAAATGATGGGTGAGTTGCAGTCAGATAATATCAGGCTGAGCGCTGAAATAGATATCAGCGGTAAATTACAGCAGATGTTACTGCCCACCAAAGACGAATTGCGACAGGTCCCGGGCCTCGATATCGCCTGCCATATGCAGCCAGCAAGTGAGGTGGGCGGGGATTATTATGACGTGCTGCACTACAATGGCCGGACGAAAATAGGTATTGGTGACGTTACAGGTCATGGCCTCGAAAGTGGTGTAATGGCAATAATGACTCAGTGTGTGATTAGAGCCCTGCTGCTACACGGCGAACAAAACCCCGTACATTTTCTGGATACGCTTAACCGTACACTCTATTCTAACGTGCAACGTCTTGGTTGGGATAAAAATTTGACGCTGTGTTTGCTCGATTATGCCAATGGAGAATTAAAACTGAGTGGCCAACATGAATCGATGCTGGTGGTTCGCGCTGACGGCGAACTTGAACTGGTTGACACCATTGACCTGGGTTTTCCTATCGCGCTGGAACATAATATTTCAAGTTTTATTGATCATACAACGGTTCAATTAAGCTCGGGTGATGGCGTAGTACTTTATACTGATGGCATTACTGAGGCTGAAAATGCCATGAAAGAACAATATGGTATGCAACGTCTATGCGAAATTGTACAAAAACATTGGGCCAAATCGGCCGATGAGATAAAAAAAGCGGTGGTACTCGATGTCAGTCGCTTTATCGGGGATCATACATTATACGATGATATAACGTTAATTGTAGCCAAGCAGCGCTAAACCTACTGGGAGTGAAATTAACGATGCAGCGAATTTTCGGCAGTTATAATGGACAGGAACCTGGAAAGGGCGAGAACATGCGAATTAGTTTCCACTCTGATTCTATTCCCTTACAACAACGCTGGCGCAACAATGGATTATCTGCTGATTTTCTTGCGGGTTATGTAAGTACCTTTTTCCCAGGCGAAGATCCCATTGCTAGTGACAGGCAAGTTGAAATTAAAGATGCGGTTAGTTTTATCGCCAACGAGTTGCTTGAGAATGCGATGAAGTTTAGTGTTAATGCGAAAGATGCGAGTGTCAGTATCGAGATGTTTTTAGAGGCTGACATTATTAGTCTTTATACCACCAATAGTATGGTATTAACTGCAGTTGAACCGTTTCAGCTATTTATCCAACGATTGTTATCTGAAGATCTTGACGCGTTTTATTTAGAACAGCTGGAGCGGAATGCCGAAAATGACGATGGTGCTTCTGGTTTGGGTTATATCACCATGTTGAACGATTATAGAGCAACCATTGCCTGGCAATTTACCGAAGGGCCGGATTGCACGGTAGTCACGACTATGGTGCGGTTGAACGTGTAAGCAACTAAGCTAAAATCTCTTTCAACTGCCAAAGGGATACAAGCAATTAAGGCAGCTGCTATTATTACCAGCTTGATTCGAGAAAAGATTTATTTGAGGAACAGAGCATTGCAAATCACTCACGAGGACTACCAGGTTGAGTCTAACGAAGAAACTGGATTAATTGTCTGTCACGGCTCTTTTAGACTGCGCGGTAGCAAAGAGTACCAGCCGATCCTGGATATTTTACTTGGCGCTGCAGATGCTAGACCTTCAATGCTGACCCTGGATGTGCGTGAACTGCAGTTCCTCAATAGTTCCGGTATCAATACACTGTCTAAATTTATCCTTCAGGTGCGCAAACATAAGGCTAGTCAGATTGTGATCCAGGGCAGTACAAAATATCCGTGGCAAAGTAAATCACTAAAAAACTTTCAACGCCTGTTACCTGATTTGAGACTGGAGATAGATTAGTGTCCTCGAGAGAGGCAGAACTTATCAGTGGCTCCTCTCCTGCAGCCCTTAGCGCAGTCGTAAAATCACTCCAACGACGGGTGGAAGAGTTAGAACAACATAATCAGGATTTGCAGATTATGCTGGAAACTGCCACAGAACATGGTGATCAGCTATCGGAAAATCTTGAAGAAGAGCGTGATGATCTGGAAACTATGCTTGAACTTGCCTCCGATCATGCCGATGTGGTTGAAGACGAGCTGCATCAACAAGCCGCCGTAGCTTTACAAAAAAGTGAGCAGCAACTGCGTTTGATTGTAGAAGCAACACCCACGCCTGTTGTGATTTTTCGAATGAGCGATGATGAAATCGTCTACGTTAATGCCATGATGGGTGAACTTTTTTCAGTGGCAGTTGCTGATTTGCTTGGCTGCAAAGCGGCTGGGTTATTTTTTGAACCTGGTGACTTCAATAACTTTATGTTGATGCTGGCTGAAAAGGGGCTGGTGGATAAACAAGAAGTGCGCCTGCAAAGACCAGGTGGAGCCCCAGTGTGGGTGCAAATCTCTCTACGCCAGCTGGAATTTAACGCTCAGGCATCTGTGTTATGCGGTGTTCATGACATTAGCCACCTCAAAGCGATGAATCAGGCATCAAGTCGATTTGTGCCGCAGGCGTACCTGGGGTTTCTGAAAAAAGACAACATTACTGATATTGCGCTTGGTGATCATGTTGCCGGTGAGATGACAGTGATGTTTTCAGATTTACGGGGTTTTACCAGTATTTCAGAAACTATGACCCCGCAGCAGAATTTTGCCTTTATCAATGCTTACCTGGGTCGGGTCAGTCCTGTTGTGCGTGCCCATAATGGGATTATTATTAAATATCTGGGTGACGGTATCCATGCTATATTCCCGCAAAGTGCTGATGATGCCGTCCGAGCTGGCATCGATAAACTTGAACAGGTAAACCTTTATAACGAATATAGAGCAACAAAAAATCGCGCCCCGATAACCATTGGGCTGGGGTTGAACACGGGTTTTATGATGGTGGGAATTGTCGGCGAGCAGGACAGGATGCAGGGCGATACATTCTCTGATGAAGTAAATTTGACTGCGCGGATCGAGGGATTGACTAAGTTCTATGGCATTAACTTTATTGTTAGTCATAGTACCTGCCAGAGATTGATAAAGCCTGCCGATTACAATATTCGTTTTCTCGATAAAGTACAGGTCATGGGTCGCACCAATGTGGTTGAGTTATACGAAGTCTACGATGCTGATGCGCCTCAGATGAGAGCGCTCAAACAGGAAACTCAGGCCGATTTTGAGGTGGCAATTGCACTGTATTACAACCGGGATTTTACTGGCGCTCAGGCGAAGTTATTTGATGTGCTGCAACGCAATCCGCGAGACAAGGCTGCCTGGCATCATCTGGTAAATGCTACGCGATTAGCGGATAGAGGTGCCCCAGAAGGATGGACTGGAGTAACAGTAATGGATCATAAATAACGGTTACTTGCTGCTACTTAACGGTTATTTGTGTACCAGGGAAACTAACTGGCTGCGCGCATTAACGTCAAACTTTGAATAAATCTTTTTAAGATGGTCTCTTACAGTATAAGGGCTTAATTTTAGATTTTTCGCAATGACTTTGTCGCTTAAACCTTCACAAATCAAACGCGCCACATCCGCTTCCCGATGTGTTAAGCCAGCCTCTTGCATCACATATTTCAGATGTTGTTCGTGGGTATTATGCGCGCCAGTTCTAGTGCCAGCTCCTATATCTGCCCTGGCAAATAAGGGGGTCGTTGTAGAGGCAGGGTTGTTAGACGAGATATTGCTTGAAACTTTATTTATAGACGCTCCAGTCGTGTCTGAGGGGGCATCAAATATTTTTAAATTTTCGCGCGCTCGATTAACCAGGGTTTTCATAATGGCGGTCAAAGCTGTCGGGTTCGATGCGAATTGATCTTGAAATTGTTGTTGCGATATTTCCAGAAGGGTAGTTGGTAATGTCGCCTGGACAGTAGCGGAACGCGGATTTGCCTCGATAAGCGCCATTTCACCGATATAATCGCCTGCGCTTCTTTGCGCAATAATAAATGTGCCCTTAGATACCTGTAAGCAGCCGACAAGTACGACAAACATGGATGTTCCGTTATCCCCCTCGCGGAACAAAACCTCACCTTGCTCCAGGGTTTTTGAATCGCAGTCTGACAATAACTGCTTCAAAGCGTGTTCCGACATGGTTGTTAGAAAGTCAATTTTTCGGATTAAATTTAGTTGCATTTGAAGCATTAACTTACCCATAGGCCGCTCCTAAGCAGTGTGAGCTCTGTTTGAAAATAAGACTGGCATATAAGGGATTTAGCACAATATATATCTGTTTTAGCTGCAACAACTGAGCTTACTACAAAGCGCAGACTGAAAAACCAGGTCGTCCCCAGCGTTTAAAAAAAACCGTTTGATTATTCATGATAATGGCCTACCCCCCATGTTTGAGGGATACGAAAATTATCCTGCCCACATTATTATCGCTGTGTTCTAAACAGGGTGACCATTATCTTATTGTAGATGATCTTGCTTCACCAATGTATAAATTAAAGGCGTGCAAAATGAGAAGAGGATTCACTTATGTTTAAGTATACAGTCAGTGTGCTAATGCTATTTGGGATGGCACTAGTGTCGGGGTGTGAAGAATTCAGCAATACCGATGCTACTGACAATAACTTATCAGCAGGCGGAGGGTCGTCAGGCCAAACAACGAATGAACTCGCTGGTGACCAGCAGGTAGATGGGCAACCGACTCAAACTGCGGATGCAACTGATGATTCGCTGTCAGCTGATCAGTCAGCCGAACAAACAGCAGATGAAAGTGTGACCGCTCAGTCGTTCACTGAAACAGCTGAAAATGCAATTGAAATCGTTAATTCCCGATCACTAAGCCAACATTTTGTGCAGGTTGAACTAGATGGTCCAGCCGACCCGTCAGCACTCGATTTGCTTGAATTTGCGATTATTTCAGGCACTGGAGAATCATTGGAGGTCAAAAAAGTCGTGCCAGCCAACGGCGGTGCCGAGTTAATTTTAGAGACCCAAGCGCAAGACCCGATACTCTACACTGTAACCATGAAATCAGTGGCATCTACAGGGCTTTCAGCCCAGCGAAGCGCTGCACGAGACACAACGACTACAGAGCCTTTTGTTGCACCTTCAACAATAGCCGATGCATCTGATTTTATTGGTACAAGCGGTCCAGAACCGATTGTATTAACAGTCACCGCCTTATCCAGTACCAGTGTACTGGTTACCATGGACGGCCTCATTGATAAAGAATTTGCCGAAAACATTTCGGCTTATCGTATCCTTGCACCTGATTACAGTATTCCAAATGAAGATGAGGGCCGCATTCAGGTAACATCTGCGACGCTAAATGTTGACCCAAGAGGGCATCACCTAATTACCCTCACCACAACGCCTTTAAACGACATTGAATACCAGCTGGTTATTACTAATATCGTATCTTCAGCGGGTTCATTCCTGATTCACCCTGACAGAAATAGCGGCACATTTTTTGGTATTGCGCCCACGGATATTACCGGGCCAAGACTAATGTCTGCGGTGTCAACTTCACACACGGGGGTGCTGGCAACATTTAGCGAACCTTTATCTAACGATGCAGCTGAACCGATTCATTATCAGCTTTGTAGTATCGCTTTTGATATTGATGGTAATTGCCCGCAGGCGAATCAATTAGCTGTTAATGAAAGTCAATTGGTAGGCCTTCGTACCCAGGTAGCTTTGACCTCTGGTCCGCAAAATAGCGGCTCAAACTATTTTTTATCGGTAATTGACGTAACCGACCGTGCGACACCTGCACCCGGCAATGTCATCGCTGTGCCGACTGTTGCCCAGTTTACGGGTAGTGGTTTAGGTGCCCCGCAAATTGAAAGTACGATTTCAATCGACAATACGCATTTGTTGGTGACGTTTACTGAGCGCATGAGTGACGATGTATTAGATCCGCTGCATTACCGCATTGAAAGTCCTTCGCTTGATGTAATTAACGCTGTGTTTGGCGATGATGTTCGGCATGTAGTATTAACCACAAGCCCACAGGAAAGGCGCGAATATCAGCTGGTAGTTGGTAATATTCGTAGTGCTGAAGGCCGCTTGACCGCCATCCCATCCACACCTTCTTTATTTGTTGGTTTTGCTGCGAAGGATATTCAAAAACCCACACTAATTGCATCCATTGCAGAAACTAGCAGTCGTATTCGCCTATATTTTAGCGAACCGCTAGCCGTTAATGCAGTGTTGCCCAGCAATTACGATATTAGCTATTGTCCTGAATTTGAAACCTGTACTACAAGTACCCTGAGTACTTTGCCTGTCTTGTCAGCGACCCTGGCTGAATCACAAACTCAGGTATTACTCACCACTGAAAATATAGCGCCGCGTGTGCTGCATGAAGTTATCGTCAGTGAGCAGGTGACTGATCAGGCAACGCCATTGCCCCATAATGGTATTGATAGCAGTTTTGATACCGGTACTTTTGGTTTGCTATTAGCTGACAAAATAGCGCCTAGTCTCGCAGGGTTAACGATTATCGGACCGACCAATATTACCCTTACCTTCAGCGAAGCAGTGGATGAAAGTGCGGCTAATCCACTGCATTACCTGTTATGCAACCAGGCCTTCAACATAGACGGTAGTTGTACCGCAGGTAGCGAAATCCAGGTGCTGGATACTAGCCTTAATGCCAGTAGTACGCAGGTAACGCTCACTACTGCGCCATTAACTGCAGGGACTGAATACTTCGTTCAGCTTACCCCGGGCGTTACAGATACCAGTGGTAATATTATTGTCACGGCTGGTAATAGCGGTAACGTGGTTTATGCGGGTGCAACCAGTGTTGCAGACCCTTTTAGTTTGCCAAAGGTAGTTGGCGCCATTGCTACCAGTAATAACAGGGTGACTTTGAGTTTTAGCTCGGTGATGGGTGATAGTGCGTTGCTGGCAGAGAATTATGTTTTTGCCCAGGAAAATGTCAACGCCGAAGTAGGTACTGTATTTACTCTGGATGTGAGCTGGTTTGATGATGCTCATACTGCAATTGTGCTTAGCACCACAGCACAGAATGAAGTGACTTATCGCGTCACCGCTGTGAATGTAAAAGATAATTTAGGTAATCCGCTGGATACGCCTAAGCTGGTTAACGGGTCTACTTTTGACCCCAGTAGTGCAGTATTTGCAGGTTCTCCACCCATCGCCCAAAATCTTTTGCTTACCGCTGGTAACGCAGAGTTTCTGGACCTTAACGATGACGGGTTACAAGGCGTAGGTGATGCGTTTATTATCGACGGTATTAGTCTGCTATTGACAGATATTGACCTTGATGGCAGCGTAGATAATTGGCAGGATACCAATACCAATGGCGTTATTGACGCAGGTGATTTTATTTCTGGTCTAATTGATAGCGATAGCGATGGCCTTGCTGATAACGAAGAGTTACGTGGCACCATCGTCGAGATTACCATGACCAATGGTCAGGTAGTTAGTCGTGAAGTTACCAGTGACCCAACATTATTAGATACTGACCGAGACGGTTTAACCGATGCAGAAGAACTGGATTATGGTACGGATCCCCGTTCTGCGGATACGGATGCTGATGGCATCAACGATTATGTTGAGTGGAATGTAATTTTTAGTGATCCGTCGTCCCAGGACAGCGATGGTGATGGCCTGGGAGATGGCTCAGAGCATAACTTTTTCCGTACCTCTCCGATCCTGGCAGATACCGATGGTGACCAGTTTGATGACGCCGAAGAACTGGTGTCCCTGAATCGCAATCCAAAAGTCGCAGATTTACCCGAAATCGATATTCATGTAGGTGAAATTAATTTACAAATTGATGAACGTTATACCTATGTCAATAGCAAAGGCGATGTGATTAGCAGTGAATCAAGCACCAGCACCAGCCTGAGTAGCAGTGATAATACGTCGTTCTCGAACAGTATTATGACCATGGATGAAGCTAGTAGTGGTTTTTCAGCAAGCGCAGGGTTCGGCATTCGTGACGCTCAATTCGAACCGAAGTCAATACGTGGCGCCATTTTAAACCGCATTTATGCCGAAGTAGAAATCGGTGGGCATTTTGAACGTACCACGGGTACAACAATACAAATTGATCAGGCTAGTGCCACGGAATCTCAACAGGCGCTAGAAAATTCTTTGACTAGAGCTAACGAAGCCAGTGAGGGAAGTGAAGTTACCCGTGAATTACTGGCCGCGCGTATCAGTGCAAATATTACTGTGGAAAACATCGGTAACCTGGCGCTGACGGTTAAAAATCTTCAAGTCAGCGTGTCGCAAATTGATCCACAGAATGTCAATAAATTATTACCCATCGCTACCCTGGTGGCTGAATCGGGTAGTCTCACCGGTGAAGGCCTGGAAATTAATCTGGGCCCATTTGATCAGGCCAAGGGCCCATTTATTTTTACCAATACAGAGCTCTTTCCTAATCTGGTTGAAACCCTGATGCGGAACCCCACCAGCCTAGTATTTAAGGTGGTGAACTACGATATCGTGGACGAGTACGAGCGTAATTTTGCCTTTGCCAGCCAGCTGGCGCGGGATCGTACTTCTGGCATTACTTTTGATTTTGGCGAGCTGGGTAGTGAGTCATACTATGTTGCCACGAGCGGCGTACTAGATGGCCAGGTCTATCAGGGCGGGTTTGATGATGTCGGCAAACCGCGCGGGCTGCCACTGGGATATTTATTAGAAACAATACTCGATATTCCAAAGCATGATACCGAGCAGGATTATATCGACGCTGGTGTGGATGGTGTGCTTGAGACCAGCCCCGCAGGCGATGATGTGAGTGCACTTGTCGATGGCCTGCAAGTAATCATGACCGGTAATAATGGCATCCTAGAAACCATTCCGGCAGGTGATGACCGATTGCGTAACGATCGTGTGAAAACCGGTATTATTGCCGGTGCTGATAAACGCGTAGACTCAATAGCACAGGGCGATGATGTGCAGCTGGTGCCCTTTGGTACCACTGGCGTAGCACCTAAGTCGTTGGTTATTGATGCCGGAAATAATGGCGTTTTAGAATCAGGACGCAGTGGTGATGATATACAGGAGTTTATTAGCGGATACGAAGTGCAGTCCACCTGTTCGATTGCATCGACTGATGAAGATCTGGTCGGTTATTTCTGTAGCGAATCGTTGAACGGCTGTAGCTGTGACGGTCCTAAAGGTCTGGTGCGGGTTAATACCTTCCGTAATGGTGATTTTGGTAATACCTGGTTTGCGCGGTTTAGCGGAGACCTGCCCGCAGCGGTGGATTTTGATCAGATTCAGTTGCGGCCTGGTGAAGATATTCGTCTGGCTTTTTTACAGGATCTGGATAAAGACGGTCTGTTTGCCCATGAGGAGTTTTTGTTTGGCTCAACAGACAGCAGTGTTAACAAATACGATAATAATCAGTTCCGGCCTATTGTTGTGGACCAGCATTATACGGCGAAAACACCCGCGCAATTGGCCGCAGATAGTGTGCTGATCGATACCTTTGCAGACTCCATGGATACTGACCGAGACGGTATCGGTGACTTTGCCGAGGCCAGGTTAGGCTGGTTAATCAGTCGTAATGGCGAGCTAAAGAGAGTGTTTTCTAGCCCAGCACGGGCAGACTCTGACAATGACGGGTTATGGGATATCCAGGAGCAGGATTTGCGTGAGTTTTGCCGTAATACTGCAACTGGCGCGGACCCAAGGCAGGATGCACTATGTAAACCTGTTGTAGTGAACAAGGTAGAAGCCACGGGTATTATCGTTGGCATTAATGGTCGGCTGGATACCTTCAAAGGCGGCGACGATGAATACGCCCTGTTTATACCAAAAAATAATGATGCTGATCCATCGACGCCCGACCAGGATGATCGCTTTAATCGCAGCTTGATGTTTGCCGCTGTAGCAATATTGCCTGGACCCAACGGCCTCATTGATACAGACCTTGTGGGCGATGATGAGTATATCAATGCTTCGGTAACCCTGCCTGCGACCGATCCAGTACAAAGTGATACTGACCTTGACGGTGTCTCGGATGGCGATGAACTATTTGGTTACGCAGTGGGGATGGGCATCATTGAAGGCGCTGAAACAGAATGTAATAACGTCGGCACTGTATGCCAACCAAATATTCGTTGGGGTATTGCCAATACCCGGGCCCAGGGTGATGACGTGCAACGCATCTACCCAGGCAGTCGCACCAGAATTGGTGAGATGATTGTATCTGCTGGCCCTAACGGTATTTTAGAAACCACGCCTGAAGGTGACGATAAAAATATCGGCAGCAGGTATGTGGCGGCTGGCGCTGATCGAGTCTTGAATTGCGAAGCAAGCGATGACGTTGATAACAGGCAGGTATTTGGCGCCAATGAAAGTTTTGCGCTCGACCCCTTTGCACCTGGTGTATGGAATGTGAATGGCGGCGATCCAGTTATTGTTGATGAAAGCTGTTTTGTTACGGCGCTGAGTGACGATATAGCGGGTAAAGACCTCGCGTTATATGGCACCGTTGTGGTTACTGATCCACTGCGTCGCGATACCGATACAGATCTTATCCCGGATGGGTTTGAGATTGCCATTGGTGCCAATCCAACTGTCATAGATGGCGATAGCTTCCGTGATAGTGATTTCGATGGCCTGACGGACGAGCAGGAGACGCAGGGCTGGGTTGTCGCTGTCAACGGTGGTGTTGGCCGCTTGATTCGATCAAATGCCACATTGCCAGACTCCGATTTTGATGGCTTACCCGATTACGTTGAGCGAGATATCGGCGCCAGTCCTAATGTACGAGATACCGATAACGACGGTCTGGATGATTACGCTGAATTTAGATCAGTTGCGCGTCTACAGGAAGACGGTACAACGCGGGTGTACAGTGCTTTTGACTATACATTTTTACCTAACGTGTTTAGCGGATTTAGTTTAGTGGTTAATCCTACAGCTCATAACACCGACCCGACCAACGCTGATAGTGATGGTGATCGATTGAGTGATTTCGCTGAACTGGTGTCGGGTTATCAAATTAAGGTAACCGGTCAATCATTTTTGGGTCCAGTGATATTTACTGACCCCAATAATGTGGACAGCGATGGCGATGGTCTGGTGGACTATGAAGAAGCCATTGGTATCAACAATGCCCAGGGCGATAACTACATTACTAATGCCAGTAGTGCCGACACGGACGGCGACGGTACGGCTGATGATGTAGAATTACGCGGCGGTTTAACCAACCCGTTAGTACCCGATGCTATGTTCAAGGTGAATTATGAGTCTGTATATATTTCAAGCCTGGACGGATGTTCTTTTGCTATTCCGAATCCGGACGCTGAACCAGATAGTGCCACGGATGCGGGGTGTCCAGATAAAACCAATGTATTGTGGTGGTTATATGCCAGCGGCAATGACGGTGTAGTACGCGGCAAACATCTTATTTCAAGCTCTGATGAATTTGCCTATACACCAGAGGGGTCGGTTCGAGCTTTAGCTGCTGGCCATAGTTCATTAGTGGGTGATGACAGTTCTTTTAACGGCGCATTAGATGACGCATTGGATGCCTCTGAGATTCCGGATTCTGCCTCAAAGGTGCCAGGTCTTAAAATGCAGGCCCAACGTTGTGGAAACCAGGTGAATGCTGGCACTGATTGCGATCCACTTTTCACAGTTAATGTTGGCGACACGGGTTATAACGACAACGTCAATATTAACTTTGGCGGTGGAGGAATACCCGGTGCCGAAAACAGATTCAGGGTTAAATGGACCGGTGAAATTTTGATTGAAGAATCAGGCGTACATGAGTTCTTTGTTCAGTCTGATGATGGCGTGCGAATTTTTATTGATGACAGTGACACCAGTCTACTTAATCTTTTCGGTACGGAAACCACTGATTTGTCGCCAGCGGCTGACAGCCAGATATGGGCCAATCATAATACGTTAAGTGTACATGGGGTTATTACTCTGTCGGAAGGCTGGCATAAAATTGAGGTTGATTATTATGACTGGTCGCTAGGTGCGGACATTAAAGTCGAATGGACTACACCGACTATACTTGCGAAAACAATATTGCCGCGATCATCGTTAAGGCACCCATTGGGTGACGGCAGTTATTCCTGTATTGCCCTGGAGCGGGATACCAAACAATCCAGCTATATATCGCTTAATCGCAGTGTTGAGCTGGATAATCTAATAGAACCTGCAGAGTTTTATACGCCAGGAATTGCTTACTACGGCGGAACAAGAGGCTCTGAAATGAAAATATTCCGCGACGTCGTGGCCCAGGATAGTCATCCATTAGATACGGCAGATATCGATGATGCACCATTCTCACGGTATTATCTGGATCTTGCGTCGCCTGTTTTAGATGTGAAAGGAGTGCCGCTGTTGGTAGAAGATTTAGTCGCGACAGCACTAGATCTTGCTGCATCACGGAGTATTATTAATAACCTGGTGCGCCCGGATGTGGCAAGAAATTCCATAGCGACGAGTACGGAAATCAAAGTGGATGAATTCGGTGATCGCTATTTTGAATTGTCCGAGGCAGGCAAGATGTTATATCAACAGTTGCAGGCAGAAGCTTTATATGGCCAGCAATCTTTTGTAGTAAAAGAGGGTGAAAGTATCGAGTTGTCGGGTATGTTGATGAAAGTTGATGATTTACAAAAATTAACTGCCTGTCCGATCGGTGCCTCTGGTGTGGTGAGCCAATTTGGTTCAGGTTGTACAAAACGCTTCTCGCGCACCATCAGTTACGCTGATATACAACAGCAGCCTTTTATGACGCTTAATTTGAGTGACCTGAAAACTCAAACCTATACGTCATCAGGTAGTGGTGGCTGTGATATCGATATAACGACAACCATACGGTTGGGGCGTTAAGTGCCTGATGCCCAGTCTACAATGCTGTTTTTGTTTGTAGGTTGGGCAGGCTATAGATTTGAATGGCTGCTGTTATCTTCCAGAGCGACTTTAACAGTGGTTAATTTAGAGTGAAATGTTTAGAACGTATCAACCTCAACTGACCCTGCTATTAAACACAAATTCAACTAGTAGCTATTTTGTTTGATCAATAACTGGTTACAGTGTTTATGGCACTGTACTGCTGAAACTGTGCTGCTGAAATCAGCTTTTCTAAATTATCTTGGGTTAATTCGATTCCCGGTATGCGAAGTCAATCTTGCCTGGTACGGGTGTGAAATATTGCTGATAATTCTCATGAATAAGTTTTGCTACACTTGATTGTGTTAGCTGGTGTTATTTTATGGTTATTCCTGCTTTTTCACCCTGATTTGCAATATTGGGTGTTATTCGGGACTTCGAGATCTACGGCGGTTTTCATCGCTATTCCTGAAAGATGAGAGTTTCAAATGAAGAGCTTCTCTCATGGCTGGCCCAGTGCCTATAGCAATACCTGTTTGCATAGTGCTGGGCCCGGGTTGCTATATTTGAGATGAATCAGTTTCAGCCGCGCAAGTTTCTGCCCAGTGTATAGTGCCGTCATTCAAAACCCTTTCGACCAGGCCTACTTCCCAACTTAAATAGGCGCGCATAAACCCACTGGTGCCTTCGGGGTGGCGTTCTGGTTGCCACCAACGGTCGTCAAATTCAACTAACGGATTTGACATGCCCGATTCAGTAGCAAGGTTTTTCTCCTGCCAGGCGCGCATACCACCGCTTAAGAGGCTTATTTTTCGGGTACCCCAGTCATTATTATCCTGAGCGCAAAGGGCTGCGACTTTGCCGTCCTCTGATACCAGCACTATATCCCGATCGACTGGTAAGTTTGCAAGCTGTTGGCTGATATCTATTCGAGTCGCATAATAAGCATCGGGGATATGTGCGGATTCATAATTTGAACTGAGGGAAACATCAACCACGACGTGAGTAGCGTCTTCTAACACACCTTGCAGCTGTTCAGGCTCGATTGAAGCAACCGCAGTATGAATACTGGCCTGTAATGGCGAGTTACCATTCAGATCACAACAGTTTGATGGAAAGTTTGGGAAAGTATAAACGTCGTCCCAGCCCATGCGTTTTAACCAGCTAGCAGTCAATCTGGCTCGTATACCTGTGTCGTCAGTCAAAATGATGACAGCGTTACGTACACCTATATGTCGATCAGTTTCCTGCACTAATTGGCCGCCAGGCGCAGAAATTGCCTCAGCATGATGGGCAAGGGCATATTCTTGCGGGGTGCGCACATCAACCAGATAAACTGTTCGTTGCTGCCACGAAGAACGTAGGCGGTTATATTCAGCAGCGTCTAATATTGGAATATTAAATTGATCTGCTAATTGATTCACTCGTTGCTCAATAGCGGCGATTGACTGTGGTGTTACAGTTGGCAATGTATTGACTTTCTTGTTGTCCTGTCTGCCAGCAAAAGGATCGGCTGTTTGTTTTTCATAACCTGCCAACCGCCAGCCCATTAAGCCGTTTTTCAAACCTGTTACTTTATCTCCCAGGCCTAGGTCAATAAGAGTTTGGGTTGCCATGATACTGCGTGTACGACCGGCGCAATTTACAACGATTTGTTGTTCCTGAGGAATATCTAACTGTTCAAATCGGTAGGCCAGTTCAACACCTGGCATATCAATCGCACCAGGTAAGCTCCATGCCTGGTATTCTTTTTCGGGGCGACAATCAATTAGAAAAGGTGCTGTGTCGCCATCGAGCATCTGGTGAAGGTCATCGGCACTTACAGAAGGGGTCAGATGTTGTTCACTTATAAACTCACCAAATCCTTTACTAGGCACATGCATACCGTCAAACAATGAAAAACCCGCTTTGGCCCAGCTTTCAATACCACCCTCTAGTACACAGACGTTAGTATACTCGAGTGCATCAAGGCGTGTTGCCGACAAGCCTGCAAGGTGGCCATTTTCATCACAGAGAACAATTAGTGCATTTCTGCGCGGGACTTTAGCCTGAATATCCAGTTCAAGTCGTGCAGCAGGCAGATTGGAGGCCGCCAACAAGTGTTGCCGATAATAGGGGCCTTCTTCACGAACATCCAGTAGCGCGAATTCATCACGTCGAATTAGCATGTCGTATAAAGTTTGGCTACTGAGCAAAATATTTCTTTTTTTCAATGCGCTATTCCGTTGATTAATTTTGTTAAGTTTTAATTTTTTGAGGGCGCTGTTCTACCAGGTGTCTGCGTCGCTACCATTTATTATAGTGCCAGAAAATTTTTACGAAGCACGCTGACTTGAAGCTGGACAATATCTTTTTAAACCCTTATGTTCGCATGGTGGAATACTTGTTACGCATAGAGTTGCAATAATTATGCTGCTAGTCAAGGTCGGTTGGCGATTGAAAGCGCGTTGGTGCTGCCAGATTATGGCTAAACGGTACTAAGTAATAGTTTTAAAGTTGTACTAATACGATGGCGAACAATTGCTAGCCATTCCATTCGGCACGTTAAACCTATGGGCCGCGTTTCATTTTTACCTGGCTAGCCGAGCCATCACCAGGGAATATGCAACGATGAACGCAGTCGCGACCATGTTGAACGACAGAGGTGCCAGCGAGGAGGGTCAAGCCGAGCTGATTTAAACGGTCTCAATGACAATCATATATTTTTTTGCAGCGATAAATGTTTGTCAGTGAAGTCAGCTTATATAGCCTGCTACCTGAACTAGATTTTCTTTCGCGGCAATTTTAAAGTAATCCTTCTCGGGCATGGAATTACACGGCATCAGTATCTGCGCCATTTCTACTGGTCTGCTAACCGCAATTGTTACGTCGAATATACAGGCGGCATGCTGGCATTACTGCGAGAAAGAAGCGAAACTAAAACCGGATAATTCTAGTAAGTCCGCCTCAGAAAATTGCAGTTTCCAGATCGATAAATTACTTATTTCAATGATAGGTGCAGGTCGTTCAAACTATGACTATGACTATGACTATGACTATGACTATGACTATGACTATGACTATGACTATGACTATGACTATGAACTGAAACTTAACCGACGCCACGGAAATGGGTTCGGCGAATTATTTTTTCAATTAAATCAGATAGAATAATTGCTCGTCAGACAAAGAAAAACATCTAACTGTAAACTATTTAAGTTGCCGATCGGGTCAAACCTGATTGGCAAAACGCTGCTATATCTATCTGGAATTTCATGTCGATGGTTAAATTAAAAAACTCAATAATTAGTTGTTTGTTACTGATCAGTGTAAGCCTCATTGTTGCGTGCAGTGGTGGAGGTGGATCTTCATCTGGTGCCTCTAGTGTTGCGCAGCCCGTTGATTCTGCGACCAGTGAGCCTGAAAACCCAGGCGACAATTTTATCCGTCCTAACGGTATATATCTATTGAGTGTGCGCAATTCAGTTAACGAGATTCGAGATCTGCCATTTGTCGATGGGTTTGTATTAAGAACCAGCTGGACCATGCTCGAAAGCAGCGAGGATAACTATGATTTTTCATCTCTTGACCCCTTTATAGAAGCCCTGGATCAAATCGAGCAAAAATTAAGTCTGACGATTTTCTCACAGCGGGTGCCGCAATACGTATTAGATAATCCTGCCGTAGTTCAGTACCAGTCGGTTAACCAAAACAATAACGGTCAGAGTTTTATGACCGCAGTACCCTGGGATGAATTTGCCCTTGCGCGTTATGAAAAGTTCATGCAGGCATTGGGTGATCATCTGGTAATGAGTATTGACGCGGGCGCCATGTTACCTTTACGTGATCATCCAGTACTGCGTGTTATGGGAATCCAGATTGTGGGCCTGGGCGGTTTGCGAGATCCACTGGACGCTATCTCTAGTCAGCCCTCCTATACCAGAGAGGTGTTTACTAGTGGCAGCTTGCAATCAATGCAGATTGCTATTAATCAGTTTTTTGATCAATCAATGCATGTGGCTATTTTTGGTATTGCGGATGACGAAAATTCGCCGCCGCTGGACGATTTTATTGTTAGTGAGTTCATGACCAATTTTAATGCAGGGTCATCACCTCAGCTTGGTTTTTTTGCAGAAAACCTTGCTTGCGAGACACCTAATGGTGGTAGCAACGATTATCTGTTTGCAAATAAAGAATCAACCCACACCATGTTTCAGATGCTGCAGGCATGGCAGGATACTTTTCAAAACCCAGACCGGACTGACATCTGCCTCACTGAAACAGATGGTCCATCCATTGCAATGCAATATGCTTTTGATACTTTTAACACACGTTATTTCGAAGTATATCCAGCCGACCTTAATCATGCGCCGTTTGCCGAATCATTTCAGCGGTTCCATGATTTTTTACAAACATTGGTCGACTAATGTACTTCAGCATTATTAATTAAAACGGCATAATTGAGGGCTGACGCATTAGAGATATGGTTAGATAAGCCTGCTAAAGGTTATCTAGTGCTTTTTTGGAAATAATACTTACCTAATGCAAGGTATCTTGCCAGAACTTCATTTCCTGGGTGAGTTCAGCGGAAACCTTTGAAAACGCGCTGCCTATTTTGATCAGATTGTTCGCTTCAATTTTATCCCCGGCAAGGGCCGGTTTTAGTATCCTGGCCGCTTCAACATGGAACTCTGCATGAAGCTTAAGGGCGACAACGTAATGAGGAGATGGATTGTCATCAGGTTCAATACGTTCGTGTAACCATTTGCCAAAAGCGCAATTATTATCTTTACAAACCTTGTCGGGGCTAGACTCGCATTCGCCGGTAGCTATAGCCATGCGTAGTTTTTGCTTCCACGCCCCATGGGCTGAGATGGCTTTGCTTATCTCTTCCTGTATCGTATTAAAAACCTGCGTTTGTTAATGTTTACCAGATCAATGTTTGCCAGATCAATGTTTGCCAGATCAATGTTTACCGCTAGTAGGTATAGTACTAAGACTGGTAAGGGCCTGATTAATATTCAACTAGTTACAGGTAAATTAACGACCACCATGATCATTACGATCACTAAAATAGCCCGGTGTTTCTTGCTAAAAGAGCTCGGCGGGGCTGCTACCCATGGTATTGGGTTCTTCATCGATCAATACACCTTCAAGTTTGGTTAAATGCCCGACTACCTCGACACTATAATCCTCCATTGCTTTTAGATGCTGTTCTGCTTTGGCATATTGTTTGTCCAGATAAGCCTGGTAAGCGTCTACACCTGATTGATGCACGCCAATATGCGGTGCTTCTAAATTCTTTAGTGCGGTTAAATGAGCAAACTGGGTTCCATCGCCTTGATACACCCAATTACCCAGTCGGCATTGGTGGTGATCAGTAAAATCTTGTGGTTGTTTGTCAACTAAACCGAACATCGACTGGTATATTTCTGCTTTCCACATAATGTGGTTTAATTTAATCGTTTGAATGAAATTTGATTCCGCAGAGGTGGCAATTGAGTTGTACATCGATTGTGAAACTGCGACTATTTCTTCCAGAGCAACTGACACAGCTTCACTGGCAGCGGTTAATTTACTGGTCTTTTCATTGCCATCGGCTATTCCTGCTTCAACAATTTTGGTTTGTTCATTAATATTGCTAGTGAGTTTGGAAATTTCCTGGGAGGAGCTGGAAGTACGCCCAGCGAGTGCTCGCACCTCATCTGCCACTACGGCAAAACCCCGACCGTGATCGCCCGCTCGTGCAGCTTCTATGGCGGCATTTAATGCCAGCAGGTTGGTCTGATCTGATATCGCTTAAATTTGGCCAATGAACTCATCGATATCATGGGCAAGTCCCGATAAATCCCTGACCGATGCGGAGGAATTAGAAATGACCTCATTGACGTGCCGTGCTTCGTGAATTACGTCCTTAATAAGAATAACAGTCTGATCAATGCTATTGACCGAATTAGAGAGGTTTAGTTTTTCGGTCTGCGTTACTTCTGCACTATGGGCGACATTTTCACGCACTGTATTCACGATGCTCTGTGAATTAAGCCACAATTTGAAGGAGGCTAAAAAGAAGTTTTTATTCTCATCCGCTAGTTGTTTAGTTTCTGTCTCGCTTTTAATTTCATTTTCTAATCTGCAATTTTCGCGATTTAAAGATTCGATCTTTTCTTCTAATTGACATTTAAGGGTCTCTTTCTCAGATAAAGGCTTTTTATGACGATTAAACATAATATTAAATCTGGATGTAGTGATTCCTTATATTAATGGTAGCTCAAAAGAACGTGGTGGCTTAGCGGTTATTAGATCCATATGCGATTCTCGCCCATGGGTTGTCTACAAAATTAGATCAACCTGGTGGTCTCAAAATCAGTCTAATTTAAAAAACAGCGGTTACTCTCAAAACGGCAGGACGAAAGATAAATGTTGCGAATTCTACGAACTTCGCAAACAATACGAACGTAAATATCGGCGCGATTGTGTTGCTTTGCGACGCAATAAATTCGCTTCGCCTACAGTCGGATTTCAGTCCTGTAGTTTATGGGAGAGGAGAGCGCTAACTTAATTAATGCCTGGCTTTTGTCGTGCTAGATCGGTTCGCAGCTACTTAATGACTAATCAGCCAGTTACCAGGAAAAATTTGAAATGCCCACAAGGCGCAGGTTTAAAAGGGATTTGGAGGACGGAACGAGAGTCGAACTCGTCTAAATGGAGTTGCAGTCCACTGCCTAACCGCTTGGCTATCCGTCCTTTTTTGATCTGTATCGAGAGGCATATTACTGGGCTAACGAAAGGTCGCTAGTGTATAGAAAATTGCTTTGGAATTCACTGTATAAAAGTGATTAATTAATGGCTGATGCTAATAAAATGAAGGTAATGCTAGCAATAGCGACCAGGCTGATTAAATCCAGTAAATTATTCTTGATATCCATAGACGAATGTTATGGTTCGCGAACTGGATTTAAAAGGAATTAAAATATCTATCGTTATAACGCATTAACAATTAGTCGGTAGGAAAAATCCGTTGCCAACATCCATTGAAGCCTTATGGTAGAGCTGCATTACTGCTAGCGTTGGCTTTAAACTGCGCCATCAAAGCATCATAGTGCGAACGTGAGAACTCACCTGCATCAAAATACATTCCATGTTCAGCGCAATACTCGTAGCGAATTTTACTCATGGAGTCCGATAAACTAGATAACATCAGATTATTACAGCGTGGGCAGTGAGCGTTTAATTGCCTATTATGTCGTTCGCCGACCTGATGGTCACCAACATCCAGATTTTCAGCAAACCAAAGTTTCTGTAATGCTTCTGCTTCTCCGTTATCAAACCAGATACCCTTACAAGCTAGACACCGGTCAACAGCAATACGGTTTTTTAACTTACCGTAAACAACTTCTTCCATTTCACTCTGACACTTAGGACAATCCATTGCCTAACTCCTCGATGATTTTTTTTGCGTTGCGGAGGTAGTCTTATCCTACCTCAAATGCAAATAATACGCAGACAGTAAATTGCCGGATTGCTATTCACGGTCTTCTTAATACACGCCTGACACTTTCCGCTGACAAGAATACCGCTGACAAGAATACCCCTGATAAGAGTAGACCAAATATAAGGGGTTTCAGGTAAGTGGCATGTCATTTCGTCGGGACAGGGGCCGTGCGGTTCGGCTAAAAATGGCTTGCAGTCAAACAGACACCGGAGGCACCTAATAAAGTTAAACCCATTTTGTTGCTGATCTGTGGTTTCGTTCTATCCTTAGGGTTCACTTGGGGTCACAGCGAATAAATTTGAATGCCGTCGGAAAAAAAGCAGGGCGACAAAAATAACACGGATGGCATTAATCAGCATAACGTTGATCCTGCCACAGTTTTGGTTGTGGAAGACGAGCCGACATTACTTGATTTACTTAATACATTGATTACCCACTACGGCTTTAAGGTTCTATGTGCTGCAAGCATAAAAGAAGCACAAAGCATCATTCAGCAGCAGGGCAATACAATAGCTTTTATGGTGTGTGACGTGAATTTATCCGATGGTTCGGGTCTGCGTTTGGCAAATTGGGTCAATAATCAGCAGGCCATAAACATTATCATGATTTCAGGTGAGCCAGATGCCAACGATATATTTAGACAATTGGATTTTGAAATATTGGGTTACTTTGAAAAACCCTTTCAAATCAGACAAATTGTTACCATGATGCAAAACCGGTTAAATGCGGTCTCGGCTATTAACGCTGAGCCCAAAACGGTGGAGCGCCAAATAGCCCGCCAGGCCATTAAAGATACCGGATCTGTATAGCCTCAATACCCGCACCAGCTAATACATCAGAGATCACTACTACTTTATCACCGGTGTTTAAATTTGCGCGTGTTTTTAACAGGTTAAATGCGAGCTGCAAGGTTTTTTCTGGGTCTTTACTAAACGATGTGCGAAACGCGGATAAATTCCTATTGAGGATAAGCCGGCGCCGGGTACGATTATCATTGGTAAACGCGTAAATCCTGGTGGTCTGTGGATGATAGTTAGTGACATAGTCGGCCATAATACCGCGCCGAGTAATAACAACGATGCCTTTTGCCTCGATCGATTCTGCCAGGTTCACCGCTGTAACAGCCAGGTTCTGTTTATCGTTAGGACATTCGAGTTGGTTAGTAAATTCGAGCCCGGTAATAGATTCTGTGGTCTCGGCAATTTCTACCAATTGCTCAACGCATCTAACGGGATATTTACCAATGGTGGTTTCGCCGGATAGCATCACGGCATCAACTTCTTCGTAAATAGCGTTCGCCACATCAGTCACCTCAGCACGGGTCGGTATTGGATTTGCGATCATCGATTCGAGCAGGTGAGTAGCAACGATCACCCGTTTACCTTTTTCAGCACAGAGTCGTACAATTCTTCGTTGTACGTTTGGCATTTCAGCGACATTAATCTCAACACCTAAATCGCCCCGAGCGACCATAATTGCGTCAGATTCATGCAGAATTTCCTCCAGGTTTTTGACCCCGGACTGGTCTTCAATCTTGGAAATTATTTTGACCTTGCCGGCCTTTTTCCCCAAAAGGCTCTTGAGTGCACGTACATCTTCAGCCTCACGTACGAAGGAGAGGGCGATAAAGTCTATTTCCTGTTCCAGGCCAAATAATATGTCAGCTTTATCTTTTTTTGTAATCGCCGGTAAATTAACGCGTATACCCGGTAAGTTGACGTGACGTTTACTCTTTAAAATACCACCATCTATAACGCGGCAGGTCATCGTGCCATTAGTGTTTTTCTTGACTACCTCAAAATTGATAATGCCGTTATCCACGGTAATCCGATCGCCAGGGTTTACCGTGTCGATTAATTCATCGTAATTGATATGAATTGACGTTGACTCTACATCCACATTGTCACGTACACTTATGGTAATAATGGCGTCGTTTTTTAGGTCAAGTTCATTTTTCAGGTCGCCAGTTCTTATTTCAGGTCCCTGGGTATCCATCAAAATCGCTATGGGGTGGGCTATTTTTTTATTCAGTGTTCGAATTGATCTAATGACTTTAGCAGCTGAGCGATGATCACTATGTGACATATTCAGGCGAACTATATCCATGCCTGCTTTGGCCAATTTTAGCAACATATTATAACTGTCTGAAACTGGCCCGATGGTACAAATTATTTTTGTTTTTCGCATAATAGATCGATTATTAAGTTTTGATAAATACCTTCCGAACACATAAGTTCAAAAAGTATTGCGGAATAACACGGCCAACAACTTTGTTGACAACAACGCTGCTTACAACAACGCTGCTTACAACAACAAAGGTATAGCACTGAATTAGGCGAATAAATAGATTTATCGGTCTGAATATAAAACTAGAAAAGCGGTAGCTGGATATCACTTGTGGTAATACTGGGTTTGAATGTTACACCCAGGCCAAGTAGGCGAATACCCTGATCGGGTGACCGACTCCACGCTATAGGGAGCAAGGTGTCAAAAAGTAGTCTATTTAGTTTATTGCTTTGACGTTCAACAGTAGTAACTTTAAAGTCTGAAAACTTCAGTTTTATTTGTTGGTTGCAGATCTGCCGCTCAGGATGTTTTTCAAGCCGTCGAGAAAGCTCTGTATACAATGATTCTAGCGCGGGTAAAGTTGAAATAGTATTGTTCAGGTCAACTGAAAAAGTTCTTTCAACACTCAAACTTTTTCTTACCCTGGATGTTGTTAGCAACCGCTGGTCAATGCCCCTGGCGCGTTGATAAAGCATATCTCCCAGATTACCAAAAAGCCGAATTAACTCAGTTTTTGGCATACTACGCACATCAGCACAAGTACATAAGCCGTATTTTGCCAACCGTTCGAGCGTCACCTTGCCAACGCCAGGTATTTTTTTCAGCGGTAACAATTGAACAAATTGTTCGACTCGCTCTGGACTGACCACACATTGGCCGTCAGGCTTATTCTCATCAGAACAGACCTTGGCAAGAAATTTATTTGGCGCAATACCTGCGGAAGCAGTTAGTCCTGTTTCGTTTTTTATGGCCCGCCTGATGTCTTTCGCTATCAATGTGGCACTTCCGTCAAATAGATTACTTGAACTCACATCCAGATAAGCTTCATCTAATGATAAGGGTTCAATAATGTCGGTATATCGGTCAAATATTTGCCGAATCTGCTTAGAAACCATTTGATAGTGCTGCATCCGGCCAGGGATTACTTTTAATTGCGGGCATAAACGTTGGGCAAAAGAGGTAGCCATTGCCGAGTGTACCCCGAAAGTTCGGGCCTGGTAATTACAGGTTGAAATAACACCACGGCGATCGGAGGCACCACCTACAGCGACTGGCAGTCCGGTTAACGACGGATTATCCCGTACTTCAATGGCTGCATAGAAGCAGTCCATGTCTACGTGAATTATTTTACGCGACATTATTTTACCTAACATTATATGACTCGGCATTGTCATAGCGTCTTCTTTAGAACTATCCTATGCCCAGAAGCGGCTGAGTATATCGCAGTTTTGTAAAAAAACTGGGATGTGTTTTAGTTGCGAATAAATGTCTTATCAATGAAGCGACAAATGGCAGCTAACCAAAGCTTTTTAGCTGAACGGGCTATCAGGAAATTGCTGTATACTAGTGTTTTTTGGCTTTAGAACTTGCCACTTCAATGGATATCTTTGCCGCAATGGATATAAACCAGATACGCAGTCATTTTTCCCCCGCCATAGAACAGATTCTGCAGGACTGTCTGATAACGGAAGAGTTTGTCGACAAGGACCGGTTTAGAGTTTATATCTCCACCGTCTGGGGCAATACTGTGCTTGCACCGCAGAAAGCAGGTATCGAAGAAGTCGATCTCAGTATCCTGCATGACTATTTAAACGAAGAAATTCAGCGGCTGTTAGGCGCGGATGAAACAATTTCGAGTTGTTTCCAATACCTGGTTTCCAAGGCAGGAGAAGAAAGTTTGGCGCGGTTACAAATTACTCAGCAACATAAGGCATTTATCGAGTATTTTTCCCAACTGATTTTGGGCGCTGAAGCAGGATATAAAAAAGATTAGCCCGTTCGTGTATGTCTTGCTACAACCAGCGCGCCAATGATATCCCCTTCAACATTTAGCGCTGTGCGTATAGTGTCCAGCGGCCGCTCAATAATCAGCAATATTGCGATTGCCTCAAGTGGAATACCTACCGATAACAGTACCACCTGCATACCAGCCATTGAGGCTGATGGCATACCCGGCGCGCCGATGGATGAAACCATTGCCATCAAAAAAACGGTTAAAATCGCAACATTAGAAAGCTCAACACCAAACAAATAAGCTAAAAACACTGCCGCTACGGCTTCAAATAATGCCGTTCCATCCATATTCATGGTTGCCCCCAGGGGCAGTACAAAACTCGTAACCGCTGGATGTATTGCCAATTCCTCATTACAGGCGCGCATAGAAACTGGTAATGTTGCGGCGCTAGATGAGGTGCTAAAAGCAACGATTAATGGTTGGGATATCTGTTTAAGTAGTTGCCAGGGATTCTTTTTTGCAACCAGTGCGGCAATCAGGGGCAGTACCACAAGGCCGTGAACCATTGTTAGTGCAATCACCAGCAAACTAAATTGCAATAACTGCATTAATAACTGGACCGAGTTGCCGTCGCCGACGGACAAGGCTAAGGTGAAATCTAGTAAAATCGCGAATATTCCGATGGGTAATAATTTAATAACCCATTGCAATATTTTCATTATTACACTGTTTAAATGCCGCATAGTCATTAACAACGGACTGTCGGAGGGCAATACAACAACCATCGCAATACCGATTAGCAGGGCGTTAGTCACTATGCCAAGAATATTGAGTTCGGTTAACGCAGTAAGCGGATTAGTTAGCGCTAGTGAGCCGAGATTTTGTAATACGCCTAGAATGGAGTCGCTGTCGGAGGCGATCATTTTCCCCGCCGGGAAATCGCCGACGAAGTCCATTGTGGCAGGATAATTAGTCCAGGGGTGAATAAAAAAAACTGCGATCAGTCCGAGTACAATCGCTATCAAGGTGGTCCCAAAATAGTAGGCGATAGTAATACCGCCTAATTGTTTTAATTGCAGGGTGTCACTAATACCGATAACCCCACAGATCAGAGACACAAAAATCATCGGTGCGATAAGCATTTTTAATGCTGCAAGATAACTCGATTTGATCAATTGAATGAATTCGTGGAAATCGCTACCGGGTGCTATCCAGAGCGCGTCGGCAAATAATAAACCGAAGCCAATAGCAGCACACGCTGCAATCAGCATCTGAAAGGTGATGTTTTTAAGGAACAAGCGGGTGACTACCTGGCAACCTGGTCCTTAATTATATCAAATACCTGTGCTCGTGATACAGATGAAATGAAAGTCGAGAAAACCTGCTTATAAAACCAGCAGTCACATTGTTGTATTAGTACTGCAAGGCTTGACTAATGCACTGCCCATTTCAGAATGGCCTGGCGGAGTGTTTCTTTCAAGATGGGTTTGGTAAGAAATTCGTCCATACCTGCTCGATAAGACCGGGCCCGGTCTGCCGGTAAACTATTCGCGGTCAGGGCAACAATGGGGGTATGTTTTTCTCCTTCCAGTTGCCGAATATTACTGGTTGCTTCAAAACCATCCATACGAGGCATCTGACAATCCATAAATATCAGGTCGTAGGATGACTGGCTGAATTTTTCGACTGCTTCAATCCCGTCGTTGGCTATATCTACCTTGCAGCCCAATTTTTCAAGTAGGCGGGCAGCTAGTTTCTGATTGATAATGTTGTCTTCCACAAGTAACACATCGACACAAAGTGTTGACGGATATTGGTTGGCATCATCTTGTTTAAAGGAGATAGTGCTGGGCACGAGCTCTGACGTACGCAGCGGTTCATCAATGACCAGGTCTGGAACAGGCAGCGCCAAATTAAATCTTGACCCCATGCCTGGTGTACTGGTTGCCTGAATCTCTGCGCCAAGCAACCGAGCCATACTTTGGCTAGTGGCCAATCCCAGGCCAACACCCTGATAACTTCGGGTTGGTGAACCATCTACTTGATGAAAAGCTTCGAATATGCTGGCTAGATCCGGTTTTTCTATCCCTATGCCGGTGTCTATGACAGAGAAATGAATTGTGGGCGGGTACTGTTCATTTTCATTGAATTCAGCCTTTTTAAAAGCTGCTTTTTTAAGAGAAGGGTTCTCGGCATAGACATCGAGAGTAATACTTCCCGCTTGAGTAAATTTAATGCTGTTGGAAATAAGATTACGTAATATTTGGCTCACTCGCTGAGAGTCAATCGCTACCGTTTCTGGTAAATCAGTTGATTGTAGTAATTCGAATTTGAGACCTTTTAGGTCCGCTTGCGGGACGAATTCATCATGCAGGGTTTGTAATAAGTTGGGTAAATGGGTTGGCAGGATTTGTATAGCCAACGTGCCACTTTCACTTTGCGAATAATCAAGCAACTCATTGACCATTGATTGCAATTTTTCTGAGGATGCAACAATTGCGTTGGTATACTCTCTTTGAGTTCCAGTTAGATCAGTTTCAGTTATCAGGGCGCATGATCCTACAATTGTATTAAGTGGCGTCAAATATTCATGACTCATATTAGTAAGAAACTGTGATTTTGCCCTGGAGCTTTGATCAGCGATTTTCCATGCTGCCTCAAGCTGTTCTGTACGCTGTAACACCGCTTGCGCGAGGTTTTGATTTTGTCTGGTGTTAATCAATACACTGGTCAATATCCGGCCAAAGATCGAAAGTAACTGTGGATGGTTATCATCAACAGTTTTAGCATTAACGGTTAAGATCGCGAGTGTTTCGTCCCTGTATATAATGGGCACAGCATAATAGATGGAGTCAGAGGCGCGGCGTTTAATCAGTTTGTCACTTTTCTGATCGAGTAACTGTTGGGCTAGATGCTCACAGGCAATGACCCAGACACTATCAGCCTCAGAGCTTATACTGGGGTCGATGATAGCCGCTTCAGAAATGGCACTGGCAAGACGCAATTTTTGCGGTGTCACTAGATGTATAGCGCACATACAGAAGCTATGCTTACTAACAAGTAACTTTGCCGCATATTTGAGCAGTGCTTCGTCGTCGTCAAACATTAAGCCATTAGAGATTAATTCCATTACTGTGGATAAAACACGGTTTAAGCCTAAAAACTGCTGACGCAGCAGACTCATTGTTTCTTGCAACATTGTATCTTGCAACATTGTATCTTGCGGCATGGTTATACCTGGGTAGCTAGATGTTGCGCTATAACACTCAGGTCAGTACGTAATGGGGGTAGCTCGTCTAATCCACATTCTGCTGATGATTTCTGCAAAATGGTTTCAGCGGTAGGTGATAGAACTAATTTCTGTTCGCCACTACGTATCCTGCTGAGCTGCAATATAACTTCGCCGACAAGATAACTTACTTGCCAATCATCACCTTTATAATCAGCCTGTAAACAACGTTGCATGGTGGTCACCACGATTTCAGGTAGTGCCCAGCGTGTGCCGATTAATACGCCAACTTCAGATTGATTGATACCAAAAACTTCTTTTTGAGCATTGACGTAATCAGCTAAATTATTTTCGCTGGCAATGATCAATTCGTTCATTTCTTCAGGATAGTGATGTAGCAAAATAAGCTCGCCTAAACCCGCTAGTAGTGCGCATAAATAGATTTGATCTACCGATATCTGCTTCTTTAATATACTTTGTTGAACAAGCTTCTGACAAAATTTTGCGGCGCTAAGGCTGTCGGTCCAGTAATCAATCACAGAAAAAGCAGGGCAACGACTAAGGTCGATACGTGGACCCAGAACAACGCTAAGTACGACACTCTTGACCATTCCCATGCCTAATACTTTAATGATAGCGTCTCGGGTGTTGAGAATAGGCGACGGTGGGCTAAAATACGCTGAATTTGCCATGCCTATGATCATTGTTGCTAGTGAAGGGTTCTCCTGAATTACCGCTGCCAATTGCTCTATATCTACGTCTTCATCAGTAATTAGCTCGAGTATTAACTGGTCAGATATTGAACAGTTCGGAATATCATCTACCGTTAGTGTACGCGCAGCTAAACTTATGTCGTCCGGCTTCAAATTGAGGTTCGTCATTATTAATTCCTATCGCTGTTACTTAATATAGACCATGGAAGTGGACCTGGAAAATGTCATCTAACGAGAAGTAGAGGCAGAGGATGTTGGCGCTATCGTTTTCTGGGGCTCTAGGCTTATGTATAGAGCGTCTGTATAGAACGTCTGTATAGAGCGGCGAAATCGTAAACTATCTCAGCGCTTCCGTAAGCCGCTTGAAGATTGATATCGTAAGCAATAAAACAGCCGATAATTTATTTGAGCTATAAAACTACAATCATGAATGCTAACTCTAAATCTACCTATTCTAAACTGTAGCGGTTATAGTGATCAGGCAAACAGGGTGACAGATGAATAGTGGGTTTCACGGGCTGAATAACGCATCTAGCACAGTGAGCAAAAGAACGTTTCCTGATCAGCATGAGTTAAACGTTAGAACGAACCAGTTAGAACGAACCAACAGTATAAGTCAGTAGTTGCCTACCTGAGGCAGGGTTTAAAAAACCCCCACGGGTCAATTATAAGTGTATATATAAAATTTTGAGCTTTAGGTTTCATAGATCAGTATTAAAACCGTGATAAGGATCAACCATGCCTGGTAAGTATTCATTCTCACTCGGACTGTTCGATGGTATTGATTCAGCGATAATTGCAATTGATTCAGCTGGTATTGTTATTAATTTGAATCGATTTGCTGCTAGTTTTTTAAACCTGGCGCGAGGAGATGAATTCTCCCAGGCTGTGCACCCCGATTCGCAACAGCAACTTACAATTGCCTTGCAGCAGCCAGGTAAATTACATCAAATACAATTTAAGCTCCAGCAAGGCTCCTCATATGGGCAACTAAAGTGCTTGCCAGAAGACCAAAACCAGGCGTTCCCCGAAAATGCGGAAAATAATCAACCGCGAATATTACTCATCCAGGATATCTCAGAACAGGTAGCGCTCGCGTCGCAGTTGCATCAGGGTGTTCAACCAAATCGAAAATTTATCCACGATATCAGCAATGCCCTTACTACCACGTTGGGTTATACGGAATTAATCGCCATGATGCTGGAAGAAGGTGACGTGCTAGCTGGAGAGCGCCTGGTGGCAATTCAACGTTATCAAGGGGAAGTTTATTCAGGACTTCAACGGGCCACAAAGCTGATTAAAGACCAGAAAGCGAGTCGAATGGCCGCCGCAGATGATATAAAAAGTGATGCCAGGGCGCCGAAACGGATCATGGTGGTGGACGATGAAGCCTCTATCACAGAGTTCCTTACTGAGTTACTACAAGGCCATAACTATCTGGTCAGCGCATTTACCAGCGCAATCGAGGCGCTGGAGCATTATAAAAATCACCAATCCAAAATTGATCTGGTTATTGTTGACCATTTAATGCCGGAGCTTTCAGGCATAGCGTTGGCCACAGCGTTATTAGCGGTGAACAAAGAATTGCCTATTGTATTATGTGGTTTAGAATCTAGTACGGAGCCTGGTACAGGATCGCAAATAATTTCTCCGCCATTAAATGGCGCAGGGGAAATCAAATATTTTATCAACAAACCGTTAGATATTAACGAACTGGTTAAGTTAGTTCGCTCAATTGTTGACTCAGGGTAGCGTTGAACGGTTATCCATTAACTTTCTTCAAATCAGCACTGTCAAGCCAGATGTTGCTGTCCAGCTGACTTAAGCCAGTAGACTTAAACCAGCGGTAAGGGTCGCACCAATTGGATAGTGAAGTACCAGATCACAGATCTGATCAAGATCAGTTGCTTCGTTATTCAGGATTATCAATCGGGCTCCGTTTTGCTTAGCTAATCGAGGAAACCCAGCAGCTGGATAGACTGTCAACGAAGAACCGATGGCCATAAACAAATCACACTTTAGCGTCGCCTGTTGTGCGAACTCCATTGCCTTGACCGGCATCGCTTGACCAAAAGAAATAGTGGCGGTTTTTATGCTGCCTGAACAATGATCACAGATAGGTAATGTCTCGTCTTGCAAGAATACCTGACGAATATCGTCCAGTTCGTATCGCTTACTGCAATCGAGGCAGGCAGCGTAATTGGCATTACCATGTAGCTCAATAATCTGCTCCTCGGGTACGCCCGACTTTTGGTGCAGGCCATCTACATTCTGGGTAATAATACTACCAAGCTTACCTAAAGTTGCCAGCTCGGCAATGGCCCGATGACCGGCATTAGGTTCAGCGCCATCTATGTTTAAATTCATCCCTCCAGTGGTTGAAAACTTTCTTCTCCAGGATTCTTTTTTTACTTCCTCTGAAGCCACAAAATCCGAAAAATCAATAGGCTGTATAGACTTCCAGATACCATTGGGACCTCGAAAATCAGGTATTCCGGATTCGGTGCTGATCCCTGCACCGGTGAAAACAACAATATCATTGGCTTCTTTGAGTTGTTGCCGAAATGCCATTAATTCTTCTTCTGAAATTGTTTGCGTTGCCATATTCGATCCGTATTTTAATGTACGCTGCTGCGCTGATTGAGCCTCTATTACGGTTTTACTTGGAGGCGCTGGTATAAGCTGTATAAATAGATGGCCTGCAAGCAAGGGTGCTCGGTTTAGCTTTTTATTTCAAGGTTAGATAATTGATCAAATGCACCAGGAGATTGAGACTGGAGAAATTTGATGACCAGTTCGGCACATTCCTGAGGGCTGGAAAGGGAAGTATCCACTTCCACATCATAAAGTTTATGCACATGACAGATATCAAAATGTCCGATAGCGGTACCGGGAAAACGACCTGGGCGTAGAACCTCTCGTTTAGCAATAACTTTTTCTGGACAACGTACGCCAACAAATACTACTGAGAAAGGCTGCAGTACTTCGAGATAGTCCTTTAGAAACGCAGGTTCAAAAAGAATATCGTCGATGATAATGTTATTTCCTGCTGCTGCGAGTGAAGCTATGGCGCGTCGCATTCCGCTGAGCATTTTTAAACCCTCTGGGCCGAACTGAATGGCTGTATAAGGCCTGTCAATATCAGTTATTGGCACGACATTCATTCCGCCTGCGCCAGTGGTGCCTGTAGGCGCATTAAGACCTCTATATTTACCGGGTAAACTATCTCTAAATTGATCAAGTGAAATATGCAGAAAAGCATCATTGAGCTGTTCCTGTAACGCATCAGCCAGGGTGGATTTACCTGCGCTGGATGAGCCATTTAAAAAAATGATCATGCCTTTGTCGGACGCTGAAGGGACTGCCGCCGAATTCTTCATTTTTTGCCTCCTGGCTTCGTGAAAACATTAACAGGATACTGTATGGTGTTGATTTAATGGAGAACATTTTAACTCATCCAGCCCAACTAGAACGCCAGAGTTTAACCGCATCGTAGCTTGTCCAAACCGTAGCTCGTTAAAACCGTAGCTTGTCTCCCTCTGGCATACACTGATTCCAGGAAAAACTCATCATCTAAGCATCCCCAATTTGACCATTGGGATAAGCATTTGCCAATACCCAAGAAACACCCGAGCGACTTTTATGGGGCCGGCAAGGTAATCCTAGGGCTATAAGAACAGTCTAAGTAAGAAAAAATTAAGTAAAAAACAACCTAATACAAGCATTAAGGCTACAAACGGCGAGTTACATGAATAAGAAGGTGATCTGTGAAAATTAACTGGCGGCAGTTGCAATCAAATATCGACTGGATGACCATAATATTTGCTGCATTGGCACTCTCTACTGGCATCTTACTTTATATTAAGTCAGGCCATAATAGCGTATTTACAAGCCTGGTTAGCAGCTTCTATTTATTACTAAAAATATCGCCAGTCATTGTTGCTGCGATGTTGGTAGGCGGATATGGCCAAGCTTTGGTGCCTCATGAATTTGTCAAAAAGTGGTTAGGTAATAAGAGTGGTTTTAAGGGTCAGTTAATCGCCAGTGTTGCAGGTGCGTTGATACCCGGCGGACCTTTTGCTGCATTTCCCATCGTACTGGTATTACAGAGAAGTGGTGCTAGCTATGGCATTTGTATTAATTTCCTCACTGCCTGGTCACTCATCGGCATCAACCGAATTCTAATATGGGAGCTTGCTTTTTTTGAAGCAGATTTTATTTTTTTAAGGATGTTGGTTTCCTTGCCACTGGCCATATTCGCCGGTTATTACGCCCATTGGCTGTTTGGTTCAGCTCAATCAGATGATTCTATTGACTCACAAGAAGCAGTTAAAGCCAACGAAAAGGAACAGCAATGTTAGTATCGTTTGTCATACTAGCGGTAATTTTGACAGGTATGTCAGGTTGGGCTCAGATGCAAACCGTGCCACCGCATAAGCAAGCATTAACCCAGGCTTGGGTGCAACTTAAAAGCCTCGCATTACGATTGCCGCTGGCACTTATTGCGGCAGGATTTATTGCGCAGCTACTGCCACAGGAACAGGTGGTTGCGTATGTTGGTTCAGAGTCAGGCATTACAGGTATACTTGTGGCTGGGGTTATAGGCGCTCTCCTTCCTGGCGGACCGATGGTAGCGTTTCCTCTGGCAGTTGTGCTTATTGAAGCGGGAGCAGGGCAGGCGCAGATGGTTTCACTCATCACTGCCTGGTCAGCATTGGCATTCCATCGAATATTGTCTTTTGAAATCCCTTTAATGGGCGCTAAATTTGCGCTGCGTCGTTATCTGTTATCCGTGCCGTTACCAATAATTGCTGGCCTGATAGCACTATGGATAATCTAAGGATAAGCTAAGTCTTACCTGTGTGGCGGCCTAAAGTAGACTATCAACTCTAATTAGCTATCGGCTCAAATTAGCTATCGGCTCAAATTAGCTATTGGCATTAGTCGCGACTGACAGTAGTAACATTTGGCGATAAACTGCTATTGTCACATACTGCAATTAACAAAAGTGAAAGAATCTATATGAAACAGCTACGTTTATTGCCGCTACTATTACCGCTACATTTTTATAACAAAGGGCGATTGAACGGAGCTGTCAGAAAACAACAACTATTAATTTTGCTGGTGAGTTATTGTCTTGCAATGGGCGTAACGGCTGAAGAGGATGGTTTATTGCCGCTACCATGGCTGCTGAGTTTCAAGGTAACAGAAGTTTTTGAATATCAGTGTGGACGGAATTTAGTGTGTGAAATTCGTTGTACAGCAGGGCCGGGGCTAGAAGCTTTTACCTATCAAAATGTCAAACGATATGAACTTGCCAGAGGCCAGCAATATTGGTTAATGAGTGCTGTTTATAATGACCCGGTAGGGAAAGTACATTCTGCTACCGGCATATTACCCCAGGGAACCAGCTGCATAATTGATGACCTTACCCTTGGGGCCAGCATTGCTATTGTCGATGGTATTCGGATTTCACCAGCAGACCCTGAGGACGTCATCTTTGACCTGCAACCCTTAGATTAGAGGATCAACTAGACGATCAAATTGGCTACAGATATCTAATAAATAGTCTACATCCGCATCACTTATATCCAGATGGAATACCCAGCGCCGGCCCGATACTTTGATACCGTGTTTTGCCAGATACAGGTTAAGTACGTCGGCATCAACTTTCTGCGCTAAAAACAACATATTTGTCTCCGGCGCCGCGGCAAAACTTAAAGACTTAAACTCAGTAGATTTATCATACACTTTCTTTGCTTTTTCATGATCCTGGGCGAGTTTGTTAATGTTGTTTCGCAACGCATATAGGCCAGATGCAGCGATAATACCCGCTTGTCTCATTCCACCACCTAGCATCTTCCTCAATCGCCTTGCGCGGTGAATAGTTTCTTCGTCGCCCACCAGAATAGAGCCTACGGGGCACCCGAGACCTTTTGAAAGGCAAATCGAAATTGTATCAAAAGGGTTACAAAGGGTAGCCACTGGCACCTTCTGTGCAATTGCGGCATTAAAAACCCGCGCACCGTCCAGGTGCGATTTTAGATTAAGGTTGGCCATCATCTGAGCAAATAAATTGAGATACGTAAGCCCCAATACCTTACCTGCCTGAGTGTTTTCTAAACACACCAGGCGCGTAATTGCGTAGTGAAAATCGTCTGGTTTCACAGCCTGCTTAAGCGCCTCAAGCGGTAGTTCACCACGTTCATTAAATTGCAGGGTATAAGGTTGGATGCCACCTAATACCGCTGCACCACCCCCTTCAAACTGATAACTATGGGCATCCTGACCGGCAATATATTCGTCGCCCCTTTGGCAGTGACTAAGCAGGGCCAACAAATTGCTTTGGGTGCCACTGGTGGTATATAAGGCGGCCGCTTTGCCAGTTATTTTTGCCGAATAGGCTTCTAATTCGTTAACGGTTGGATCTTCACCATAGACATCATCGCCGGTTTCAGCCCTCATCATTGCTTCCAGCATGGGTTCTGTGGGGCGTGTTAAAGTGTCACTTCTCAGGTCTATCACAGATATCCTTGGTTTTTTAGCCGTTGGCTTTTTCAGGTAAAGTTATGCGCGAATAACAATTATGTCTCGCAGTAAACACGTGAGCAACTAGATTGCGGCTAGACAAAGCGAATTAAAAATAAAGTAACTCGCTGACGTGGTTAATTCGCAAGCCTGGCAAATTTATTGCGCCTGCCGGTTGGTTGCTCTCCAGATGACCCGCCGTATGGTATATTTAAGATAACGCGAGTTAATATTTAGCGAGATTTTTTTGTTGTATTAGCCTGTTTATTTCAGGCCAGAGGAGACCACCCATGTATACAGGTATTGTTCAAGCCATGCTGCCTGTTCGAACCACGCAAAAGCAGCCGGGTCTACTAACTTTTAGTATTGACCTGCCACCGGCAATGCAAGCGGATTTGACGTTGGGTGCCAGCATCGCTATTAACGGTTGTTGTTTCACAGTAACCACAATTGATGCGGCGAATGTTCAATTTGATGCGATTGAAGAAACGCTTGAGATTACCAACATCAAGCATCTGGTTCCAGGTACAGAAGTTAATGTTGAAAGGTCAGCAAAGGCCGATGCCGAAGTGGGCGGACATATCCTGTCTGGACATATAATGGCTAGTGCAAAGGTGACTTCGTTACAACAGAAAGAAAACAATTTACGAATAACTTTTCAAGGTGAGCCCCGCTGGCTGAAATATGTATTTGATAAAGGTTTTCTTGCTGTCAATGGATGTAGCTTAACCGTCGCTGAGGTTAATCAGGTAAAAACCGAGTTTTCAATTAACCTTATCCCAGAAACCTTAAAAAGAACCAATTTCTCACGATTGCGTATTGGGGATGAAGTCAATATTGAAATAGAACAGCAAAACCAGGTGATTGTGGATACTGTCGAACGGATAATGGAACAACGATATGCAGATGCTACTAATTCTACTGACTAGCTGAAGTTTAAGAATAGCGCCATATCATATAGAATCCGTCTCCCCTAACCATGCCGCGTACTAGAGGTCATGTCAGAGCTATATCTTTTTGATACATACGAACGCCAGGTGCGTCAATTTCAACCCCTTGAGGCCGGCAAAGTTGGCCTCTATTGCTGTGGGCCCACGGTTTATAATTATGCGCATATTGGTAATTTGCGCACTTATATATTCGAAGACCTGCTCTATCGGGCATTAAAAATGAATGGTTATGAGGTCAACTTTGTGATGAATATCACAGATGTAGGCCATTTAACCTCGGATGCAGATTCTGGCGAAGACAAGATGGAAGTGGGTTCAAAAAGAACCGGCATGACTGCCTGGCAAATGGCTGATTTTTATACCCAGGCATTTCAAAAGGACCTGAAAAGATTAAATATCAATTTTCCAGATACCTGGTGTCGTGCAACTGACCACATTAAAGAACAAATAGAATTTATTGAGGACCTGGAAAAAAAGGGCTTTACCTATCAAACCAGCGATGGCATTTATTTTGATTCTCGTAAATTAAGTAGCTATGGCCAGCTTGCGCGGCTGGATATTGAAGGTTTAATGGCGGGTGCACGGGTCGATAATGAAAGACAACACGTCACAGATTTTGCGCTATGGAAGTTTTCACCAGCAGATGAGCAGCGGCAAATGGAATGGCCAAGCCCATGGGGTACTGGGTTCCCAGGTTGGCATATTGAATGTTCGGCAATGTCAGCGAAATATCTTGGCGACTATTTTGACATTCACTGTGGCGGTGAAGACCATATACCCATTCATCATACTAACGAAATTGCCCAGACGGAGGCCAGTCGTGGTACCCGACTGGCGAATTTCTGGATGCATGGTTATTTCCTTCAGCTAGATAATGCAAAAATGTCAAAGTCGGCAGTTTTTTTAACCCTTGATCGCTTGATAGAGAAGGGTATTGACCCTGGTGTTTACCGCTACTTTTGTTTGACTGCACACTATCGCACGCAGATGTCCTTCACCTGGTCTAGCCTTGAAGCAAACGGGGTGGCTTTAAAAAGACTCTATCAGGCGGCATATGACTGGGGCGCGCCAGGCACATTACTGGATGAATATATGGCTCGTTTTAATGCCTGCATTAATGATGATCTAAATTTACCCCGTGCGTTGGCTGTAACCTGGGATTTGATAAGGTCGAATGAGGAACCATCGGCAAAGAAAGCAACAATATTGGCCTTTGATCAAATATTTGGTCTGGATATCGCAAATTATCAACCGCAGGTTGTTGAAATCCCAGCTGACATTCAAAAACTCGCAGAGGCGAGGGCGGTAGCACGAAAAGAAAAAAACTGGCCGCTGTCGGATGAATTACGCGATACTGCACTTGCCGCGGGATATATCATTGAGGACACAAGGGAGGGTTGGCAAATTAAAAAGCAGTAACGCTTTTTAAGCGGCAGCGGTTTCAGGGCCGCTGTGGTCTAGGTCGCAGCGACAGGTTGTTATTAGTAGCTACTTTATAGCAGCATCAAAGTAACACTAAAGAAATGCTAAAGCAGCGCCAATCGAACCAAAAAAACTAGGCATTAGCTGTACGCCAGTTATCAATATCGGTAGCGGCGGCATTTTGTAGTAGGACGCCAATGTTACAACGACCATTTTCAGTTCGTTGACTCCATAGAACTTCGCTCGTTAAAAAATACTTGCCTGGTTTTGATGCTATATCTACCCATAGATCTAGTTGTGAACCTGCGGGAATATTGTCACTACAGACCAGTTGTAATCCGTTGGGTGAACTATCGACAGCTTGACAGGCGCAAGTTGTACCAATTAGAGACTGATCATTGCAGGACACTATTTGTATAAACAAACGTCGTTCAGTTTGACGACGATTTTGTTCGCGACGGTCACGGAATTCTCCTGCCAATGTTGTTCCCTGTGCTTGATCTGATTGGCTGGGATTTTTCAGACTATTCGTTTTAGTATGATTCAATGTTTCAGGGCCTGCTGGTCGGTACATGTTGATATAGGTAGTGGTTGATTAGGTAATGCTAACTATGTGCCAGTTTTTATTAAACCCAAATAAGCTAATAAAAACAATGCCTTATGAGCAATACTTGCGTCAACTTATGATTGACAATATCTCACCTATTGGTGACAATCTATGGTCGAGGTGACGTAACGCGGCACTTTATCTCCTAATTTTAAGAGTAAACATGTCTAAATTTTTTAGCCAAATTGATCAATTATCTGTTACCAATCAGTCTCTGCTCTGTATTGGGCTGGATACAGATACCCATAAAATTCCCCAGATACTTAAAAATGATGCAGACCCAATATTTAGTTTTAATCGCGAGATTATTGATTCGACCGCGGACCTGGTTTGCTGCTATAAACCTCAGATAGCATATTATGCAGCCAATGGGGCGGAACAAAGCCTTTGCAAAAGTATCGACTACGCGCAGCAAAAAGGAATTCCGGTTATTTTGGATGCCAAAAGAGGCGATATTGGCGCGACTGCTAAAATGTATACTGCAGAAGCTTTCGATCGATATAATGCTGATGCCGTGACAATTAACCCGTATATGGGGTTTGATTCGGTATTGCCATTTCTTGAGTATGCTGAGAAAGGCATCTTTATTTTATGTCGAACGTCCAATCCCGGGGGGTCTGATTTACAGAATTTACGCCTGGACTCCGGCTTGCTGCTCTACCAACATCTGGCTAGCCTTGCAGCAAATCAATGGAACCATAATGACAATGTTGGGCTGGTTGTGGGCGCCACCCGTGAAGAGGAAATTGCCGCAGTCAGAAAAATAGTTGGCAATATGAGCTTTTTATTACCTGGGGTTGGCGCGCAGGGTGCGGATGTTGCGTCGATGATGCAACATGGTAAGGGTGGCGGCATGATCATCAACTCGTCCAGGGCGATAATATACGCATCAAATACATCAAATTTTGCTCAGGCGGCACGTCGAGTTGCGCTCGAAACCCGTGCTACTATCAATCAACATAGGTAGCCTCCTTGCTGGTTTCCTGCGACCTGGTGTGATGTTGGTTTGGCGTGCGATTAAATTGGTGAAGCAAATAAGTGATGCATCAATTTTACGAATTCAAATTTACGAAACCTATAATTTCTTAATGCGCGAATGATTGTGAAGTTTAACAAAAACAATATTATTGCAGTAAGCCTGTTCAGACTTACTTTTTGCACAGCTCTTGGCACCATTTCATGGCTTGCTTTTACATCAGGACCGCCAGGTGTAACGATGGTATTCTGGGATAAGTTCAATCACTTTGCGGCGTTTATAACGCTGGCTTTTTTGGCTGATTTCGCCTGGCCGTTACGGTCTCGATTTCAGACCGTGCTAATAATGATTTTGTTGATCTGTTATGGATTCGCGATAGAAATAATTCAATCGTTCTTAAACTATCGATATTTCGATTGGAATGATCTTATTGCTGATACCCTTGGCGTAGTAATTTATATACCATGTGGCGTTTTACTTGACCGAATCGTTTATGTGGGCCCATCGAAAGGAAATACGCATGTTTAGATATACCGTACTTTTGTTAATACTCTTAAGCGCCCAACTGGCACAGGCTAGCTGGCATTTGAACGACGCGGCTTCAACCATTAATTTTAACTCAATTAAAAAAGGCACTATCGTCGAGTCGCATGTATTCAAATCAATCAGTGGTACAGCCTCGGAAAAGCATATCGAGGTAAATATCGACCTCAAGAGCGTAGAGACGCAGATTGCCATCCGTAATAGTCGAATGGCGGAGTTACTTTTTCAGGTTAACAGTTTCCCTGTGGCAACGATTAGTACTGCAATGCCAATTGGTGTGCTGACAATGCAGGCGGGTGACGTTAAATCCTTAATTATCGATATTAAAGTAGATTTGCACGGTGTGAAGGTAAGTCTTAAAGCCCCTGTTATCATCATTAAAGCATCAGAAAAGCTACTGCAGGTGAGCAGTCAAAAAGCGATAGTCATTCATGCTGAGCAGTTTAATCTTGGCGGAGGTATTGAAGCACTGCGTAAAATTGCCGGGCTGGATTCAATAACGCCAGCGATTCCTGTCACCTTCAGCCTGTTATTCGAAAATAATCAGGCGCTGTAGCTCTAGATAATGAGCTAGGTTTTAGAGGAGGCAGCATTGCTAGCTAAGGTCGAATTCGTTACTAAAGCACTTTCAGGTCAAACTCGGCCCAGAGCGGACAATGATCTGAAGGTTTATCCATAGCCCTGATCGTATAATCAATACCCGCGCCGGACGACAGGGTCTGCAGGCATTCACTGGCTAAAATAAGGTCTATTCGGAGACCACGCTTTGGTTCCCGTTCAAAACCACGACTGCGATAATCAAACCAACTGAATAAATCATCCACTTCAGGGTGGTGATGCCGGAATGTATCAAACAGCCCCCAATGCGTTATTTTGCTCAACCATTCACGTTCTTCAGGCAAAAAACTGGTTTTGCCGTCTTTAAGCCAACGTTTTGCATTCGGCTCACCAATGCCAATATCCAGGTCGAGTGGTGCAACGTTCATATCGCCCATGACTATGACGGGGTCTTTAGGGGAACAGTTGTTATCAAGAAACGCCAGCACATCTTTATAGTACTTTTGTTTAGCTGGAAACTTAGTTGCGTGGCTTCGTTTTTCGCCCTGCGGATAATACCCATTGATCACTGTGAGTTGACGCTGATCGGCTAATTCAAAAGTACCACTAATAAATCGTCTTTGACTTGAGTCATCGTCATCGGGAAAGCCCTTTACAATCTTGACTGGTTTACGTTTTGACAGCAGGGCGACGCCGTAATGGGTTTTTTGACCGTGGAAGGCAACCTCATAACCCAGGTCATTGATCGCCTCGACTGGAAAATCTGCGTCGGTGGCTTTGGTTTCCTGAAGACCGATAAAGTCAGGCTCATAAGCGCTGATAACCGCTTCTAACTGATGTAATCTAACGCGAATACTATTGACGTTGAAAGAAACTACGCGCATGCAGAGATAAGCCTTTTTAATGAGTAAGTTTTGAGAAATTTAATAGGTTTAACGATCAATTGAAAATCAGCGGGCAGCGAGGTGTTTGATTGTTTGTCGACCAGATTATGACTCAGCCGCTAATATGAAGCTAAATCGAGCAACCGTTGTACAAATCAGGTTATTACGCCAAGCATATTAAGCCAGTAATGAAGAGGCAGCTTTGTATAGAGCTTTCGTTAGTTACGCCAATTGTGAGCAAAAACCGTAAACTCTTTTAGCCGCCTTAAAGCACTAATTACTGATTGCGGCCGAAGCAGTCAAATTATTTACGTTTACCCTTAATAAGGTCACGAAATTTGTCCACCAGGGTTTCATATTTATAATCGGTGAATTCTCCTGCATCTAAAAACATGCCGTGATCAGCGCAGGTTTCGTACCAGATATGTGGTTGGCTGGGGTCAGCAACTTTGGCCATTGGTTTTTCACAACGGGGGCAATTTATATCGACAATTTTATTATACTGTTTACCAACTTCGGGATCGCCGCTATCAATGAATTCAGACATCCATTTGCCTTTCAGCGTTTCAGCCTCACCGGGATCAAACCAGATTCCCTTACAGTTAGTACATCGATCTACGGTCATATTTCTTCCGTAGGTAACTTCTTCCATAGAGGAATTGCATTTTGGACATTGCATAATAAAACTCGCCTGATTTTTCTGTTGCGTACTTAATTTTCCTGTTACGTAGTGGCTACGCTAAAACGACAACATGTGAGTTGGACAAACGGTAGTCTATACTGCTTGAACGGGTGAGTTCCACCGGCAATTAACAATTCGACCAGATTCTGTTAATTGACTTCATAAATCTGTTTACCGCTGTCTAATAATAAACCAGTCCTTCAAAGTGAGACACGACTTAGAGTGCGCATAATGTATATTATGTTAAATTGTGCGAATTCGAGCTGAGCACGCCGAAAACTGTTAACGATGGGTTTGCGAACTTTTGGCTGTATGCGACTCAAATTGATGTTGATAAATCAACTGTGGTCGGGACATTTTCAATTGCACGATAACTGAACTTCTGGCCGCTCAGTGCAGCTTCGTACATCAAACCACCTTTACTAAGGGTATACACTGCCATGCCCTTATAATATTTAGCCACCGCCTGCGACTCGTCGCTGTTAGTAGTGCTGGCTCCAGCGCCTTTAGTGCTAGCCTCGACACTCGCACTCAGGGTTAAAGCCACCGCGTTTGCGTGTGCGCCAAACTCGAAACTACCTGATGTAAACTCCATAAAGGCCCGTTTATCCTCAAATAATATTAGCTGGCTATAAGCCTGACCACCCAATTGAAAACCGACACTAAGTTGACTCATCGTCACATCGCCGGTGAACCGCTTAGCAACATAAACTTTGCCTTTGCCATAGGCCGCACCAATGCCTATACCGCCTTTTCCTATATTCGGGAAAACAGCATAACCATAGGCCTGTTGTAAAATGGCCGCAGATTTACTGGCATTTTTAAACTGCCGCGTCGTATCCTGGTATTTATCCGCCCAGCATCCGGCAGACACTAGTAGAAGACAAAAGAACAAAGCATAGGTAATATTCTTTTGGTCTATTGGGTATCGCGCTATTCGTTGGTGATTTATTCGTTCTAGATTAATTGGTATGAGCACTCAAGGCCTGCATTTTTAACGTTGACGAAAAGCCAGTCTACAGCAATTATAAGTAACTATTCGAGTAGCAATTGACGATGGGTAAGACGCACAGACAACTCAACTACAGCTTCTCGGGTCAATCTTATATAAAATCAACTGAAGGCAGTGACTGACATAAAACTCACGTAGAATAAACCCGCTGAAACTTAACCTATAGTTCAGACTATTGCTTCAAACAATTTCCTTAAATAATCACTCCAAACAATTGCGTTAGACTTTTATTTTGTAACAGCATTTTAAGCTGGGATTTCAAGCTATGACATTTGACGACCTGCATCAACTTTTTATACAGGATATCCCACTACTAGATGTGAGAGCACCGTGTGAATTTGATAAGGGTGCTTTCCCGCTGGCCTCTAACCACCCTATTCTGAATGATATGGAACGAGAAACCGTTGGCCGCTGTTATAAGCAAAAAGGTCAGCAAGATGCCACTGCATTAGGCCATAAACTTGTCTCTGGTAGCATAAAAAGTAACCGAGTGAACGCCTGGCAGCAGTTTCTTCAAAATAACAAGGGCGCTCAATTATACTGTTTTCGCGGTGGCCAAAGGTCGCAAATTGCTCAACAATGGTTGCAGGCAGAGGGTGTTCCCGTGCAGCGAGTTGAGGGTGGTTATAAACGCATGCGTTCTTACTTGCTGTCTATTTTTGATAACCTTCCGCCGTTGCTTATTCTCTCCGGTAAAACAGGCGTTGGTAAGACGGAGCTACTACAGCAGATAAACGCCACAGTTGACCTGGAAGCAAGCGCCAATCATCGTGGCTCTGCATTTGGTCGTCGATTAAGTCCGCAACCGGCGCAGATAAATTTTGAGAACGCCGTTGCCATTGATTTTATTAAATTAGGCACAGCCAACAAAGTAATCATTGAAGACGAGGGTCATCTTATCGGTCGTGTTAGTCTGCCGGTGCCACTACGTTCGGCCATGAAACAGGCACCAATCCTTTTATTGGAAGATTCGCTGAATAATCGGGTGGACCGAATATTTGATGAATATGTTATACAGGGACTGGCAGAACTTATTTCTCAAAGTACACCTAATCCGTTAGCGGAACTACAGCAAAAGTATACTACCGCCCTCTCGGCCATTAAAAAACGTTTAGGCGGCGCAGCTTTTCAGTGTATATCCGGCCAATTAGAAAACGCTTTTGTGCAACATCAAAAAGGTCAAACAGGCTTGCACAAGATCTGGATAGCATCCCTGTTGGTCGATTACTATGATCCTATGTATGAATATCAACTTGAGCGTAAAAAACACCGGTTAATCGAAACAGGCGACCAACAATTTTTAAAACAATATCTGCATAGCTGATTTGACTTTCTATTGACTTTATTTCCATGCGCATTATGCAGGCCTCATCAGAAGCGCGCATCAGAAGGCCTGTTTAGCAAAGCGATAACAGCACTAACCGGTCGGACGTACAATCTTGCTTAGCTGGTTGTGCAACGCTGGCATGGATTCGGAGAACATTAACTCAATTTCGTCCTCCGGTTTAGGCTTACTAAACATATAACCCTGTAATATATCGCATTGGGTACTTTCAAAAAAAGCCATTTGGGTCGAGTTTTCAATGCCTTCGGCAACATTAAACAGGCCCAGTTTTGACGACATGACCAAAATCGCCTGGATAATAGATTCAGTGGATTCATCCTTACCTATATCAACAACAAAACTGCGATCAATTTTTACACAGTCAATGGGTAAGCGTTTCAGGTAACTTAACGATGAATAACCCGTACCAAAATCATCGATAGAAATCCTTACGCCGAGTTCGTGAATTTTGGTCAATATTTTAATTCCCTGTTCTGGGTTTTCCATCACCGCAGATTCGGTTATTTCTATTTCAAGCTTATCTGCCATCAATTTTGATTCAGCAAGAATAGTCGCTATCCTACCGGCAAAATAAGGATCATTTAGTTGCCTCGGAGAAACATTGACGGCAATGCTACAGTGCTCCATTTGAGGAAACTCTTTATGCCATTGCCCCATTTTTAGACAGGCCTGGCGCATTACCCAATCACCAATTTGGGTGATAAGGCCGCATTCCTCGGCAATGGGTATATAGACGCCGGGGCTAACATCTTTCCACTCGGGGTGCTGCCAACGAAGCAAGGCTTCAAAGCCAATGACCCGTTCCTGACTGAGGGAGATTTTAGGTTGATAAAAAACCTTAAACTCTTTGTTGTCTAGCGCGCGGCGAAGATGCTGTTCAATTAATGTCCGTTGCTCGGCGTCTTCCTGCAATTTATCCTGATAAAAACGATAGGTATGTAACCCATCAGACTTCTTAGCTTCAAACATTGCTGTATTGGCAGCCTGGATGAGACCATTTATTGTTTTGTCAGCTTCTGGGTAGACAGCGATACCAATACTGGGTGATACATAAAAGTCCTGCTTAGCAATTACAAAAGGGTTGGATAAAACTGAAATAATTCTTTGCGCTATGCGCCTTACGGTTTCTGGCTGTTCGAGGTCTTCCATAATAATGGCCAGTTCATCTCCACCCCAACGGGCCAATAAATCTTGGTCATGCAGAAGGTGTTTAATGCGTTCAGCCGCTTTACGTAATAATTCGTCCCCTACCTGAACACCGGTCTCATCGCTGATTCGATTAAAGTGATGTAAATCAAGTAAAATTATAGCCACCAGTCGGCCACTATTTTTACTACGCCCAATGGCATGTTGCAAAACCTCTAAAAACAGACCGCGATTGGCTAAACCAGTTATTGGGTCATAGTTAGCGAGTTCAATAAATCGTTTATCAGCGGCCCGGAGGTGGAAGGCGTCTATAAGATTCAATAAATATCGATTTTTGGCAATAGTACGTATACCTACCTCAAGATAAAGTATCGAACCATTCTCAAGCCGGCCTTCGATTTCTAGCTTTTCAGGGGCGTTAATTACAGCCCGTTTATCCAACATGCTATGCAAGTCCTGTTGTTCGCAATTAACTAGTTCTGCAAAGGTCTTACCCAGCAATTTCTTAGCCGACAATTTGAACAACTTTGCCGTATTCTCTGAAAAATACAGTACCTCATATCGTTCATTTACCCAGACCAGACATTCTTCTAACCCGCTTGTTACCCAATTTAGTTGCTTTAAATAATTCGCCTGAATGTCGAGTAAACTCGCTGCATTGCCCTGACTAATAGTCGAAATAATGGATATGAGTTGCGCCTCAAATTTTTCTCCTGGCTGGATATATAGCGCGATAGTTTTCTGTGGTAAGTCAATGGGGGCACAACTAATATTCAAATAAATTGCATATTGAAACTGGAGCCTGGCCAGTGCGTCAATTGAATCAACAATAATCAGTTGATGTTCCTGATTACAATCAGAAGGCGCAGCAAATGGTAGCCCCCGCATGACATCCAGTAGCACAGGGTTTTCAACCTGAAAGTGGACGGTTAAACCGTGGGGCAAAGAAATTACTGCTGTCATGAAATAGAAATAAAAATAATAGCCTCGTCATTTTTAAGTGTAGATCAGGAAAGTACAGGTAGAGCGCTTTTAGTCGATGCAGTAGACTCAACGGCGAATAACTGTGATTAATTCAATTCTGATCTATAACTTAATTGCGGCTCAATATAGCGATTAAAAATAGTTAATAAGCGTATCTAATAAGCATAGTTACTCAATTACACTAACCGATATTTTCATGCTGTCGTTGTTCATCAACTTTTTCTATCAAACGACGAATCTCAGGACGACCCTCACATATTCTATCAAGATCTGGTCGCTTTAACTCATACAATGAACAAGGGGTTGCTGCGGTTGCGGTGGCATTTCTTGGTGTTCTATGCAAAAGCGCAGACTCACCGAAAAAGTCTCCTGCATAAAGTGTAGCAACCTGTTTGCTTGAATTTCCCTCAGTGACAGAAACCTGAGCAATGCCCCGGGCAATTAGAAACATGGAATCGCCCGCCTGTCCCTGAGTAATGATAGGCATACCTCGTGGTACGATACGGGCCTTGAGTTGATCCGCTATTAATGAGTAGTGCTGTGCAGAAATTTCAGCAAATATTGGTACCTTGGCAATAAGTTCTTCAACGCCTATTTCAAAGGATGCTGACATGTTTTCCTGGCCAAGGAGACGAATACGTTCTGATTGTTCTTTCAATATTTTATATGCGATACCCGATTGAATAATACCCAGGTCGGCAGCATGCTCAACGGCATCATGCTCGGCAATCAGCATCATACGCTGGCCAAGTTGCTCCTGCGTTGCCTCTACAAATTCAGGGTATTGCTCTGCCACCTCATCTATTAAGCCCTTTGACTGATGCGATATATCCTGATAGACAGATCGTATCTGTTCAAGACAATCGGCATCAATTTCATCACCTGCAATTCGTCCAAGGTTAGACAAAACACTGCTGCTGCCACGATATCTACCCCAGGCAACGCCATAGTCTCGAATGATCCACAGAGTCCGAAGGTCTTCTAATATCGCCCCGAACCCTGGTACAGGCAGCGCGTCGAGTAATTTCATTATCGCAAAACTAAATCTTTTGCTGATCGACGCTTCTATCGTGGTCCCGGGTAACTGGTGTTTGTGGCGCACCCCATCCATTTGTACATCAACAGTATGGTCAAGCTCCCTATAAGCCCACTCATTAATTAATCCCTGGCTGAATAACTCATGGTAACGCGCTTTTTCTCTCACCAGGCAACGCATTGCCAATATATGTAGCATTTGTTCTGCTTGCATATTGTCATGAAACCGCTGAATGCCCTGCTGCTGTTCAGCTATCTGTAGCTGGCCTTTCTGCAATATATTGTCTGCAATCCGTTGCGAAAATAATCCGCTTTCAGCCAGTCGATTGAGTCTACTGAGGCCTTCGACCCGCGCTTCTCGGTCACCCTCCAGCTTTGCGAGTTCATCTCCTGGCCCGGGGCGATCTAATTTAAGTTTTTTGACCAGGATTTCTATCGATAGACCCTGAACGATAAGCGTGAACAACACCGCACCCATGACAATCGCGATCAGACTGTCCTTATATTCTGTTGCTGGCAGCGACAGGACAATCGCCAGCGCTATTGCGCCTCGCAGACCGCCCCAGTACATGACCATGCGATAAGACATATCAATTGTATCTGCAACAGGCACTTTGCCTACCAATGGCACAATACCAAATACAACTACGCCACGAGAAATTAACATACCACCAACCACTAGAATAATAAGATCTATTGATTCCCATAAGGCCATCAGGTCAATTTGCATACCGACCATCAAAAATATCAGCACATTGGCCAGGTAGGCTAAATATTCCCAAAAATGTTCCATAAATTCTTCGGTGGAAGGCGAAATTTTAGTCTTGCCCCAGGAACCAATCATAAGGCCCGCAGCTACTACCGCCATGATGCCGCTAACATGAAAAACATGTTCCGCAATAATAAACGAGAAATAGGCCAAAATAGTAGTCAAGGTTATTTCTACGTCGGGGTCTGATTCGATCCTGCCAAGTATTTCACCGACGGTCATTGCGAGTATCCAGCCTACAAAAGTACCACCAAAAAATACGAATAAAAATTCCCCCAGGCCATCTACCAATACCTGTGAAGTAAAAGAACCCGCGGTGAGAATCCCGATTAATAATGTCGCGAGCACCAAAGACGTAGCGTCATTAAGCAGGCTCTCTCCTTCAACAAGTACAGTTAACCTTTCTGGCACACCCAGTTGTTTAAAAATAGAAATCACAGCCACGGGATCGGTGGCACTGAGGATAGCGCCCAACAAAAGCGCGATCAGAAACCCAAAATCTGAAAACACTGAGACGATACCGCCAATAATAAACGTTGAAATTAACAATCCAGGTACTGCCAGGGTCAATATAGGGACAATATTGCGACCGAGTTGCCGTGCGTTTAGATTAAACGCAGATTCAAATATCAGGGTAGGAATAAAAACAAAAAGTACCAGGTCTGGTGTCAGAGTAAATGTTGCCACAGAGCCGAACCCGGGCACATGTTCAGCCAGCACTGAAACCAGCATACCTACAAATACCAGGCCGATAGTTAGCGGCAGCTTTTTAATTCGCTTACCCAGTACCGTTGTGACCGCTGCAACCAGCATCAATAGCATGATGCCAGTGACCAGTTCAGCCAACTCTATCCCTTCATGTTCCACGATATTACTCCTTTAATAACCAGGCAGCATAAATTTTATTATGTTCGTTAGTATTTTCTGCAATCGTCAAAACCAGCCCTGTGCCTGTAGAGTTATCGCTTTAATTGACTACAACTGTCAAGTAAAGAGAAATGGTCTGGCCTTCTATATTAGTAATTTATGCCAATTAGAAGAAGATTTGCAGTTTCGGCACTATAATTAATCAAATGATTGATAACTCTACCGCTAATTTAGTGCTCACATACAAAGTAAAGCCTATCGCCCTTCTGCCCTTGTTCTTAATCATGCTGGGCTGTTCCCCAGCTTCACCAACGCTTGAGTCGTTGAATATATATGAACTTGCAGATCAGGCTTTCAAATGTGATGACAATGACAACCCTGCACCTGGAGCCGCGATATCCTGTGAAAATATCCGCCGCGAATGTGCCCGACGTTCGGCAAGCCGGGGTTATAAATCGTGCTAGCTACGCTTGTCGATTTAACGGTTGGCATCTAGAGAATCGTGGTTAGGCAACTAGCATCGGCGCGAGCGTGTTTACTGAAGTTGGCGATTTTTATCAGTCTGGTAAATAGTCTCTGGCTGAATACGGCATTTGCCCAGGAATGGCAGCAAATTCCGTCTCAACAGGGCAGGCTAAAACCTCAGCCAGATAAAGACCAGTCTGCTCAGCAAGCAAACAAATCCCCGCCTACAATATATAAATCTGGTGAAGGCGCGCTAACGGGTGCGTTTGGCATTGATTTCGATTTGCCACTGAAAGCTCAATATATCAAAAAGCACCTGGGCTGGGTTAAGGTAAAAAAACTGCCCTCGAAACTGGTCTATTTCGGCACTGTAAAACCATTCGATTTGAAATCTTATTTAATTAGCCCGCCCATAATCCCACCGCTGTTACGCGAGCAAAATGTTGAATACCAGGTGTATGTTGATTTTGCAGAAAAGCCTTTATGGATTATCGCAAGATACATTCCCAACATGGATAAAGTCATCGACATATTAACCAGAAAATACGGTGCGCTGGGTGATTTAACCAGCCGAAAAATCCTTTTTGCATTGGGCAACCGGCAGATTCATATTGACCGAGGCGGTTCACGGGGTACTTTAACCTACCTCGATATGGCAAATTTCAAACAATATTTGACCATTCGGAATTTAAAGATACGGCGTAAATATAATGAACTCGAGCGCAAATACCTGAACCCAAGAGAACGTCTTATTATGGACCTGGCAGATCAAATGGTAGCACTGCGACAGGATATGAAACATGCGATGGGTATTACTTTTGGTCAGCGCGTTGGATTTCGTGCCTCACCCGATCAGTATTCTCTCTATAATCCAGCTAAGCCATTTACGGGTATGGGCAAAGGCACTTATCGGATTATGGTAAATCCGAAACTGATCCCCATTAGTGTTCATTTTGAACTCACCGGTAATGAAGCGGATTTATTAAACAGTAAACAATTATTAGATCATGCGTTAGAAATTGCTTTTGGTGGATTTCTAAAGCGTACCCCTAAACACTCAGTATTATCTTTGCAGGGAAATTCAATTGCGGTACTGATTCGAAAAGGTAGAATGCGCCTGACTGTGGTTGATAGCGCGGAGAATAAAGCGTATAGCGAACGCCTTCGAGATATCGAGCTGGCAGCCCAATTGGCAGAAACTATACGGCAGCGAAAGGCGGAAATAAAGTTCGAGAAAGGCTTTTAGAAAGTTTGGTAAAAAAGCCTTCCAAACAACAACTTAACATGGTCTCTTAATCTATTTCCTCAATACTTGATGACGGGTTTTAAGTGCTTAAAACTTCAGCGCCTAAAACCCTTATTCAAATGACTAGTAACTTTTATCCTGACCAAGTACCTGTTCTGCAATAAACGATTTAACCATTTCCTGGCTAACGGGCGCTATTACCGGAATCATAATCTCTCGCAAATACCGTTCAACATGGTATTCCTTGGCGTATCCCATACCACCATGAGTAAATACCGCGCGCTGGCAAGCTTTAAGTCCAGCTTCTGATGCGAGGAATTTTGCGCTATTGGCTTCGGCGCCACAGGGTTGCCCGCTGTCGTACAATGAAGCTGCTTTAAAGGCCATTAAGTGCGCGGCTTCTAATTCCATCCAGTTTACAGCCAATGGATGCTGGATCGCCTGGTTCTTACCGATGCTGCGGTCAAACACAATTCTATCTTTGGCATACTGGCTGGCTTTTTCAAGTGCAGCCTGACCCAAACCTACGGCTTCAGAGGCAATCAATACCCGCTCAGGGTTGAGTCCATGTAATAAACATTTCCAGCCTTCACCTTCTTCACCAATTCGATCGGCGACAGGTACCACAAGGTCATCGATAAACAGGGCATTAGAATCAACAGCTTTTCTGCCCATCTTTTCTATTAAACGGACTTCAATATTATCTCTGTTTAAATCGGTATAAAACAGAGTTAAACCTTCTGAAGGTTTTTTACAATCTTTGAGTTCTTTGGTGCGTACGATTAATAGGATTTTATTCGCAGTTTGGGCTGTTGTGGTCCAGAGTTTGCGGCCATTAATGATGTAATTATCACCGTCTCGAACTGCGCGGGTAGCCAGTCGGGTGGTGTTTAAACCCGCATCGGGTTCTGTTACGCCAAAACAGGCTCTATCCTGTCCTTTTATGAGCGCCGGCAAAAAACGCTGTTTTTGTTCTTCATTGCCAAAAACAACAATTGGGTTAGGGCCAAACAAGTTTAAATGTATGGCTGAAGCACCGCTCATACCTGCCCCTGAGCGAGCAATAGTGTGTGCCAAAATTGACGCTTCAGTAATACCCAGGCCAGCGCCACCATAGGCTTCTGGCATTGCAATACCTAACCAGCCGCCATCAATAATGGCTTTAACAAATTCCTCAGGGAATACGCCGTCAGTATCTCTGGCTAACCAATAGTCATCATCAAATTGACTACAGATGGTTTGAATAGCTCTTTGGATCGATTTCTGTTCTTCAGTGAAGGTGAAGTTCATGTATTGGTTTCTTATAGGCAGTGAAAAAGGACAGGGCATTAAAAGACATACGGTGCATTATGTCAAAATTCTACCCCTAACTATCTGAGATCAGGGTTATTAATTGTCTGATTTGGCTGTTACTTCATGACAGTTCCATAAACATTTCCTGATTCTTCACTCTTATCGGTCAGAAGCAGACTAGTATAAAAGCATACCACGACTCAATTAAGAGCCGCATTTTCCAATCAAGACGGCGTATATCAACGCGCTGAATTCGTTGTCTCCTGTATCAACCAGAGGAGCCAACTGTAGATATCTTTTGCACCATCCAGGCCAAAGGAGTAAACAGGAAATGTTGCAGGATCTTACCTTAGAAGATAAATACCTCCGCACTGAGGGGCATGTGTTTTTAACGGGTATTCAGGCGCTGACCCGATTACCTATGTTACAACATCAGAAAGACCGTGCTGCAGGCTTAAAAACTGCGGGCTATATTTCTGGTTATAGAGGCTCGCCGCTCGGCGGCCTCGATAAAACCTTATGGCAGGCTGAGGCCCACCTAAAACAGCATGATGTCTATTTTCAACCCGGCCTCAACGAAGACCTGGCGGCCACCTCTGTGTGGGGCAGCCAACAGGTGAATATGTTTGCCGGGGCGAAATATGATGGTGTTTTCTCCATGTGGTATGGCAAAGGGCCTGGCATAGATCGATCTGGCGATGTTTTTAAACACGCCAATCATGCCGGCACGTCCAAAAACGGCGGCGTGTTAGTCGTTGCAGGAGATGACCATGGCTGCAAATCATCCACTCTGCCGCATCAGACCGAATACGCCTTTGTCGATGCAATGATGCCCATATTGAATCCAACTGGGGTACAGGACGTTATCGATCTTGGCCTTTATGGCTGGGCATTATCCCGCTATTCTGGTTGCTGGGTTGCGTTAAAAACCATCGCTGAAGTGCTGGATGCATCTTCATCAATCGCGATTGACATAAACCGAACCAAAATAATTTTTCCCCAGACCCCAGCCCCTGATCTACATATTCGTTGGCCCGACAAACCACTTGACCAGGAACTCAGGTTGCATGGTAAAAAACTGGCTGCGGCGCTGGAGTTTTCGCAGGTTAACCAGCTAAACAGAATTACCATGGACAGCAAGGCGCCGAGGATTGGTATTATTTCTACCGGTAAAGCGTATCTTGATGTGTTACAGGCGCTACAGGATCTCGGCATAGACCGTGCCCTTGCAGACGAAATAGGCATCCGACTTTACAAGGTCAGCATGCCCTGGCCATTAGAACCTGAAGGCATAAAAACCTTTGCGTCTGGACTGACGGAAGTGCTGGTGGTCGAAGAAAAACGTGGTCTGGTGGAAGATCAAGTCACTAGCCAACTATATAACTGGCATACAGAAGTCCGGCCTATTGTTGTCGGCAAGCGAGATGAACAGGGTAATTGGCTGTTGCCGGCGACGGGGGAATTATCACCGGCGCTGATTGCAAGAGTCATCGCCGCCAGGATTCGGCGTTTCTTTGCTAGTGAGAAAATGGCCCAGCGGTTAGCGTTTCTGAATGAAAAAGAGTCATATCTGAATCAGCCCAGAAATATCATTGAGCGGACACCGCATTATTGTTCTGGTTGTCCGCACAATACATCAACTGTGATCCCTGAAGGCAGCCGTGCCATGGGCGGTATTGGCTGTCATTATATGGCCACCTGGATGGATCGCGAGACCCATACATTTACCCAGATGGGCGGTGAAGGCGCCACCTGGATCGGCCAGGCACCCTTCACTGATACCTCACATATATTTCAAAACCTGGGTGATGGAACCTATTTCCATTCAGGTATTCTGGCCATTCGGGCCTCTATCGCCGCTAAGGTAAATATCACTTACAAAATTCTATTCAATGATGCGGTCGCCATGACCGGCGGCCAATCAGTCGATGGCCATCTGAGCGTTGAACAATTAAGTCAACAACTTGCTGCCGAAGGGGTGCAACATATTGTTGTCGTCAGTGAAGATCATGCCAAATATATCAGTGCCAATTTTCCCCGCGATACGCATTTTAGGCATCGCGATAACCTCGACAGTACGCAACGAAAACTACGCGAAATAAAAGGTACCTCCGTTCTAATTTATGATCAGACTTGCGCCGCTGAAAAAAGGCGGCGGCGAAAAAGAAGTTCGATGCCTGATACCACTATTCGGCCATTTATTAATTCGCTGGTCTGCGAAGGTTGCGGTGACTGCGGAATTGCCTCTAATTGTCTCTCCATTGCGCCTGATGAGACAGAATACGGCCGCAAGCGAAAAATAGAGCAATCAAGTTGTAATAAGGATATGAGCTGCATCAAAGGTTTTTGTCCAAGTTTTGTTACTGTCAACGGCGCACTTTTAAAAAAGCCGAAGAATTATATGGCCAGTATCAATACGGCCGATTTACCGACACCCGAATTACCTGCTTTTGATATGCCGTACGGGATTGTATTAGCTGGCATTGGCGGCACCGGGGTGACAACCCTTGGGGCAATTCTGGGTACTGCGGCACATATGGAAGGTAATGCAGCCTCTATTCTTGATATGACGGGCCTGGCGCAGAAGTTTGGCGCAGTAATCACACATATTCAAATAGCCAGGGCGCCAGAAGATATTTATGCACCACGTATTGCCGCTGGCGGGGCAAGTCTTGTCATAGGTTGTGATTTAGTGGTAGCCGCAGGCAACGACTCGACCGTCAAAGTAAAACGCAATCATGCTTATGCGGTTATTAATGACCATACTGCCATGGTAGCAGAATTTACTCGCAATCCAGACGCTGCCTATCCAGGGCAATCAATGCAAAAAGTGATCAGAGAAAGTGTTGGCGAAGATCGCTGCCATTTTACCAATGCCAATGCCGCCACAGAACAACTGCTGGGCAATACCATGCCTGCCAATTTGTATCTGGCGGGATTTGCTTACCAGAAAGGGTATATTCCAATATCTGCAGCGGCGATTATTAAAGCAATAGAACTTAATGCCACGGCCGTAGATGAAAACGTCAATGCGTTCAATTTAGGCCGGTTACAGGCTAATTCTGCGGCAAAACTGTTTCAACAGGAGGAGGGTCCAACGCCGCTAACTTCTCTTGAGCTAATTGTTAAGGATCGGGCTGAATATCTAACAAAATATCAAAACGCTGCCTACGCGAAAAATTATCTACGCAAAATCGAGCAATTTGCAACTAAAGCCACACCTGCACTAGCGCGGGATTTGGCAATTAATTACTTCAAACTATTAGCCTACAAAGATGAATATGAAGTGGCGCGGCTCTATTCCGACGGTACATTTAAAAATGCGTTGCAAGCTCAATTCGAACCCGGTGCAAAATTAACTTTTCACCTGGCACCACCATTAATCGCGCCGATTAATGAAAACACCCTGTTACCCATGAAAATGGCCGTTGGCGACTGGATAATGCCTGCCTTCAAAATTCTAGCAAAGTTCAAATTTCTTCGCGGTACAAAATTAGATCCATTCTCTTACACCGAAGACCGAAAATTGGAGCGACAACTGATCCGCGAGTATGAACGGACGGTGGATATATGTAGTGCGCATTTGACGCCGGCTAATCAGGCGCTGATATCTGAGATACTCTGCATGCCGCAGAAAATCCGTGGTTTTGGGCATCTTAAGTTGGCCCAGGCGAAAAAAGCTGATATTAAAACTCAACGATTATTAGCAAATCTCACTGCAAGACCTGAAATCATAAAAATATTTAAGCCGCGTGCTGCCTGATGTTCGATGTAAAGCTGCGGTAGGTTTCATTTTGTTACTACAGCCCTAAGACCATTTTGGCCATAATATTACGTTGAATTTCATTCGATCCGGCATAGATGGATACCTTCCGCGTATTGAAATAAGCGGGTCCAGTAACACCGGTATAATCTGCGCCAACCGGGTTAAATTTAACGTTTTTTAGCGAGCCGCTATTCTCAAAAGGCAGGCAATAATTAGCCACGGCTTCGAGCGCCAGTTCAGTTAACCTTTGTTCTAGTTCAGTACCACGGCATTTTAACAAAGAAGATTCTGGGCCTACATTTTTACCGGTCGACAGACTACTTAAAATACGTAATTCTGTAAATTCCATGGCCCCAATATCGATCTCCAACTGGGCTAATTTCAATTTGAAAGCGGCATCCTCAGCTAGCGAACAACCATCAGAACTGCGCTCCTGGTTTGCTACCTGGCGCAAATTGGCAAGACTTGCCTTTAATCCGTGGGAATAGGCATTACCGCGCTCAAACTCCAGCAGGTATTTGGCATAGGTCCAGCCCTTACCCTCCTCGCCAACTCTATTTGCGACGGGAACACGTACGTCGGTGAAGTGAATTTCATTAATTTCCTGTCGACCTGCTGCGGGGCCATCAATGGTAATAATCGGATTAACTTCAATGCCAGGAGTTTTCATATCAATTAATAAAAAGGAAATTCCCAATTGGCGTATACCTTCATTACTGGTCCTCACCAGGCAAAAAATCATATCTGCGTATTGGCCGAGGGTGTTCCAGGTTTTTGTACCGTTAACAATATAATCATCACCGTCTTTCACCGTAGAGGTCCGCAACGCGGCCAGATCAGAACCTGCGCCAGGTTCTGAATACCCCTGACACCACCAGGTCCGACTGGCTAGTATATCGGGCAGATATTTATCCTGCTGCTGTTTCGAGCCATATTCCATAATAACGGGTGCTACCATTGATTGTCCAAAGGGAATAATCCCCGGCACATCGGCTGCCGCCATTTCAAGGTCATACAGGTATCGTTCGGTGGGACTAAATTCTGGTCCGCCAAATTTCGCCGGCCAGTTTAAACCGGCCCAACCCTGCGCATATAAAGCTTGTTGCCAATAAACATGGTCAGCTTTATCCAGGTGACCATTGGCGCTGCGAATACGGCGCAAACGCATATCCTCTGGATAGTTCGCTTTAATCCAGCCACGTACCTGTTGCTGAAATGCAAAATCCTTATCGCTGAATTTTAAATCCATAGCTTTCTATCCATAGCTTTTAATCCATAGCTTTATATTTGCGGCCCTACACTGGCGCTGGTTCGCGACATAGGGTTCAGTCAGCTGTTTCCACCAGGTTCCGACCAACCACTTTTAATGCCAGGGTCTCTTCAGTGCCTTCAAAAATTGATAACACTCTGGCGTCCAACCAGAAGCGACTGACCGCTGATTCTTCCGCATAACCCATACCGCCATGAATCTGCATGGCTTCTCGACTGATCCACTCAGCCGCTTTACAGGCTAAAAATTTAACCAGACTAGCTTCCATTTGACCTTTGCCCTGATCCATAAGATGACCAACCGCATAAGTATATTGGCGACAAGCCACAAGGTACGCTGCCATTCTGGCTAATTTTGCCTGACTAAGCCCGTAACTTGCGACTGGCTTGCCAAACACTTTACGTTCATTGGCATAGCTAACGGCGCTATCAAATGCTGCCTGGATAACCCCACAGGCTCGTGCAGCGGTTTGAATACGACCACCCATAAAACCTCGCATGGTAAAATAAAAGCCTCGGCCCAGGCCCTGACTTTCGCCAACGACATGGCTATCCGGGACAAAAAAGTCATCAAAAAATAGTTGATAAGAATGCATACCGCGATAGCCTAGCGTAGGTATCGCAACACCCGTAAGCTTACCGCCGTCGGGTTGAGAAAATTCAAATTGATGATCATCTGTTGAAGGTTTTTCACACATAAAAAGTGTCAGACCGCGATGCCCTTTGCTCGTATCAGGGTCAGTTCTGGCAAGGGTTAATAACACCCCGGCTTTGCCTGCAAAAGTACTCCATGCTTTGGCGCCAGAGAGTAACCAGCCGCCTTCAACCTGGGTAGCTTTAAGTCGCATTGAAGCAACATCCGAACCGTAGTCAGGCTCTGTGATGGCAATGCCGCATAAAGGTTCGCCCTGCGCCAGTTTTGGTAGCCAATGTTCCTGTTGGGCTTTGGTGCCACCTTCAATCAGCGCCCGAGCCATTATTTCTGGCCGGGTAATCAAACTACCCGCACCGCCTAAAGAGGCCCGCGATAATTCTTCAGTAACGACAATCATACCCAGGCTATCTTCTTCATCATCGGGTAATAAGCCGCCAAAGCGTTCAGGTACTGATAGGCCAAAACAGCCTAACTGTTTGAGTCCATTGATTATTTCGTCAGGAATCATTAAATCTTTTCGGTGTATATCTTCCGCCATCGGTTCAACTACCTGCTCGGCGAATTGGCGGAAGGTATCTGCCATCATTTGTTTTTCCTGCGCCAGCCCACGATCCCCGAGATCGCCCTGGGTTTGCGCAATGGTCGCACCTAATTGTGCCAACGATTGCTGTGCGAGTTGACCGGAACAGAAATCGAAAGCATCATTTTCAACGCCAAAATCTGCCTGAGTAAGACCGATATCTGCCGGTGACCGTTTTAGCCTGGCGACTATATTGGTGATGACTTCAGCGCTAAACAGGTTGGCCAAACGCTGTTCATGGTCACCTTTATCAAGCGCGAAAGTGCGTAAGTGTTGCGCGCTTTTAACTTCGGAATAACTATAGGCTAGATCGTAGATAGGCTGTTGGTGGTCATCAAGTTTAGCCACAACTACCTTGCCTTCAACCAATGCCTGTTTTTTGATGTAGGACAGGCCGCGGGAAATTAGCTGTTCACATTGGGATAAATAACCCAGGATAGTTTCGTTACTTGATATTGCTTGAGTGGTCATATTTAGCCCTGAGTTCTGTTTTCAACTATTTTAGTAAATGATCGTTGCTTTAATTCTTCGATAGTGATGCCGGTAGCCAGCGCTTCTGCTTCTGATAGTGCGCCACAGCCCATACCGTTAACAAAGAAATTCACCAGGCCCTGTCCCGTGGCAGCATCATCGAAGGTATTGCCGACCATCGATGCCTGCGCGGCCTTGTCAATAAAGGTTTTCAGTCGATTAGTTGAATCCTCAAGCCCAGTGAGATAAAAATAATACACTGCGCAATAACGAATGGGGATTTGTGCTGGGTTAAGATCCCAGCCCTGATAAAAGCCTAATTGCATCGAATGCATAATATTATCAAAATGTAACTTCCAGGCAGCATGTACCACCTGTTGATTTTCTATCAGTTGTTCATTGGTTAAGGCGGTACCTTTGTGCGGTGCAATTGGCATAATATTGGTAATTCCATCGCATAACGCTACTTCGGTGCCCATAACATTGGCAAGCATCATCTGCCGTGCAAAGTCTGCTGCAGGATGTTTATGGTCCTGAAATGTAGCCGCAACATTACAGGTCGCTGTATAGTCGAAGGTACCAAGAATTAAACAACTGACCCGTTGTTTACCGGCCGCAATCATCTCGGGTAAGCCGACCTTGCCTTCAACATTGAATAAGCTCTGGACATTTTCAAGCATTAACTCGATTTGAATATGGCCATCTGGAATGCCATTTCTGGTTTCAAGCAGGTCAAGATAGTCACATAAAACCTCAACCTGTATTTTCGATATAACCTTGGGTAAGGTAATGGTGAAATTTTCTGGCAGGCTAACGCCCGTCTGTGCCATCAGCGTAGTAATAAACAGGTCCAGTGTCCGCAGCGCTCGATGTTTACCTTCTTCAGATAATGATTTGATTCTAATCCCTACAAAAGGCGGTAATAGCTGCGCCTGAAGCGCAGTTGCCATGGCAATCGCTGTACTTCTTGCATGGCCATCTTCTTCTTCATCACTGCGAGCACCGTAACCGTCTTCGAAATCGATACGATGATCTTCTACAGCTTCGGTAGCAAGTTTATGCTGCACCCGTTTAAATACATTATTAGCAATCCAGCTACTAGAACCAAAGGCTTCTGTATCTGTGCTTGCCTCTGAGTCAATGGCAACACCTAGCGCTGCTGCCATGGTCGCGGCATCGGGCGCGTATTGATCAAAATGCTTTTGCGATAGCTGCGCAATTTTGCCAGCGGTGCCACTCTGGTACAGGTTTGCACCCCCATAAACCGTATGTATCGGCTGACGATTCGTTTTTAGCCCAGGATGGCGAGCGTCAAATGCCTGGTTTGATTTGGCCAGTCGGGCCAAAAAAGGCTCAATTTCAGTCTTGTCCACAGTGTATTGCACCTAAGTTTGCCTTAAAATTAAAGTCGCTAATTCTAAACTAATTACCGCTTGACCTGCATCATGCATTTTTCTGCATAATTAGTTATGGTGCACGCAAGCGGTGAAAAGCTTAAACAATAGTTAGTTAAGCCAGTTTTTACTGCGTCATACCAACATTTTAAATAGGAAGGCCTACGCTTGACTGCCAGTATCGAACCCGTAAAAGATTATTTTTCAAACTTGCAAACAAAAATTTGTACCGTCCTGGCAGACATCGATGGTGCGAGCAGTTTCAACAGCGAAGATATTCACCAGCAAAATGGTGCTCATGCCCGCCCCAGAGTATTAGACGGGGGTAAAGTTATTGAACGTGGTGCAGTTCAATACTCCCACAGTATTGGCGATAGTTTGCCTGCCGCCGCCAGTGAGCGAAACCCACACCTGGCCGGCAAACGCTTTGAAGCTGTCGCGATTTCTATGATCATGCACCCCTGGAACCCCTATGTGCCGACCTTCCATGCAAATTTGCGGTTTTTTATTATTGATGAGTCCAACTGGTATTTTGGTGGCGGCTTCGATTTAACGCCTTATTACCCCTTTGCAGAAGATGTTATTCACTGGCATCAAACGGCAAAAAATGCCTGCCAGCCGTTTGGCGCAAATGTACATCAGAAAATGAAAAAGTGGTGTGACGAGTATTTTTTTCTGTCTCATCGAAATGAGCCACGGGGTGTTGGCGGCTTATTTTTTGACGACTGGTGTGATCCCGGTTTCGAGGCAAGTTTTGCCCTGGTACAGTCTATCGGCGACAGCATTTTACCGGCCTATGTACCGATAATGGAAAAACGCATGGGGTTACCCTTTGGTGAACGTGAAGAGGAGTTTTTGCTCTATCGACGGGGCCGATATGCTGAATTTAATCTCGCTATCGACCGCGGTACTCGGTACGGTATACAGTCTGGTCGGCGCATTGAATCAGTGCTGGCCTCTATGCCACCCAGGGCCATATGGAAATATAACTGGCAACCTCAACCGGGGTCAGCTGAAGCTGCACTCTATGAGACCTTTTTGCCTGTGAAAGACTGGGTTTGACGAGTGACAGCCGCAACAATCAACTACACCATAAAAAGCTACACCATAAAAAAGTACGCCACAAGTCAGTAAATAGCGTCTAATTACTACCCCTGGGGTGTAGTATTATGCTGTTTTGCATGGGCTTCAACTATTTGCCAAACCCGCATTAGGTTTTCCGCCATTATTTTTGCTATTTCCTGCTCGGTATAACCCCTTGAAATTAAGCCGTCGATGAATGCTGGATAATAGCTTACGTCTTTAAATCCAGTGGGTAAGGTATCCCCTACCCCATCAAAATCAGAGCCGATGCCCACATGATCGATACCGGCAATTTTAACTACATGATCGACGTGATCCAGTACATCGGACAAATTGGCATAGTGGATCGGATTAGATTTTTGAATTTCCTGACGGGCTTTTTTACCTGCTTCTGATGCGGCCGATACGTTGTTATCAAGCAACCAGGTTTTTATTAATGCCGTTTGCGCCTGTTTACTTTGTCGTGAACGGTTATTCACAAAGGTAGAACCAATATTAAGTTGCATAACCCCTTTGTTGGCGGCTAACGCTCGTAACATATCGTCATCCATATTGCGTTCAAAACCAGGAATAAAATGCCGCGCCGATGAATGCGATGCTATTACCGGCACCTGTGAAATCGCCAGTACGTCATAAAATGCGGCATCAGATACATGCGATATATCTATCATAATGCCAATATTATTCATTGCCGGCACAAGTTCCTTGCCAAACTTGCTTAAACCGCCCCACTGCTTGTTATCATCATAGGATGAATCAGCAATATGATTGCTTTTTGAATGGGCCAGGGTGATATAGCGTATACCTCTTTGATAAAAGTGCACCAGATTACTTAAGTCACCCGCAATAGGCGCACCATTTTCCATGCCCATAGGTAAGGATATTTTCCCAGCTGCAAAATTATCTCTAATTTGCTGCGTATTATAGGCCAGGGCAAATTTGGCTGGGTTTTGTTCAACCAGAGACTCCACATAGTCAATCAACTCGTCTGCAAGCGTTATAGCGGTGCCCGCCTGATCGGCCGATACGGGTATATATATCGACATAAAGGGCGCGTTTAAGCCGCCAGCCACTGCCCGTGGGTAGTCAAATTGACCAAATTCGGTGCTTTTACTGATGTCTTCAGGGGTTCGACGAATCCGAAATGGCACATCGATATGGGTATCAACCAACAGGTACTTTTCGGCTAATATCCGACCAGATGGGCCAGTAGGCTGCATGTTTTGATGTGAACAGCCACCGATAGCGAGCATCACCATGGCTAAAAAACTAACCACTAAACGCGCTACAGGCAGACATTGAATGCGCCATTGGCCTTGCCCGGCAAATAAATTTTGCTTGTTATATCCTTTATATCCGCTATATCCGCACGCCATTATCCGCCCCTCTCAATATTAGCAGGCCGTCTCAATACGAACCTTCGAACACATACTATACTTCACAGGCAACGGATGGAATGGATGTTAGAATGGATAATAATATTCACAACTATTATGAAAGCGTAGTAATGAAAAAACTGGTGCTATATGCCGATACGGATAAGAGCCTGACTGACGAGCACTGGTCGGATATTGCCTGTGTTGCACTCAATCATCTCCCACCTCGATATGTCAGACACACGGTAGATATGAGTTTTTATACCTCACCACAGGAAAGAGAGGAAATGGAAGACCGAATTCAACTTGCAATTGAAAATGCCATTGAATATGTGCGACAAAATCCATCGTAGCGAAGCGGTTATGCGTGGTTTAATCCCAATCTAAAGGATTGATTGAATATCCCCGTCGATTGGCTTTAAAGTATAACCTGACACACTACATTTAAGGCCGCTCGATTGTCGCCACTCGTCAGTAAGTTACCTAATATAGGCACGACAATTTTTACCACTATGTCCGCTATGGCGAGCCAGTACGAGGCAATTAACCTGTCCCAGGGTTTTCCTGATTTTTCGGCACCGCAGGATTTGATAGACCTGGTGAGTAAATATTTAAACCAGGGATATAACCAGTATCCACCCATGATCGGAGTAGAATATTTACGCGATCAAATACGCCTTAAAGCCCAGCGCCTGTATGCCGTTGAGACAAATCATGAAACTGAAATAACTGTCACCTCCGGTGCAACTGAAGCACTATTTGTTGCTATCCAGACTATTGTACATGCGGGTGATGAGGTTATTGTTTTTGATCCTGCCTATGATTCTTACGCACCCGCAGTTACTCTTGCCCAGGGTAAATGTATTCATATCCCACTCGACGTAAATTTTAACATCGACTGGAACCAGGTCGCTGCTGCGATAACCAGTAAGACGCGGTTAATCATTATTAACTCTCCCCACAACCCAACCGGCAGTACCATTAGTGAACAGGATTTAGATTCATTAGCAACGCTTATCGCCAACAAGGACATCTACATACTTGCTGATGAAGTCTACGAACATATGGTGTTTGATGGCCAGCAGCATTTGAGCCTGCTTAGCCGCGAAGACCTACGTCAGCGGAGCTTTGTGGTGTCATCATTTGGCAAAACTTATCATGCCACTGGCTGGAAAATCGCCTATTGTATTGCTCCAGCTGAACTCAGCCTTGAGTTCAGAAAAATCCACCAGTTTGTTACTTTCACAACCCACACAGCGAGCCAGTGGGCGCTTGCTGAATTTCTGCAAACCTGTCCAGAACACTATCTTTCCCTGTCTGCTTTTTATAACAAAAAGCGCGACCTGTTTAATGCCTTACTGGAACAATCTCGCTTTAAACTTATACCCAGCCAGGGAACCTATTTTCAGCTGGCAGACTATGGCGCAATATCTGACATGGCGGATATGCAGTTTGTTAGCTATCTGACACAGGAAATTGGCGTTGCTGCTATTCCACTGTCGGTTTTTTATGCTAATCCACCAGAACAAACCCTGGTGCGCTTCTGTTTTGCTAAAAATGATCACACCCTGGAATTAGCCTGTGAAAAACTAACCCGTATTAGCCTTTAATACCCCAGCCGGGTTTAGAAAGGTCCAGGTTAAAAATTATGTCAGCTGAGCTTTGGGGAAAATATTCATGTCATCAAATCTAACCATATCACTCGTTCAAAGCGAACTTCAGTGGGAAAACCGTGGCGCTAATCTTAAGCATTTTGATGCTTTGCTAGCCAATCTACCCAGTACCGACCTGGTGGTACTGCCGGAAATGTTTACCACGGGCTTTTCTATGGCATCAACCCGCCTCGCCGAAACTATGCAGGGCAGAACCTTGCAATGGCTGCAACAACGAGCTGACCAGCATAATATCGCCTTATGTGGCAGCCTCATCATTGAAGATCAACACCGATATTACAATCGTTTTGTGCTGGCGCAGCCAGGGCAAGCCGTAGTGTCTTATGACAAACGCCATTTATTTCGCATGGGTGAAGAACATGAGCACTACAGCGCGGGTTCTAAACAGGTTATTTGCACTATTAATGGTTTTAAAATTTGCCCTCAAATATGTTATGACCTGCGATTTCCGGTCTGGAGCCGTAATCGGCAATCATATGACTTGCTATTATATGTGGCTAATTGGCCGGCTCGGCGGCGTCGCCACTGGTTGAGTCTGCTACAGGCACGAGGGATAGAAAACCAGTGTTATGTTGTGGCAGTTAACCGCCTTGGTAGCGACGCGAACGGTACTAACTACAGCGGAGATTCTATTATTTATAATTATGACGGTGCAATCCTGCTCAATCTTGCTAGCAAAGCTTCTATAGAGACAATTTGTCTGGAAAAACAGCCTCTGACACAATATCGAAATGATTTTCCTGCCTGGAAAGACGCGGACGAATTTATTCTCCAAACCTAGTTGTTCAGAGTATGCACATTTCCTGTTGAGTGCTACATTAATAGCACCCTTGATGCTCGGAGATATGAAATGTCTGAACTCAATATTCCGCGGGCCCATTCAGATGAATGGTATGATCAGTTAGCTACTGTTCAACAGGGATACTTTTATCCCTGGCAGTCTGCAGTTGGACTTGGTGACGGCGAAACCGCTTTCCTTAAACTGGTAATGCAACACCTGACACCCGATTCCACAGTATTAGAAATTGGCTGTGGGCACGGTGAACTTGCTATGTTGATTGCTCCTCATTGTAAACAGGTTGTCGCTTACGATCGTGTGCAAAGCTATATCAACCTTGCCGGCGATGCTCTGAAACGCAACGCTATAGATAATATTGAATATATTTGCCATAACGCGCAGATGATTGACGAGGTTCATTTGCCGGTTGAAAATCAATCCGTTGATCTAATTATCGGCAGGCGGGCACCGTTACACTGGATTGCTGATGCCAGCCGAGTTTGTAAACCAGGCGCATCACTTATTAGCCTTTGTCCAATGGAAGAACCGATTCCCTCCTGGTCGACCAAATTACCCAAAAAACTACACTATGAGAATTCAGGTCGGCATACTGGCAGCGGCTCAATTCAGCAATCGGTGGCGAATCGTCTGCATCAAGCGAGTTTAAATCTCGATAGTGGCTGGAGCTTTGATGTACCCGAGCACTTCGCTGACGCTAGACAACTCTATAATATGATTACCTGGGGTTTGGCCGAAGATGAAAAGCCGACCTTTGAGGACATTGAGTATAAACTGGACCGGATTTTTTCGACCTATGCAGAGAGTTCGGGGATTGTGCTGCGGCATTGTCGATATTTATGGCAGGTATTTATGCCCAGCTAATCAGGTCGGTTGCCCAGGCCAAAGAGAATACATCGAAACTACTATTTAGAACCTGTTTATCTAAAACGTAATAAAGTAAATGTAACTCTCTAAAAATTGACAACTTAAGGTTTTTTAGAACTACAGAATCGCCTGCGCTTAAATTTGTTTTTCCCTCCATTTCTTTTCCCGATTATATCCCTATAATCCTGTCAAAATGTTTATAGGATCTAATCTTGTTGTACTCCATCAGTCAGTGGTTAGCTGACATTGCGGGACCATTCCGCCTGCTTTCGTCGTTCATATTTTTGGCCGGCCTCGGCACTGCACTAGGCGCCGGACTAACCTGGTGGTTTTTACCAAAATTATGGTTTTTATTGCCCACTGACAAGGGCCGTGAATATGCTGTGGATGCCGATAAAAGTATTGGCAAACCCGTAAGCGCAGGGGTTTTATTTATACCACTATTTGTTTTTGTCAGCTTCCTGGTGGTTCCTTTCGACTGGATGTTTATCGAAATATTATTATGTATCCTGCTGGCCATGATTGTTGGTTTTCTCGACGATTCGGCAAAAGGTGGCTGGAGTGAATACCGTCTCGGTGCATTTGATCTACTCATCGCCCTGCTGGCATCAATGATTATCTGTCAATTGCAACCGTATACCATTTGGTTACCGCTCTATAAGGACCCAATTACCATCAGCCCCTATTTGTTTGTTATGGGTGCTACGGTGTTAATTTGGGTTTCCATTAACGCCACTAACTGTACCGATGGCGTGGACGGCCTTTCTGCTAGTTTATCGGGCGTCGGCATACTTTTTCTTGGTGGCATTTTATACGTTATTGTTGGCCATGCTGACATTGCTAATTATCTACTAGTACCCCACTATTCCAGAGGCGCTGACTGGGCGATCATGGCCTTTGTGATGGTCGGCTGTCTAAGCGGCTATCTTTGGCATAACAGTTATCCGAGTGCAGTACTGATGGGTGATGCCGGCTCAAGGCCTATTGGTCTACTATTGGGAGTGCTGGTATTGGCCTGTGGTAATCCGTTTCTTATCTTTGTAGTGGCCTTTGTGGTACTGGTTAATGGCGCAACCGGTATGGTCAAGGTAGCCCTGCTCAGGTTTTTTAAAATTGGTATTTTCGGCAACATTCGCTATCCCCTACACGACCATATGCGCCATAATATGGGCTGGTCTAATACCCAGGTACTGATACGGTTTATGTTGTTGCAGGCCGTGGGCACGCCCATATTACTGGTTCTGTTATTAAAAATTCGTTAAACATTTTCGTTAAACATTTACAGTAAACCTTGTAGTCCAGTTGGATAAAGAAGTGGATTAAACACAGTGTTTGAAGCCGTTGAGCTAAATTGAATTAATACACTTAAAATTTTAATGACTGTTAAATATTTAGATGTTCAATTGTGTTGTATGATCTTTTTGTGTTTTTTTGTTTTCAAATGATGGTTTTCAAAGGATGGTTTTAAATGAAGTCATTCAAGATAGTGATTTTGGTTTTTGCATTATCGCTGGTTGTGGTAGTTAAAGCTGATGAACCCCCAACGATTGAGCAACAAAAGCTCGCTGCAATAAAACAACTGATGGCTATCACTGGTGCGACCTCAAACAGCGCCCAGTTTTCCGCCGCATTTTCGCAGCAAATGGTATCAATACTACGCCAGAGTAATCCGAGTATTTCTCGGCAGGGAATAAATATTGTTTACGACGAGGTGGGAAAAATTGTCGCTGAAGAATTTGCTGCCGAGTCACTTCAAAGTCAAATATACCCAATCTATGCCCACCATTTTAACCTTGAAGAAATTCAACTATTAATCAAATTTAACCAATCTAAGGTAGGTAAAAAAGCCAACAAGATTATGCCCAGGCTAGTGGAGGAAAGCGTTGCCGCAGCACAAAGCTGGTCCCAACAGGTAGGACCAAAAATATCCACTAGAGTCTCAGAGCGTTTGCTTGAGGCGGGTATTCCAATTCAAAATAATGTTGTAGTGCAAACCGAGGAATAAGGTTTGATGGACGGTTTTTTGTTAGCCTAACTGAGCCAGGGTATATCAGGCTGGATTAATAGAGTTTTGAATAGAGTTTTGAATAGAGTTTTGAATAGCACTTTAAATATAAATATCTGCTCAGTAAAAGTGACCAGATAATGGCTTTATTCGTCCTTGCCTGCATTTGAATGTGAGGGATTTATCAAGGACGTCAATATATGGTCCTGCCATCTGCCATTGATCATCAGGTAGTCTTTAGCCCTGCCTTCGATTTCGAAACCAAGCTTGGTCAGCAATTTTGCACTGCGATGATTTTGCGGCAAATAATTAGCCATTATTCTATGTAATTTTTTCACCTTAAACATGTATTCAATACTGCCGGACAGGGCCTCTAGCATCACACCTTTGCCTTGTGCCTGCTCTGCCAGAGCATAACCCAGATGACAGGACTGGAAAGTGCCACGAACAATATTGGTATAGTTACAAACACCGAGCACCTGACTCCTATCCTCGGCTGCGAGAATAGTAAAACACACGCTATTACCCATTACATAATCTTTCGCAAGAGCCCTTATTTGCAGACGCCAAAATGCTTCAGTAAAAAATTCAGGTTGACGTCGTGGCTCCCATGGTTCCAGGTGACTTTTATTTTCAACCCTGAACCTGGTTATAATTGGTGCTTCTTCAACCGCCAGCAGGCGCAGACAAAATCGCGGTGTTAATATTTCAGCCAAGGCACCGTCCTTTATAGTACTTTGAAGTCAAATAGATAAGCGATTCGGTTCAGGCCCCTGAAGCACTGAGCGTGATTGCTTTTATGTTCATCTATTGACACGTCATAGCCTCTAAGCTTTCAGTATCGGCTAACAGAATTGTATAAGCAATTTGTTGCTCTGGGTCTGAAAAACCGTCAACTGCATAAAACCCCAGCTGATGGTAGAGATTAAGTGCGCGTCTATTAAAATCCGCAACAGTCAGTCGAAATCGAACCGCAGCATAATTTAATCGCGCATGGTGCAAAATGGCCTGCAAGAATGGCCCCCCCAGTCCTTGCCCGGTAAAACAAGGTTTCATTCCCAGCCCGATATCCAGTGCCGACAGAGAATAATCACCACCCAGTACTTGCCCATCGATTCCGTAGGAGCAAAAACCAATCATAGTTTTGTTCCTGTCGGCAGTATTAGCTGTAGAATGATCAGCAATACCAGCACCTACAATTGCATGAAAACGCAGTTCTGGATTGAGTAACTGTTGGATATAGTGTTCTGGGTCGTTAACCTCGGGCGGATCATAAAAGTCATAGGGAGGCTGGTATCGCCAGTCAAGGAGATCCCGAGCATATCCCGCCGCCAATGGCAGCACATGAAACGAGGGCGAAGCGTTCATAGAAAAATTACCAACTCTTGTGAAATATAACTCAACCATACTCGGTCATACCGTGTATGCCTATTTATAATAAAAAAACCGCGCCTAAGAAAATATCCGAGAAGTTGTCGGTGTACAGATATCGTTGGTTCAGCCATATTGTTTTGGCGCTGTGCTTTATGCAGCTAACAGTACCCACAGCAACCGCTGAGGCAGATTTGAGTTGGGCTGCAAATTTCCCTGTTGGCAGTACGTTCCCGCAAATAAACGCCACAGACCAGTCAGGAAAGTTAAGACATAATAATAATATTACGGGGGTCAATGGATTTCTGGTGTTATTCAACCGCAGCGTTGTCTGGTGAAGCTTTTGTAAACAGCAGCTCGTGCAGCTGCAACAAATTCAACAGCGTTTTAGTGACCTTGGCATAAACCTCGCAGTTATGACCTATGATTCACAACAGGATGGTTTTGCGTTCCATCAGCAAAACCAGCTCAACTACCCCGTACTCATGGACCAGGAGGCCTTTCATGTCAGTCGGCTGGGCATCTTGAATCAAGATGTGCCAAAGCATAGTAAATACTACGGCATCCCACACCCTGGGATATTCCTGGTGGACAAAAACGGCGTGATCCAGGCGAAATTTGCAGAATCAGGTTATCGTTTACGGCCAGACTTTAATACCGTTCTTGATGCCGCAAAAAAAATGGCGACATTGGCCAACAAACCATAGCGCGCGCGTTAAAAAATATGTCCTTCAAGACCTGCGGCCATATAAGTGCCCAGGTCCTGGCAATCGGCAATCTTATCCTGGGTGAGCTTGCCCTGGGCGATAACAGGCTGCTGAACTTCTTTAAAAGGAAACCCTTTACAAATTCGGCGAATACTCGCAAGCGCACCGCTGCCGTCATTACCTGCACTAATAAATATGCAATAGGGCAAACCTTCTACCTTGCCTTCGGCAGGATAAAAAGTACGGTCAAAAAAATCCTTAAGTGCGCCAGACATATAGCCAAAGTTTTCCGGTGTACCCAGGATTAATCCATCCGCCCAGAGCAATTCATCCAGGCCGGTCTGTTTAGCCTCTTGCATTTTCACTTCAATCTCGATTTCTGGGTGCCTGGCGCCGCGCAATACCGCGTCGGCCATCTTACCCGTGTTACCATTTTTACTATGATAAATAATTAGCAAATGTTTTTTATCTAAACTGTTGTTAGTAATTAGATCGTTCATAGCGGCTGGTAGTCAGCTGGGCTTTCACCAACAATAATGACGTGTAGTGCTTTGGGCCCATGCGCGCCATACTCCATTATCATTTCAATATCGCCGGTACAGGAAGGCCCGGAAATAAAAGTAATATCTCTGGGTAGATTGCTGCGAGGCAATTTTTGCCATATTTCCTCAAAGACCCCAACAATATCGCCAGCCCGGAGTAATACTATATGTATATCGGCTAACATATGCTGAGTTATGGCGCTGGTACCAGAAGAGGTTACCACCAGGCTGCCAGATTCTGCCACGGCACCTAAGCAGGCAGTCATACAGACATCCATACTTGAGTTAGCACGCCAGGGGGTCAGGTTTAGTAAACCGCTGCCTTCAAAACCCAGGGCCAGCTGTTCAATATCTCCATTAATGCAAAGTTTAATGTTTGGTGGGCAACTAAGGCTGCCTGCAGATAGGTATTTCTCCACCTCTGCTACCACCGCGGTAAGACTTTTTACCCTCGATACCGTCGCCTGAGCGTTTATTATTCTTTGCGCAAAATCCATCACAAGTTGTGGATGAGATTTTCTGCCACGCTGCGGGAGGGTATTCGATTGTTTGGCGGACAACCTGGCGGCTACCGCTTGCTGCCTGGCAGTATCACTTGCATCAACCTTTAATTTCTGCCTGATACGATTCAGAAGTTGTTCTCTAGACATCTGCCCTGCCCTTCTTCCAACGGGAAATAAAAGTTTGTTGCTCGGGTTTTCTAAAATCCCTGGATTCGGTCCAGTTACCGGCTATCGATGGCAGGCGAGTAATAAAACCTGCCTTTGTAAAACCCGCCAGGCACCTGACCAACAATGCGGAGACTATTTTATACAAGCGCGGTCGTGTCACTATAAACGCCCAGGCTTGAAGCGCCCAACGGACCGACGGTTTATCCAGTTTAAGTGTTGTTTGCTGATTTCGCCAGAACCGCATAAGGTCGGGCAAGGGAATGCGTACTGGGCATACCGATTCACAGCGACCACAAAAGGTCGATGCGTTAGGTAAGTGTCCTGCATGTTCTACACCGGCCAGGTGCGGTGTTAATACCGCTCCCATTGGCCCATTATAAACGGAACCATAGGCATGTCCGCCTACAGAAAGATAAACTGGGCAATGATGCAAACAGGCTGAACAACGTATACATCGCAGCATGGGCTGAAATTCTGAACCCAACATATCAACCCGACCATTATCTACTAGCACTACATGAAAATTTTTCGCGCCGTCCAGGTCTGCAGAGCGTTTTGCACCCGTTATGAAAGACGTATAAGCGGATATTTCAGCACCTACTGCGGACCTTGTTAGCAGTCGAATAAAAGTAGCCGCGTCTTCCAGGGTTGGAATTACTTTCTCAATACCTGTTACAACAATATGCGTCTCAGGTAATGCAGTAGTAAGTTCTGCATTACCTTCATTAGTCACTAAAATAATACTGCCGGTCTCAGCAACCAGAAAATTAGCACCGGTTATGCCGATATCTGCGGCCAGGAAATGACTGCGTAATATTTGGCGCGCTTCAGCCACTAAATCCGCGCGGGTGGATAACTTTTTGTTGTCGCCCGGCTGGCTATGATGCTTAAAAAAGGTATCCGCAACCTGATCTTTATTCAAGTGTACCGCTGGCGCCACAATATGACTGGGTCGCTCACCGCGTAACTGAATAATGTATTCGCCTAAATCGGTTTCCAGTGTTTCCAGCCCCTGATCCTCCAAGAACACCGCGAGGTCTAATTCCTCTGTGACCATGGATTTACTTTTGATTATATTTTTAGCGGCCTTAGCATGGCAGATATCACCAATAATACGCTTCGCTTCGGCCTCTGATGATGCCCAATGTACCTGACCACCATTTGCTACCACCTGTTGCTCGAACTTTTCAAGATAAAGGTCAAGGTGCGCCAGGGTATGATTTTTAATATCGCGGGCTTCATCCCTAAGTTGATCAAATTCTGGCAGCTGCTGAACAATCTGTTGACGCCTTGATATCATATTGGCGCCAAACTGATTCATGGTGGTCTGTAAGTTTTCATTCTCCAGACCAATATTGGCTAAGGAAATAAATTCCTTACTACTAACATCCACAGACTATCTCCTGGACTTAAGCTATCGCTAAAAACGAACAAGTTTTACTTTCAACACTACTTTCAACACTACTTTTAAAGTTATTTTATGATCCTGCTAATGCTAGATTTAGCCGCCGACACTATTTTTGGGTCAATAATCCGCATCTGCCAATAGTTCAGCAAAATGACAAACGCGTAAATCAGACCCCTGGCGGTTCAATCTGCCCTCCAGATTCAACATACATCCGAGATCACCCGTCACTAGTATTTCTGCCCCAGTAGCTGCGGCATTGATTATTTTTTTATCCAGCATACGGGTAGAGATTTCAGGATATTTCACACAAAAGGTGCCGCCAAAGCCACAACAGGCCTCAGCTTCATTCATTTCTGCAATCTCATAACCGGCCTGTTTAAGCAACTTTCTTGGTTGCTGTTTAACCCCGAGTTCTCGCAGGCCTGCACAAGCATCATGGAAGGTAATTTTTGAATGTTTTGTTTTTGCAGGTTCAAATCCCACCACATCAGTTAGAAAACAGGATAATTCAAATACTTTTTTAGCAAGTATGGTGGCCTTTTGCTGATATTCAGGATCGTTGGCAAATAGGGTAGGATAATGATGAATAACCATGCCCGCGCAGGAGCCACTAGCCGCCACTATGTAATCATAGGGCATGAAAATATCAATAAAGTGTCGAGCGATTTTGCGTGCATTAAGCGGATCCCCGCCATTGTAATTTGGTTGCCCGCAACAACTCTGTGCTTCAGGTACGACGACGTTAAAGCCATTTTTTTCCAATAAGGTGACAACGCTGAAGCCAATTTCTGGGCGTAAATTATCAATCAGGCAAGTAACAAAAAAAGCGACGTCCTTTTTATCTGGCATTTTATCTAGCCTTCTATTTGTTCTAGCAACAGCACATTTTCAGAGACAAATTGATAAGATGGTATTTCGAGATTAGTGGGTGCCGCCGCCCCCTCTAATACCCGCCCGGCATAATCAAAATTACTGTTATGACACGGACATTTAAAATCACCCTCTGTGGGCAGCACTTCACACCCCAGGTGGGTGCAGTTCACATAGCTAACAAAAATGTCTGGGGTCAGGGAACGGGTATTATTCCTGGCAAAGCCAGGCTGGGTGGACGCCATAGAATAACGGTCTTTAAGCGCTTCCTGAGGTGATTTTTGATGGTCAATCGCTATTTTCTGAATGGTTTGCTCGCTTCGGCGCTGTACCAGTATATTTCGCCCTAACCAACGAACAAGCATAGATTGACCGGGTTCGAGATCAACCAAATTAACTTCAAGACTAACGGATTTTGTGGTGCTTGGCTGCCAGGCTTTAATAAATGGATATATTACTAGCCCGACACTGGTCAGGCTAAACCCCTGCACTATCCGAGTTAGGATTTGCCTTCTATTCATAATTTATCTGCAGCCTTCTTCGGTAACTTTTTATTAGAGCCGCTCAGGGCTGGTTTATCAGAGCCGCTCAGGGCTGGTTTATTAGAGCCGCTCAGGGCTGTTGCTGTTTACTAGAACAGCTCAAGGCTGTTTATTCGAACTGCTCAAGGCTGTTTATTCGAACTGCTCAAGGCTGTTTATTCGATCAGCTCAAGGCTGTTTATAAACTGCTATGGGCATTTTATCCGCTATAGGCACTTAATTCATCGCCGAGGGATATTATACCTTGGCCTTCGGCAATTACATATACACCGAACATTAGGCCACCTGCATAATGATGCTTTCTTTTGCGAATTTTACTCAGGGTGCGCAGCGGTTCTTTGCCCTGGACACCCGTTTGCTGGTTGGTTGTCGTGACGATGCATCGCTCGCAAACGGTGACATATTTAAGGCTAAGGCGGGGGAAACGAAACTGTGAAATATTATCTTCCTGATAAGCCGTTAAACCAGAAACAACGATATTGGCCCGAAAACGATCCATGGTTATAGTCGTAGAACCGTTGGCCTGATCATCAGCGTATTGCTCAATACGCTGATTCAGGTCTAGCAACGAGTTCTGATTAGTCAGTAACACAGGGGCCGCATCAACAAACTTTGTTTGATTTTTATCATGCACTGGTGCAAATTCTGGCAGTGGTATAAACCATTTATTAGCCTTGCTGGCACGCACCAGGCGTACATCAACCTGCATTGCAGCAGTTAACCAGTTAGCCACCTCATCACCCATATCCAGGGTTTCAACAAATTTTGTATGGATACTTAGATTGAAGGACTGACTAGTTGGCCCTGGCCTAACGCCAGTATCCAGCATAAATTCATTTTTGCCTGGAAAGCCAAGTGCCAACTGGTCTTTGGATTGCCACTCAGCCCGTAAATTATATAATAGCGGAACCTGTTTTTGATTAGCTCTTTGCCCTGCGACTATCAAAGTAAACTCTCGATCGCCCATCAGGCCCATTTCTGTAACAGCAACCGACGGCAAATTTTGTCCTCTGCATCCCTTGATGGGATAGATTGTAATCGCTTCAATCTGCGACCTACTCTGATCGATCTGTTTCATGTAAATGCCTTTGTTTTTATCTATTGATACCTGTTTGTACTGAATAAATCGTCAGAAACGCTTAAACTTAACCACGGTTTAATTATAACCACAGATTAGAGTATCACTGTTCTCATGCCGTTAGTCATCACCCGGTCTTCACAATGTAATTTAACCGCATGAGCAAGTGCGGTAGCTTCCAGGTCATGACCAATATGAACCATCTGATTAGCTGTCACGCGATGATCAATTGCTTTTACCTCCTGCACAATAATCGGACCTTCATCAAGGTCTGAAGTAACATAATGTGCCGTTGCACCAATAATTTTAACCCCCCTGTCATAGGCTTGATGATAAGGTTTGGCACCTTTAAATCCAGGCAAAAAAGAGTGATGGATATTAATTATCTGGGTTTCGAGTTTATTGCAAAAGTTGTCAGATAGAATTTGCATATATCGCGCTAAAACCAGCAAATCCACCTGGTATTGGTTGATCAGTTGAAGTATTGCAGCTTCCTGGTTGGGCCTAGTATCTTTTGTTACCGGTAAAAAATAATAGGGCAAGCCGTAAAACTCTACTACCGCTCTACAATGATCATGGTTTGAAACGACTCCTACAATTTCAACATCAAGCGCATTGGCTTGCCACTTGGTTAACATGACATTAAGGCAGTGGTCGAATTTGGATACTGCGAGCAGAATCTTTGGCTTCTTATTCATCAAACGCAAGGAATATTTCATCTGTAGTGCAATAGCGAGTTCAGCGAGGGTTGTTTCAAACCCGTCAAACTGATTTAACATAGCTCGATCATCAAACACTATTCGAGAGAAAAACGTTTTGCTGTCGGCATCACTATATTGAGATATTTCTGTAATAAATGCGTTGCTGGCAAACAAAATACTGGCGACTTTACTCACTACCCCCAATTGGTCGGGGCATTGGTAGGTCAGGATATATTCTGTTTTTGGATTTGTGGTCATCTATGGCCTTTAATGACTCTTAGCCTGAAAAATGCAATATGTTCCTGGCCAGTTGGGCACCCAGGATATTGATTAATAGGGTAATAGAGAATTTTGAGATTAATATTCGGACTAATTAAGCGCGCGACAATCCAGCATATATATTACATTCTGGGTTCAAAATGCTCGGGCAGCAAGTAAGCTTACGAGAACACTGGACCATTTAAAGGCGGGTGGTTGCGGCGGATATTTGTTACCAACGAGTAATTGCGATTACGCAAATCAATGTGTTCGGCAGCACATTAGCAATGTTAAGCGATTTTATCCAATACGCTAACTAATTGATCAAGTACAACAGGTTTTGGTAAAAACCCATCCATACCTGAATCCTTTGCTTTGTCGATGAAATGTTCCATCGCGTGGGCACTCAGAGCGTATATAAGAATCGGCTGACCATTTTCTCGGCAATAGTTAGTCTGACGAATCTTTCTGGTTGCTTCCCAACCGTCAAGCTCCGGCATTTCACAATCCATTAAAATTAGATCATATTTTGTATGGCTATCATCTTCGCAGGCCTCAATGGTTTTAACGCCGTTTTCTACTACATCAGGAGAGATGCCGAGTCTTTTTAACAAACCTTTAATAACCATCTGATTAACCAAATTATCCTCGGCCACTAGTACCTGAAGCTCCGCATAATTTTTTGGTGCCTGCTTGATAGTATCTTCACCGGCAGAAACGCTTGGTTCAGACACCACAGCCGCAATTGATTTTCTTAATTCGGCGTTAGACAGGGGTTTTTCTATGTAGGATAAAATGCCGTTTTCAGCCAGTGTAGTTTCCGCAATCTTCTCTTTGTGTGCACTAACAAGAATGATTTTTGGCATATCTTCGCCACAGGCCTGCTTAATTTTTTGTGAAAGTTCAAGTCCCGATATATCAGGTAAACGCAAGTCAATAATAGCAACGTCATATTGGTTACCCGCGGCAACGGCCTGTTCTAAAATATCAATCACCTGGTCTCCAAGGTGGATCACAGTCGGGTGCATTTTCCACGATGAAACCATGTCGCCAACAATCGTACAAAACGCTTCATGATCATCCACCACAAGTATCCGGCGGTCTTTAATAACCTCAAGCGTATTCAGCTCTTCTGCATTTTTAACAAAATTTATATCCACTGTCAGAGGTATCTCAACCCAAAACAAAGCCCCTTCACCGGGCACGCTGCTAACACCTATTTTGCCACCCATTAATTCTGTTAGCTGCTTACTGATGGACAGACCTAAACCCGTGCCGCCATACTTGCGGGTGGTAGAATGATCAGCTTGAGAAAATGGTTTAAACAGCTTCTGCTGCGCTTCTTTACTTATACCTACACCACTATCTTTAACAGAAATACGGATTAAACCTTGAGCGTTATCCAACTGTGAAATTTGTGTAACCTCTACGATTATTTCGCCCTGCTCAGTAAATTTAAAGGCGTTGCCAAGCAGATTAGTAAGAATCTGCCTTATTCTGGTTGGATCGCCAATGACTCTTTGTGGGCAGCTTGCACGAAATAACGGCAAAATGCTGACTTCAGTTTCCCTGGATTTATAGGAAAAGATGGCAATGCAGTCATCAATCACACCCTCAAGACTAAAAGGTGTATTTTCCAGTTCAATCTTACCTGCTTCTATTTTTAAATGATCAAGAATGCCATTAATTATATCAATAAGTGCAGCGCCTGAATTTTGAATTATATCCAGATACTTCTGTTGTTGTGGGTCAAGGGAAGTGCCTGAAAGCAACTCTGCCATACCAAGAACACCATTCATCGGTGTCCTGATCTCATGGCTCATGCTGGCAAGAAAATCAGTTTTTGCCTGTGAAGCTTTTTCGAGTTGCTGGGTACGCTTGGCTACTTTTTCTTCAAGCCCGCGCTGGTATTCATGCAGCTCTTTGTTCTTGTTCACCAGTGCGTATTCCATTGTTTCAAAAGTACGCAACATAATTCCTAGTTCATCGCTGCGATTCAATTCTGCATCTGTAAACTCAATGTGGGTGCTCTGTTGCTCTGTATCTGGATTCAATTTAATCAGCGCATCGGTCATTTGTTTGAGTGGTTTAGCAATCATTTTATTCATAACAATATAGAAAATGAGCCATAAGAACCCGGTCTTAAATATTGCACTGACCAATGTGATATAAAATGTATAAGCCGCTCGCTGCAGAACCACACTGGTACTGGAAAATAAAACCAGCGTGCCAAGATTGGTTTTTCGGGTATATTCGCTTTCAAAGAAGATAGGATAGGTTAGTGAAAACGCACCTTCAGTGGTTGATAAGCCAGGTAATAGATTATCGCTATTCGAAGTTTCACCAGGTAACTGGTCCAACCCTGTATTCTCAGCTAATAATTCGTGGACAACCTGCATATCCCCATCCAGGATCTGAACCTTATGGATATCCCTATTAATTCTTAGTATGCCTTTCAAGGATGCAGCGGTATTTTCTTCATCAAAATTCCACAGCGACTGAGCAAGGATAGGCATAAATGTAATAGATACCTGTTCCAGTTCTGATGTCAGTCGGCGCTTTTCATTGTCATACTCTAAAACAAGCTGTAGAAACGTCAGTGATAGCGCAATAACCAAATAGAACCCGAGCGACACCCGTAGCAATTTCATTGCCAGGGAGTCACCTGGTTTTAGGTCGGTCAGCGGTCTATCCAGTTCTTTATCAGCTTGTTGTATTTTCGTCACTGTATTCGGATATCTGGGACTAAGAATTTAAGTATAGATAGTGTTTAGTGAAATGATATGGCAAAAGTCAACGCAAAAAATACCGTACCAGGTCGTTCATAGTATCGGATGCAGCGTATAAATGTCCTTTGTCTGAGAGACCTAAAATAGGCAGCGCGGCTTTGGCGCCAGATACTGGCAATACGACCTTTATCCGCACCAAATCGATTGGCAGATCCTGATTGGACAAGCAATCCGTCAGCGATATCACCCTGTTTCAAATTATATTTCAGAAGTTGGGTTTTAAAAACTAGTGATTAATATATTGACCTGATATCTGCCTCCCAGCTTCAGGATTAATGCCCCGCTAAGGCCTCATCCACTAGCGCCTCATCCACTTAAGTTTCGTCACTTGCAACAAAACGCATTGAAATCGAGTTAACGCAATGCCGAATATTTTTTGTGGTCATACCTTCGCCTTCAAATACATGGCCAAGATGGCCATCACATTGAGCACATAGAATTTCAACACGCTGGCCGTCTGCATCGACTTCTCGGCGCACAGCACCCGCAATTTCAGTATCAAAGCTAGGCCACCCGCAATGAGAATTAAATTTGTCTTCGGACCGATATAAAGCTGCATCACACTGTTTACATACCTGTCTCTTATACACATCTGACGCTGCCGACGAAGCTAGAAGTGTA
>JAHRVQ010000024.1 GCA_019090615.1 Pseudomonadales bacterium | reverse complement strand
TAGGCCCGAATCAGGCTGTCATTGCCTGATGGCTGTGGGCCTGGTGTTTCATCGTCACCGCCGTACGCAAGAATAGTGTTTCGCCAGGTGCGGGCCAGATCAACCAGTCGGGCGCACTGTTTTAATTGATCAAGAAGCTCTTTCCCACAACAGCGATGCCGATAAGGTCTGCACTAATTTTCTAAGACTCACGCGGCCTAATAGTTTAATAAATTCACAATATTTAAACTATTATCTACAAAAATTCTACAACACAGGGGAAGTTACAAAATATCAAGGCGGAAGTAATAATCTTAGAAACTTGAAGTTTAAGGAATATGTAACTATTTCAGTGCCCATAGCCCCCCTAAACGAACAAATCCGCATCGCCAAAAAACTCGATAGCCTGCTCGCCAAGGTCGATGCCGCCCAGGCGCACCTGGAACAAATCCCCACCCTACTCAAACGCTTCCGCCAATCCGTCCTCGCCGCCGCCACCTCGGGAGAGCTGACTAAGGAGTGGAGGGGGGATGTGAAGTTCGGTGAACTCGTGAACATTGGCAGTTTGACAAGTGATATACGGTACGGAACATCTAAAAAGTGTGCTTATGACGGGGGCGGTACCGCAGTCCTTAGGATTCCCAATATTGGTGATGGGTACATTAGCTCAAGCGATCTGAAATTTGCTAGCTTTGATACGAATGAAAAAGAAAAGCTAGGTCTAAACGAGGGAGATTTGCTTGTGATTCGCTCCAACGGGAGCGTTGAGCTGGTAGGAAAAGTAGCTCTCGTATCAGATAAAGATGTTGATTACCTTTTCGCTGGTTATTTGATTAGACTTCGCTTTAGCAATCTATCTGAAGTAACGCCTAAATACGTATTGTTTTGCTTACAAAGCCCAGCGATTAGGCATGTGCTAGAACTAAATGCTCGATCCACCAGTGGCATTAACAATATAAACAGCAAAGAGCTGGCCGCTTTAGAAATCCATTTACCGCCTCTAAACGAACAAAAAGAAATCGTCCGCCGTGTTGAATCCCTCTTTGCCCTCGCCGACGTCGTCGAGAAACAATACCTGGAGGCCAAACAACGAATAGACCGACTCACGCAATCCCTGCTGGCCAAAGCCTATCGCGGCGAGCTGGTGCCGCAAGACCCTAACGATGAACCGGCTTCGGAATTATTAAAACGTATTCAAGCCGAACGTGAGGCTTTGGCGGCCACCAAACCCGTGCGTAAAACCCGCAGTAAAAAAACAACCCAAGCAAAGAAAAATACAAAGCCTATGAAACTAAACGATGCCCCCGAGCAGTATTTATTTGGATTATTAAAACAACTGGGCGGCGAAGCCGATGCCAACGTGTTATGGAAGAAATCTTCATTAAACATTGACGATTTTTACGCCAAACTAAAACAAGAAATAAAGGCAAACAACATCGTAGATGATAATAGCTCACCCGACCCCAGCCTGCGTAGACTAAAAGTAAGTCAAGCTGGCAAAAGCCAGCCAGCATAGGAACAAGCGTTTATGCGTATTCAGCGTTTATATGTGAAGGAGTACGGCAACCTTCAGGATTTTGAATTCAAACCTGATGAAGGCCCGCAAACCACGGTGATATTGGGCCGCAATGGGGCGGGCAAATCCAACCTGATTGAAGTGCTGGTGGAAATTTTTCGGGACTTGGAAGCCGGTGAAGCCTCGCTTTTTTATTATGAGCTGGACTACAGCATACGCGGCCATGCGCTACAGTTGGCCAATAACCCAGCGGGTCGCCCGAAACAGCAAGTGCTGTTAAATGGTGTAAAAATTTCGGTTAAAGAATTTTTCAAAGCGCCTGATCAATACCTGCCCAAGTATGTGTTTTCCTATTATTCTGGTTGGAATCGCCGTTTAGAAAAACTATTCGACAAACCCACCAAAGCGCTTTACCAACAATGGAAGCAAGGCGGTAGTAGCGACAATATTCCTTTGCGTCGTCTGTTTTATTGCCGCAAATATTACAGCCAGCTGGTGTTGTTGGCCTTTTTCCTGATGGATGAAAATCCGGCCATTAAAGACTTTCTACACGATTTTTTAAACATTAAAGATTTCGAGTCTGCGTTGTTTGTCATGCATAAGCCATTTTGGCGTGGCGCGAAAAAACCCACACAAAATGATCTTGAAACTGGCGACCCTATTTTTTGGTATGCCAAGGGTGCCTTTCAAACTTTTGCCGACCGCTTATGGCGCCACGCCATTGGCCCGATTCGCAATGAAGAAACGGTAACGAAAGATTTTCGTGATCGCACCGAAGATCAGGAACGTTTGTATCTTTATATTAAGGACAAATCAACGCTAAAAGAGCTGATGTACCCCGGCGAAGATGAAACCCATTTTTTCGCCCACCTCGAAGGTTTAAGTCTGTGCGATTTGTTGGATGAAGTGCGGGTAACGGTGGAACACACCGAGGCGGGTTTTATTCGTTTTGATCAACTCTCTGAAGGTGAGCAACAGTTGCTCACGGTATTGGGTTTGCTGCATTTTACCAAGGGTGAAGAGTCACTATTTTTATTGGACGAACCCGATACCCACTTGAATCCGGCCTGGACTTATCAATATCTTGATTTGTTAGAAAGCCAGGTAATGGATCAATCCTCACAATTATTAATTGCCACCCACAACCCATTAATGATTGGTGGTCTTAGAAAACAACAAGTCAGGCTATTGAACCGCCATGATCAAGACGGCACGCACCGCGTTAGCGCTGATATGCCGGATGAAGACCCTATTGGCATGGGCGTCGATGGTTTGTTGCAGTCTGAAATTTTCGGCCTCAGCTCAGTATTACCCCCCAGCGTGGTGGAACGCCTTACCCAGCGTTACAAATTGCTCGGCATACGTCACAAAACCGAGCAGATGGCGAAAGAATTGGAACGCCTGACCAGCGAATTGGATCAACTGGGCATTGCCCACACCTTCCCCCACCCTTACTTCAATCAATTTTCTCAAGCACTCGCCCGCAACGACGTTATGAGCAAACGGCAATACAGCCCGCAAGATTTGGATGATTTAGAAGCCCTCACAGATGACCTGTTGCAAGACATTATGGATGGAAAAGAAGCGGAGGGCGGCACGTGAGGTATATTCCACTAAAAGAATCGAATAAAGATGCATTAAAGGTTTGGCTTGAAAAAGCTAACGAGATTCTGGCCGCATTGAAAGCAGAACCTGATGCACAAAAGCGCAAGATGATTATTCGTCGCAACAGCAGTCATTGGCGTGATACGGGTTTGCTGGATTTTCTGAAAGACTTATCCAATGGTAAGTGCTGGTATACCGAAGCCAAGTTCACTGCCGAATACCCACACCTTGAGCACTTTCGCCCAAAAAGCTGCGCTCGTAATGAAAATTGGGGTAGGTGCCACGAAGGCTATTGGTGGTTGGCTTTTGATATCGACAACTACCGACTCTCCAAACCGATGCCCAATACACGCAAGGGTAGCTACTTCCCTTTGCGAAGGAGAGCAATGGCTATTTGTGAACCAGGAATAGCCGTAACCCAAGAAAGCCCGATGTTTCTCGATCCAACCATTGAAGATGATGTGGCGTTAATCAGCTTCAACTCACACGGCAAACCAGAACCTGCGATGAATCCTGTTGTAGACATCGATGAATGGGATCGGCAGCGCATAGCATTTTCCATCAAACGCTATGGTCTTGATGATAAGGACCTGTGTAATGAGCGCAAAGAACTATGGGTGTCACTAACTGCACAGTTTAATGAATATGCATCGCAAGCTAAAAAGCACAAACGGGAACAGTGTCTGCTCGCTAAAGGAAAAGCTTCGCAGATACTAGAAAATTTAAAACCCTATTTGTCACCAAATCAAATATTTTTAGGCTTAATAAAAGCCTGTTTCAATAGTCACCCTGTTGGCCAGCTTTTGCTAAAGAACCTCGCAACCTATCCGCAAGCAGCGTAAATATAAGAGTGTAAATTAGCCAATACCGTAACCATCAACACAGTGTGGTTAAGTTTTCTATTCTCAATCATAAACCCGCGAGTGATGTGCTGAATGGTTGGGGTGTATTGGGTGAAATTAATCTACCAAACTGGTTTGAGCTTTAACCCACCATCACCAAAAAAGGGTATTCACACAACTCGGTGAGGGTGTCTAAATACCGTGCGCCGTCGGCGCCGTTAATCACTCGGTGATCGAAAGCTAAAGTAAGCGGCATAATTAAGCGGGGTTCTGGCGCTTTACCAATATCGCCGTCGACATAGGTGGGTGTCCATTCTCCGGCACCAACGCCCAGTATCGCCACTTCGGGCCAGTTGACGATGGGGAAGACGGC
>JAHRVQ010000023.1 GCA_019090615.1 Pseudomonadales bacterium | reverse complement strand
TTCACTGCCGCACAGGCAGCTTAGAAATTGACTTTTCCAGAACCACCTCTGTACCTTCAGTTCACTGCCGCACAGGCAGCTTAGAAAATCAATAAAACCAGGCGTATATTGTGAGTTGGGTTCACTGCCGCACAGGCAGCTTAGAAACCAATCTTGAATACCGTATCAAGCCGAAACCCGTTCACTGCCGCACAGGCAGCTTAGAAAAAATATTGCTAAGAAGCCGGGAAAATCCACGAGTTCACTGCCGCAGAGACAGCTTAGAAAAGAAACAGTTTTTGCCGAATATGCAGAAGATAGTTCACTGCCGCACAGGCAGCTTAGAAAGAACTGTTGTGGTTTGGCTCATATAAGCACGGGTTCACTGCCGCACAGGCAGCTTAGAAAACAAGTGAATCCTGAGACTTTTTCAAGGGAATGTTCACTGCCGCACAGGCAGCTTAGAAATTAGGAAAGTACTTTATGAATCCGTTGTAGATGTTCACTGCCGCACAGGCAGCTTAGAAAACAATTGGCGTTAATGAAATACCCATGTCTGAGTTCACTGCCGCACAGGCAGCTTAGAAAAGAAGTCGCACTTGATGACCCTGATAAACTCAGTTCACTGCCCCACAGCCAGCTTAGAAAACAGGGCATTGCGCCAATTCATATTCTTTGGCGCCACTACTGCATATTCTGGCCCTACCCCACCACCTAATTTAAACGTTTTCTTTACCCACCAGTAAGATTCATTTTCCTACGCCTTACTAAGCCTAATTACCCCAATAGAAACCATCTCTAGTTTTGATTATCACGCACAGTAAACCGCAACTCCTCACAAATTTGCCAAATAATTGGCCAGCATTTCGAAACCGCCACCCCAACCCTGACCATGCTGTGCACGCGAGGCCTCCCAGGCATCTGCTTCTTCCTGCGTCGGATTTATAGGCTGCCATATAAACTGCATCGAAGTCGTACCGTTTAGTTCATTAAGTTTAATAGTGGCGCGAATTTCTTTTGGCCAATTTGGCATCTTAGGCGCCAGAATGTCACCACTTTCGTTTGACTCGTATTGGGTAAAGACAATAGTGTCTGGCGACTTAAGCTCATGGTACTGGGTTAATAGCCACATGGCATTACCGTTAGGCATAGTCATTTTATGCAACGCAGTGCCCCCAGCGCGTATATCAGCATATTGATATTCGCAGGTAATCTCGTTATTTGGCGCCTGCCACTTGCATAATTGCGCTTCTTCAGTCCAGGCTTTGTATACCAATTCGATAGGTGCCTGGTAATTTTTGGTTAAAATCGACGGCTCAACACTAATTATTTTTGTCATTATCAGTCTCTTTATTTTGAAGTTCAGTTAAGTAATTATCCAACTGATCAAATTGCTTATGCCAATGCCTCTCAAACTGAGCCACCCAAATTTGTACCGGTTTCAGCCTATCTGCATTCACCCTGTATAGGCGTTGGCGCCCTGCTTTGCGTTCTGACACCAGCCCTACCTGTTTAAGTACTGCCAGGTGTTTCGACACCATGGGCTGACGCCACTGGGTAAGTTCAACCACCTGATTAACACTCAACTCATTGCCCACCAGCAACTCTATAAGTTCGCGGCGTTTGGGTTCCGCGATCGCGGTAAAGGTATCAAATGAATTTACAGTGCGTGGCATGGAAAATATTATATTCCTATAAAGGAATATATCAAGCTGTGATAGGAACGGGTAAACCTGAGTATCAAAGCATCCGCTGACTAAGGTCTGATTCCGCCATATAGAAAAAGGCGACGCGGCCGCTTCAATCCTCAAAGAAGATGGGATAATCAGGCTAAAAGAAACTGACCAGGCAGTATAGGCGGCATTACTCGCCAGGTTCTGAGCAATAATGACGAAATTGCCAATGCCGTTTGGGCCAGCCGAACACCGGCTTTCGTTGGCGGCGGCTATGTTAATGTCACTTATTGTAGGTAGGGTTTTCCATAGGGCGGCCATTTTAGCGGCAATCGAAATACCACCAACAGCCTACCCTACCAACAATGCCATTAAGTCTAGTGCAGGCTATTTACTGCCAGTGTTTATCCGCAGGTATATCACGCATATCTTTAGAGTATTGCGTCAGCTGCTCCATATTATAATTTTCGCGAACCTGGGTATGCGGGTTCCACATACTGCGGCCTGGGCGCTCAACAATATCACCCCCATAAACATGAATCGCATAGGATTTTCTATCCAACGGGTTGGATATGGCATGAATAGTCTTATCACCTAAGACGGCAACATCCCCAGTTTCCAGCAATTTGCCACTTTTGCGCTCCACACCCCTATCATCACCCACAAAAAACTCATTCGGCTCCGCTCCATCATATACCCCGATAACCGCCCACATCTGGTGATCATGGGCCGGCGAGACCATACCCGGCGGTGTCGTCACGTCGAGAATGCTTAAAGTCTCAGAGCGATATATCGCAGCATCGCGCAGGGTTTTAGGTTTGCCTCTTGCTTCAAAAGCAGCACGTAATGCTTCAGGGTCGGCAATAGCATCCTGAACAAGTTGCTTCACAACCTTTTCAGGTTCTGGTTGCTCAAGTGCCGCCTGGCAGTCTTCGATGAATTTCTGCATATTAAATTTCATTCTACTTTCTCCTATTTTATGAACTACTGTGTTATCCAAATATTTTAATTACCCTCGGCCAACTGCCTGTCTTTATCCGTTTGGTACTGCGGCTGATTACTTCGGATCGAACGCTGATCATCCCGCTTTTCTTCACGTTCACGGGTTTCTATCATCTGCCATCCTGCTTGCCACGAAAATGGCAGGCTATTAACTAAAGGCGCTGTGAAAGTTTCAAATCCCTTAAGCGCCTCCCCAACAATTTCTATTTGTTTTAAGCGATCATTCGGCGGCCCAGTTTCAAACCCAAGCGGGAAATTCAAAAATTGTGCCCGTGGCGGCCTGGCAAATTCAAGAATATCCAGCGCGCTACCTAATATCAGGGTTGGCAAGCCCGTTGCTTCAAAGTATCTGGCAATCAGACTCACGGTCTGATGACAAATGGGTCACAAGGGTACAAGCAACAGCAAATCCAGTTGTTGCTTATCAATGGCCGCTGCCAGGTTTGGGATAAGTTCAGTCTTCACCCTGTTTTGAGAGTAGATACCCCCCATACAAGAATAATACTCATCTGCCAGTTCACCAATCACACCCTGCCGCTGCAATTCCGCCAGGCTCTGAAGCGGCAACACTGTGCCCGGGTCCTGTCGCGCCTCAGGCAAATAGTTTTCTGTAATATGTGAAAAGCGAAGCTTATTAATCGGCGTGTCGCGAGCAATCGTTCTTATACTGGTATCGTCCTTATAATGAAATGCAACCTGACCTTCTACGTATGCGCCAGAGGATGCTATAAGGCCCAACTTGCTGTTAGCAAGGCCTTTTGACACCGGCGCAAAATCGGCTGCTGCGTCTGCCTCAAACCAACGATAAGGTGGATAGCCAAGTTTATCGTAGGTATTTTTTGTTCGTTGCATATATTGCACAGGTTTTGACATAGTGTTCTGCATACTCCATTGATTACTACTTTAATTGCTTAATAGTTACCGTGATTAATAGTTACCGTGATTAATAGTTACCGTGGTTAATTTTTAGGTTTCAGTCTCATAAAATAATGACGCTGCCAGCCAATACGTTTTTAATTGAAGCAGGCTGCAGCAACTAATCATCCTGCAGCAGGTGCTCCCTTTGGGTACTGCCGCTATATTCTGTGCGAAATAAACCCCGGTGCTGCAATTCCGGCACCACCAGCGCTACAAATTCTTCAATCGCGCCCGGTGAATAAATCGCTGACAACATAAATCCATCGCCGCCCGCAGTTTGATAATATGCCTCCAATTGATCCACAACCTGCTTTGGGGTACCCACTATTTGCGGCAAGCTAACACTTTGCCCATGTTTCATAGCCACTTCTTCTATGGTTAACGCCCGTCCCGCAGTGGCGCTGTACATCCGCCCAAAACCTTGCAGGGCATTTTTATTAGATTCACCCATGATCTGCTGATTATCAACCTGAGAAAAATCCGTATCAAGATGGCCCGACAAGATCGCCAGGCCACCTTCGGCAGATACCAGGCTGTTATGGTAGTCCTGCTTCTCTTTGGCTTCCTGCTCACTATTAGCGACGATAGGTTGAACACCAAAAAGGATCTTACAGGCATCTGGGTCACGGCCATTATTTGCAATTCTCGATTTTACGTCGTCATAATATTGTGCTGCGAGTTTTGGGCTGGGATTAACGGCAAATATACAATCGGCATATTTAGCCGCAACCGCTCGGCCCTTGGGCGACGCGCCGGCTTGAATGATGGCCGGCCCTGATTGTGGCGATTGAGTAACATTTAACGGCCCTCGGCTCTTAAAGAAACGACCCACATGCTCAATACGATGAACTTTTTCAGGGTCGGCAAAAATACCCTGCTCACGGTCCATACATACGGCATCTTCTTCCCAGCTGCGCCACAATTTGATACATACATCAATAAATTCATCCGCTCGGTCGTAACGCAGATCATGTTCCATCAACGCCTCACCATAGTTAGCAGATTCATTATGATTAATCGAAGTCACCACATTCCACGCCGCCCTACCTCGTGTTAGATGATCAAGGGTGGCCCATAGTCGCGCCAGATAAAAGGGGTGTTGATGACTAATGGAGAAGGTACTACCCAACCCAATTTTAGACGTTACTGCAGCAATGTAGGACAAAAGCGGGGTTGGATCATGATTAGGACTTTGCGTCGCCGCTTTGATGGCCGGCGCCAGTGAATTCGTATAGGTATCTGAGATAAAACTGACATCAGCAAAGAAAATCATGTCGAACTTGCCACGCTCACAAACCTTACCAATATGTTGGTATAACTCCGGCCGGTCCCACTCAAAAGGAGCTGCTGCGGTGCGAGGATGACGCCACATACCGATACTATGGTAAGTCGGGCTATGCATAAGGAACTGCGCCAGATGCATTTTTTTAGTCATTCAATTCTCCAGATACATTAATCCAGGCCAATATAATTGGCATACCCAGCCAGCGACGCAGCTATGATCAGGCTCCTGCGATTATTAGCATAATGTTAAGCCACGCAATATGATACCTCATTTGGTCAACGACAGCCTGATTAGCACCTGATATGGCCACACTGGGAAGTTGGTATCCGAGCAGCTTATTGCTGATTATCTAAACCATAAGCCGGCTCAGACAGGCTCTGCAAATAAATCCATGAATTACCATTAAGATTACCCAATGAAAAATATAAAATAAAAAACCCTTGCTAAATCAAAGACTTATAAAATCAATTAAATTCATTGGTCAATTTGACATAATTCCACTAAGTGCTTGTTATTGCTTAATTTTTTACGGTAAGATTCCTGTTCACTGCCGGATAGGCAGCTTAGAAAGCTGCTTGCTGCGTCAAACCCTCGCGTACGCTGTTCACTGCCGGATAGGCAGCTTAGAAAAGAAATAGTTAATCATGCCGCGCTTAGGCTCGGTTCACTGCCGGATAGGCAGCTTAGAAATAATGATAGCTGGCGAGTTGCCGGCCCATTCCGTTCACTGCCGGATAGGCAGCTTAGAAATGGTTGATGTCGTTTGTAGCGCAAATATTCAGGTTCACTGCCGGATAGGCAGCTTAGAAAACCACTTGTCCGGTATAATGTGTAGTCTATTTGTTCACTGCCGGATAGGCAGCTTAGAAAAGTCGTTTGAGCTATCGCTTTAGATGCGTGACGTTCACTGCCGGATAGGCAGCTTAGAAATTAGGTGGCCGTCAAGTGGCTCAAGCTAACCAGTTCACTGCCGGATAGGCAGCTTAGAAAGGCAAGCGTAGAACAAAATAAAAAGCTAACTTGTTCACTGCCGGATAGGCAGCTTAGAAAGATAAAATTAAACTAGGGATCTCACACAACAAGTTCACTGCCGGATAGGCAGCTTAGAAAACAGAAGAAGAGGAAAAACAAGTATGGAATCGGTTCACTGCCGGATAGGCAGCTTAGAAAAGACTAAATTGAACAGTGCAAGCACTGATACCGTTCACTGCCGGATAGGCAGCTTAGAAAATTATTGAATTTCATCCACAAGCGGCGTTAATGTTCACTGCCGGATAGGCAGCTTAGAAAAGCCGGCCATTCCATCTCATCGGCAAGCGCGGGTTCACTGCCGGATAGGCAGCTTAGAAATGTTTGCATCGCTTGATATTCACGGAACCACTGTTCACTGCCGGATAGGCAGCTTAGAAATTGAGGCGACTGGGATTAAAGTCATTCACTGTGTTCACTGCCGGATAGGCAGCTTAGAAAAACAACGGGCTAACAGTATTAGACGTTCTCATGTTCACTGCCGGATAGGCAGCTTAGAAATGTTAAATTTCCGGCCAACACTGTTGCGTCGGGTTCACTGCCGGATAGGCAGCTTAGAAATTTGTGATATCAACTCTTTAGCGGTTACCCTCGTTCACTGCCGGATAGGCAGCTTAGAAAAAGATACACCCAGCACTAAACAGCAATCTAGCGTTCACTGCCGGATAGGCAGCTTAGAAAATTGGAGAGCGTACTGTTGAAGAGATAGTTGAGTTCACTGCCGGATAGGCAGCTTAGAAATGACCGCAACAATGTACACACAGTTGATGTGTGTTCACTGCCGGATAGGCAGCTTAGAAAACATGACAGAAGCAGCAAGCGCTATTCCGACCGTTCACTGCCGGATAGGCAGCTTAGAAAGATAACGACAATTTGGCGGGCGATACAGAATTGTTCACTGCCGGATAGGTAGATTTGAAAGGTAAGTCTCCGGTGCCTGGAGTAACTAAATAAAGAGGCAATACCACGTTGCCAATACTGGGTATATTTTTTGCGCATAAGTTATTCGGGGTAGATGGAGATGTTTGAAGTGATAGGTATTTTGGTGGCGGGTTTTATAGTATTGACCCCAGGTACAGGGATAGTTAGAGGTGTGGCGAATAATGCCAAAATGAAAGCGGCTGATTTTGCGTGTGAGCAGGGCGTACCGCATGAATTTGCACTGAAGGCGGTAAATGCAAGAAATTAATCAGTACTAAAGAGGGCCCACCAATACTTTGCTGACCATAACCCAGACCTCGGATGCAGGATGTCTATGTGCAAGAGGGTTTAGCGATTCTGGCTATGTATAACGCTCAATCTGAGAGTAAGGATTAACTTGAAAGGAATAGTTATTGTGCGAGTGTATAAAATCTACTACACTCCAGAAACATGAGTAAAGGGATTCTATGGGTAGCGACTAGCAAGGATGACCTGATTGCGTTTCCTGAAGCAGCGAAACGTTATATCGGGTTTCAGCTACATACTATCCAGAGTGGTCTTCAGCCGCTAGATTGGAAACCTATGCCGTCAATAGGTCCCGGCGTGAATGAGATCCGCTATAAAGATAAAGATGGGCAGTTTCGTGTTGTTTACTTGACCAAATTTCAAGATGCAATTGGTGTCTTACATTGTTTCCAGAAGAAAGGGCAAAAAACAACGAAAAAGGACATAGATCTAGCAAGGAATCGGTATAAGGATCTCATACGAGAGAGGAATAAACAGAACAAAAAACTGGGAGGTTAAATCGTGACTAATAAAAAGTTAATCACGGATATCACACCCGCAAACGGGAATGTGTTTGAGGATATAGGCTTTGATTTTGTAGAGGCTTATAACCTTAAGTTCAGATCTGAGTTTGCGATGATATTAAATGAATGGATTAGACTACATGAGTACACACAGAAGAAAGCAGCCGAGATACTTGGAGTAAGCAGGCCAGAAATATCAAACTTACAGCGAGGAAAAATAGAAAAAATTAGCTTAGACAAATTGGTTAATATGACACGAAGGGCAGGCAAGTTGGTACAGTTTCAAGTGACGGATGTAGACTTAGTATAAAAGTGACCCCGCCAAGCGCGGGGCTTTTTGTGGGCAATTAAAACTAGCTCACTACCAAATAGACAGCCTGGAAATGACAATACCCTCATGCATAAAATCAAAATCAGTCCATTGCCAAATATGCTGCCTGGTAAACGCCGAACAAAATATCCCCAGGACAAACCATAGCCCTGATACTTACTGCCAGCTAAATTCGCCATCAAATGTTTTACAATCATTGACTGATGCAGACGCATCACTAATATAGACTTGCTGTTTATCTGATACCGGATAAGTTAGGTATTCAGAACAGGTTGCACTTTGGCCGGTTCCCAGCACCACTTTTGCACCGGGCTTTAGGGTGCAACTGGCGAGTTTATCGAGCGCCGACCATTGGTAACAAATTTCATAATCAGCACGAAATGTAGATATTTTGCCGCCTGGCGCTTGAAACGCCCACCACTTGCCCAGCTTGCTATTGGCATTGGTACTATTCCAGGCACGAAACACGGTGATTTGAGAATTAGCAGCACTTTGATAAACACGCCCCTGGCATAATTTGCCCTGGCCCGCAGCACCCAGCGCCTCATGCAAAAGATCTTGATCATCCACTTCGCTAAAAAGATCGGCCAGTTGCTGTGGAAGGTCAGCGTTACCCAAACAAAACGGGTTAGGTTTTGCCGCATCTTGCTCAACCTTCTGACTAGAGCAGCCATAAATAGAGAACATCAACGCGACTGCCAACACTTTAAATAAGGTCTTAATTTGAGGCATATCACACCCTGTTTTTTATCTATTGGTTAATTTCATAGCATTATACCAAAGCCAAGTCTCGGCAGGAGTCTGCCCTTAGCCTTTTCGCCTGTTGTATACTCCTCCGCTAGCGCTTGATTGTCAGCCCAGTCACAGGCATTCTTGAGCGCTAACATTCACAACCCTGGCAGCCCGCCAAAAGCTTATCTGGCACCGTCCACTAAATGCATAAGTATAGTGGCATGCATAACTAGAGTGGCTGGGCAAAATTGATGGAAAAAGTGGCCAGCTGACAACCCGGTGAATGACACGTACTACCAACTTAATTGCAAAGCAATAGAGGAACTATTATGGACTATCCGATCTATTCCGCTGACGGCCATATCGATCTCCCATGTATGCCGGCAGAAATCTTCGTCGAAAATTCACCCGCAAGTTTACGTGACCGTATGCCCAAGGTAATCGAACGGGGTCAAAACGACGGTGATCGACAGTGGGTAAACGCAGACGGTAAGTCCATGGGTTTATATGGTGGCATGGGCTCCGGTGGCAGACGGTATGTCCCTGGTGTAATCAATCGTGCCGACCGAATGGCAGCCACCGGCCTTTTTGAGGACCAGGCGCGCGGTATCATGCGTACTGCCGATCCTGAATTGCGGCTCAAAGAGCAAGACCGTGATGGCGTTGCCGGCGAGGTCATCTATGGCATACTCGGTGCTGCTGGGCGCGCTAAAGATCTTGAAGTAGGCGCGCAAATGGGGCGTATCTACAATGATTTTGCTGCAGAATTTCGAAAAACTGCTCCCGACCGTTTCGCCATGGTGGGTTGTCTGCCTGCCGGCAGCCCCGAAGAAGCCGCTATAGAATTGCGCCGCTGCGCAGAGCTTGGCCTGAGCGGCGGCGAATTACCGATGGTTGAGAGCAATTTACCGTTCTGGAAAGACGAGTGGGAACCGCTGTGGATTGCGGCGGAAGAAACCGGCATCCCTATACAACTACATACCGTGGGCAATATGCGCAACGCACCGCCATTGACTAATCCCCTCGATTATCATCGCCTGTTGGCAACCGCGCTCACCGAGTTTCAAATGGCGATGGCGACCCATTTAGCCGCCATCATATTTGGTGGTGCCCTGGAGCGCCATCCTGGCTTAAGAGTGGTTATCGGCGAAGCAGGCGCTGGCTGGTTGCCTTACGCAATGGAGCGAATGGATTACGAATGGGAAGATCAATTCCAGAACCTCGAACTAACAATGAAGCCCAGTGAATACTATCGTCGACAAATGTTTGTCACCTTCCAGCAGGATGAAACAGGCATAGCCAACATTGATCGCATCGGTGCCGAAACCTTGTTATGGGGTTCTGACTTCCCCCATCCCGATGGCATCTGGCCAGACTCGCAGGATATTATCAAAAACCAGTTTGGGGTACTAAACCCTGAACAACGGCGTTTGATACTGCATGATAATGCGGTGCGACTATATGGCTTTCCTACCGCCGCCTAAACAGATCTCGGGCCTTCATTTTGAAGGTCCGTTTTGTCTAGCCGCGAAACCGTCCGGTTTATTTTGGTATACCCCCCGCCTTAATCACTCCTCAATAAGCATCCAGGTATGCCCTTCTTTCCCTTCTCCTTTTTCTCCTTTTTCTCCTTTTTCTTCTTTCTCGTTCCAGCGCATTGATTATGCATTTAAAAAGTTTTTAATTAGCTCTTAATTAGTTCTTAACATTCGCGCCTGATAATACCCGCAGTCACAAAGCAACACCCCCTATACCACTGAATGCGGATAAAAAACGATGCAATCAAACACCCTTAAACAAACTATTGCCACCCTGTTTTTAAGCCTGGCAATAGTGAACACTCAGGCTGCACCACTTAAAGGCACGGTATCACTAGATGGCTCAAGTACCGTTTTTCCTATTAGCGAGGCAGTCGCCGAGGAATTTTTAGCTGAACAACCCAGAGTTCGAGTCACTGTTGGCGTCTCAGGTACAGGCGGCGGTTTTAAAAAATTCCTTGCGGGAGAAATAGACATCAATGACGCCTCCCGCCCCATCAAAGCAAAAGAAGTAAAACTTTCCCAACAAAACAACATCGAGTTTATGGAACTACCCGTGGCTTACGATGGGCTATCCGTAATCGTTAATAAGGAAAATGACTGGGTAGACTATTTAACAACAGCAGAATTAAATAAAATTTGGCAACCCGGTAGCACTGTTAGTAACTGGAGCGATATCCGCCCAGAATGGCCCAGGCGTACCATACGTTTATACGGACCAGGTACAGACTCAGGCACATTTGACTATTTTACCGACACCATTAACGGTAAATCTGGCGCTTCTCGACCAGACTACACAGCATCAGAAGATGATAACGCGCTGGTAAGAGGCATTAACGGCGACATCAATGCCCTGGGTTATTTTGGCTACGCCTACTACGTTGCTAATAAAAGCAAATTAAAAATTGTGCCCATTGACGGCGGCAATGGCCCAGTGACACCCACCGCCACCACCATAAATAACGGCACTTACTCGCCCCTGTCTCGGCCTATTTTTATCTATCTACGCAAATCAGCACTAGAACGTCCCGAAGTCCGCGCCTTTGTAGAATTCTATATCGACAATGCGGCGACCCTGGCAGAAGAAGTGGGTTATATCGCCCTGCCTGACAAAACCTATCGGGCCGCAATGTTGCGAATACGTACCGGCAAGACGGGTACAGCCTACAGCAAGAACGCCGCTGTCTCAGCAAAAAACCTGCTCCTGGACTAGTCAATAAATCACGCATTAAAAACCGTCATCAACCAATAGCAGGCTGTCAAAGGCTACTAACCAGGGCCTTTAATCAGGGCCCTGGTACCCGACATCGGCACCAGGGCATAGCGCAATATGCAATGTGCAATGTGCAATGTGCAATGTGCAATGTGCAATTAGAGGTGAATGCTTTGAATAGTAATAAAATCGCTCAATATCTTATGGCAAAAAATCAAATGACATCACCGTCTAACGGCCCTGCCGACCCTTTAATAAACGCCAGCCTGGCTAGTCCCTCGATCCATAGGCAAAAAGTGCGCTGGGGCGAGTGTTTTATTCAATTTGGACTGGCCATTTGTGCCCTGATCTCGCTCGCGACCACGGCTATTATTATTTTCATTCTAGGCAAAGAGTCTTTTGGTTTTTTTAAAAGCGTATCCCCCGCTGAATTCTTTCTTGGCAGTCAGTGGACCCCCTTGTTTGAACCTGCGGCTTACGGCGTACTGCCGTTAGTTTGGGGAACGTTTCTTATCACCTTTGGCGCCGCTCTGATAGCCATCCCATTGGGACTGGCGAGTGCGATCTACCTCAGTGAATACGCTTCCAGACGAACCCGGTCGGTACTCAAGCCGTGCCTGGAATTGCTGGCTGGTATTCCCACAGTGGTATATGGCTATCTTGCCCTTACGTTTGTTACGCCATTACTGAGATCAATTTTTCCTGATCTACAGGTATTTAACGCCTTAAGCGGCGCCATCGTGGTAGGCATTATGATACTACCAATGATCGCAACGCTAAGCGACAACGCACTAAAAGCGGTGCCAGATATTCTGCGGCATGGCGCCTATGCCCTGGGCGCCACCTCTTTTGAGGTAACCACAAAAGTAGTTGTACCCGCAGGTTTATCCGGCGTCATTGCAGCCTTTTTGTTGGCCATTTCACGCGCAATCGGTGAAACCATGGCCGTAACCCTGGCGGCTGGCGCAACGCCTAATCTATCGCTTTCATTTCTCGAAAGCATCCAGACGATGACAGCCTATATCGTACAGGTCAGCCTGGGCGACACGCCAGCGGGCGGCATCGCATACCAGACTTTATTTGCCGTCGCTGCGCTGTTATTCCTTATCACTCTGGCGCTGAACCTTTTATCCCAGTGGATATTAAACCACTATCGCGAAGCCTACGACCAGGACTAGACCCCCATGATAGATAAAAACAATCTTTTTGCTAACAACCTTGTCCAGCGGCACCGTACGGCGAAAATATTCGCCTATTGTTGTGCAATAGTCACCTGGGCCGGCGCCGCACTATTGATAGCGTTGATATATCAGATATGCGCAGATGGTATAAAATGGCTTGACGCCCAGTTTCTAACCAGTTTCCCTTCGCGGTTCTATTATAAAGCTGGCATCAAATCAGCCCTGGTGGGTACGGTGTATTTAATTTCGCTAGTGGCCTTAATAGCCATCCCAGTGGGTGTTGCTGCAGCGATATATCTTGAAGAGTTTTTCCCCCCTGGGCGAATCAATAAATTAGTTGAGCTTAATATTGCCAATTTAGCGGGGGTGCCATCTATTGTCTACGGCATTATCGGCCTTGCTATTTTTGTCCGAGGCGCGGAACTTGGCCGAAGTTTAATTTCCGGTGCATTGACTATGAGTTTGTTGATCCTGCCAGTCATTATTGTGGCCAGCAGAGAAGCCATTAAAACTGTACCGTTAAGCACTCGTCAGGCGGCATTTGCATTAGGCGCAACACGTTGGCAGACAGCCCTGGCGCATGTGCTCCCGGCTGCCTTTCCGGGCATTCTAACCGGCATTATTCTCGCCCTATCCAGAGCCATTGGCGAGACTGCGCCACTGATTATGATTGGTGCCCTCACCTATGTTGCCTTTCTTCCCGAAGGTCCAATGGATACCTTTACCGCCCTCCCGATTCAAATCTATAACTGGGTGTCTCGTCCGCAACAAGAATTTCACGAACTAGCGGCAGGCGCAATAATTGTCCTACTGGCTGTTCTCCTGTTAATGAATGCCAGCGCAATTTTCATCCGTTATAAAGCAGAACAGAAACCATAAAGAAACTATAGAAAAACCATAGAGAAACCAATTATGAACACCTCTGAAACGAATTTCACCGATATGCCTAACTGCAGCAATAAAGGTTTTCCGCCCCAGGTTAACCCCTCCGCGCCCATGCCCAACATAACTCACTGCGACACACAGGCTGTCGGTAACGAAAAAACAGATGGCGACGCACAAACAACCGGCAAGCCAGAGGCTACAGAGCAACAACCCCTGCTGCAATTAAAACAGGTGAGCATTTTTTACGATAATAATGCCGCAGTTAGAAAAACTTCTTTCCCAATCCCGAAGCATAAAATCACCGCCATTATCGGTCCCTCAGGCTGCGGTAAAAGCACCTTATTACGCGCGATTAATCGCATGAACGACTTTATTCCCAATGTCAGACTCACCGGCAAAATTCTCTACAACAACCAGGATTTATATTCAAAAAACGTTGACCCCGTGGCGGTAAGACGTCGTATTGGCATGGTTTTCCAAAAGCCCAATCCCTTTCCAAAGTCTATTTATAAAAATATCGCCTGGGGACCAGGGATCAACGGTTACCAGGGTTCAATGCCAGAACTAGTGGAACAGTCTTTAAAACAGGCCGCGCTGTGGAACGAGGTTAAAAACCGTCTGCATGACTCTGCGCTAAGTCTCTCTGGCGGCCAACAACAACGTCTTTGTATCGCTCGAACATTAGCCATGCAACCGGATATATTATTGATGGACGAACCCTGCTCTGCGCTGGACCCAATCTCCACTGCTCACATTGAAGATCTGCTGTTTAAGTTAAAATCTAATTATACCATTGTCATCGTCACCCACAGCATGCAACAGGCAGCACGCATTTCTGATTACACCGCATTTATGGAAACGGGGCACCTTATCGAGTACGGCGATACTGACCAGGTTTTTACCTTGCCGAAGCAGAAACGTACTGAAGAATATGTCACAGGACGTTTTGGCTAATCGGCACCTAATATACAGCACTAAAAAATTGCCCCAACCCAGCATTCATTATTAAACCAACAGGATAAAGTCATCATGGCACTGCACCTTCAACGTGACCTGGACCAGCTTAAAAAAGACCTGCTTCAACTAGGCTACCAGGTAGAAAGCGCAATCAACAACGCCATCATTGCGCTATTTGAGCGACGCCCGGCACTGGCCCCTAAAATTTTTATCGAGGAACAGTTCATCAACCAGAAAGAGGTTCAGATTGAAGAAAATTGCCTGAAAATGCTTGCCCTTCACCAACCCGTTGCGGCGGACTTACGCTTTATCGTTGTGGTCCTGAAGGTGAATAATGATCTGGAAAGAATGGGCGACCTGGCCTGTAATATCACCCAACGAGCACTTTTTCTGGCGGCTAACAAAGCCATCCCCTTCCCACCGCAATTTTCTCAGACAATGGCCACTCGCATCAGCATTATGGTCCGCGATAGTCTTAAATCGCTGGTGGCACTTGATGCCTCCCTTGCCAGGGGTGTTATTGCAATGGACGATGAAGTAGACGAGGTCAATCGACAGATGTACGTCGAACTACCCGCCTTAATGAAAACCGATACATCGACCGTTGAAGCCGCTGTATCGCTCTTATCTACCTCCAGATATCTGGAACGAATCGCAGACCTTGCCACCAATATCGCAGAGGAGGTAGTATTTATGATTGAAGGTGAAGTGGTGCGTCATCAATCAATTGTTACCGAAAAAGCACATTGAACCAGTGGAAAACTTTACTCTGGTGAGGAGTCCAGACGATAGATAAACCGCTCAGGGTCAAAGTCTTTTAGCTCGCCAGGTTTACCCACTAAAACAGCAATAACGGGATAGATTTCATCGCCAAATCGCACTCGCACGTTCAGATCCTGCTTTAAATATTCAAACCATTTGCGCCCCTCACCGGGGTCAATATAGAGCGCGCCGTCTTTGACGACATAATTTAACTCAACCGAATAAGGATCTGCGGGGCGAACTTCTAACTGGACAAATTGATCCTCTACAAAATCCCAGTTAACAATTTTTTCTGCTACAACAGCACCCCGCAACTCACCACCTGGCAGCCCCAATGCAGGCAACTCACAACCTGACAACACACCTAAGGTTAACAATAATATTATCAATCGAATCATTTTTGCATCCCAGTAATTACTGCTTTAGAGCCTATTCTATCGGCTTTGGTGTACCAGGCGGAACCGCTAATTGTTCTTCCTCGCTACCGCTGCTCGCACTGTTAGCAGCGGTAGCCCGTATCACGGCCAGTTGATCAAGAATATCTTGATGCTGCGCTTTGGTCAGCTGGTAATGACTGGTACACCAAATTGAAATTATTGCAAAAGCTGAAACAATCGGACCATAAACCAGCCCTAGTTGAAAAATTGTTTCAGCGGGGACATCCGCTGTCGATTCAATCGATGAACCCGACGGCCAGTTAATCACATCCAGAAAGATGCCTGCCGCAAAGGTACCCAGCCCAGAAGCACTTTTATGGGAGAAAGACACCGCGCCAAAATATATGCCTTCCTGTCTTTTACCATGCTGCAATTCATGTTGGTCGGTGATATCCGCAACCATCGAGCTAAAACCTACCAATGATTGCGCCACACCACAACCCTGAATAAACTTAAGCGATACCAGTAAGGGCAGTAAAACTGGATCATCGTTGTCAGGAAAGTATTCCAGTAGCCGCAGTAAAACTGGCAGCGTCTGAAATACCGCCCACCAGGAAACGCCAAATATAATACCGGCCTTCTTACCCCAACGTTTATGCAATGACTGAGTAAAAAAAACCCCAACGATAATTCCAATCGGCGAGGCAATGGCAAAAGCAAATATCTGCTTCGATTCAAGCCCCCAAAAATAGGTGTTCATATATAAATTAAGGGTGTTGTCTATGCCAACCATTAAGAACATAATAATGATGCCAATAAACAGCCAACGAAAGGAATCATTACTCAGCGCCAGCAGAGTTTCATCATACACACGCTTAAAACTAAACGCTTCTGCCGGCTCTATTGCTTTAGGTAGAATAGGAATTTGACTGCGCGTGCCCCAGACAGATATCCAGATGGTGACCAGCATCAGCACCGCAAGGGTCAGCGCGAATGGACTATAAGCATCACGATTAAGCTGCCCATTAAGGAACGCATCGCTCGGCGCAAAGTAAACCAGAAAGGCAAACGCCAGGGCAACGAAATAACCGATAAAACTAAAGACATAACGAAACCCCACCACCACGGTACGTTCTTCAAAATTTTCAGTAAGCTCAGCCCCCAGCGCGATATGGGGTACATGGTAAAGTGTCATTGCCGCCCGAGTCAGCAGCGCAAAAACAGCCAGCCACAAAAACAGCCCCATTTCAGAGAGCTCAGGCGGGCTAAATAATAGATAGAAGGATATCGCCAGCGGAATTGCCGAGGCGAACATAAAGGGGTGACGGCGACCGAACTTTGATTGCCAGTTATCCGATAGTGAGCCAGCTACAGGGTCACTGACCGCATCAAAGATTAACGCTATCACCAGCGCTAAACCACACAGAGTGCCGGAGACTTCGAGCACCTGATTATAATAAAAAAGCACGAACAGGCTAAACGTAATATTTTTTAGCCCCTCAGCCATCTGACCAATGCCATAATTTAATTTAATCACGAACGGCAATTTTTTATTTTTTGTCATTATTTCGATTTACTTGCGATTTGAAGGCCGGCAAACAATAGCATTTTTCCTGCCCCTGGGCTCGAAGTTGCGTTTGCGGATTGTTTGCGGGTTATTTACGGATTGTTGGCGGATTGTTGGCGGATTGTTGGCGAGCAACGTACCCGCACAAACATCCTTGCTGCGCCGGCATTACAGCAAGAATTTTTTAGCACAGGTTATTCCTTCAGTTGGTGTTGTGGCATTCAATATAATGATTTGCGGCGTTTTATTGCGATGGCTCAACTCCTTGCTCAACTTCTTGCTCCATCTGCTGCACCAGCTCAAGTTCGTGGGCGGTCAGCTCGCCGTAACCCCTTGGATATGGCCATCCATAACCCCAGCGAAAAGAAGTTGGCAGGTAAGGACTGCCACCCACCCGCACACCAGCGAGCATTAACAGGGCAATTTCTTTCTCCCCCACCTTTTGCACGCAAGCCTGTAGCGCTTTATCACTTTGTAAGCGATCATCGTAGGTACCGCCTTGCCAGTAAGCACGATCATGGGCGCTACAGCAGGTTAGCCAAAGGTCTTTTTGTTTTAGCGTCCCATCGGGAAAGGAACTACAACCATCACTTGTGAACAACACGATATTATTACTACGACAGGCTGTGAGCAACAAACCAACCAACACCATCATAAAAACATTTTTTATTTGTCTCATACTCAAAATAAATTCCCTGCGTAAAGGCTACCAATATTGACTACAACGCTTAATCCATAACAACACCAAGGCCCAGCATGAAGTACCGATGTAAATCGATTTAGGCCCAGGCATAATTTTCGACCAACGAGTCCCAGCCAACGATTCCCAGCTATTAAATTTCAGCTGAACTTTAATGGCAGGCTGCGTAAGCGTTGCCCAGTAGCGGCATAGACGGCGCTGGCCACTGCGGGTGCTATTGGCGGCAAACCGGGCTCACCAACACCCGTTGGTTCGGTGTTGCTGTCTATGATCACCACTTCTACCGCCGGCGCTTCATTCATTCGTAAAATGGGATAGTCGTGGAAATTGCTTTGCCTGAAAGCACCCTGCTTCAGCTCAAGATTGCCGTACAATGCAGCGGTAAGGCCGTACATGACGGCACCTTCCATTTGCGCCCGGATGATATCGGGGTTAATCGCGATACCGCAATCAACAACACAGGTTACCTTATGCACCCTAATCTGATTGTCTTCAATCGATACTTCGGCGATTTCAGCCACATCGGTGGCAAATGAATGATGCGCAGCAAAGCCTAGATAACGCCCCTGCGCAGGGCGCATTTTTTCCATTAAGTCACCGGCAACCCTGACAACATGATTAAATCTTGGTTTATTTTTGCTGTTCCGAAGACGGAATTCAACTGGGTCCATGCCAATTTTTTCAGCCAGCTCGTCGATAATGCCCTCTTTGGCGAAGGCAGTATAGGAATGGCCGACAGAACGCCAGAAGGTCAACGGCACCTCATGCTCCACCGTGACATGATTGACGCGAGTATTATCGAATTCATAATCCTCATAGATCCCTTCGATACTAGTGGGGTCCACAAACCAGCCCTTGAAGGTACTTGAGGTAAGTCCCACCATAAAATCAACAGTGCCGTCGCCCAGCCCAGGGAACAGCCCAGGCATCATGTTCTGCAGCGAGCGGGGCGTAATGTTGCCACCAACACGCTTCGCCTGCCAGGCAGTAATATTACCCCTGGCATCAACACCCGCTTTTATATTCATCAGCGAAGCAGGTCGGTATACCCCATGCCTGATGTCATCCTCTCGCGACCAGAGCAGGTGAATAGTTTTACCCGTGGCAACGGCCAATTCTGTCGCTTCGATGACATGCGTAAGCGTCGCACGACGCCCAAATGCACCCCCTAGATAACAATTATGTGAGCGCACCTGCTCAACCGGGATGCCTGAAAAGCGCGCTACCAGCCCCTGCGCCAGGCCCACACACTGGGTACCAGACCATACATCTGCCTCACCGTTTTCAATACGGACTACCGCATTCATAGGCTCCAACGGTGCATGGGCAAGATACGGTGCCCAATATTCATTATCGACAATCTCGATAGCTGCGGCAAAACCCAGCTGCACATCGCCAATTTCAGTATCCACCAGGCCCTGGTCGTTTTTCATTGCCTGCGCATAATCACTGCGTACATGATGGCTATCCACTTTTGTTAGCGCCACCTGCTGCCACTTAGGGTTCAGTTTTGCTGCGGCCATTTTTGCCTGCCAGTATTTTTCTGCCACCACAGCAACGCCACTGGAAATTTCCACAACGGCCGCAACCCCCGGCATGGTTTGCGCCACAGATTTATCCACCGATACAAGTTTCGCCCCAGCAACCGGTGAGCGCCTGACCACCGCATGAAACATGCCGGGGATATCAACATCAATGCCATACTCTGCAGAACCTGTTGACTTGGCTATGGCATCGAGCCGAGGAAATTCGTGACCAATATATTTAAAATTCGCGACCGTTTTAAGCGGCGCAGCTTCAGGCGATACCAGCGTCTCCGCCGTGGCTACAAATTCACCATAGGTATGATATTTTCCATCAACCACTACATGCGCATTGTCAGTGGTCAGGTCAGCACGGCTAACAGCCAGGTCTTTCGCTGCGGCATCCAGCAGCAAAGCACGGGTATTGGCACCAGTTTGCCGAAGCGGCAGATAATGGGCTTTTATCGAACTACTACCGCCGGTTGCCTGTACGGCCATTTCTGGGTTGTTATAATCGCTGTGGACACCGACAAATATAATATCGAGATTAGCCGGCTCAACATCCAGTTCTTCACCAATCAAGGTACCAAGGCCAGTGGTAACGCCCTGCCCCATTTCGTCTCTGGGGCAATAAAATTTAATCTTGTTATCAGGCGTGATCTGTAAAAAAGCGTTAGGTATTAAACCGCCTTCTGCAAGCGTTATGGGCAACTTGCCGGAGGAACAACCGGCTAACGAAAACCCTATTACCAGACCACCACCCAATATCCCACTTGCCTTAAGAAATTTTCTTCTGGAGATATTAACGGTATTCATGGCGTAACCTCATCACTGGCATTATAAGCCAGAGCCGGCTCATCAAGCTTCAGCTGGGCGACATTGAGCCGTGCAACGTTAAGAATGGCCTGCTTGATACGCGGGTAGCAACCACAACGACAGATATTGCCCGCCATACCAGCGTCGACGTCAGCCGCTGTAGGCGCAGGGTTATTTTTTAGTAACGATGCCGCGGCCATAATTTGGCCCGACTGACAGTAACCACACTGGGGCACGCTGATCTCTACCCAGGCCTGCTGTAGTGGATGCATATTGTCAGCAGAACCCATGCCTTCAATGGTGGTGATCTCTTTGCCGGCAACACTAGCAACCGGCAGAATACAGGTTTTTACCGCTGCGCCATCGATATGCATGGTACAGGCACCGCATAAGCCCATGCCACAACCAAACTTCGAGCCTTTTAATTTAAAGCTACCCCGAACAACCCAAAGCAGCGGCGTGGCAGGATCATCATCGGTGCTAACGGGTTTTCCATTGAGGGTAAATTCAATTGTCATTTGCCTTGCTCCAGGTAATTCATTGACCCAACTAAGTAGCTGCCCACAGTCTCTGTAGCGCCTTTATTGACACATAAGTAACATATAAAGGCCAATCCAGAAACCAAAATAATCAGCCAATTAAACCTTCCCATTGTCAGCTGATCTGTATCTGGCCATGGCATTTCTTTTCTGTTGTCTGGCAGCTGGGGTTATGCTGATCCAGCCGCAACAGGTTGTTCAGTTACGGGGGCAGGTTTTAGCACAAGCACTGTCGGTTTATTTTACACTTTCTTGGTTCCGCAGATTTCCAAATCCATAACTCATTGTAAATAAATAACATTAAAATTATGGAATGACATTTGCTTTAATTTACAAAGTTGCTGACTTTTAACTTGACTAGCACTCCGACAGTAACCCATGTAAACAACCCCTTTTGTTTATAAAGCGGGACCTGAATAACAACACTAATGAACAAATATAAACGACATAAGGAGAACAGAATGAATGTTTTAAAAATTCTTCCATGGACCGCGACAACGATAGCTGCTGGTTTATTGTGGGCCACAGCCGCCAGCGCGGTACCGGTTAATCTGCTGACCAATGCGGGTTTTGAGACCGGCGACTATACTGGTTGGGATGTCGGTGGTAATACGATCAACAATGCAGTGGATGTCGACGGCACTTTGATAACAGGCACTAACTCATTTTTTGGCACAACACTTTCAAACGTACGTTCTGGGACCTTCTCCTCCTACCACGTCGGCCAGGGCAACCCAACTGAGTTTATCACCCTGACACAAACCATCGCTGTCCAACAGGGTGATACCATAAGCGCAGGTTTCTGGATAGGCAACGACTCTGCTTCTCTTTTTTCCACAGCACATGATGATTTAAAAACGCAGATATTCATTGATGGTGTGGGTATTTTAGGCGGCACGACTACCTTCGTACCCGCTGGCTCTGACGCTTCCGACTTTGTAGAAATTGCCAGTAGCTTCAACACTGGCACTAGAAACAGCGTTACGGTCACTTATCAAGTAGCCGGCAGCGGCACAATACGGGCAGGTGTCTCACTGGACGATTTATTCTTCGTCGGTGAAGCAGCCACAGTGCCAGAACCAGGCATGCTTGCGCTACTGATGTTTGGCCTGGCAGGTGTACGACTAACCCAGCGCAGACAGACAGCCTGATAAACACCAACCCCTGGATAAAACCCGTCCCTGTGGCGGGTTTTTTGTGCGCCGCGAATAATTAGAATTTTGATAGAAGGGGTTAGCTGCTAACGCAGTAAAGCCAGCAGTAACGCCAACGATTTATTCGCTTTGATCTCTGGTGTTTTTGCTGATTGCTATTTGCTGAATATAGAACCTTCGTCAATCCACAATACGAATCGCGACTGATGCTCCTGTTCGATTTTCTGAATTTTTTTGATATGTGTTGCCGTTAGCGTTGTTTCTGCGGTAAGTAATAAGATACCTTCAGCACTAATAAGATCTTTTTCCAGCACCATATTCGGCAACAGATGGTCCGTGGTCACTTTATTTTTACCGTGTTGTTGTTCTTCTTCGGTCTGCTTTTCAAGCGCTAACATAAATGCATCAACAACATCAGGCTGATACTTTTTTCCCCGCCCATCAAATATCATCTGTTTAGCTTCATTCTGCGACAGTAATTCCTTAAATAGAAACCCAGAACAGGCTTCGTCAAAGTCCTCCGCCACTGCAATTATGGCAGCGCCTAATGGTATACCCTCTGCTTTGAGTGAATCAGGAAAGCCGGTACCATTATATCGCTCATGATGATGCCGAATATAATGACTAATGGCGTGATATTGATCAAGCGGCACCAGTAACATCTCTCCAAAGGTCGAATGTTGACTGTAGATTTTCTTTTCTTCAGCCAGCAGATCACAGACTGGCGTTTTCATCATTGAGGCAGAAAAATTCATTTTACCGATATCATGCAGCAAACCCGCATAATAAATATTCGCCACAGCCGAGGTTTCCAAGGACATTTGTCGGGCGATATTTTTTGCCAGTTGCGCCACCCGCTTGCAATGCCCCGCCTGGTCTGGGTCGCGTAGCGCAATCATTCGAGAAAACACCTCAATGGCCGTGTCATAGTTCGCCCGAAGGCCCTTCACCGCCAGATCAAGATGATGATTTGATCGTTTCAATTTTTCAGTGCGCTGGGATACCTTTAATTCCAGCTCAGCATTCATTTGTTGCAGGTTTTCATTTTGTTGCTTTGTTATTAACTGAAGCTTTTTATTCTCAAGCTCCAGTTTTTGGCCATATAGCGCAAGATTTACTGTTTGAAGCAGGTCGTCCTTCTTCCACGGTTTAGAAATATAAGCATCGATCTGACCTTCATTAATCGCCTGTATAGTGGTCCCAATATCCGCATATCCAGTCAGTATCATTCTAATAGTTTCCGGCCACTGGTCGGCAACCTTACCTAGAAACTCCGCCCCATTCATGCCTGGCATCCGCATATCAGAAATAACCAGCTGAATGGTCTCCTGTTGAACTATTTTGAGACCATCTTCACCACTTTGCGCATTAAAAACCTTGAACTTTTCAGAACGAAAAACTCTATTTAGCGAGCTCAATATTTCTGGTTCATCATCGACAAATAAAATATTGACTTTCATCACAGGCTCCAGGATTTTAGACCAAATATAATGGCAAACTAGGATGGCAATTATGAATAGCATTGGTCCTGCTTAGTTAAACTAGCGATATAAGCAGCCATTCCAGCATCAAAAATAGATAACCCATGCCACAGATCCAGATACCATGAAGTAAAGTAAAGCGCATCATCTGAGAGACACAACGTCTTATTTATTAGCTGACGCCGACTTCAATTGCGTAATCACAGAAACACCCTCCTGTGGATCGTTGGGGTGATCAAACCCTCAAGCAAAAGCTGATTGTCAGCATTGATAAGATTCATCTCACAAAATTGCGATTTAGCACCAGTTTTTTAGCGTAAATTCAATGGGTAGCTGGATCGTGAATACAGCACCCTGGCCCACTTCGCTGCTGACTGAAAGCGTCCCACCGTGTCTCTGGACTATCCCATGTGATATAGATAAACCAAGTCCGGTACCTTTGCCGATGTCTTTAGTGGTAAAAAAAGGGGCAAATAACCTGGGCATATCAGCCTTACAGATACCCGCACCGGTATCAGCGACCTGGATAGTGATGATCGAGTTCTGGCAGTTGCTAGTCAACGAAATCTCTCCTTTTTCAGAGATCGCATCATTCGCATTCATAAGCAAGTTCATTATTACCTGGCTCAGCTCTCCTGGACGGCAGGTATAGGGTGGCAGCGCAGCAAGCGACTTATTTAACGTACATTTATATTTCAATTCGTTCCATACCAGTCGCAAAGCGATCTCAATCACCGTTTCATTAAGGTCAACTTCCTCAATATCTGTATCATCGATACGGGAGAAACTCTTTAAATCCTGTACGATTTTTTGAATCCTGCTGGTACCCGCCAGCGAATCGGCCAACAGCGCATCAAGGTCACCCAGTATATATTCAATATCATATTTCGCCTTAACTGCATTGACGGTTTGCAAGGCAACATAAAGGTCATTATTTTCATTCGAAACCGCGACCGATGCCAAAGCGTCATAACTCTGGATGAGCATTTTAATGCTGTCTTTGTATTCGATTAACATTTCAAGATTACTCATGACAAAACCGGTCGGGTTATTAATCTCATGGGCAACCCCCGCTGCCAGCTGTCCAACGGATGCCATTTTTTCAGATTGCACTAACTGGGCCTGTTGTTCCTTTAGTTGATGATGCGCCTTTTGTAGATTTTCCTTACTCCGTAGTAAACTTTTTTCTGTTTCCTCACGGGTCAGCACTTCCTGTTGCAATAAAATTTTTGAATCAAGTAAACGACGCGCAAATTTATGGGTCTGCTTCGCGCCCCGCAACGTCATATAGAGATAAACCGCGAGAAATAGCGTTAGCAACAGACTTACCACAAGTACCAGCCAGGGGGTCCAGCTACGACCTGTCGCTAAAAACTCATCGGTTGCGGTGCACCAGACAGTCCATTGACGCCCGGCCACCATAAAAGACTGATGCCAGGACAGCGTTTGTTGTTGTAGCCACTCACGGTCTTTGAGATTAAAATTATTTACCGTGTCGGCTGCAGAAAAACCAGCCAGAAACTGTTGCTGTAGCGGCGCAGAATCATCAAATAAACTGATATTGATGCCCTGCGGGTCACGATATTGAATCGATTGATGCAGCATATCTTCAATACGAAATACGCCCAGCGCAAAACCATGCAAACTTTCTTCTGGCTGACCCCCTGGGTTATGGCGCCGCGCCTGATTTTGGCGGCCAGCACTATCGTTATACACAGGCATAAAAACCAGGAAGCCAAATTGTTCGGCCTGTTCCTGGACCAGCGTAATACGTGCACTGGCTAAAATTTGGCCAGTGTTTCGCGATTCCTGTAATGTCTGAAGCCGCGTTCTGTTAGACGCCAGGTCAAACCCCAAAGCGGTTTCATTGCCCGCCATAGGTTCGATGTACAACACCGGAAAATATTCCGCCCGGTGCTCAGCCCGCACCATCAAACCTTGTGCCTGCCTCTCAGTGATTTGATAGGCATTGAAATCACCCTGACGCACATGCTGTTCATGATCAAGACGATTACCATCGATAATACGAGGAATCCATTCCAATGCCTGAATGGACGGATTATGCCGTAGGAAAGGTTGCACAAAGGCTTTAAATTGCTGTCGCGTAGCCTGCTTGCTGGCAGTATAAAAGGCACCGATAGATTCGACTTCATACAGGCTGGCATTAATTTCCTGCCTTAATATCGCCGCGCGATCTTCAGCTGACTCACGAAACTGGTTCTGCAATCCTTCAAGCTCCAGTTTATCGGCTATAAGGTAGAGTTGCGCCGAAATGAATAGTCCAGAGCAACCGATCAACACTAATATAATAAACTGCCAGCGCTGCGGTGCGAGGGGCAATTCGTGCTCAGAAATCTCAGGCAATTTAAACATGACAGGGTTTTAGGTCAACACACCAGAAAAATGCATTCTAATGACTACATTCTAGTCAACCTGCTGAATTCTGACGCCCGATTAATCAAACAGATTAATATTGCTGGAAATGGATTCATGATTATCTATTGGATATTGATACCAGTTCAGCGCTTGCTCAGAGGGCATTTCGTTGTCGCCCGACAACCAGCCTCTAAAGTCCTCAAATAACGGGTAGACTGCCTCGATGGCCACTCGTTCATTAGGCCAGCTCCAGTCCAGTGGCATCATTAAGCCAAACGGATAACCATTATCATCAATCATGCCATCGAGCGGGTTAACTTGATAAAGGTCAATATCCTGGTTGGTATTATGAACGTGGATAAAGGGTCGATAGTTAAAATCACCGCTAATCAAACCATTGGTTTGAATGTCGCCACCCGCCGGCAAGTCAATAGAAACAGATGTCATCCAGATAGGTGCCACCTCATCAGCTGTTTCGTAGACATTCGCAAACCCAGCACCCATCGCATCTTTAGTGCTATCAAATATAACCAGATCCTGGTCACTACTGTAACTATATTGAAAAGAGGTATTATCGACCAGATTGGTATGTACTACCTGTACGGCGTGGTTGCCACTGATTACTGGCGTTGTTTCGGCGCTGACATTAACGCTATCATCAAGAATACCGTCTAAAGACAACATCAGCGCATGGTCGTATCCTGCTCCCCTGCCAACAGGGACGAAATCCAGTTGCACGGCCTGTAAGTTATTATTGACATCATAATTCTCAAGTATTCTAAAATTAACCACCAGGTCATTATAGTCAGCGTCACCAGGATTAGGATACAAATCTTCCCATGCCAGGGTCGCCCATAGCTCCTGGCTATTAGCAGGATAACTAACCTCGCCACCGCAGCCAATTATACCGCCAATTACCGGGACCACCGTTAACGTCACACTACCCGCATAGTTACCAGCAAGCTGAGCCGATATCGACGTTAGGTAAGCATAGCCATTAAGCGTAAGATCACCGGCAAAAGCTTCATTTTCCTGGGTAGTAAAAATCTCGCTACTATTGTTAATGTTGTAGTTAACGTCAATAGAATGGCTCTGTTGAAAAATTTTGTCGTTCTGTATTTGCACCGCAACCCCGCCATTTGACTCCAGATGAAACTCATCACTACCCGCATAGGCACTATATGCATCGCCATCCACACCGGTTTGCAGGTCCAGAGAAAAATTGTCGAGTTCAGTAATAGATGCACTCAGACCAACACTGAGGCAGATAGTGCTGGTGCCGACGATATCAATTGCCGAGGTTGCAGCATTGCCATCCAGTGAAAAACCACAAGATAACAGCAGTGTGCCAATACGGACATTAGTTTGTTGTATCATATTCATAAGATTTCACCCGCTAATTGAAATTTGGTAAGTTCATAAAATCCTCGGACGTATCATAATTAATACTTCCATTTCTTCATTCGTCTGTTTCTTTTGACCAAAAAGGTGACCAAGAAACGGCAGTTGTTTTGCCTGCGGCAAACCATCGTGCTGAACCCGCTGTTTGGTTTGCAGCAGCCCGCCCAGTATTAAATACTCCCCATGTTTTACCTTAACGGTATTCGAAATCTCATGCGTGACCAACATTGGATAACCCTGGGTATGTTGCGCAAGATCACTGACTGACGCGTTGCTAATTATTAATGTCACCTCGCCATTATTCGCTATGCGTGGAATAACATTCATGTCTACCCCATAAGAAATTTGCTTTTTTTTGCCCCCTCCGGGCGCGGTAGTACCGATAATTTCCGGCAACCATACCGTCTGCGTACTTGAAAAGTGGGCCTTTTGGCCATCTAAAGAAACAATCCCTGGCATTGCCTTTATTGTTGCAGCACCTTGTTTCTCCATTATTTGCAAAGCCTCAGCGACCGTTCGTGTAGGCAACAAGCCGATAGTAAAGGCGTCAATGATATCTTCTGTACGCTCCTGCACGAGACCGTTCCACTCACCTATACCGAGTTTACGCTGTCTTAAGGTATTGGCATCCAAACCGAACTTTTCCCAGCTAAGGCCCAGTACATCAAGCGCAGAACGACTAACTTCAACGATACTCATTTCCAGAAGCACCTGACCGGGCCGCTGATCAAAGATTTCTAAATGATTATGAATTTGCTGCTGGACGTTGCCTGGCGCCGTGATGGTTATAAAATCGGCATTACCCGGCACACGGACAAATTGTTGGAAGTAGGGTGTTAGAGAGGTTGCTATATCAATCGGTGAAATATTTTGCGGCTTATATCGACAGGTAATTGCCAACTTGGTGAAAACACTGCCTTCAGGCAGACTGCTGCCCACCAGAATATAGTCGTTCATGGCTCGGTAACTATAACTACCCGATGCCAACAAAATATTCAGTGCGGTATAAAGCGTGCTTTCATTCAGATTAGCGGTCACCAACCCGTCTATTGTATCGTCTACCACAATGGGAATTTCAGTTATCACACTGAGCTCAATCAGTGCCTCACGCAGATCTGCATCTATAAAATCGATGCTTACCGGCGGTGATTGCTGGACTATTTTTGACTCAATGTGATCGCTACAGTTAAATTGAGCAAACGGCTTAAAAGTATTGTTTTCCTCTGTAACCGAGCCACTAACTACTCCCGCACTGGCCGTCATATGTCGTTTTATCAACTGGTCAAACTGGAAATTTTCACCATTCCCTGTCGATTCAGGTTTGACATCTAAATTGCTACAGCCAAATAAAAAAAACACTTCTGAAATTAATATGATACTTATTGAAATTTTCATAATTTTAATTCATTTTTAATACTTATATTTTGGTTTTAATTTCCAATTTTTGTATATCGCTATTCGCGCGAATGACTTCAGCGTGAAAAACATGCCCCTTAGGCGCATTGCTAAACGATTGTTTCAGGGTAACCATACGGGTGCTTCTGGGTTTTATGGTCACCGTATTCGGGCTAAAACGATAACTCCATCCTTGCCCTGATTGTTCAGCGGGCAAATTTACGGTAATCAGTTCACTGAGGGGGTTATCAATTCGCAATGAACTGAATGAATGCCCTCTCTTAGAAGTCTCAACAAGAACAGGGTTTGGAACGACACTAACAACTGAGCGTCCTTTTTCTGTTAGATCAAGCACATTGGCACGACTTAATAATGTTGTCATTTTCACACTCGGCATCATTCTACCGCCAAACCGACTCCTGCTACTCAATGTATATTCACCATTGACAACCTTTTCGGGGATAAGGCCAAACACTTTAACTCTACCCTGAGGGAAAACTCTGGAATTTACATCCTGGCGCTGCCAGGCCGATTTAGTCAGTAGCGGCACCCTCGCCACAAGCCTTCTCTTGTCGTTACGCAATGAAATAACAGATTCAAAGTAGCTGTCACGATCGGATTTATTTTCAAACCATCCAGTAACAAAATAGTTGCCGTTTTGCTCTTCGATGGTCAAGTCAGAGAAATCAGATTTGAGGCGTCTATTTTTAATTGGCGTATTTACGGTGATAACGATTGCATAGCGTACATTTAGATTAACCCCACGCTTATTTTTAGTCTTCTGATCTTCAATCATTATGGCCAACACGTGATTTCCCTGCAATTTTTTTGGCAATGTTAACGTGCCACGAACAGTCTGTGTTTCACCCTGTTTAACGGGCAACAGCGTACGCTCTAACGAAACCCACCGGTCAACCCCTTGAGCCTCATCATCAGGCGGCAAAAATGCCATATGGCCACTTGCTTGCTGCCGCATCTGACTGATTGAGATAGCAGCAACCCCTGCCATCTTGCCGTGTACCTGAAAAGAAATATCGGCGGTATCACCAGGCGACATATTCAGCTCAATCATCATTGGAGATACTGCAAATTCACCTGCTCGAACAGCCGGACTGGAAAACAAAAGGAGCAAAATAGACAATATTAATGGCATATATATTTTCATTTTATTATTCCCAGAACATTTGCAATAGGCATTTGCAATAATTAAAAAAAAGTGGGTGGCCAGTGGATACTAGCCACCCCTTGGGTCGGTTTAATATTTGAACAATCCATTGGCAATATAAAACCTAAAGTGCCGATACGGTCAATGTGATGTCACCACTATAAGCACCGGCTTTCTGAGCAGAAATTGCGCCAAGCGTCGCAGCCGCAGACACACTATGGGATGCGTTATGCACTGAGTCTGCAGTGGTATCAAGTA
>JAHRVQ010000022.1 GCA_019090615.1 Pseudomonadales bacterium | reverse complement strand
CGGCAGCGTCAGATGTGTATAAGAGACAGGTATAGATATCATGAATATGGGACCTACCCACCAGCTTCCCACCTGGCCGAACAGGTTGAAAACATTCAACCTGCTTGCCGGCATCCATACCAATACCAAACACAGGAAAATCTTTCGGCATAGCACGACCACCGGTTAAACACGCAATGTAGGTCGGTGATGCCTGAAAATCGGCATCATCAACTTTCAGGAAACGATCTGCAGTTTCACCACAAAGACGCGCATATTCGACCGTTTGCTCAGCATCAATAGCAAAACTTTTTTCGTCGAAGTCCTGATTCAAATATTTTTCTCGAAGTTCTTTTATATCTTGATCCACTCGGATTCTCCTACTTACTTATTATGCGACTTTAAGGTTAACAGCTTCGAATTGACCCTTTTTCAAGGCCGACACCAAATCATCAATTGTTTTAATATCATTTTCAAATCGGGTGGCGCAACGGCCTACATGGCTAACAATATGGGAATCACTACCGCCAATACCCGCATAGGCCAGTTTATTAGCATTATCAATAGCGATTTGATCTTCCTGGTCTCGACTGCCGCCATTATATATCTCAACAATTTCAACGCCTTCAGGTATGCCCAGGTTATCCGTATGCGCAAACATACCGACCTTGGGCCGGCCAGGATGACAGGGCGCAGCAATAGCACCATGCTCTTTGCAAACTCTAAGGACCATTTCCAGCGGCAACTTGATACTGGCAAAATCAAATGCCTGGGTCAGCGCTTCGGTGACACCGTATACCAGCACATGCCCGTATTCAGTTTCAACCTCACTGGCTTTAAGAATAACTATGCCGAATTTTTCGGCCAGGGCAGAATAATCGGATTCGTTATCGAACTGACGATGCTCAGTCAACACAAAACCGTCAATAGGGATGTTTTTAGCTTTTATCCATTGACAATAGTTTTCGACTTTAGCCCGACCATCGTCAGATTTGATGGAGTGGGTATGTAAATCCAGTAGCACGGTGAACCTCTAGATGTATTTTTGATAAGGGCGACAAGTTGCCACAGCCACTAAGGATGTGCAAGTTTAGTGAATGGCGTGAATCATCAAACCCAAGAAGTTTGAATCGGCACAATTGACTCGTGGCTACTCAAACCTGTCTCGGTAATTTGTAAAATAGTGGCGGATATCTGGCCGTCATCAATATCCAGGAATCCGAGCGTGCCTCGCTTCAATGCCTGGTTACGTGGCAATGTGGGCGAACCTGGATTAATACATAATATATCGTCCAGCTGATACAGACCCTCAAAATGCGTATGACCAAATACCACTACATCCAGCTTACAATCAAAATGACGTTCAATATATTTATTAATTGATGCTGGCGATTTTCGTTCTGGGGACGGCAACCGATGAATCAAACCAACCTTGATACCATCAAACTCAAAACACCAGGTATCCTGCAAACGATCATCTATAATACCGACATCGCCATTGCCGCGGGCAACATAAGTCGGCGCTATCTGCCCCAGCTCATCAACGATATCCAGCGTATGTAGATCACCCGCATGCAATATCGAGTCAACACCATCAAAAGCGTCAATCGCTTCAGGCCACAAGTCTTGCAGGCTGCCCGGCATATGGGTGTCTGCAATTAGACCCAGGCGCATAATCGATTCATTTTATTATTTTTCATATCCATCCTCAGCGGTAGAACCATATCGATAGATTATTTTGACTGTCCATCATCATATCAATATGAATAAATCGGCTATCCTACTTAAAATGGATCGAAGTGCAACAACCGCGCAAAACCAGCGCCATAATACCGCTGATGCTGATACCCCTGATATGAGGGACCAGGGAACGAAGTCAAACGGACAGACACCAATCACTGGGCGTTTTCGTCTGGCAATGTCACCAGGCAATGAAGGTCAATGAGTAGAATCAGCTTTTTTCTGTGCATCTTCATTGCTAGCGCTATTTTCATATTGCCTGCCTTCCTGATCATCAGGAATTTTCAGGACGAAGAGTTCAGCATCTATACCAGCATTTCACAAATGCTAAGCGATCAAGCTAAAACCGAAAATTATTTTTTTGTAAGCCATATATCCACCTGTGGGCTTGAGTTTATGCCGCAATCAGCGCTATTCGACGAATGGCTAAGCGCGTTAATTCTTGCTAATCGGGCACCACGAAGAAATATGCGTTTAATTCAGCAGGCATCTGACCTGACGGCCTTCAGCCAGCTTAAACCCGACGAATATGCCGCCAGTACTATCTTCAAACTATCGCGAGTGGCCTTTAACCAACAACGCAATAAAGCCATTATCTGCGTTGAAACCGACACCGAGGGCACCTTTTACCTTTTTTCCAAACAACATTTTGCCGCCTGGCAACTAATCCAGCGTCAGGTTACCTGGATGCATTCCAGCATTTAGTGCACGTTCATACACTTTCTTGTACTACACAGACTTGTACTACACAGGCCTGTACTGCACAGCCGATTATCAGATTAGCCCTAAAACTATTGTTGGCACCCCATTGAGGCACAACATTAAACCTGGATAGTTTTCACTATGGTCATTCCTGCCCTTTCATCCCTGACCAGTATCCGGTACAAACGCATCGAGACGCTTAAGTGACGTATGACTGCAACGGAACTGCGTCAGACGCTGACCCATTATATTATTTTACTATCTTTAAAAACCAACTTGACTAACATGAATAACTAACATCAAAGCCAGCGTGAAATCAGGCATTGCCTTTCCTTTAATAATATTTTTTGAGCAGAATACAGGAGAAATTCTTATGGCCGACACAGCGCCAGCAAATGCAACGGCGACACCCACGGATACGCCCGAACAGGCCAAATTCAGAGCCCATTGCCAACAATGGCTAGCAACCAACCATCCTGGCCAGCCTACTGTCAAACTGCCACAGGGCGCACTTGAGCTAAGTGACCCAGCAGCCCTGGCCTGGCTGCAGGCATGGCAGAAGTCTGCTTACGATGCAGGCCTGATCGGTTGTGATTACAGCAAAGAAACTGGCGGCGGTGGTTTAACTAACTGCCAGGCTATCGCTAACCATGAGATGTTACGCGCCAAAACACCTTATTTGCCAAATATTATTGGCCTGGGTATGGCCGCCCCAACCGTATATTTCCACGCCCAGGATGAAGTAAAACAGGCCCTGCTACCCAAGCTGCTCTCTGGTGAAGAAATCTGGTGTCAGGGTTTCAGTGAGCCAGGGGCCGGCTCGGATCTTGCTAACCAACAAACGTTTGCGGAAAAGAAAGGCGATTCCTGGGTAATCAACGGGCACAAGGTATGGACGTCCCTGGCGCATTTTGCCAGCTGGATGATTTTATTATGTCGGACCGACAAGAACGATAAATATAATGGTTTATCGTATTTCGTGGTACCAATAAAAGCCGCCCTTGGTAAAGGTGTCACAGTTCGACCATTGATCAAACTCACAGGAGAAACCGGCTTCAACGAAGTGATATTCGAGGACCTTATCATCGAAGACAAGTACCGTCTGGATGAAGTCGGCGCGGGCTGGAAGGTTGCCATGACCACCCTGGCACACGAACGCGGTGCAGGCATGCTAACCACCCCATCGGCCGGCGGACTGGTCACCGAAGAAGAAAAAGGTACCGCTGTAAATAGTGCCGCTGCGCTGATTCAACTGGCCAAAGATTCCTATCGTGATGGTAAAACATCAGCCGATGACCCGGTGATTCGAGATGCGATTATGCAAATGATTATCCGCCAGGAAGGTTTCCGTCAAAACCAACGCCGCATTGGCGCCAAAGCACTGAACGATCATCCGATGCGGCTACCACTACAATTTAAACTGGTGGCCACAGAAATTGGCCAGGATATTGCTCAGTTGGCTTATGAAATTGAAGGCATAGGCAGCAGTCTTAACGTGACGGATGCAAACGCCCCGGGTGGCGGACAATGGCCGCTGGCGTATATGAATAGCTTTGGTATTACCATTGCAGCAGGCGCCAATGAAGTACAACGTAATATTCTCGGCGAGCGTGTTCTCAACATGCCGAAATCAAAGTAAGGAGATCAACAAATGGCACAAGCAACAAACTTTGGTTTCGGTGAAGACGAAGCCATGCTCAGAGACTCAGCAATAAAATTTTTCGATGACAATTGCAGCCCAGACAAGTTACATGGGCTGGTGGCAGCTGATTCCGACGTGAATCGCAGCAATGAATGTCATTGGCAACAATCCCTGTGGCAACAAATTGGCGAGCTCGGCTGGACCGCAGCCTGCATACCTGAAGCTGCCGGCGGCATGGGTATGCCGTTAGTCGCCGCCGTAGCATTAGCCGAAGAAGCGGGTAAAGCGGCTTTTCCTTCACCGCTAATTTCTACCTTTAACGCAAGTTTTGTACTCACCGCAGCCGCCACCGACAATGCCAACAAAACCCTGGCTGAAATTGCCACAGGCCGCGCCGCAAGCCTTGCAATCACCAATGAAAAAGGTTCCTGGGAAGGCAGCGATACCGATGTCGAATTTATCGACGGCAAATTGTCTGGCACAGCTTATTTCGTGCAGGATGCAAGAAAAAGCGAAATACTGGTGGTTGCCGCAAAGTCAGCTGCAGGCGTCGGTCTTTATGTTGTCAACGCCGATAGCACAGGCATAACTATAGAAGCAGATAGCATTATTGACCTGACCCGTGATCAGGCACATATTACCTTTGACAAGGTCAGTGCGACTGAAGTGGCAGCTGCAGGCGACGGCGACAGCGCCATTAACCAGGCAATGCCCTCAATACTCTGCATTACCGCTGCCGACATGGTGGGCACGGGTGAATGGCTATTACAAACAACGGTTGACTATGCATCCACGCGGATTCAATTTGATCGACCGCTGGCATTTTTTCAGGCTGTCAAACATCCGTTGGTTAATGTCATGTTAGCCATCGATGCCGCTAAATCACTCACCTATAATGCCGCCTGCGCTATTAGCCAGGAGCCGGAAAATGGCGAAAAACTGGCTCGGATGGCAAAATCAGCAGCCAGTGATATGGCCGTTTTCTCATCCAGCCGCGCCATTCAGTTTCATGGTGGTATCGGCTTTACCTGGGAGTGTTTCGTACATCTGTTCTTTAAACGACAAATGCACAACCAGGTGTTGTATGGCGACGCAAAGTACCAGCGCGCTAAACTGGCAGACTTGTTAATGGGCAAGGCGGCTTAGTCGACGCGGCCTGAGCGAATCAATCCCTCAGGCCGCCTCTTATCCGCAGGCGATTTATTTGGCCACGATAGAAATCAGATGGATAACCCTGGCAATAACGACATGGACGAGCTATTTAATTTTTTAATGGCGTTGGATAAGCTGAAAAAAGTGCATCGCCGCGCTTATATTTTTGACCAGTCACGCAATGAAAACTCAGCAGAACATAGCTGGCATTTAGCTATCAGCCTGATCGCATTAAAAACCAGATTCGCTATTGATATCGATTTTTATAAAGCCATTAAAATGGCCCTGGTGCATGATATTTGCGAAATAGGCGCCGGTGACATCTCTGTTTACCACCCCCACAGAGCGGACAAAATCCACCAGGAACGTCTGTATATCAATCAACTGTTAACCGCACATGGACAATTTGCGACAGAAATAAAATCTCTTTGGGAAGAATATGAAGCCCAGCAATCCGCGGAAAGCCATTGGGTAAAAATTGTCGACCGACTGCTACCCTTTATGATGAACATCAACACCGAAGGAAAATGCTGGCAAGAACAGCAGATTAAAAGAAGCCAGGTTCTGGAAATAAACCAGCTGGTGGCGCAACAGGCGCCGGAAATATATCGCTGGATGCTCAAAAAAATAGATCGGGCAGTACAGCAAGGCTGGCTGATCGACGCTTAAACCATCTCAGCCAGCGCTTTTCTAACTTGCTCGATCATTATTTTTATTGCCAAAATCACCACTACCTCTGATCGATGCCTTGCGACTCTTTTTGATTTTTTTAGCATGCGGCTGCGATTTCTTCTTGCTTGAACCGGCCCTGCCAGAACCACCCCTGCTGGAATCATCGCGCCGAGAGTCATCTCTTCTTGAATTATCCCTTCTTGAGCCATGTGGCGATGGATCTCTTTTTTCCGACGCCCCTTTAGCCGCTGAATTTATTCGGGAAATATTGAGCCGCCGGCCACAAACCCAGGTTTTTTTCAACTCCCTAAATATATCTTTAGGCATGCCTGCCGGCAAATCCACCATACTAAAATCAGCCTGGATATCGATATGTCCAACATGTTCGCCGTCTATCCCGGCTTCGTTAACAATGGCGCCGACAATATTACCTGGCTGAACTTCATGATCATGGCCCACTTCAATCCTAAACCGCTCCATCCCTTCTGGCGGATTAGGTTTGGCATTACTCCGCCTTGGCAATCTCGGCTCACCTGAGCCACGTGAATTACCGCGTGCTTCGCCTTTGCGATGCAGCTTTTTATCTTTTTGGCTATTCGGCCGGTCTGATTTTAGCGGTTTATCTTTCAGTAATAATGATTTTTCTCCCATATACATTTTCGCCAAAGCCGCCGCAATATCAATCGCGGGCACATCATGCTCCTGCTGATACTGGGTGAGTAGACCTTGCATAAATTCTACGCTACCTGAGGCAATCACATCGGTAATACGCTGCTTAAAGTCTGCTATCCGCTTATTATTTACCATCTCCGTGGTTGGCAATTCAAGGGCTTCAATTTTTTTCCGGGTAGTTTTTTCAATAACCCCTAACATGCGTCTTTCGCGCGGGGTAACAAATAGAATCGCATCACCGGTTCTACCCGCTCGTCCAGTGCGCCCTATACGATGGATATAGGCTTCTGCATCATAGGGAATGTCGTAATTAATCACATGGCTGATTCGCTCAACATCCAGACCACGAGCCGCCACATCGGTTGCAACTAGAATATCCAGTTTGCCCTTTTTTAAGCGATCAATAGTCTGTTCACGATTTTTCTGCTGCATATCACCATTTATCGGTTCCGCGGCATAACCTCTTGCCTGTAATTTTTCAGCCAATTCCACCGTCGCGGTTTTGGTACGGACAAACATTATCATGGCATCAAAGGGTTCTACTTCCAGTATCCGTGTCAGTGCATCCAGTTTATGAGTATGACTGACCTGCCAGAAACGTTGTCTAATAGTCTCCGCAGTGGCAGTTTTAGACTTGATGGATATTTCCCTCGGATTATCAAGGTGCCGCCTGGCAATATGCTGAATTTGTTTCGGCATGGTGGCGGAAAAAAGCGCGATCTGACGCTTCGTCGGCATTTGTTCCAGAATCCATTCAACATCATCCAGAAAACCCATGCGCAACATTTCATCTGCCTCGTCCAATACCAGAGCCTGCAGATTCGACAGACTCAAGGTGCCTTTGCGCATATGATCCATCACTCGCCCTGGGGTACCGACCACCGCTTGAACACCTCTTTTCAGCTGTCTGATCTGTCCAGAATAGGGTTGCCCGCCGTAAATAGGTAAAACATGAAAACCTTTCATTTTAGACGCATAGCGCTGAAACGCTTCTGCCACCTGAATAGCCAGTTCGCGCGTTGGGGTCAATACCATCACCTGAACCTGCTGCTGCTTCAGGTCAATCCTGGACAATAAAGGCAAAGCAAAAGCGGCAGTCTTACCCGTCCCCGTCGGTGCGTGACCCACAAGGTCGAGCCCCTGCATCAAATGCGGGATGGTTTCAGCCTGAATCGGCGATGGGGTTTCGTATCCTGCCTGGTCCAGGGCGGCTAATAGCGAATCTGGCAATGCGAGATCACGGAAACTGATATTTACAGGGTCTGGTTGTGACATTCTGGTACCAATGAGGAAATGAGTGATTGGCCAGGTCAACTTAATGCGACTGCCCTGGTACTTGTTCTGCTCGATTATTTTATTAACCGGCCAAATACCCAGCCTGGCGGGTGCAGGGCGGCGAGTATAATGCTCTCAAAAGGAAATTCAATAAGATTATTGTGAATACCAACATGTAGACAGAACAAAAGTAGGCAGAGCAAAGCAGCGAACACGCCTTTTGCTAACGCCTCGATTAGCGAACCATTTATTCCCTTCTATACATTTGGATGACCACACCATTTTTAGGTTAATCAGCTAAGCTTAGATGACCATTATAGGGTGATTCAATTTATGCTGTTATTTTTCGCTGGAGTAACCTACCTATTGGTCAGGCATTTAACCTTGCTACAGGTATTAAGTTTGCCACGTTACATTTGCCACATTACAAAGGAACCCAGTTTTGAATATTCGGCATAAAATCCTGGTCGCATTCTTGCTGATTGGCTGGCTATCGGGGGGTGCTTTTTCCATCGTAGCGATAAACAATGCCTCCGATTCAATCACCGAGGAAATACAGACAACGCTCAACATTCTACTGCAAGATAAGTATGACCGAGTTCAACAATATATTGTGACCCGGCAGCAGAACCTGATCTCACTTAGCCAGCTACCCTCGGTCGGCTATATAATGGCCAACCTGATCAACCCGCCCGCCCAGGGTGCGACGGAATTTAACGACATCAGAGACCAGTTTGAACCTACGCTGATAACACTACAAAAACAGTTTCACTATACCGACCTGATGCTCCTAAATTCTTCAGGGGAGGTACTTTTTTCAGCCACCCAGGGTCACCCCATTGGATCCCGAATTGATCCAGCGACAAACCAGAATAAAGCCCTGGTTAAAGTTTTCACCAATGCCCTGAATAACAAAGCAACGCTGATTTCACCGTTTCAGCCAGAACCGGAGTATGACCAACATATGTCCTATGCAGCCGCACCCGTTTCACTGGCAGGCAAACGCTTAGGTTTTGTGGTCATTAAATTTGGCAGCAACGACTATTACCACCTCACCAGCGATTACACCGGCTTGCGTCAATCAGGAGAGGTCATTTTGGCTAAACGTGCTGTTAGCGCTGTGCTCATAGACGACGCACAGCCAGGCACGGCAGCCATAGACGATGTCCTGGTCATAGCACCACTGCGGCATCAACCAGATGCCGCGCTATCGCTAAGATTGCCACTCGGCGGTGAACTGAGCATAGCGCTACAGCAAGCAGTAAATGGGCTGCAGGGGGCCGGTATTACCACAGATTACCGAGGCCAGAAAGTGCTAGCCGCCTGGCGTTATATCCCGCAACTAGAATGGGGGCTAGTGGTAAAAATCAACGCTCAGGAAGCTTTTGCCTCTGCCACTCAACTAAAACAACAGTTGATCTTTACTGCTTTGGTGATTGGATTTTTTAGTACAATTTTTGCGCTATTATTCGCTAACAAACTATCTGCGCCGCTGATAAGACTAGTGCGAGCCACTGAAAAAATAGCCGAGGGTAACTTCGACCAACAAATAGAAATCACTTCTACCGACGAAATTGGCCAACTGTCGGAATCCTTTAATCGTATGTCGCAGATCCGCCAGCAACATGAGGACAAGCTCAAATCAACAACCGACCAGGCTCACCGGGCAATGATCAAACTGGCCGATCATAAATATGCCCTTGATCAACACGCGATAATTTCGGTGACCAATGCCAACGGTACCATCATAGCGGTGAATGACAAATTTGCTGAAATTAGTGGTTTTACAAAAGAACACCTCATTGGCAAAAACCATCAAATCATCAATTCTGGCGTGCATGATGCCGCTTTTTTTAAGGCCATGAAAAATACCGTGGCCAGAGGCGGCGTCTGGCATGGCGAAGTTTGTAATAAAGCCAGCGATGGCCGTATTTTCTGGCTTGATACAACCATTGTCCCATTTAAGGAAAAAATGGGCGTGGCAGAAACGCATATCACCTTGCGAACCGATATAACAGAAAGAATCCTGGCCAGCCAGGAACTAAAAAAAGTTGCCAGCTTTGCCATCGACAACCCTGATATTGTTCTTCGCGTGTCAAGCAGCGGCGAAATATTATTTGCTAACCCGGCATCAAAGATTCTGCTCAAAAACCTCAAACTAGATTTAGGTGAATCTATCCCAGCCAGTTGGGAACCACATATCCTGACAGTACTAAAAACCAGAAAACTTATTCAATTTGAAATTGTCGATGATGATGGTACCAACCTGCTTTCCGTTGCTTATGGTGATGAACATAGTGTGAATATTTATGGCAGTAATATTTCCGCACTCAAACAGGCGCAATTTGATGCGACTAACGCAAAATATAGTGCTGAATTAGCGCTTCAGGTCAAAGGCGAATTTCTCGCTAGTATGAGCCATGAAATCAGAACCCCAATAAACGGTGTCATGGGTATGCTGGGACTCCTGCTAAAAACCGACTTGAACTCAGATCAACGGCGCAAAGCCGAAATTGCCAATTCTAGCGCTCAATCCTTATTAAGTCTGATCAACGATATACTGGATTTCTCTAAAGTTGATGCTGGCAAGCTAGACCTGGAAATACTCGATTTTGACCTACATAACCTGCTCGGCGATTTTGCCTCAGCAATCGCATTTAAAGCCCAGGATAAAAACCTCGAACTGATACTGGATATTAAGGGTATCTCGCATTCACTGGTAAAAGGTGACCCCAGCCGAATCAGGCAAATTCTCACTAACCTGGTAGACAACGCCACCAAATTCACCGCCGAGGGTGAAATAGTGGTTAAAGCCAGGCTGATAGAAATAGATCGCGGCTATGTATTCCATTGCACCGTGCAGGATTCCGGCATTGGTATCCCTGAAGATAAAATTAAGCACCTGTTTGATGCCTTCACTCAAGTTGATGCTTCAACAACCCGTAATTACGGCGGCACGGGCCTTGGGCTCTCGATCGTCAAAAAACTTTGTGAACTTATGGATGGCAATATTCAGGTCACCAGTGAAATTAACGAAGGCAGCTGTTTTGAATTTACAATTCACCTGCAAAAGAGCGCTAACGCCCAACAAATATGCCCGCATATCGAAGTCACCTCAACCTCAGTGCTCATTGTTGATGACAACCAGACCAGTCGCGAAGTACTTTCTGGCCAACTCAGAGAATGGGGCGTACTTACACAATTGGCCTCAAGCGGCGAAGAAGCTTTGCACATCATTGAACGCTCATTGCAAAATGATAACGACCTGTTTGATGTGGCGATTATTGATATGGAAATGCCGAATATGAATGGTATCCAATTAGCCACTACTATAAAAAGTAATCCAAAGCTTGACGCCATGAAACTTGTTATTATGCCGCTAATGACCAATCTGGGAGACCCCATTACCTTTGCTGACCTTGGTTTTGCCGCCTATTTCGCAAAACCTGTTACAACCTCTGACCTGCTCGATGCACTCATGCTGATTGCCGACAACGCCAGCAACAGCCCCTTAATCACCCATGACTATATCGCCCATATAGATGAGGAGCAGACCGACGCCTACCCAGAATATAACTGGCCCAGGGATGCTCGACTCCTGTTAGTAGAAGACAATCTGATCAACCAGGAAGTAGCTCGCGGCATTCTCGAAGATATTGGTTTGCTTACAGATGTAGTATCCGATGGTCAGGAAGCACTTACAACATTGGCCAATGCACCCGATGATAACACCTACACGTTACTATTGATGGATTGCCAGATGCCGGTTATGGACGGCTATGAAGCAACCCGCAGTATTCGCACCGGCAAAGCCGGCGACCGATACAACAATGTACCAATTATTGCCATGACAGCCAATGCAATGAAGGGTGACAGAGAGAAATGCCTCACTGCCGGAATGGACGATTACCTGGCAAAACCAATCGATATAGACGCCCTGGAAACTGTGGTTGCCAAATGGCTGATTAAAGAAAGTAATTCGCCTCTCAGCCAATAATTTTTCGCACTGGTATATCGGTTTTTGAATTTAAAATATAATTTATTCAGCAACAAACATTCCACCTTCAGCTAGTGCGCTACACGCAACCCTGGCAACGGCGCCCCTGCCAATACCTGCCTCAGCAACAACTCTGATTACCTGTTAGTTTAGTAAATTGCAAATATCCGCCGCAATGCAGCCTATTATTAACACCCGTTTAATGTAAATATTGACAGAACTGACTGACCACTGACCATCGAGTGTGGGCTTTCTGATGTCAACTATCAAATAAGGAATCCACTTGCGCTTTAAGAGTCTTCAACCAAATAAGAGTCTTCAACGGATCAAGAGTCTTCAACGGATCAAGAGTCTTCAACGGATCAAGAGCCCTCAACCAAATAAGAGCATTCAACGAAATTTAATATTCCTTAACACGCGGTATTACCTGAGGTATTTCCTGGATAATATCTCAGGTAATACCAACTTTGCGGCGACCTTTATCGCAGCGCTTAGCCTGTATTCGACGCTAACCCTACAGGCAGATAGTTCTGAACTATCTATATCAACAATACCAACAACAGCAACCAACCAAGCTGTAAAAAATGTAATACTCATCATTGGCGACGGCATGGATGATCAACAAATCACCATTGCACGAAATTATCTGGTCGGTGTCCAGGGCCAACTCATTCTTGACAAAATGCCTGTCAGAAGCTCGGTACAGGTGCTAACGGTTGATGAAACCAACCCCAGCCTGCCCATTTTTGTCGCCGACTCAGCCAATAGCGCAACGGCAATGGCTACGGGTATGGTGACTAGTCGCGGCAGAATTTCAACCAGCGCTGGGGATGATAAAGACCTTGTGACACTGGTTGAGCTGGCGCATCAGGCCGGCATCCGCACCGGCCTGGTCACCAGTTCATCTGTCACTGATGCAACCAGCGCAGCATTTGCAACCCATATTAATAATCGCCACTGCGAAAACCCTGACAAGATGAAATTCGAAAAACACGGTATTGTCGTTGATTGCAGTCCCGATCTAAAAATTAATGGTGGACCAGGTTCAATTGCTGAGCAATTAATTACTTCTGGCCTGCATATCATACTCGGTGGCGGTCAACGCAATTTTAATATTCCAACTGCCCGCTCCATCAATGACCAAACAGTGGCAGGTCTAGCACAGGCAATGGGCTACCAGCTTGCCCATGACCTTAATGCATTAACTGCAATTACTGCGGATAAAAAAATACTGGGACTATTCGCTAACAATCATTTACCTGTTCGACTTCGCGGTGAAGCGAACCGGAGTGCAGAAAAACCCAGCCCCAGTCTGGCCAACCAAATACACCGAAGCCAGGGACAAGTTACATTGCCAGCCCCAATGAGCTGTGAAAAAAACCCAACCTATAAAAACACACCATCGTTAGAGCAATTAGCCAAAAAAGCAGTCGAAGCACTCAGCCACAACAATCCCAAGGGGTTTTTCCTGATGATTGAATCTGCTTCAATTGACAAGCAATCACATAGCAGACAAACCTGCGGTGCTATAGGCGAACTCGCGCAACTTGACGAAACCCTGGGTTTTATTTTGCAGTTCGCAAATAAACACCCCGACACCCTGGTAATAGTGACCGCTGATCACGGTCAGGCAGCACAACTTGTACCTGACACCAGTTTATTTAGTGGGCTCGACATACCAGTGTATACACCCGGCAAACTAGTCCGACTCAATATGCCCCAGGGCGGAATCATGGCCATCAACTATGCAACCAATGAATTTATCGCAGAAGAACATACTGGCGTCGCGGTGCCGTTATTTGCCAACGTACATGGCCAGGGCATTATTCCAACCATGTTAACGCAACCGGATATTTTCCATATTATACGTCGATTCCTGACATTACCCAGGGCGAAATAACAATTCCCGTTAGCATTGCAGAAGATCTAAACCTGACGATAAATATAGACCAGGCTATTTCGACTAAAACCAGGTACCACATATTCCAGGGTTGCGATGAAATATCTAACGAACCCACAAATTAATAAGGAGCAACAATCGGATGCCGCATAAACCCATAACCGGCATTGAGCAAAATTTAACGCTACGGGCATTAATTTTATGTGGCGTCATCCTGTTCGGTTTTTATCTACTCGAACAACAGGGCTACCTGTCACAGGCACTCGCCAGTGACAGCAGTTATATTTCCTATTTCATCATCAGCCTTTATGGCTTTTTTAGCCTGCACTGGTTATATCTGACTAAAATACTGACAAGTGCTCAAAAGCACATCGAGCAAACCCATCAATTACTTCTTACTGTGGCCTCAGGCGACATCCTCAGCCGCCAGGGACTTATCATAATTAACGGTACTACAATCCAGCCGGGTATCGTGGCTGACTATGTTCAGGATTTGCTGACCAAAGCCCGTCAGCTCTCACATAATCATGCTGATAACTCGGTCGATTTTATCCGACTGGATCAGGACATTTTGCTCGAAGCCCTGAGCGAGCGTCTATTAGCAACACATGCCATTGGCCACTTTGCAACTGACCTGTTATTGAAACTCGGCCTGGTAGGCACCATGGTAGGGTTTATTATCATGCTGACACCCGTAGCAGAATTAAAAGACTATGATCCTCAGGTCTTACAGCAATTATTAGCTCAGATGAGTGGCGGCATGGCTGTGGCGCTTTTTACTACCCTGGCCGGCTTAGTCACCAGCACACTATTAGCTCTTCAGTATCAGCTACTCGGCACCGCCGCAACCGGCTTTGTTGATCGCCTGGCAGTAACTGTGGACATTTTACTAATTCCCCTACTAAATACGAAACAGTGGCCTGCAGATAATGCCGAGCATAGCACTGAAAAAGATAGCTCTGAAAAAGATAGCACCGAGACCAGTTACATATGAGCCGGCGTCAACATCGGTTTTATCGTCCTGCGCCGGCTAACGATGCCTTTACTGATTTACTATTTAATGCATTACTTGGTTTTGCATTTATGTTTTTTATCGCATTTATACTGATATCAAAACCAGACCAAACAGGAAAAACTGACAATAAGGCCGAATTCCTTATTACTATTACCTGGCCCGACCAGCACCCTGACGATATCGATCTTCTTATTGAAGATCCCAGGGGAGAAATACTCTGGTTCGAGAATAAAGACACTGGCACCATGCACCTGGATCGCGATGACAGAGGTATTTTCCACGATCAAATAGTTATCGATGGTAAAAAAATCACCAACCCTATTAATCAGGAAAGCGCTTCACTACGGGCCTGGATAGCGGGTGAATATGTTGTCAACATCCTCCACTATAGAGCCAACTATAATGTACCTGTTCCCGTCAGAGTAAAGATTGAAAAACTCAACCCCAAAGTTAAACTGATATATTATGGTGTACATGATTTAAACCAGATCGGCCAGGAAATCACCGCCACCCGATTTACCCTGGATAGCGCGGGAGAGGTAAGCGACATCAGTCAACTACAAAAAAAACTGCTCGGTCAAATCCAGACCAAACGAGCCGGTTAATGTCAGTTAGTTTACTCGCATTGGCCTATGCTCTGGTCGCCGCTTTGGTGGTCAATATCTGGCTCCGTACAAGCTGGAGTACGGCCTTCAAATTTTTTATAGCGGCTACCGTTTGCCTGTTATATTTCACCACCTATCTGGCCTTCAAAGAGCTCCAGGGCCAACCTAGCCACGCCCCTTTACCGGCCACTTTCAGGTTAATCTGGGCAACCATACAGGAGCCCGACAAGCAAACTGCTACGGCAGGAAAAATTTTACTATGGGCCCAGGAACTCGATGCCTTCGGCAGTTTGCAGCATACCTCAAAACTTTATCAACTGGACTATGACCTTGCGCTAGCTGAAGAGATTCAACAGGCGGTGAATCATAGGCAAAAGGGCATCCAGCTTAACGGCAGAATGACCCGTGGGATGCTGGAGCCTGACAAAAACCTGCAACAAAAAACACAAGCCAAGAATCATTCCCCAGAACTAGATTTGCCGCTTGAGGCAGAGCAGTTTTATTTAGAATTCACACCACTACCGCAAAACAGCTTACCGGCAAAAGGGCCATAAACCGCTGCAAATTACCTGCGAACCCTGATCCAGGGCCATTAACGCCAATCGTGTTTACCTTGGAACCTCTCTGCAGCACATAACCTACGCTTCGGGGCTACCCTTGCTGTCTGACAGCAAAAAACATACTGTATGCCGTTACGATCTTCAAAAAATATAATGAAAGGCAGATCTTATGTTCTATGGCTGGCGAGTTTTAGCAGCTCTTTGCGCAATCTATTTCCTCTCCGTAGGCGTAGTATTTTATTCCTTTGCAGTTGTCCTGCCCACCATGATTATCGATCTATCCTGGTCCCGAGGTGGCGCCAGCGTTGGCCATGCAATTTTTGGTATTGCCTTTGGTATAGGTTCAATGCTAGCCGCCATCGTACTTTCTAAGATTGGTGCCAGGTGGACAATTGTCGTCGGCGGAATATTAAGTGCTATCGGCTCAATCGTTATTTATTTCACGTCTAACCTACCCCAGTTTTACCTTGGCATTGCCATCGTAGGTGTGGGTATCTCGCTGCAGTCGGTTGTACCTGGCACCCAACTATTAGCCAATTGGTTTACTCGGCGGCGGGCAATCTCGATGGGACTATTTCTATCAATGGGCGGCCTTGGCGCTTTTCTCGCCGCCCCTGGTGTTGCTTATATAATCGAAACTACCGGACAGTGGACATCTGCATGGCTTATTACCACTGCCAGCGCCCTTATTGGCTCGGTAGTGGCGGCATTTTTTGTTCGCAACCATCCTGCCGACATGGGTACTTTCAGTGATGGTGTTGCACCTAGTTCAGATTCATCAGATACATCAAATACAATATCCGCCATAACATCAGATACAGCAGAAGGCGCTCAAGGCTTAACGGCTGAAGCAAAAGTTTACCAAACTAAAATTGACTGGAATGCTAAAGAAGCTTTTTCAACTTTTGCTCTATGGGCGATCATCTTCGCCTTCACAATGGCCAATATCGGTCTGGCACTCAATGCCAGCCAATCGGTAATTCATCTTCTTGACCAGGGCCTTAGCCCCATTGTAGCTGGTTCCGCTATTGGCATTGTTGGCCTTTTCAGTACTGGTGGCAGGCTTTTTGCTGGCGCAACCGGAGACCGATTAGACCCTCGCTATCTATTAGCTGGCGGCCTTTTTATTGAATTAGTAGGAATTCTGCTACTTAACTATACCACCACAGAAACACTGGTCTACGCCTACTCGATACTTTTTGGAATCGGAAATGGCGCAACCATTGTCGCCTTGCCGGCACTGGTTGCCAATTATTATGGCGCCACACACTTTGCACAAACCATTGGCATAGTGCATCTACTGGTCACGCCCTTTGGCGCCGCAGCATCCGTGACAGCGGGTTATCTTTTCGATTTCACAGAATCTTATACTGGCGTCTTTCTGGGTTTTTCAGCCGCGGCTTTAATCCCGGTTATTATTATCCTGATGATGAAACCACCCATACATGAACAGCAGACTGAACAGGATAATAACCGACAAGGATCAGGCAATAATATTACGACCGGCAATACCAGCATGGCATCCTGATTTTGGTGTGGCGTATTTAATAACGCAACAAGACATCGCTACGCTAATTTGCCTCTTATAAATGACTGCGGCAGCTGTAATAAACCACCGCCGCAATTGCTTTCCTTTATTCCGCAGCCTGTCTGTCTTCGTTAGCGCGACTGATAACATAGGCCTCTATGCGGTCCACATCCGTTTCGTTTAATAAATCAGAAAAACTGGCCATACCATTAACAGACAATATGCCATCCAGAACGATTTGTTTAAACAACGCATGTTTTGCTTTAGGCATTAATCGCAGATCCGGAATCACACCCCCCGCTCTCACCATAAGGCCATGACAGAATCCACAATTTTCATGATAGAGGCGCTCTCCACGCTTCACATCCGCCTCTGACGCTAACATTTCAGGCTGCTCTGGAATGGTCCTGTCAATCACATTGGGCACGGGTAATTCAATATCACCATTCAGTTTAAACACTAGCAACTTACCAAAGTTGCCATATTTTACCGACGCTAGATGTGGTACTTCACCGGTAAATAATTCACCGCCGCCAGTGCCAGCCTGAATTGCCACATACTGAACGCCGTCAATTTTATAGCTAATGGGCGGCGCCAAAAATGCGGTATAAGCATTAAATGACCATAATCGCTCGCCATTATCTGCATTAAAAGCATTAAACTCGCCCAATGAATTACCTTGAAAAACCAGCTCTCCTGCAGTTGCCAATACCCCGCCATTCCAGTAATGCAATTGCTCTACGGCCCAACTTTCTTTTCCTGTCAGAGGATTAAACGCCTTCAGAATACCCCGCGCTTTCGGCGGGTCTCCTGCTTCAGACATCACCTGTACAATCCGACCAAATTCAATACCCGTATTCCACCCCCCAACAACATGCTTGTAGGTGCCGGTATTTTTCCATTCGTCATTCATCGCATAGGCCAGCGGATTTTCCATCGCCGGTATGTACATGATGCCTTTACGCTTATCAAAGGACATGGCCTGCCAGTTATGCCCCCCAATCGCACCAGGCAATACCCATTTACTGTCTTCTAAATAACCTAGCGCAGGATCTTCAACAGGTCGGCCTGATTCCATATCAACATGCGTTGCCCAATTAGCTGAAACATATTTATGCGCTCTTAATAACTCGCCATTTTCCCGATTAAGCACATAAAAAAATCCATTTTTTGGTGCTTGCATGAGTACCTTACGATCCACCCCATCAACTTCCATATCGGCTAATACCATATCCTGGACAGCGGTATAGTCCCAGTTATCGCCGGGTGTAGTCTGGTAATACCATTTCATAACACCGGTATCTGCATCCAGCGCGACAATAGACGACAGGAACAAATTATCACCACCTCCCGGCGACCGAATCACCCGCGTCCAGGGTGATCCATTGCCTACCCCAAGATAAAGGTGATTAAAATCCGGATCATAAACAATTGAATTCCACACCGTACCACCGCCACCAATTTTCCACCATTCGCCGCCCTTCCAGGTTGATGCGGCGAGTGCCATTTCCGGATGCTCGAAAGGTTTAGCAGGATCTCCTGGTACTGTATAAAACCGCCAAACCTGCTCACCGGTTACGGCATCATAAGCTGTTACATAACCACGCACGCCAAACTCTGCACCGCCATTGCCAATAAACACCTTACCCCTGGCAACTCTGGGTGCACCGGTAATAGTATAATCTCGAGACCGATCAATCAGGGTATTCTTGCGCCAGATTTCTGTGCCGGTAGCCGCGTCCAATGCAATTAAGTAACCATCAAGACTGGCTACATATACACGCCCCTTATAGACCGCCACACCGCGGTTAACAACATCACAACAGGCTTTACGCGCCCATTCACCAGGCACTTTCGGATCGTAATACCAGATTTCCCGCCCTGTCCTGGCATCCAGCGCATAAACCCGGCTCCAGGCGCTGGTAACAAACATCATGTCGTCCACCACAATTGGTGTAGATTCAAGCGCCCTGTTGCTACGCATATCGGTAAACCACGCCAGGCCTAATTTACCCACAGTTTGCTGGTTAATTTGTTCAAGCGGAGAAAATCGTTGCTCTTCATAGGTCCGGCCATACGCCAACCAGTTACCGGGCTCAGTTTCTGCGTTATTTATTCGTTGATCATCGATCAGCGCAATAGTAGGTGCTGTATCGATTGACGTCTCATCCGTTACAACCTTTGGGTTCACGCCAGGTGTTGTGGAATCAGATACTGGATAAAAGAAAAAGCCAATGGCAACCACGGTGATCGCCAACAAAATAGTTTTCCACGCATTTGGCATTATGCATACTCCATTCTTATAAAGGACATAGGTCAGGCAGGTAATTTAACAGGTAATTTTATTCTTATGCGGAAGATATACCTGAGTCGGAGCAACATTACCAGCGGACAGCGGTTCAGTGCCAGCCAGACAACAGCTAAGACACAGCAAACAGTTGTTAGCTGTGGCGCAGAATAATTTTATAGCCAGGACAGGCTGTTTAGCGCTAGATCGCAGAAAAATAACCAATTATATTTTCAACCGACAGATCTATAGGGCCAGTACCAAATGACAGATACTGAATAACAAACGCAGCTGAAAGTTTACTTAAGTAGTTGGAAACAACTGCATTTCGACCGCTACGAGTCTATCGCCTCAAAACAGATTTCCACATAGAAATCCCCTGCGTCCGTTGAATACGGCACCACAATCGTCGGCCCATTCGAGAACTGGGTAATTTGTTGGTTCTCTCCCTGAATTACCACCGGCGTTGCCATATCAAAATCAAAACCTTTTTCTTCCAGAACTCTTTTTGCACCACCGGTCACCATGTTGGTCAACTCACCGACCAGATCGATGACTTCACCATTAATTTCATCTACGGTTTCCATCAGCATCCTGCTAGCCAAACTCAGGATCACAGGTTCGGTAAAAGAAATGACCAATGTACCCACCGCCTGGGGCGATGACATGGCAATCATGCCAGTAATATTCGAAATTGGTAATTCTTCTTTTTTGAACCGTGGATGGCCCACAGAAAAGTCCATCGCCGCCATGGTGGCCAATACATTGGACGTTGAATCCAAAAAGGAATTTACAAAGTCTCTATCCATTTGATCCAGATACTAATTTATTGTACTGCCAAAGGAAGCCAGTCCAGGTTGATATTAGTGAAAATCTTTCATCTTCCCTGTTGTTAAAAAGACTTAGCGACAGAATTGAGCGATATAGTAGACATAAAAACCGACGTCGCGGGTTTGAACCGCATTTATTTCGCTGCCTATAAACCCTGAATTATTCGCTGCCTATAAACCCTAAATTAATAGTAGCTCATGCGATTTACGTCGGATCAAAATTCACCACTTTATTTTTAACACTGCTATTGGCTTTAATTCGAGTCCGATTCGGATTAGGCATCCCGCCAAGGTTCTCGCAAAGGTTGTCGTAAAAAGGTGTAACTCGTCGCATCAATTCTTCCCATGAGCCGCTATATATCGTACTCTAGGTCGGTTGATTTATGGCGGCATTGAGATTCTTGGACTAATATTTGCGGATCCAGGACCAAAAACAAGTGTAATCTACATTAGCTAACCTGAATATTGAGCATTCAAACTTCTATAGCGCCAGGTAGCTGTTAACGCATGGTCAAGGACATGATCGAGGACATGGTCGAAAAACAGGGGGAGGTAAGCATGAGCAGCGTTAAATTCCGTAACCATATAAAGCCATTAAAAGTAAATTCGCCCAAAGCACTTGCATTAAAAGTACTGGCATTAAAAGTACTGGCATCAAAAACACCGTCATTTAAAACGCTGTCGCTATTAGTAGTATGCCTCAATTCAACCTGGGTAATTAACGCACACGGCACCAGTTCTCAGCCATTAAGCTCAGTCCAATTGGCACTCGCTTCTAAACAGCCTGATACGCCCGAGGGCCCATTCGATACTAGCACCCTGATCGACGCAATTATTCATGATGGTTTCACTCCCAGCGACTACTTTTTACCAAACCTTTATCAGCCGTTCCAATCAGCATCGAACCAAACCCTGTCGCCATCATTTTCATCCAGTTATACCTATGACCAACAACCCTATCCATCGCAACAACATCCATTACAGCACTATCAAGGGCCATTCAACATCACCGCCAGCGGCACCCTGTCTCGGGACATCTCCCAGGGTATCGCAGGCAACCTCATACAGGATATCACCTGGAATATTCACCTTAGCTTTTCCAGTAACAATGTGAACTATCTTTCCCAGACAGACGCATTTTCTAATGGAGGCGCTGTCCAGGAAGAGATGCATATACGCGCTGATTTTCTAAAGCCCTTATATTTTGGCAATCTGTTTCCCGGCAAGACCCAACAATTTGGCAATACCAGCGTGAAAATCGATCTGGCTTTTGGCATTGAATATCATAAAAGAACCTTATCAACCCACATGGCACGAACCATTTTTGATAGCCGCTTGACCAAAGGCGATGCCCTTGCCTTATCCTCCAGCCAAATAGAGGACATTCAAAATTATTCTAATGGCATGATATCAACGTTTCAAACGCCAAACATTGCGCTAGAAAACCAGCTTGATCAACGTACACTGGGACTATATTTGGGCCTAAACGCCCACCTTTCCAATCGCTTATCAATTAGCGGCAAACTACACTATCAGGCATTACAGGATAGCTACGGTTTCAGAGGCCAAAGTTTTAAAAGCTATGCCAATGCGCCCTATGAAAATGCCAGCGCATCCAGCCTGAGCCCAGGTAATAATAGTATTCAGCCATTCGATACTGACCAACGACGCGCTAGACAGCATCTCAGCCTCTCAACCCATTTTGCGTTTACCACAGACATTGCTATCCATGCAACAGCTGATATTGGCCAACTCGAATTACCCACTAACCAACTTCGTTCGCACTACCCCAATAAGCACTTTCCAGCGCAGAGCTATTCAAATCAAAGCTATTCAAACCAGAGCTATTCAAACCAGAGCTACCCGGCTATCAAACGAGCGTCTCAATTCACCCTTGGACTTATTTTCAGCCCTGGAGAGTCGTCTTACATTACCCTGAATTATTCCAGCATCAACGTCGACAAGCCAAATGCCAACGCTGAGATTCAAGCCGAGCTTACAGAGATTTTTGACCTCAATACTTCCAAGCTTGGTCTGCCAGACTACAACGCACTCAGTTCAAAACAGGTACTTACCTTATCCTATCGTGGCGATATGTTCAGCGGCCTGGTTCGCCTGAACAGATATGATGAGCAAGCCTCAATTGAACAAATATCAAGTGCAGCACTTAACAACGACATGCTGGTGGATATTGAAGGCAGATTTACCTTTAGTGAAACTTATACCGTAACTCTTGGCGGTGAAAATATATTCGACTTTCAAACTGATCGGACAGAAACACACCTACCTCAAATCCAGGGTAACGAAGCCACTCCGTTTGGCAACAAACGTGGATTTTGGTATCTGCGCGGCACTGCAAACTTTTAACTAATAATAGTCTTCCCTAGAAAAGAACGAAAACCGCCGAAATGGCCAAATCAGCTATTTAACTGAGCGACTTCTGGGTATTTTTCCGCGAATACATCGTAATACACCATATCATAGGGGAAATCAGCAACCGCGCCGTAGTCAAAAATATATTCCATATGACGGCGATCTTTATTGTCATATTCATGCAATAACGCATCACTCCTACCATCAAACTCCAACGGCCTGGTATCCAGTTTTTCACACATACTCAGATTAAAAGCCGGCGATGCCTTGAGCCATTTACCCGCCACATATAAAACAGAATAACCATGAAAAATAGGTCTGTTGCCACCCATTGTTTCGAGCATCGAGTCTGGCATAAGGTGATTCATCACATGTGCAAAACCGATACCCGAGGCAATACCCTGAGTGCGTGCCAGGGTCGATAGCAATACTGCCTTTGGCATACAGAAACCGCGCTTATCCAGCAATATCTGTCGACAGGAAAATTGTTCCCGCGTTAATAAAAAATGTTTGGGATCATAGCGAAAGTCATCTCTAACTGCATAATACAACCGTTTTATTTTATCCACATCGGTGACTGCATCAGCCACTACCTTACTAGCGTAAGCCTGTACACTGGCATCGTTAGCATCAAAATAACGCGTACTTGCCAGACATACACTACTCGGCGCAGCCTTTAAATCAATTTTATCTTCTAAAATAATCACAATAATCCACTCAATACAAACCCTGAACAATATAAGATTATGAATCTTCAGGACACGGGTTACAACTAACCGCTCTGTCCAACAGGATATGCTGCCAGAACTGATATGGACCCCCATACAGGAACTGATATGAGAATTGACCTGGCGTTGGACTAAAAGACCTATTAAAAATTATAATAATTATTCAAACCCAATAGATTTGACAAAGCCTCCAGGGCGCTATTGCACTCCCGCATCAATTGCCCATCAGCCAGGTCTGCTGGCCTAAGTTCATCCCGGTAATAGCGTTTCACCCATTGTTCAAGTAATTCAATTTTAGCTTCATCAACTAAAAACACCGGATTGACAGCCGCTAGTTCTTCCCGACTGAGCACCACGCGTAAGCGCAAACAGGCAGGGCCACCGCCGTTATGCATACTCTGCCGTAGATCAACATAAATCACCTGCCGAATCGGCTGGGCAGCATCTAGCACCAGTGCCTGTAAGTATTTTTCAACAGCCGGTAGCTGCTGACACTCAACCGGGGCAATCAAAGTCATATTTGCCATTGCACCGTTGGGCGCAGCAAGTAACTGGCTATTAAACAAATAGCTCGCTATGGCGTCTTCGAGACTGACTTGTTTATTTAATACGCAATACATTTTTATATCTGACAACACCTTAGTTACAGCTAACTGTTCAGACACTGCGGTATCAAAAGCCTGTTGGTGATAAAACAACAAAGGTCCATTGGCCACCGCGACAACATCATTATGAAACACCCCAGCCTCTATTGCCGCTGGATTTTGCTGTAAAAACAGCACCCGATCTTCAATACCATGTTGCCTGGCCACAGTCTGACTGGCCGACAGGCATTGCCGGACGGGAAATTTCGCTGCGACAGCAATTCCCGCAGAACCATTGCCCACAGAACCGTTTCCGGCGGGACCTTTTACTGTACTGCTACTCGCTTCAGCGCCATTTGTTGCAATATCTAGCCGTTGTCTGGACGCAGCATTCCGGCCATAAACAAATATCGAAAGACCCGCCCGCCCATATTCTTTACATAGGCGCATATGATTAGCAGCGCCTTCATCACTAAACGTATCTGTTGCTGGCAACGCGCCATGCACGGTAAAAAACTCGCTGGCAGAAAATATTTGCCGCAGGCATTTCTCGGTTTGCCGGGCCTCAATCGATCGGTGCGCTGTGGTCATCAAATTAGCAACCGTTAGATGCACCTTGCCATCGGCTGAGTCTGACGAACTTGTCACCGTCGCTGCATTGGCAGCCCACATACTGGAAGCAGAATAAACCATCGCTAATAATTCGGGCGCCTGTCTGGCAACACGATTAATAACCTGCTGGTCCGAACCACTGAAACCGAGGTGGCGCAACACGGAAAGATCTGGCCGCAACTGCGGTAACAAAATGCCTTGTTGATATCCAAGCTTGACCAGGCAGCGCATCTTATCCAGCCCCTGTAATGCCGCTGCCCTGGGGTGAGATATTTGCCCAGCGTTATTCGCAGAAGCAAGGTTACCCAGCGACAGGCCGCTATAGTTATGGGTCGGACCAATCAAGCCATCAAAATTAACCTCAAAGGTCATTAGTTAATCCTATACACAGGCCTATACACAGGCCTTTACGCTGCGCCGTCATCAACGCTCACCATCAAGGATAATCATAATCGTCTCCCCTTGATGCACATCAAGTGCCGCAGCAGTGGATGCTGTTATACTAACGGTTCCATCCAAATATATCGCAGTCTGGAACACTAGTCGAAACTGATCCAGATGACAGTTAGCGCAAATCATTTTCTGCCCTACAACTTTATCATTTATCAATACCCTAACCTGCCTACAAGCCATGACACTTTTTATCTGTTTGATCGTCGCTCTAACTAACGGCCCCCCATCAAAGATATCAATCAGTTGTTCAAATACAAACCCCTCTGCCAACAACAAGTCCATGGCCCGCTGGGTGTCTTTATGGGTTTGGCCCAGCGCCGCCCGAGCCTGCGGCGGCAACAAACTGGTATAAATAGGATATTTTGGCATGAGTTCGGTAATAAACTGATTCGAACCAGTACCGCATAACTGGTCCGCCTGCGCATAGCTCATTTTGAAAAAATGTTGACCAATGGCATTCCAGACCGGACTTTCACCTAACTCATCAACTACGCCTCTTAATTCTGCGATTACATCTGAGGCAAATCGATCTGGGTACTGTGCCATCAACATATATCGAGAACGGGATAACCAATGCCCATTACCTCGATAATCGGGATCTAGAAATAAGGTGCCTACTTCAGAGTAGTCTGTGTAGTCGTTAGTCAGGTGTAAAAGACCCGCCCTGGTCTCTTTACCCAGAGAATGAGAGTAGTGCGTAATGGACATTAATCGATAAGAATAAAAAGCCTGCCTACTACCAGTACGAGCGTGAATAGCGGACGTGCCAACAACCTGATTTTTGCTCGCATCCTCCATAACCAACAAAAAGTTATCGTCGTTATTTCCAGCCTGACGAGCAAAGCTTGCCTCTGCATTCTGAATGATCGACGCTAGCGCCGGCCTATCGGTGGGCAGCGAGGTCATGCCTTCGCCGGCCTGTACAGCCAGTCGATGGATATCATCGAGATCCTTACATCTAACAGGTCGAATTACCAGCATGGTTTTAAGCACCTGAAATAATTGCGGATTTACATCTTATTGTAGATCTTATTAGCCCAACAAATACCGAATCCTATAATGTGGATAATAAAATATCATTCTTGATAAAATGCGCTGCGTACGCTGCGAAAGGGTTCCGGTCGGAGCATTTACTGACCATATTTGTTGATACTATTTATTAATACTATTTACTAATAATATAGTACAAATACCAGCCCTTGATATGGCGTACGGAATCCAGCATCTATCAACACCACCCTCCTGCGCTCAGTGAATCAGTCTTGCGACGCGGGCTAGCGCGTCCTCTACCTGTGGGGTCCATTCACAGGCGCAGGAGATACGAATAAAATTCAGGTATTTTCCACTGGCTGAAAAAATGGGCCCTGGAGAGATACTTATACCAAGCTTGATGGCCTGATTAGCCAGCTCAACACTATTCACATGCTCTGGTAGCTCTAACCAGATTACACACCCACCCTCAGGCCGAGTGACCTTTGTACCGTTAGGGAAAAAACGAATCACGGCTTCGCTTACTCGATTAACTGCAATGGCATATTGCTGACGGACCTTACGCAACTGACGTTGGTATACGCCATTTGTGAGCATTTCAGCGACAACCATCTGAGAGCTGGTTGGGGTCGCCAAATTCAGCACATATTTCTTGTATTCAATCTGTTCATGGTACTTTCGCGGCGGCACAATCCAGCCCACTCTCAATCCTGGCGACAGGGTTTTTGAAAATGAACCGCAGTAAAAAATTTCTGGCTCGGCCCGTTTTGCCAATTCCAGACCAGCAATCTTCTCATCACCCTGATCCAGCTCAAACTGGCTCAGCGCTGCTTCTGCCACTAAGCCTTTACACACTGATGGTCGAATTGGCCCAAACCCCAGATCACCATAGACATCATCCTCTATCAAAGGAATATTATGTTGATGTAGTTTTTTTATCAGGGCTTTTTTATTTTCATCCGGCATACAAAACCCAAGCGGGTTGCTAAAATTTGGCACTATGACACAGGCCTTAACATCCCAACGGGTCAATGCCAGGTCCAACGCTGCTACTGAAATACCGGTACGTGGGTTAGTAGGCATCTCAAGTGCCTCCAGCCCAAGTGACTCCAGCACCTGTAATAAGCCATAAAAGGTCGGTGACTCTATAGCTACGATATCACCCGGCTTAGTCACGGCCTTTAACGCCAAAGTTAGCGCCTCCTGACAGCCGTTGGTAATAATTATTTCATCTGGGCCCGTTGCACAACCAAACTCACTCATATGCCGTGCTATCTGTCGGCGCAAAGCAGGTAACCCGGGTGGAAATGCATAATCTATTGATTCTGCGGATTGATTACGCGCCACCCTGATTTGTGCCTGCTGTATTGCTCTGACGGGCAAAAAGCTCCGGTCAGGAACTGCCGCACCAAATTGGATCACGTCGGGGTTGTTGGCCGCTTTAACCAAACGTAATACCAGCTCTTGTCCAGTTACTGGACCCGGCTTAGCATAGGGGCTGGAAGTCGCCGGCTCAACAGCCGCCAAATTCACACGATGGCTGACAACATATCCAGAACGATCATGCGCAGCTACATATCCCCACTGTTCCAACAGCCGATAAGCCGCCACTACGGTAGAAACACTCACTGCCAACTGTCGGCTTTGTACCCTGACGCTAGGCAGGCGTTCCCCTGTTTGATATAACCCCGAGCCGATATTTTTTACTACCTCAGCGGCTAATTTCTCGTATAGTTTTTCCACAATCCACCTACAACTTTTTTTCGCCACTATTGATAGAAACTATTGATAGAAGCTAATAGTCACTTTTTTGAAATGCTTTTACTGGCAGTGAATTACCGACACGGTACAGTTCCGGCCCAACAAAGCAGCACAGATTGTATAAATTTTATTCTGTACCGCCACAATCAACATTATCTGTAACTGTACCTATTAATATTGAAGTTTTAAAGTAGCACTTGAAATTAGCAGCACTGAAAACTCACGGCAACCAGCTAAATTAATATCTAAAGGAAAAGGCCATGACATACGCCATCTCTATTATCGACGCTTTTGCAGATAAGCCCTTTAGCGGCAATCAGGCCGCTGTTTGCATGCTCACAGATTCAACAAAATCCGCACAATGGATGCAGCAGATGGCAGGCGAGATGAACCTTTCTGAGACCGCCTTTTTATCAAAACCAGATACCTTATCAAAACCAGACAATTTGCCAAACCCAGACAATAACAGTTGGCAGTTGCGCTGGTTTACACCCACTGTAGAAGTCAACCTGTGTGGACACGCGACGCTCGCAGCAGCCCATGCGCTGTGGAAAATACACGGCGAAACTACGCCTATACTGCGATTTCAAACTCGCAGCGGAGAACTAACCGCAAAGCAGACTAGCCATGGCATACAGCTGGACTTTCCGGTCGCGGAGGTAAAGCCCATCGCCACCGAGCAAGCCAACAGCACATTTGTAACCCTTAGCAACGCATTTAAATTGGCAGAAGATCAATTTGCAGCCAAACATATCTTTCAGGCCGGTGATGACCTGTTGGTTATACTCAATAGTGTCGCCACAGTTGAAGCGCTGCAGCCTGACATTGCAGCACTGAATGATATTGATACCCGCGGCATTATAATCACCGCAGCAGGAGGCCGTAACAGCGTAGATTTTACCTCGCGTTTTTTTGCGCCCAAAGCTGGCGTCAACGAGGACTCTGTTACAGGCTCGGCCCACTGTGCGCTGGCTCACTTTTGGGCAGCTCGCTTAGACAAAAAAACCATGCGCGGCTATCAGGCGTCTAAAAGAGGCGGGTATGTGGATGTGATTCTACAGGAGTCACGGGTGTTACTTGGGGGACAGGCCATCACCATGATCAAAGGCGAAACCTGTGCCTGACTTTAACTCAAGCCTGAGATCTGAAAAAGCCTGTTGGATTAACGGTAGAATAGTTGCGCCGGAAAACGCCCGTATTTCCGTCTACGATCACGGTCTACTCTATGGCGACGGCGTATTTGAGGGACTTCGATTTTACGCTAAGCGCTGCTTTCGGATTGAACAACATCTGCAACGCCTATGCCGTTCAGCACAGGCGACTGGTTTGGTGCTACCCCTGGACCAAACGCAACTTATAGAGGGCATAAAGCAGACCATTTACGCATCATCATTGCAGGATGGTTACGTTCGCCTGCTTGTCACCCGAGGCGAGGGCCCTCTGGGGCTTGACCCCACACCCTGCACAAATCCAAACGTGATCATAATGGTTGATAGACTCAGCATTGTTCCGCCTGCAACTCGCAAGCACGGTGCCGCTGTGATCATTGCATCAACGCGCAGACTCAACCCCGATGGACTGGATCCTAGAATCAAAAGTCTCAATTATCTGAACCATATACTGGCCCGTATGGAAGCCAGCCATGCGGGTGCAGATGAAGCGATATTACTTAATAATGCTGGCCGTGTCGCAGAAGGCAGCGCCGATAATATATTTATTGTGCATGACCAGAAACTAATAACACCACCCGTTACCGAAGGGGCGCTGGACGGTATCACCCGCCAATGTATGTTGGAACTCGCAGCCCAGGTATCACTTAAACCTGTAGAACAACCCATCGCGGCCTATGACTTGTATAACGCTGAGGAGTGTTTTCTAACAGGTACCGGGGCAGAGCTCATCCCAGTAGCCGCAGTTGATGGGAGAAAAATAAGACATTGTCCCGGGAAATATTTCGAAGGCTTAAACAAAGCCTATACGCAGTTGACTAAGCAGGAGCTACTGGCAGAGGGCCATTAAACTAAAGCTATTATATACGTTATCAAACAGATGTTGTTAGACAGCGCCAAAAGAAACACAGATTAAATGCTGAATTGACGTATACAGCTCGTTATCAGAGATCCCTGGCGGGCTAACCCCCTCCTATGACCAACTGCCCTTGAATATCCGACCTGGCCGAATCATGATGGTGAACTTTTTCTGCAGCCAACATTCAAAACCAGAAAGTAAAACCAGCCTGGAAATAGCTACCGCAAACAGTATATCCTGTGACGACTATCTACCAACCCCTGCCTACCACCAATGAGACCAGAAGCGCCATGAGCCATCAAATTATTCTACCTCGAATTCTTCAAATAGGCGCGGGTGCAGCAAAGGAAGTTGGCACAATAATCGCCAGCCTTGGTTGTTCCAAACCACTTATCGTAACTGACAAGATGATGCTAGAACTGGGCTATATCGACCGTATACAAGCCCATTTGCCGGCCAGCGAGGTCTATTCTGAAACCGTGCCAGAACCTACCCAGGCATCCATACTCGCAGGCGTCGCAATGGTTAAAAAAGGCAATTTTGATTGCATCATCGCGGTCGGCGGTGGCAGCCCTATTGATAGCGCCAAAGCCATGGCCATCCTCGGCAAATATGGCGGCAGTATGCGCGATTATATGGTGCCACGGGTAGTGAACGAACCGGGTTTGCCGATCATTGCTATTCCTACAACCGCCGGCACAGGTTCTGAAGCGACCCGCGTTACCATTATTACTGATGAAGAAAATGATGAAAAAATGCTCTGCATGGGCATGGGTTTCATGCCCACAGCAGCACTTGTGGATTTTGAACTAACTTTGAGTTTACCTGGCAGAACAACCGCTGATACTGGCATCGACGCGCTCACCCATGCAATGGAGGCCTATGTATCAAAGAAGGCCAACCCCTATTCTGACAGCCAGGCAATACAGGCAATGGGTCTACTCGCACCCAATTTACGCAGCGCCTGGCATGATGGGATGGACCGCAAAGCACGGGAAGCCATGATGCTCGGTGCCACCCTGGCCGGCATTGCGTTTTCCAATGCATCGGTTGCCCTGGTACACGGTATGAGCCGTCCTATCGGCGCTTTTTTTCATGTCCCGCATGGCTTATCCAACGCTATGTTATTGCCCGATATCACCGCATTTTCAATCCCGGCAGCGACCAGCCGCTATGCTGATTGCGCTCGAGCGATGCAGGTTGCAATAGCCAGCGACACCGACAAACAGGCTAATCATAAATTAATGGATGAACTTATCGCCTTAAATGAAGAATTACAGGTGCCCACGCCGGCTGAATTTGGCATCGACAAAACCCGTTTCTTTGCAGTCAGTGAGACCATGGCAGAACAAGCATTAGCCTCAGGTTCACCGAGCAATAACCCCAGAATACCCAATACCCGTGAAATCGTCGAACTCTACCAAAACCTCTGGTAGCGACGAGAGCCCTCAGCGGTTCTGCCATAAACAGCCCTCAGCGGCTCGAAATAAAGAGCCCTCAGCGGCTCGAAATAAAGAGCCCTCAGCGGCTCTACCATAAACAGCCCTCAGCGGCTCTAATAAAGAGCCCTCAGCGGTTCTTAATAAAAGCCCTCAGCCACGCATTACTGGCTTCAATATAAGCGTATTTTGATAGCAGGCCACCCTGGGCAACACAATAGGCTTTAAGTTCAGCTTCTGAATTTGCCGGACATAAAATATTGTCCGCCTGATCAAACATAGGCATATCGTTCAACCCATTACCCACTGCATAGGTTTCACCCTTGGTAACCGACTCCAGCATACAGATCAGTCGCATACCATCGCCCTTATCCACTTCGGCCATAACATCCAGATATCCATCCGTTATATTAAGATGATAAACAAACCGGTGCTGGGACAGTTGAGTATTTGATGCAATTAGGCTTTGTAACCTTTGCTGTAAATGCTCAGGATCAATACCCCTCGGGATATCCAGGGTTAAGTTCGCCTGTTTGGGTGCCAGTACAGGATTCACACCAATCTGCTGCGCTAACAGCTTCGCCCCAGTATCACGATACCATGCTATGAGCGCACTGATATTAGCAACAGTTTTATAGGTCTTATTAACCTCGGGCAAAGCACCCGCTATTTGTTCAAAATCCAGCAACCGACGCTGATCCAGCTGGTAACCAATAGCACCATGTTCGGCCAGTAGATATTTTAATCCGCGACTATTTATTGCCTCAGCAATGCCCAGGGAAGCTTGCAAGGAACGCCCGGTATTAAGCACTAGTACATCAATTGGGCTCTTATCAAACAGGCGACCAAATTCAGCCAGCGCAGCCTGCTGCATACTGTCTAGCGGCTCACATTCGAACGGCAGATTTCTGCCGTCAACAGTATTCAGGCAGCCATCAATATCATGAAACAATATGCGGGTCATACTGAATTAATCATATTTTTATTTCCTGCCATCAAACCAGGGGGAATTTCATCTTTACTGAATTTCATCTTTACTGATAGTACATAAGCAAAAACTGTCTATGTAATGGGTCTGTAATGGCTATGGCTGCAACTATGACTATAGGGCTACAGCCTTATGTATTAATATTGTTGTCGATATCCAGACACTCAACAATAAACTGGACCGATTCCAGACCACGATAACTATTTACATTAATCCGATAGGCTATTCGTCGTTGCCGTCCCTCAACAAGTCGATCATGGCCAAAGGCTATAGCATCAATAATTTCAGCGCCGTCAAGAGTCCGTAATTTCAATTTCAGATGACGTCCAGCAACAATTCGTTGGTCAACAATTTCAAATTCGTCATCAAACAAAGGTTCAGGAAAGGCCTGACCCCAGGGGCAAAATTGCAAAATTTGCCTTGCTAAAGGCACATCAATAGAGGCAGGCAGTTCGCCATCAGTGAGGACAATTTGTTCCAGGTCATCTTTTGCCAGGCAACGTCTTGCTTCAAAATCAAATTGCTCGGCGAATCCAGCATACTGATCTGGATGTAAGCTTAATCCGGCCGCCATTGCGTGCCCACCAAACTTATTTAACATCCCTGGGTTCCGCGCCGCTATAGCATCAAAAGCATCACGAATATGAAACCCAGCAATTGATCTTGCCGAGCCTTTTATCTCCGTTTCAGAAACCCTGGCAAAAGCGACCACAGGCCGATGCAGTCTGTCCTTGATGCGCGCTGCAACAATACCCACCACACCCTGATGCCAGTCTTGCTCATACAGACAAATACCTACAGCAGATTGACTGGTTTGCGCCAGAGGAAGTTTATCCAGTGAGTCAATGGCCTGCAATTTCATTTCATTTTCTATTTCACGGCGCTCTACATTAAGTTCATCCAGTCGTTGCGCCAGCTTCTGCGCACTTGCCATATCGTCAGACAACAAACATTCAATACCCAGCGACATATCGTCGAGCCGTCCTGCCGCATTCAGTCGCGGCGCAATACCAAAAGCCAGGTCGGTCGCGGTTAAATGTTGTATAGAATGTCCCGCCAGATCTAACAGGGCCTTTAACCCTGGTCTCAGCCTACCGCCTCTTATGCGCCGAATGCCTTCCTGCACCAGTATTCGATTGTTATAATCAAGTGGTACAACATCAGCAATGGTGCCCAGCGCAACCAGATCAAGAAACTCGGCAAGATTGGGTTCAGCGTTATTATCAAACCATTTTAAGGCGCGCAATTTCTGACGTAACGCAGACAGCAAATAGAATGCGACACCCACACCCGCCAAATTTTTACATGGAAATTCACAGCCTGGCTGATTGGGGTTGACGATTGCATCTGCTTTGGGCAGAACCTTTCCTGGCAGATGATGATCGGTAATAATAATTTTAATCCCGCATTCACGGGCGAATTCAACCCCTGCAATGCTGGATATACCATTGTCCACTGTGACTATAAGGTCAGGGTTTTGCTGTTTGGCAACAGCAACTATTTCTGGCGTAAGTCCATAACCAAATTCAAACCGGTTCGGTACCAGGTAATGCACATTTTCTGCCCCCAGTGCAGCCAGCCCCTGTACCATCAGGGCTGAACTGGTAGCGCCATCAGCGTCAAAATCACCTACTATCAAAATTCGCTGTTGCGCCTGTAGGCAAGTCGCCAGTATTGTCGCTGCCGTGTCGAGACCTTTTAATAGATCCGGTTTAAGCAGGTTTTTCAGGCTATGATCTACCTCTGCTTTAGCCTTAATACCTCGCGCTGTTAACAACCGAGAAAATAAAGGCGATAGGCCCTCAATATCAGCAGCAGCGACGCGACGTTTTAATTTTTTTGCCATTTTTTATCGTTACATCTAAGTTTATTGAAACAGTTCACGCGAAGATTAAAAAGTTGCCACTCTGATTCGCATCAACTTACCAACCACCTCATGCAAAGCTTCTAACTCTTCAATCGCTGCATTAATGGCCTGCTCCAACACACAATCAGTGACGATAATAATGGGCACCTCACCCTTATGCAGATCTTTTTGAATTAGCGTTTCAATACTAATATTATGCTGACTTAAAATTGTTGATATCTGCGCCATAACACCGGGTTTATCCAGCGCATTAAGGCGTAAATAATAGGCCGATTCAATCGCGCTAATATTGGTAACCGGCAGATCCTGTATCGCGCCAAGGACAAAACCGGCATTCTCGATTTGCGCATCACCCGCAGCCCGTAAAATATCGACAACATCAGCAACCACCGACGAGGCGGTAGGCCCAGCACCAGCGCCAGCGCCATAATACATCGTCTCACCCGCAGCATCGCTAATGACCATAACCGCATTCATCACCCCATTAACCTGCGCCAACATCGCTGATTTTTCTATCAAGGTGGGGTGTACACGCAGTTCAACGCCCTTTGCGGTCTGCCGGGCAATGCCCAGATGTTTGATTTTGAACCCAATTTCCTCGGCGTATTTAATATCCTGTACTGTAATTTTTGATATTCCTTCAAGGTAGACCGCACCAAAATTCAACGCCATACCAAAGGCCATGGATGCCAGCAAGGTAAGTTTATGGGCTGCATCAACGCCCTCTATATCAAATGTCGGATCCGCTTCGGCATAACCCAAATCTTGCGCCTCTTTTAATACGTCAGCAAAACTTCTATCACCTGCGGTTTCCATTTCAGTGAGAATAAAATTAGTGGTGCCGTTAATGATGCCCGCAAGAAATTCAACTTTGTTGCCAGCCAGGCCTTCTCGTATCGCTTTAACCACCGGAATACCGCCCGCTATGGCAGCTTCATATTTCAAACTTACCCCCGCTTCATCAGCCAGTTGAAATAACTCTGCGCCATGTAGTGCGATTAACGCCTTATTAGCCGTGACCACATGTTTTTTATTCGCAATTGCCTGCTTAACCAGCGTCAAAGCATCATCCGTACCACCAATCAATTCAATGATGACATCGATTTCAGGATTATTTACCAGCGCATAAATATCCCGGCTGACGGCTATATTAGTCAGATCACAATGCGGATTATCTCGCCGACATCCAACCTGAGCAATTCTAATCCGTGCGCCGGTCTTGCGCGCGATCTCCTCAGCATTTTTTTCCAGTAAATTAAAAACCCCCGCACCCACTGTACCTAGACCACAAATACCTACTGCTAATTGATCCAACTTATTCTCCTTTCATTTCAGCTGCTTGTATCCGCGCCGCTTTTTTGAACATCTGCTTAATTCCCCTGATAGCCTGCCGCGTTCGATGTTCGTTTTCAATCAACGCAAACCTGACATGATCGTCACCGTATTGACCGAAGCCAATACCTGGCGAAACGGCAACCTTAGCTTCTTTAAGTAAAAACTTGCTGAACTCCAGTGAGCCCATATGCATAAACTGCGGGGGGATTTTTGCCCATACAAACATGGTTGCTTTCGGTTTCTCAACCTGCCAGCCAGCGACAGCCAGCCCTTCGCATAAAACATCGCGACGACTGCAATACATTTGCCGATTTTCTTCAACACAACTTTGATCCCCTTCAAGCGCTGCGATAGCTGCCACTTGAATTGGCGTAAACATGCCATAATCAAGATACGATTTTATTTTTGTCAAAGCCCCCACCAGGGTTGGATTGCCAACACAAAAACCAATCCGCCAACCGGGCATATTATAACTCTTCGACAGGGAGAAAAACTCCACCGCGATATCTTTCGCCCCTGGTACCTGCAAGATGCTTGGCGCCTGATAGCCGTCAAATACAATATCGGCATAGGCCAGGTCCTGCACTACCCAGATCTCATGTTCCTTCGCAACCCGAATAACTTTTTCAAAAAATTCCAGATCCACGCATTGTCCAGTTGGATTACCCGGAAAATTAATAATCAGCACCTTTGGTTTCGGCCAGGAATTTATAATCGCTTTTTCTAATTCTTCAAAAAAATCCACATCTGCAGTTAAGGGCACATGACGAACATCCGCATCTGCAATCACCGCGCCATAGGGGTGAATCGGATACGAAGGGTTAGGTACTAGTACGCCATCACCTGTACCCAGAATTGCCATCGCTAAATGGGCAATACCTTCTTTTGATCCCAGGGTGACAATAGCTTCAGATTCAGGATCGAGCGCTACATCAAAACGCTCCTGATACCAGTTACATATGGCCTGTCTCAGTCGAGGTATACCTTTTGACTGAGAATATCGATGGGTATCCGGACGTTGCACGGTCTCTATCAGCTTATCCACAATATGTTTTGGCGTAGGTTGATCAGGATTACCCATACCAAAATCGATAATATCCTCGCCTCTTGCCCGTGCTGCCTTTTTCAGGGCATCCGTGATACTGAATATATACGGCGGTAAGCGTTTAATTCGTGGAAAGTCATCCATTTAGTCTTCTACAATATCTTTAAAATGTCTTTAAAAGGATCTTTAAAGCGTGTTAATAGGAAAGTCTGAGCCTGCATAATAATCCAGTAGTTTACTGCGGCGACAAATACCAGCCTGGAAATCGGAGCAGCACCCCTGAAAGCAGCTTCACCACTCTATATTGACGTTAGCCCTGATCAGGGTATAACTACAACAGACCAAGTTTTGATGCCAGATCCCGAGCAGGCAAATAACCCGGTACCAGGCTGCCATCTTCAAATAATAGCGCTGGCGTTGCGTTGACACCCAGAGCACTACCCAATGCATACTGCTCAGCAACAGGGTTGTCACAATTAAGTGCTGGAATTTCCTGACCGCCTTTGGCGCGAGTAAGCGCAAGCTTCGGATCAGCCGCACACCAGGCAGAAACAATTTTATTATAGGACTCTGATTCCAGACCAGCACGCGGAAACGCCATATAACGCACAGCAATCCCCAGGCGGTTTAACTCAGGGATTTCATTGTGCAATTTTCGACAAAAAACACAATCGATATCTGTAAATACGGTCACTGTGGCCTTGATCTGGCCCTCAGCCGGAGCGAACACCCACATCTCCGATTCATCTAGCTCAGCCATAATTTTTTTACGCGTCATGATGCGGCGTTCTTCAGTCAGGTTAACCAGTTCATTGGCGCCTAATCGATAAATCTCACCAGAGACCAGGTAGCGGGCATCAGTACTAAAATAGAGTACCTGGCCACCCAACAAATGGGCTTCAACCAGTCCGTTAAGCGGGCTTTTAACGATCTTCTCAATAGTGATATCAGGACGTACACGACGCAAGGCCGCCTTTATCCGAATCTCCGTGGACGCATTCACCTCTCCAACCCGTGTTTCCTCTACTTTTTTTATAGCAGCAATGTCCGCAAACGAAAAATTGATCAAACCTGTGATCAATACCAACAAATATAACTTTTTCATAAGCGTCCTTTTATTCGTTTCATTATTCATTATTCGGATTAGAAATTCTCTGATCAGGATTCATTTACGGCCAATGCGGCGTTTAATCAGCACATTGCTGGCTGACTAAAACCGGCGAATCGACAGTAGAAATCAGAATTTTTGGAGATTGCACTATTGTTTAGATGGATGCAAATCACGGCTTCAATAATAGACCGTTGGTGTAATAAATTGATTTCGGCACTAAAAAGATCATTCAACCGAATCGCGGTGGCACCAATACCGTGTCTACGGGCTGTTTATTCAACCGGGTATAATCAAGCGTATAGTGCAGGCCTCGACTTTCCTTGCGACGGATTGCAGATTGAATAATCAAATCTGCCACGGTCATCAGGTTGCGTAATTCGATAAGATCACTACTTATTTTGTAATTACTATAGTATTCACCCACTTCCTGAATCAACAACTGCACCCGACGCCGGGCTCGCTGCAGGCGTTTATTAGTTCTTACAATGCCGACGTAATCCCACATAAACCGTCGCAACTCATCCCAGTTATGGGAAATAATAACATCCTCATCAGAATTGGTTACCTGTGATTCATCCCAGTTAGGAATTTTCCAGTCAACTGTAACAAGATCCTGCTGCTGAATATGCGCCGCTGCGGAAGTCGCGAAGACCATACATTCAAGCAAGGAATTACTCGCCATTCGATTAGCCCCATGCAAGCCGGTAAAACTGGACTCACCAACAACATAAAGATTAGGGATATCGGTTAGCCCCGATGTGTCGGTCACCACCCCACCACAGGTATAGTGGGCAGCTGGAACAATGGGGATCGGCGCGCGGGTAATATCCATACCTAATTCAAGACAACGCTTAAAAATATTGGGGAAATGACCGATTATAAATTCCCTTGGCTTATGACTAATATCCAGATAAACACAATCACAGCCCAGGCGCTTCATTTCGTGATCAATGGCTTTGGCAACAATATCCCGCGGCGCAAGCTCCGCACGCTCATCAAACCTGGGCATAAATCGCGTGCCATCCGGCAACAGTAAATAAGCCCCCTCACCACGCAGCGCCTCACTAACAAGAAATGATTTCGCATCTGGATGATATAAACAGGTAGGATGAAATTGATTAAATTCCATATTCGCAACGCGGCAGCCAGCCCGCCAGGCCATTGCAATACCGTCACCTGATGCAGTATCAGGGTTACTGGTATATAGATAAACTTTACTTGCGCCCCCGGTAGCAATCACCACATGCTTGGCGCGAAATAATTCCACATGCTGGGTATCAAGATTAAGTACGTATGCTCCGATACAGGCCTTACCAGGTTGGCCAATCTGATCTTCGGTGATTAGATCTACGGCGACGAATCGCTCAAATATTTCAACGTTTTTATGCTGCAATAATCTCTGACTTAAACCCTGGGTGATTTCTTTACCGGTTGCATCCGCAGCATGAATAACGCGACGATGACTATGCCCACCTTCTTTGGTTAAATGGTAATCTTCAGAACCGTCCGGTTGAGTCTCTTTATCAAACTGCACACCAAGATCAACCAGCCAGTCAACAACTTCTGCGCTACGTTCCACTGTAAATCTCACCACCTCCGGATTACACAATCCAGCGCCAGCATCCAGGGTATCCTGAATATGAGATTCAATGCTGTCATATTCATCCAGGACCGCAGCCACGCCACCCTGGGCGTAATAGGTACTGCCTTCGGTCGCCTTGTCTTTGCACAACATTGCAATCGAATATTCTTTGGGTAACTTCAACGCTGCGGTCATACCAGCAGCACCACTACCAATAATCAACACATCATATATATGTGATTTCGTATCCACTTAACCGTCTCGCCGTAAATTGAACTGTTATCGGGCATGAAGGTTACAGAATTCTCAGGCCAGAGGGAAATATAGGAATCATTTAAGGGCTATTATCTGGCTAAGGGCTATTATCTGGCGGCCGTATAGCCTCCGTTGCGGGACCAACATAATATGAAAAATAGACGCGGCTTAGACGATGCGCCTGGGGAGAACAATTATCAGGCAGCAATACCAGTGAATAGTAATTATTGTGGTGGCGAAATCTTGCCACAATCAGCCATGACCAGACCAGTACTTCACCTACCAGAGTCGCCTCAAAAACGTTGTTATTCGCCAGGGTTAACTGCCATTGATCGGCATTTGCCTGAACATGTTGAATCGCCCGAGGGCTTAACAAGGCCTTTCTTATAGCCCGTATCATCGACCAACCAACCAATAATGCCAGCATCAGCCGCGCCCAAAGCGGCAGGTTGGCGAGCCACAACGCATAAAGACAACTAACGTGTAGTAATAGCAAAAACAGAGCGTAGGATTTAGAAACGCCAATATGAAGATCCAGTTTATTCATCATTGGCTAAAACTGTCCCAGACTGGCTTAACTATTGCCGATAGTTAATGAGATGGCTGAACCCGATCAAGAATGACTTGTACCAGGTGATTCAAACTGGGCTCCTCAGCCTCTGTTTTTCGACTGAACCAACCCAGTAAAACCGGGTCATCCTCTTCCAACAGCTTTTCAAAGTCTGCCTGTTGAGCCTCGGACAAATCTTTAAACTGCGCCTCAAAAAAAGGCCCTAATAATAAATCAAGCTCCAGCATACCCCTGCGACAGCGCCATCTAAGGCGATTTAATTCCAGTTCTGTTACCAATCTAAATTCCTTCGGCTTAGCGGTTAAGCGCATTACTGTTGAGACTCAGATTATAATTCAAAAATCTCGCGTTTCCCAAACATCAAGTAGTAAGATAAGCCCATGAAGGAACTTATAGCACTACCTCAATTTGGCTTTTTATCCATCACTGGCCGTGATGCCCTGAAATTTTTACAGGGTTATACCACCTGCGATCTCAATGATCTGACACCTAATCAGTCATTACCCGGCGCAATATGCAACATCAAGGGCAGAATGATCGCCAATTTTCAGTTAATCGCGCTCAATGATGGGTTTTTGCTACGACTCAATCGTGACCTTATCGACGATGTGGCGAGTTTTCTTGGTCAATATATCGTTTTTTCAAAAGCAACGATTACGGATTTATCTGCTACCCGGTACTGCTATGGACTGATGACGGCAATGGACAATGTGCCACAGGCACTATATCAAATCACCCACAATCAAATCACACACGATCAAATCACAAGCGACGACGAATACACAATACTCTGTGTCGCCGACCAGCGCTGGGAAATATGGAGTAGCAAAGAGCAGCCCGCAGCAATCGATCAATCTGACTGGCAGGCTCAGGAGATCGCCAGTGGATATGCCTGGATAGACCTGCATTCTAAAGATGAATACCTGCCGCAGATGTTCAATTTACATAATATTGGCGGCATAAGTTTTGACAAGGGATGTTACCTTGGCCAGGAAATAATCGCTCGGATGCAATATCGGGGCGATCTAAAAAAATGCCTGCATTTATGTCAGGCTGAGCGCCCTCTTGCCGCTGGAGTTGCCGCTGGAGATATTATTTATAATCAGCAAAATAAAGCCATAGGCAAGGTGATAAGCCACCAGGCGGGTAGTTTTCTGGCCGTTATCCAGACCAAGTCAGCCACGGATGACCATTATTTATTAGCCGACGGTACAACAATCGAGGCCACCAACTTATCCCAGGACCAATAAACTATTTTGCACGATGCGTGCATTATTTATTATCTTAACGCTAGCAAACAACCCATATCGACATTTGCATCCGCTTGAAGAATAAAAGCCTTGGACTATAACTTAGTGAACCATCCATATTTTAGAGTCCACAAGGCCGATGCAAACCACCATCGAATCAATCCGTACCGAAATACTCGACGCAATTAAAAATGACGACCTTGTCCTGCCAACCATGCCGGAAGTTGCCCTCAGACTTAGAGAAGTTGCTGACGACCCCAACGTCGACGCCAATGCGATCTCCAAAGTCATTGGTAACGATGCAGCATTAACCGCACGCATCATGAAAGTTGCCAATAGCCCGTTAGTACGAGGCGTGCAAAATGTCGAAGATTTGCAGATGGCAGTAAGCAGAATGGGCATTACCTATACCAGTAACCTCGCGATTGGTATTGCCATGGAGCAACTATTCCAGGCTACTTCTGATGCAGTGGATGAACGTATGCGGGCTACCTGGGAGCATTCTACTGAGGTTGCCGGGCTCAGCCATATACTTTGCCGCCACTTCACCAATTTGAAACCAGATCAGGCTACACTGGCTGGACTGGTACATGAAATTGGCAAATTGCCTATTCTGGTATGGGCCGATTATAACGATTGGGACGAGACCTTACTGGACAACGTTATTGAAAAATTACACCCGCAATTCGGCCAAATGATACTCAAAGCGTGGGACTTCCCAACCGAACTTTTAGAGGTACCGATAGAATTTAGCGCGTTCGACAGAACCGTTGAGGCTGCAGATTACGTCGACATTGTCATGGTTGCCAATCTTCATTCTTATGCTGGCACAGAGCACCCTTTTGCTTTGCTGGACTGGGCCGAAATCAATGCCTTTGAAAACCTGGGTATCGCCGTGGATATAGTACTGGCTGAAAACGAGGAACTGGGCGAGGAGGTTTCAGCAGCAAAAGAGCTGCTACGATAAAACTGCCTCTTGCTCAGAAATTACCCACCAGCATTCAGCATCAGGATTCAGGTTCATCTTTATTGTAAATTTTTTGAATACTGGAAAAATCTTTCCTACCGTAACCTGCTTTACCGTGATTAATATATAAATTCCTGGCTAACGAACCCAACGGCACCGAGGCGCCCTGTTGCAAAGCAGCCTCCATCGCCAGGCCAAGATCTTTAATCATTAAGTCTACCAGAAACCCGCCTTCATAATCCTTGCTGGCAGGCACGTTATCCATCACACCTGGATAGGGGTTATAGACTTCAAGGGCCCAGTTACCACCAGAGCTTTGACGCATAATCTCAGATAAAACACCGGCATCCAGGCCATTATCCACGCCAAGTTGCAAGGCCTCCGCGGTACCCGTCATCAACACCGAAAGCAGCATGTTATTGCAAAACTTCGCTACCTGGCCTGCCCCAGCAGCGCCGGCATGAAATATATTTTTGCCCATATTTTCAAATATTGGCCGAGCGAGTTCTAACGCAGCTTTTTCACCACCAACTATAAACGTTAGCGTGGCAGCAACAGCGCCACCCACACCACCTGAGACTGGCGCATCAAGCATTTGTATCCCGCGTTCAGCAGCATTAGCCGCCACCAGACGGGATGTCTCTGGCGCTATGGTACTGCAATCAACCACCAACGTTTGTGGCGCAATAGACGACAAAATACCCGCTTCGCCCAAATATAAATTCTCCACATGGATAGAAGCGGGAAGCATCGAAATCAATACCTGTACATCGTCGCAGGCCTGCTTTGCATCCTGACAAACAGTTGCCCCAGAGGCAGCAAGTTTTTCTACTGCCGCCGGCATAAGATCAAAAACTTTAACTTTATGACCCGCTTTGAGTAAATTACTGGCCATCGGCCCACCCATATTACCCAGACCGATAAATCCAATGTTTGCTGACATAATTAATTCCACCTGATCTACATTAAAAGACTACAAAAACCTGTTAACCCTTTTCCGCCGCGACTAAATCTGCCAATGGATGAACATCCCAGGGCGAGTTAAAATGCGCCTCAACCCAATCTGCCGGCACAGCGCACATATCCTGTTGATGCCAAACAGGCGTATTATCCTTATCAATCAGCAACGCTCTGACCCCTTCGGCAAAATCTGGATGACGACTACATTGCACCGCAATGGTCAACTCCATCTGAAACATTTCTTCCAGGGTCATGCTTTTCGCTCGCTGAAACTGTTCATGAATGATATATGCGGTAGTGGGGGTGCCATTGGCAAAGGCCTTCGCAGCCTTCTCAAGCCATGGACTGGCTGACAATTTTGCTGTGGCAGATAAAAATGCCTCAACCGGGTTTGACTGCGACAAACATTGACCGATTAGATCCTTCACCAGCGGGTCATTTGGCTGCACCTGACCGGCAGGGAAATCCTCGTCCTCACCATCATACTGGGCAATCAATTGTGCAAGATCATCGGCCAATAGAGCCGCGCCATCCAAAGCTTGCAACGCCGTGATAAATTCCTGCTTTTGCTCCGCTTTTAACAGATAATCAATCAAGCCAACCTGCCGTGCATCGACGCCATTGATACTACAGCCGGTCCAGGCAATAAAATAAGCCCAATGTTCAACCATCCGGCTAAAAGACCAGGTTGCACCGGCATCGGGAAATAAACCAATAGTTATTTCTGGCATCGCGATACGGGTTTTTTCCGTTCCGATCCGATATTTGCAGGCAGATAAGATACCTAAACCGCCACCCATGACAATGCCATGCCCCCAAACCAGAGTAGGTTTGGGATAGGTATGAATCAGATGATCGAGACGATACTCTCTTTCAAAGAAAGCTTCACAGTAGGGACAAGGGCCACCAGGATGTGCAACCATATCGTGATACAGGTTCTGAATATCCCCACCGGCACAAAATGCTTTTTCTCCCGCCCCCTGAAATAAAACCATTTTAATATTATCATCATGCTTCCAGGCTTCAAGCCCTGGCAACATCAAATCAATCATATCGAGACTAAGACTATTTAAAGTCGCCGCAACATTAAGCGTAATAACACCTATAGAACCGCTATTTTTCAATTCAAGTGTTTCAAACAAAACAACTTCAGACATACATTTTCCATTATTCATTTAAAATAAAAGAACCTTTTATCGGTGCCCGATCAATAACAGGCCCCGGTTATCAGCTAGGCATTTTTCCATTCAGGTTTTCTTTTCTCTAAAAAGGCCTGCACGCCTTCTTTTTGATCCAGGGTATCAAACAGGTCAACAAAGGCGTCGCCTTCAGTAATATAGGCTTCTGTGATAGGTCCAGACCGCGCACATTGAATAAGTTGTTTGCAGGCTGCAACACTGGTTGGACTCTGGTTTTCTGCCAATGCCGCCAATGCCAGGGCTTTATCCAGACTTTCACCCTTAGCAACCACCTCTTCCACCAAACGAATTCTTAAAGCAGTTTCAGCATCAACCCTTTCACCACAAAGCACCATCCTTTTAGCCCAGCCTTCGCCGACCAACCAGGCAAGATGCTGCGTACCCAGGCCCGCAGGTAATAGACCCACAGTTGCCTCGGGTAGTGCCATCAACGCATGTGCTTCTGCAATCCTGATATCACAGGCCATTGCACATTCCAAGCCTCCACCCATGGCATAACCATTAATGGCAGCAATAGAAACCCCTCTAAATTTACTCAGCGCTTCAAAAGCCGCAGCAAATTTACCCGACAGTTGCCGCGCAACCGCCTTTTCACCCGAGGCAAACATATTTAAATCTGCGCCCGCTGAAAAGAACTTTTCGCCAGCACCGGTAATTACCAGACTATAACAGTCCTTATCCTGGTTTAGCTTATTAACTAATGACTCAAGCGCAGAAAGACTGTCTTCATCCCAGGTATTTGCTGCCGGGTTGTTAATGGTGATCAGCGCCGTATGGCCGCGCATTTCGAACAATAATTTATCTGACATTTTGTTTATCCTTATTGAATCACTTCTATATTTGCCATTGATAATAAGCGCCGGGAAACCACCAGCCGCATTATTTCATTGGTGCCTTCTAATATCTGATGTACCCGAGTATCTCGAATATATCGTTCCAGCGGGTATTCCTGCATATAACCCGTGCCACCATGAATTTGCAACGCCTGGTTACAAACCTCGAATCCGATATCGGTGGCAAAACGTTTTGCCATGGCGGAATAGACTGCCGCCTCTGTATGCCCCTGATCGACCTTAAAAGCCGCCAATCGTACCAGTTGTCTGGCCGCCACTAGTTCAGTCAACATATCAGCAAGTTTAAATTGCAGTGCCTGAAATTGCGCTAACGGCTGGCCAAATTGTTCGCGCGTTAGCATATAAGCCTGGGCCCGGTTTAACGCTGCCTGCGCAGTTCCAATGGAACAGGTAGCGATATTAATTCGCCCTCCATCCAGACCCTGCATAGCAATTTTAAAGCCTTCACCTTCTTTGCCAAGGCGATTTTTAATCGGCACTGATACATTGTCAAAATGCACTTCGCGGGTAGGCTGGCTATGCCAACCCATTTTCTCAAGATTGGCACCATATTGTATGCCCTCTGCATCAGCAGGTATCATCAGCGCAGTAACGCCCCCCGCACCTGCGCCGCCAGTGCGCACCATTACCACCAGCACATCCGTACTACCCGCGCCGGATATAAACATCTTACTGCCATTAACAGTATAGTTGTCACCTGACTGTATTGCATTGGTGCGCAGTGAAGCTGCATCTGAACCAGCATTGGCCTCCGTTAAACAATAGCTAGCAAGGGTGTTGCCCATAATCAAATCGGGACAGCAGGATTCTGCCAGCGCCTCCGGAGCAAACTTTGCAATCATCCAGGTTGCCATATTATGAATTGAGATAAATGCCGTGGTCGAGGTACAGCCCATCGCCAACTGTTCTAGCACCAGGGTTGAATCCAGTCGACTCAAACCCAGCCCACCAAACTCCTCCGGACAATATAAACCACAAAACCCCAACGCACCGGCCCTGGCAATTACGTCCCTGGGGAATATATTGCCTGTATCCCAGTCGGCTGCATTGGGTTCAAATTCCTTATCAGAAAAAGCCCGGGCTGTTTCCTGAAACGCAATTTGTTGCTCGCTTAAATCAAAATTCATTATTTGAGGTCAATGGTCATATTAGACTGTACAACCGCATCTTCAGAGAACCAGCGGGCAGTAATCGTTTTAGTCTCAGTATAAAAACGTACCGCCTGCTTACCATAAGCATGCTGGTCACCATAAAAAGAATTTTTCCAGCCGGTAAAAGAGAAAAATGGCAGCGGCACTGGAATCGGAATATTAATGCCCACCTGTCCCACTTCTATCTCACTCTGGAATTTTCTCGCCGCACCCCCTGAAGCAGTAAAGATCGACGTGCCATTACCATAGGGATTAGCATTAATAATTTTAATCGCGTCATCTAAGGTATCTGCATTTAACGATACCAGCACCGGACCAAATATTTCATCAGTATAGATGCTCATATCAGTACTGGCGTCAGCAAATAACGTCGGCCCAACCCAGTTACCATCCGGCATACCATCCACCGAGCAGTCGCTGCCGTCCAATAGACAGGTAGCACCTTCGGTCTTGCCTTTTTCAATATAACTCAGCACTCGGCTTCTGGCCTGAGGGCTTATTTGAGGCCCATAAGCCGCACTTTCATCATCCCATGCACCTGGTCGAACTTCACTCATAGCAGCCGCAAGCTCTGGCAACCACTGTTGTGCAGCACCCACAAAAACAGCCACCGAGATTGCCATACAGCGCTGTCCAGCAGCACCTACTGACGACCCAACTAGCGCGCTGATGACCTGTTCCTTATCAGCATCAGGCATAACAAGCATATGATTTTTTGCACCGGCCATACATTGCACCCGTTTCAGCTGGTCAGTACCGGTACGATAGACATGCTGGCCAACAGCCACCGAACCAACAAATGATATAGCCCGAGTATCTGCATGAGTAATCAAGGCATCCACCTGCTCCTTACCGCCATGAACCAGTTGTAACAAATCTTCTGGAAACCCTGCTTCATAGAACAATTCGACCAATCGATTGGGCGTTAATGGATCTTGTTCAGATGGTTTTAAAACAAAGGTATTACCACAGGCTATTGCCATGGGAAACATCCACAATGGAATCATGGCTGGAAAATTAAACGGTGTAATACCTACACAAACGCCCAACGGCTGTATCAGGCTATAGGTATCAATGCCACGGGCAACATTTTCAGAAGTTTCTCCCATCATCATCGAAGGTACATTACAGGCCTGCTCTGCGACTTCAATCCCGCGCCATACATCGCCTTTTGCATCGGCAAAGGTTTTGCCTGTTTCTTTGGCTAATATTTCAGCGATTTCATCATGATGTTGTTTTAACAAAAGTTGATAATTCAACATCAGCCGAGCCCGCTCAGGCGACGGCACCCGACGCCACTTTAAGAAAGCCGCCTGCGCGGCGGCAACCGCTGAATCGATTTCAGACATTAATGTATAAGGTGCCTCAACCAACACCTCCTGCGTGGCTGGGTTCAAAACCGGGATGGTTTCGCTGCTGGCACTGGCGCGAAAACCACCATTGATATAAACATCCAGGATCTTAGCCATTTCAATTACCTATCGAAGATTCAAAGTTGCAGCATCATATAAAATGCATCCTGAAGGATATACAGGTGATTATGCAGTATATAACTGCAATAATGCAGTATGCACGATATAAACAAACAGAAATTAGCGCAGGCCAACTGGGACGATTTGCGCATTTTTTTAACCGTTGCCAGACAAACTAACCTGGACGCTGCTGCTGCAATCCTGCATCTGGATGCAACTACCCTTGGGCGCAGAATACGACGCCTGGAAACCACTATTGGCGCAACCCTGTTTAATCGGTCCAGCAAAGGGCATTTGCTTAGCAAACCTGGCGAATGGATGTTAGCCCAGGTTGAACAGATGGAAGCCATTGTGACTGACATCAACGAATCTTTAACAGGGGAAATTAATCGTATTGCTGGCACTGTGCGCTTGAGCGTCACGGAGGCATTTGGCAATGTAGTTATAGCACCAGCATTGATGGGGCTGATCAAAGCTCATCCAATGCTTAATATAGAACTGGTTGCCACCAGTGGATTTTTAAGTGTCTCTAAACGTGAGGCGGATATGGCGGTTTTATTAGCAAGGCCTACCCGCGGGCGGCTAAAAGTGAGCAAACTCACTAATTACGATTTGAAACTATACGCCAGTAAAGAATACCTTGAGAATCACCCACCGATTAAGGCAATTGACCAGTTATATGCGCATCGTCTTATTGGTTATGTGGATGATTTAATTTACTCACCCAGTTTGCGCTATTACGACGAAATAGCGCCAGGGCTCAAACCGGCACTCACCAGCTCCAGCCTGTTAGCGCAAAAACAGCTGGCCTGCTCTGGCTGCGGCATCGCCATGTTGCCAAATTTTGTTGGCCAACCTAGTAAGGAACTTAAGCTAGTTTTGGCGGCCGACGTGACTATCAATCGATCTTTCTGGTTAGCGATACATGAGGATATCTTTGATCACGCCCGCGTCCAGGCAGTAATGCATTTTTTACAAACACTGGTCCAGGAAAATTCTGCTAGCCTGACCTATTCAGGCTAGTCCTTTCAATCTATCTGCCAGTTTATCACTACCTGTCCCGTCTGTAGTAAATAATCGTTACACCGAGAAAAATGCTGGCAACCAAAAAAACCACGATAAGCTGATAATGGCGAGGGATGTGGCGCAGTTAATACCAGGTGGTTGTTCGCATCAATCAGCTGGGATTTTTTTTGTGCCTGCGCGCCCCATAATAAAAAAACACAACTCGACCTTTGCTGCGACACCAGCTCAATTACCCGGTCCGTGAATTGTTCCCATCCTTTGCCTTTATGCGAAGCTGCCTGATTAGCCGTAACAGTCAACACACTGTTCAAAAGCAAAACGCCCTGTCTAGCCCAGTCCATTAAATTGCCATGGGGAAAGGGTCGCTCAAATCCCAGATCCTGCTGTAGCTCTTTGAATATATTCTTCAATGAAGGCGGTATAGTCACATCTGATCGCACCGAAAAACTTAAACCATGAGCCTGATCAGCTCCATGATACGGGTCCTGGCCCAGAATAATCACTTTGACCTCGCCCAGCGGAGTAGTATTGAGGGCATTAAAATACTCTTCAGCGGCAGGATATATAATCGTTTGATTGCGCTTTTGAGTTGTTAAAAATTCTCGTAAAACTGTCATATAGGGCTGGTCAAATTCTGACCTAAGATGGAACAGCCAGTCTGGATGTAGTGGTGCAATTATTGAATCAGACATTAGTGATTATAAAAGCGCTGCCATGGCTAATTTTTGGGGCGCATATGAGGAAATAAAATAACATCCCGAATGGATGCAGAATCAGTCAATAACATCACTAGCCGATCGATACCAATGCCTTCGCCTGCAGTAGGCGGCAAGCCGTATTCCAGCGCCGCCACATAATCGTGATCGTAATGCATCGCTTCTGCATCACCCGCGTCTTTAGCTTCTGTCTGCTGACGGAATCGTTCCGCCTGGTCTTCTGCATCATTCAGCTCCGAGAAACCATTGGCAATTTCCTGACCCATACAAAAAAGCTCAAATCGATCAGTTAGCTCCGGGTCATTATCATTCCGTCTTGCCAGGGGTGATACTTCTGTGGGGTGTTGGGTGATAAAAACAGGCTGTTGAATTTTATCTTCAACAACTGCTTCAAAAATTTCCATGATAACTTTGCCCAGACCCCAGGCATCGTTTACATGAATGCTCAATTTTTTAGCCAATGCTATTGCAGCTACCTTATTGGATAACTGTTCCGCAGAGATATCCGCATTAAAGGCCAGAATGGCCTCAGCCATGGTCATTCTCTGAAATGGCTGACCAAAATCAATATTTACCTGTCGGTAGGTAAATGACGTACTGCCAAGCACCTTGTGGGCAATTTGACGGAACAGATCTTCTGTAAGGTCCATCAAATCATTATAGTCAGCGTAGGCCTGATAAAACTCTAACATAGTAAATTCGGGACTATGTTTGGTAGACATACCCTCATTACGGAAATTACGATTAATTTCGAAGACCCGCTCAAAACCGCCGACTACCAATCTTTTTAAATTCAGCTCTGGCGCCACCCGCAGATACATTTCAATATCAAGGGCATTATAATGGGTAGTAAAAGGTAATGCAGTTGCGCCACCCGGGGATGACAACATCATCGGCGTTTCAACTTCCATAAATTGCCGATCAGAGAAATAACGGCGAATACAATCAACAATTTTACTGCGTTTGACGAACACTTCGCGGCTAGCCTCATTCATCATCAAGTCGAGATAACGCTGCCGATACCTTACTTCGGTATCGATTAATCCCGCATGTTTTTCTGGCAATGGTCGTAAGGATTTTGTCAGCATGGTAATTTCCTGAGCATGCACTGACAACTCGCCTTTGTTAGTTTTCATCAACACACCAGAGATCGCCACAATATCGCCAATATCCCACTGGTTGAACTGCGCATAAGCTTCGTCACCCACATCACTCTTGCGGATATAAGCCTGAATACGTCCAGTCATATCCTGCAGCGTCACAAAACTGGCCTTTCCCATCGCTCGGCGCAACATAACGCGACCGGCAACACTGGTTTCAATTTGCGCTTCGGCTAACGCCTGTTTGGTTTCGTTGGCATATTCTGCATGTAGCGTTTCAGCAAAATGTTCGCGCCGAAAGTCATTCGGAAACGCATTACCCTGTCGCCGCAGTTCCGCCAACTTGTCAGCCCGCAGCGCGATAATATCATTATTGTCTTCTGGCATGATGCTCAAAGCCCCTGTTTTAAACTGGCAACGATAAATTGGTCGAGATCACCATCAAGCACCGCCTGGGTATTTGATGTTTCAATATTTGTTCTTAAGTCTTTAATACGAGCTGAGTCCAGAACATATGAGCGAATTTGACTCCCCCAACTAATGGCCGACTTGCTATCTTCAACTTCTTGCATCTCAGCGCGCCGTTTCTGTTCCTCAAGCTCGTATAATTTGGCCTTTAACTGCTTCATCGCCTGATCTCGGTTTTTATGTTGAGAGCGTTGATTTTGACATTGCACCACAATGCCAGAAGGAACATGCGTTAGCCGAATGGCCGAATCTGTTTTATTCACATGCTGACCGCCCGCGCCACTGGCGCGATAGGTATCAACTCGTACTTCAGCCATATTTATTTCAATTTCAATATCATCATCTAGCTCGGGGGATGCAAAAACCGACGCAAAAGATGTATGTCGCCGACTGCCGGAATCAAACGGCGATTTCCTGACCAGTCGATGTACGCCAGTCTCGGTGCGCAACCAACCATAAGCATAATCACCTTCGAAGCGAATAGTAGCGCCCTTGATGCCCGCTACATCACCATCAGTTATTTCCATAATGTCGGTCTTAAATCCCTTCGCTTCACCCCAGCGCAAATACATTCTTAATAACATATTGGCCCAGTCCTGGGCTTCTGTGCCGCCAGACCCTGATTGAATATCCAGGTAGGCACTATTGGCATCCATCTCACCATCAAACATACGACGAAATTCAAGCACCTTCAGCTGTTGATCCAGCTCTGCTAGGTCAGACTGTACGTCTGCAATCAAGGATTCATCATCTTCCTCTTTAGCCAATTCGACCAGGTCCGTTGACTCTTCCAGACCCCCATCAAGTTTATCTATGGTGAATACCACAGCTTCAAGTGCAGACCTTTCTTTACCCAATTTCTGGGCATACTCAGGCCGGTCCCAAACCCCGGAATCCGCCAATTCTAGTTCTACTTCTGCCAGTCGTTCTTTGCGCAGCTCATAGTCAAAGATACCCCCTGAGAACGTCAGTGCGCTCTTTGAGATCTTTCATTAAGGTAATCAGCGGATTTATTTCCATCAAATTCTTCAATTTTTTAGGCCGACCATTTTAGGGCGAAACACGCCACAACGGCCATTTATAGCGGAGCGCGCATTGTAAACGAACTGCATCAGAGTCGCTACAAAGAGATCAATTCAATTATCTGGCAGTTTCTTCCGCCAGGTTGGCAGAAGCTGATCTACAATTACAGGGATAAACTAATGCCGGCTAGACAATTCCGGTTTTGGCTCATATTCAGGAAATTCAATGGATGACAACCAACTAACCACAGCTCAGATCAAGGAGCTCTTACAAGGAATATCCATTCCACCGCAACCTCAGATCATGGTAGATCTGCAAATGGAACAAATGGATGACAATTGTAGTATTGATAGTATCACCAGGTTAATTATGCAGGACATTGGCCTATGCGGCAGTATTCTAAAAACTATCAACTCACCCTTTTTTGGGCTTAGCGACAAGATAACCTCCGTACATCAGGCGATCTCGTTGCTTGGCATAGCCACTGTGGTGAATCTTGTCAATTCACTCTCCATTCGAAGCTCACTGAGTGACGATAAAATCATTAAAATGACCCGATTCTGGGACTCAGCCATGGACGTTGCCGTAGTTAGCGCCGCCATCAGTAAAGATATCGGCCTTGCCAGCCCCGATGAAGCCTATCTGTTTGGCCTGTTCCATAATTGCGGTAATATGCTGATGTTATCGCGTTTTGAAACCTTTCCATCGGTTGTCGTGGAAAGCTACGCTATAGAAGAAAGGCGTATTGTAGACGTCGAAAATGAGGTATTTAATACCAACCATTGCGTGGTCGGCTATTACGTGAGCAAAGCCTGGAACCTACCCAATTATATTTCAGAAGCGATTCAGGATCACCACTCAGTGGACGACATCTTCGCCAATACTAACTATAAAAATAGCCGCAAAAAAAACCTTTTGGCAATCCTGAAAATGGCTGAAAATATTTGTGAAACTTATCAAACCTTAGGCGAACAGACCAGCGACTATGAATGGTCCAGATTAGAGGCATCCGTCCTGGACCATGTAGGCTTAAGCACCTACGACTATACAACGCTCAAGGAAAACATCGAAGATCAAAGTATCACGTCTGGTTTTAGTTCTATGGATTAATAGTTTGATATAGACACAGAACAGATACCGCTTCAGTCTTTAAAACGTTGCCACTCTTTCTCTAGTTGCGCCTGCATAGCTTCAAGCGTAGTACTGTTGTCTATAACGGTGCTTGCGCCCTGAATACGTTCCTTGTTGGATAGTTGTGCGTCCAGCCGACTTTCTACCCCTTCGCGGGGAAATCCATCCCGCTTTATAGCCCGCTCGATGGCTATCTCCCGCTCAACAACAACAACCCAAATTTCGTCACCCATATCCTCCCAGCCCGCTTCAAAAAGCACTGCTGCTTCAAGCACCACAGTTGCATCTGCGTTGGCGGCTTTTATTGCTGCAATTTGTTGCTCCGCCAATTGTCTGATTTGTGGCCAGACGATATCGGTCAAACGAGTCAATTCTTCTGGTTTACCAAAAACCTTACCGCCGAGAATTTTTCGATCTATCTGCTTGCCCTCACCCAGCCCCGCATTACCAATAAGATCACGACCAAATGCCTCAATTACCTGAATATAGCCTTCTGTATCCGGTTCGTAGACCTGATGGCCGAGTAAATCTGCATCAATAATATCCGCCCCCCTGGCCTTTAAAAATTGGGTCGCAGTAGATTTTCCGGAAGCCATACCACCGGTCAGACAAATAACTTTCAACAATACTCTCCTTCTATGTAATGCCGGCCAATCTGCCACAGAAGTGCTGCAAATGCACCTACAAATCATGCCTGCATTTCTGTATATTCATTCCTTCTATCGTCTTAACCTGACGTTTTATATCAACAAACAACTATAAAACAATCTATAAAATCATTCATAAGACCATTCATAAAACCATTCATAAAGAAAGGAGGCACCAATGAGCCAAACAAGAGATGCCGCGATCGTTGGCATTCATGAATACCCTTCACGGGATGTCGAAGGAGAGGTTACACCCCTGCAGATCAAAGCCGAAAGCGCCGCCAGAGCACTGGAAGACGCCGGGCTTGACTGGTCAGATGTCGACGCCATCTATGATGCAGGTGAGGGCGGCGGAATGGGCGGGCTCAATATTGCTGAATACTTTGGCCTAAAACCTAATGTTATTGATACCACCATGGTAGGCGGCAGTTCTTATGAGTACCATGCAGGCCATGCCAAGCGGGATATCGCTGCCGGTAAAGCCAGCGTGGCATTATTAACTTATGGTTCAACAGCCCACAGTAATGCCACAGCCATCGGTGTAGGCGGCCGAGGCGGCGGTGCCCATCCAGCGGATAATATGGAATCCTTTGTTGGTCAGACGTTAATCGCCAACTATGCCATGGTGGCTCGTCGGCATATGCATGATTATGGCACCACAAGTGAACAATTAGCAGAAATTGCAACCGCTACCCGCTACCATGCGATGCGCAACCCTGAAGCAGTGCGGGCTATGGAAGATCTCGAATTTCTTGATATTCGCGAAACTAGCATCGACGACGTAGTGAATTCACGCATGATTGCCGACCCATTGCACCTGCTCGAATGCTGTATGATTTCAGATGGCGGCGGCGCAGTAATAATATCCTCTGCTGATATAGCCCGAGATTGCAAAAAGCCACCAGTGTGGATTTTAGGCAGTGGCGAAGCCACCAAATATCCAGAAAATGGCGGCGACATCACCACCAGCGCGGCGGTACAATCGGCCCCACAGGCATTTGGCGAAGCAGGCGTTACACCTGCCGAGATTGATATCGCAATGATTTACGACTCCTTCACCATTACTGTACTAGCCCTGCTCGAAGACCTGGGCTTTTGCCCCAAGGGTGAAGGCGGCAACTGGGTTCAGGGTGGCAAACTAAGATTTGATCAATCTGGCGGCCCAGCTCTCAATACTGACGGCGGCGGTTTATCCTCAAACCACCCGGGTATGCGGGGTATATTTCTATTGCTCGAAGCCACCAGACAACTAAGGGGCGAGTCCAATTCACAGGTAGCAGACGCCAAACTTGCCGTCGCCCATGGAAACGGCGGCATGTTAGGCAGCCGACATGCAGCAGGCACTATAATATTGGGGAGCGACTAGATCATGACTAAAACAAAACGAGAAATAACAAGGCCACTACCAAAACACAAAGAACTCGACAGTCAAGAATTCTGGGCGGGCACCAAAGAAAAAGAATTTCGCTACCAGCAATGTGATAATTGCGAAACCGTCATATTCTATTCACGCCGGCACTGCACTGGCTGTACCTCCGGCAACCTGGTGTGGAAAAAAGCGGCAGGCACCGGCACCGTATATACTTTTAGCATCGTACGTCAAAGCTATCACCCATTTTTCAGAAATATGGCACCTTATACCGTCGCCTTTATTGATATGGATGAAGGGCCACGTATTTTATCGAATGTTGTTGGTATAGATGCTGACGAAGTTAAAATTGGCCAAAGAGTGCAGCTGGAATGGGAAGAGCATGAAGCACTTAATATTCCGCTATTCAAGCCGGTTTAAAAACGCTATTTATATCCCAGATAATTAGTCTATAAGTACTTTCCTTTAACGTATGTCCAAAAATCGGCCAGATAACTTTACATCTGGCCGATTTGTGTTTGCAATATTTGGCCTTAATATTGAAGAGCAAATAGCGCTGAGCAAAAAATCTAATTCTGCTATAGTTCGGTTTCTAAAAAATATTGACATAGCCTCGCGCAACTGCGATCAAAACCGAGCCACAAACAATAATGACCCAGTTACCCACAGATATTGCCAATAAAGCCAGGGATGCACGATTTATCCCAATTGAGGGCAGCCTCAATTTCCGCGACTTTGGCGGTTATAAAACCGTTGATGGCGGCCACGTCAAACTGGGCAAACTATTTCGCTGCGGCTCCATGGCAGGCATCCCTGAAACTGCATATGCCAGTTTTACCCAATTAAATATCGGTGTTATCTGCGACCTACGGCGCAATGATGAAATCAAATTTGATCCAACACCTGGCCACGAGAGCTTTAGCTGCCGAGTACATATCCCCATTGCACCAGGCAGTTCGTCGCAAATGCAAGCAAGCTTTAAAGAAGCCAGACAGGACCATAACAAGCTTATTAGTTTCATGCAGCAAGTAACCCAGGAGATAGCCCGAGACCATATCGCTGACTACAGCCGCCTGTTTAGCGAATTAAAAAATGTTGAGACAGGATTCTTACTCCATTGTTCTGCTGGCAAAGATCGCACCGGTTTTGGTGCAGCAATGATTTTATTAATGCTCGGCGTCGCCGAAGCAGACGTGTATGACGATTATTTACTGACCAACCAGGCCGATGAACTAATAAAACGCATGGCACCCGGCTTCAAGAAAAGATACGGTGACCGTGTAGATACCCAAAGCCTGAATCTAATCGCTGGTGTTAAAGAAGAATATTTACGCGCCGCACTGACTCAGGTCATCAACCAACACGGCTCCTACGCAGCGTATTTTAATGCAGCTGGGCTAGATCAAAAAGCCCAGTCTAAAATCAAGCGCAGACTGATACAATATTAGTCATAATTGAGAATCTCTCTAAAACCCAGCTGGCTAATTATATTGTCCATCAACACGCAGACCTGGCCATTCAGAACGAATAATGATTTATGAATAAAACTGACCCGCAGGCATTTAGAAAGACCGATGCCGCAACCCTTGAACTAACAGAAAACCTTATTCGTCTAACGTCCATTTCACCCGCTGATGCTGGCTGCCAGAAAATTATCGGCGATCAACTGCGCGCCATGCAATTTACTGTTGAAGATATGCCTTTCGGCGATGTGACCAACCTGTGGGCCTGTCATGGCGAGGGTGCGCCCTATTTTGTATTTGCTGGCCATACCGATGTTGTACCTCCCGGGCCGCTATCAGAATGGCATACACCACCCTTTGAGCCCAGTCGCATTAACGGTGCTCTCCACGGCCGCGGCGCAGCCGACATGAAAGGTTCTCTCGCCGCAATGCTAACCGCCACTGAACGATTTTTAGCCGACCACCCTGACCATTCAGGCACGCTGGCCTTCTTAATCACCAGCGACGAAGAAGCTGATGCTATCAACGGCACAAAAAAGGTCATTGAAACACTCAAGGCGCGCAATATCGAACTCGACTGGTGCTTAATCGGCGAACCAACCAGTAGCCAACAATTGGGTGACGTGGTTAAAACGGGTCGCCGCGGATCATTACATTGCAATCTAAAAATACGCGGCATTCAAGGTCATGTCGCCTATCCACAGGATGCCAGCAATCCAATTCATATGGCCATGCCGGCATTAACCGAATTAACCAATACCCAATGGGATGCTGGCAACGATTTCTTCCCGCCCACATCAATGCAGATATCCAATATACACTCAGGCACTGGCGTGACTAATATAATCCCCGGCGATATGGAGTTACTGCTCAATTTTCGCTTCTCTACAGAATCAACTGAACAGAGTTTAAAGCAACGCCTGGAAGCCGTGCTGGATAAATACCAGCTTAACTACGACATAATCTGGACCCTGTCTGGCAATCCATTTCTAACGGTTGGCGGCGAACTTATCCCAGCAGTTGAACAAGCCGTACAAAAAATCCTTGCCATTAAACCCGAACTATCCACCTCTGGTGGCACATCAGATGGGCGATTTATTGCTCCAACAGGTACCCAGGTAGTGGAATTAGGTCCTTGCAACGCGACTATCCACAAACTCAACGAGCACGTCTTAATTGACGATCTATACAATTTGACCCGCGTTTATCGGCAGATCTTAGATCAATTGCTGATCTGAAAAGATGATTTGCATTGACGGTCTAAATTGACGCTATGAACATAACTGTAAAGCAGAAGGTCACAACCTATGAATGAGCCTTTTCCAGATCTGGAAATCTATCTCAAGGGCGTTTCACCTGAAATGGCACTCGTTTGGCTACAAACCCATTTCAAGCTGCTTGACCTTAACAAAGACAAAAACTCGCACTATTGCAGCCTGAACAGCGATCAAAATTCATCCTCTGATCAAAGTAATATGGAATGTCTGATTAATGCAAAAGCGGCCAAAGGCGGTTTTATTTCACTCTGGTTCAAACAAAATAAAACTCAGTGGCCAACGGATAAAGATTGTGCCGAAGTAGCCTTTGATTATTTCATCGAACAGGATGATCAAATCGAAGTCCGTTGTAGTACCGGAGGTTGGGAAGGTCAGGATGACGGTGGCTGGTTTCGATTCACAAAAGAAGGTCAGCATCAAGTAAACTGGTTATAGATTTTCCTGGATGCCCACATTAGCTGCCCATCTTTACTGACCCTCCATTTATGAAAGTTTTGTACTAATAATGTCAATATCATGTCTCTGATTCGATTATCCGGTTTTTGCTTCGTTGCCCTCATTAGTTTTTTAGGGTTTCTGTTAGTACGAGCGCCAGCAGCGCCAATCTGGTCACTGCTGAATAATAATGCAAATACCAATGCCAACCAGCCTTTGCCTGATTTACAGGTATTGCTCGTTAGTGGCACGGTATGGGATGGACTGGCCGAATTACAATATCGCGATTTCCCCAATAGCCTGCTGAGTTGGCAGCTGATGCCCTTCATATCCACCGACCCACCTTCTACAAAGGCTGCCACCGAACAAGATACATCTAAAATAAACCCCGCCGAGGACAATACTATCATCCCATTGGCAATAGACCTTGATCTTAGCGCGAAAGGTATCGCCCATCATCTAATGGCTGAGGTGGTAGCAAAAAGTAACAAGATAGTGATTACCAACTTACGCGGGGATATAGGCAGCACTTACATCAACGCAATTAGTCAGCCGCAGGGTTTGACTTTCAGTGGCGCCATTAATGTGGGCCAAATTAACCTGGCATCTGATTTGAAATGGCTCCAACAGGCAAACGGCACTATTACCTGGCCAGGTGGCAAAATCACTTCCAGGGCCCCCGATGGTGCCACCCAGGTATTTAACCTACCGGCCCTTGACGGGATAATTTCTCTACAGAGTGAAATCCTGGGATTAGAGATTCAGCATAATAATGAACCCTTAATCAATATCGAACTCAAACAAGATGGCTGGATTCGGGTAAAAGTCAAAGCGCGCATCTTTGACCTGGCACGACTTCCCTGGCCTTCTGGCACTAATTTGGATGACACTGTGCTAGAGTTTGAAGAACAGGTATTTTAGATAAACGCCAACTATCAACTATATAGTAGATTAAGAGCAGACAATTAGCGGCTTAAGAGCAAACAATGAAACCGAAAATACTGACATACGCTAAACAGATACAATCGCGGATCATTACTTGTTCGTAGCAATTAATGAATCGTTACCCAAGCTGATGCATTAAGGGACATACTTTGGAAACACTCATGGATTTGGTCAGCAAAAATAACAAGCTGCTGAGCACTGCGGCAAATATATTTCTGGTTTTTTTAATCTTTATATCCCTCGCCCAGGCTGCATTATTTTTTATCGAAAATTTGAGCCAGGTAGAATTTATAGCCACACCTAATCAATCCAGACAAGCCACCAGGCAGCAACAAAATTTTAACATCGATAAATTAAACCTGTTTGGTACCGTGACCGAAACAGAAATAGTAACAAAGCAAATCGAAGCACCCATCACCACCCTGAACCTGGAACTTCAGGGCGTATTCACCACCGAAGACCCGGCCGATGCAAGTGCCATTGTCGCCAGCAAAGGCAAACCCGGAGAGCTTTATCATATCGACGACAGGTTACCCGGCAATGCCATTTTAAATGCTGTATTTAATAACTATGTGCTAATTAAAAGAGGCTCACGCATTGAAAAACTGGCCTTTTACGAAGGCACATCAATAGAAAAGTTCCCAGACAATACAGCGAACACAGCTAACACAACAACTGCCAGTTTTTCCAACCCCGCTAATCAACAACAAAGTGAAACTCGCCTGCAACAAATTCGAGAACGTATTACCCAACGCACCCAGGACCTCTCGCGAAATCGAGGCAATCGTAACCGTAGCTCAGAATTTCGCCAACAGCTGGCAAGTTACCAGCAACGTCTCGACCAGGAACCTCAGGCTGTACTGGATGAATTTGGTCTGGTGCCAGTCGATAATTCATCCGCAAATGGCTATAAAATCGGCGCTGAAGTTTCACAGTCAATGTTACGCCAGGCCGGACTGCAACAGGGTGATGTGGTTTTATCAGTCAATGGCCAACCGGTTGGCAATATACAAAATGACCGCTCATTAATTAATAAGGCCATTGCCTCAAAAAGAGTACGGGTAGAGGTTCAGCGAGGCGCACGTAGGTTTTTTGTTACCGTGCCGGTTCCTAACTAAATAAGCCCTGATTAAATGACTAGGCACCACCGAGCGGTAAATGGACTTTAAGCAGGGATTCCCTAGACTGTAATAACTTTTGTGGTTCAAATTTTTTAGCAAATTGCTCAAACATTTCATTTTTGTTTTTTTCACGCACTGATTCTTGATTGGGTTAAATCCCTAATTAAAGTAACATGCCCCTTTTCACAGGTAGTTAATCTATTTATGTTGTTAATTCGACGCTGGATATTATTAGTCCTGCTATTGATCCTAACGCCCACTGCGATCAGCCAGGATAACTGGAAAATAAACCTTAAGAATGCCGATATTCGGGAGTTTACTACTCAGGTCTCGGCAATCACCGGCCGAAGTTTTATTATTGACCCCAGGGTTAAAGGTAATGTCACAGTTATATCCAGTACTAAAATGGATTCTGAAGCCATATACGAGCTATTTCTAAGCGTCTTACGGGTACATGGTTATGCCGCCATTCCCAGCGGTAATGTGGTTAAAATTGTTCAGCAGGTTTTGGCCAAACAAAGCGGCAACCCCAACGATTTCGCCCGTGCACCGAATGGCGAAGAGCTTATCACCACAGTTATCCCGGTAAGAAATACACCCTCAGTGGATCTGGTGAAAATCCTCCGACCATTGATCCCTCAATATGGCCATATAGCAGGCCTGACAGAGCCGAATGCGCTGATTATCAGCGACCATGCAGCTAATATTTCCAGATTGACACGGGTCATAGAGCGAATCGATATCGCCGATAAAAATACCGAACTCATCATCCAGCTAAAGGAAGCCTGGGTTGAAGATATCGTTGCATTACTCGAAAAACTGGCCCCAGCACAAATTGGCAAGGGCGCCAAAGGACCCAATAAAATCACCGTTGTTGCCAGTGAAAGAACCAATAGCCTTATTATCAAAGGGGCCCAGGATACCCTCGCCAAGGTCGCAGAACTTGTGGCATCACTTGATGTGCCATCGAATAGAGCGGGTGCTATTCAGGTAGTACGGCTGGCACATTCTGACGCCACAGAACTGGCTGATATTTTGAAAAATCTGGTTTCCGATAGCGAATCCGACGGTAAAAATGGCCAGGATGTTAAAACCAGTATTCAGGCCGACCCGGCACTGAATGCGCTGGTGATCAGGGCTAACCCTGGCACGATGGCTGAATTAAAAGATATTATCAGCCAACTGGATATCAGACGCTTACAGGTGCTTATTGAGGCCGCCATCATCGAAGTCGCGGTAGACTTTAACCGTGAATTGGGCACTGAATTTGCTATCGCAGATGGCTCCTCCAGCGCAATACCTGTGGCCAGCACTAACCCTAACGGGACACTAACCGGCATCATCACGTCGGCTATTTCAGCCATTAACAGCAGGGATAGCGATGACAATAGCGGCATAATTGCTTTGCCAGACCTTGGCACCAAACCAGTTCTGGTCGGTGGTAAAGCCAGTTCCGGCGGACTTAATTTTGCCGTGCTGGTTCAGGCGCTTGAGTCAAATACCGACGTTAACCTGCTGTCAACACCCAGCATCACCACCATGGATAATGAAGAAGCAAAAATAGTGGTTGGACAAAATGTACCCTTTAGAACAGGTTCAACAACTTCAGGTAATAATGGCGTAAACAACCCCTTTACCACTATTCAGCGTGAAGACGTAGGCCTGACTTTACAGGTTACGCCCCATGTCCATGATGGCGCATTAATTCGGCTTGAAATAAACCAGGAAGTATCAGAAGTTGATCGCACGTCTAATGCGCTTAGCATTGGCACGGATGGTTCAGCGGACCTGATTACCAACAAACGCACCATTGAAACAACCGTACTGGCCGATAACGGCGAGGTTATAGTGCTAGGTGGATTAATACGCGATAAAACCACAGAAATTGAAAGCGGCGTGCCCTTGTTAAAAGATGTACCGGTATTAGGCTACCTGTTTAAGAGCAAATCCAAAATAATCGAAAAAAGAAACTTGATGGTATTTCTACGCGCCACTGTACTCACCACAAAAGAGACTATGCGCAATGAAGCCGAGCGTAAATTTAATGGTGTATGGGAAGTCGAAATTACCGGCCAGAACGCAACAGATGCCATAAACGGCATTTTTGATGGTAAAAGTATGTCTCAAGCCGATGACAAATAGCTTGTTTTAACGATGCTTATATATAAACGGCACCTATAAAGGTTAAAACTAACAATGCTAGACAGGTTGAGATCCTTTCGATTTCATATTGCCCAACGCATTTTATCTCGCTGGATTCGGCCCACTATTTTAGGTTGCGACAATAAGCATTTAAGCCTGAATGAAACCGATGCGGTATGTTATGTATTACCCGCTCGCTCTATCGCTGATCTGCTGGTTACTGATCAGGCTTGCCAGAGTAACAATTTACCCCGCCCAATTGATAGCATCAAATGCATTAACATTGCAGATAATACGAATCAATCCAAAGCAGATAAACAGGCCAGACAACAAATACATAGCACCATGGCCGCCCGCGCATTTTTCTTCCTTGCCCATCCAGAAGGGGCGTTAGGCCGCAAAACCCAGCGTAGCCAATCTGCACGTATGTTATCGCTGGTGGAACAACAACCCAGCCTCGCCAATAACATTAAAATAGTCCCCGTATCCCTCTACTGGGGGCATCAACCAGATAAAGAAAAATCTATATTCAAGCAGCTACTGTCTGATAACTGGACTGCCTCAAGTCGATTCAAAAAACTGCTCGCAGGCATATTTCATCGCAATCACATTCTGGTGCAATTTAGTCAACCTATTGATCTTCGAAGCCTTATTAATAGCGAACCGGATCAGCATAAACAGGTAAGAAAACTGTTACGCTTAGCAAGAGTTCACTTCAATCGCCAACGACAGGCGATTATCGGCCCTGACCTGTCTCATCGACGGACTCTGATCAATTCCATGCTATCAAGCTCCAACGTCCAGCGAGCCATCGATCAGGTGACGCAGGAGAGTAAAAAAAGCCGCACAGTTATTGAAAAGCGCGCCCTGAATCAGGCCAACGAAATAGCTGCCCATCAATCCTATCGGGTAGTGCGGTTTTTTCATATATTGCTAACCTGGCTATGGAATAAGCTCTACGACGGTATTGAGATAAGTAATATCGACACCGCACGGGAATTTGCCAGGACCCATGAAATCATCTACATCCCCTGTCATCGAAGCCATATTGACTACTTATTATTGTCCTATGTCCTCTACCAGAACGGCTTAACGCCACCGCATATCGCTGCCGGTAAAAATCTTAACCTGCCTATCGTTGGTCCCTTATTACGTCGTGGCGGGGCCTTTTTTATGCGCCGCAGTTTTCGTGATGACCCACTCTATAAAGCGGTATTTGACGAATATTTGTATCTTATGTTCAGCCGTGGATATTCAGTTGAATATTTTATCGAAGGCGGGCGCAGTCGTACCGGTAGAACCCTCACTCCGCGAACTGGCATGTTAAGTATGACACTGCGGAGTTTTCAACGAAACGCCTCCAAACCGATTGCCTTTTTGCCGGTTTATTTTGGCTATGAACGAATCCTGGAAGCCGCTACCTATATGGGCGAACTGGCAGGGAAAACCAAACTGGATGAATCTATATTTGATATTTTTGGGATCTTTAAAACCATTAAACAACCCTTCGGCAAGGTATGTGTTAATTTTGGCGAGGCAGTTAAACTCGACCAGTTCCTCGACCAGCAGCAAGTAGATTGGCGAAACACTAGCCAAACCCCTGCCGAATTTTCGTTAGTCTGTAATCAGCTAGCAATACTCCTGGCGCAACGAATCAACCAGGCCGTCGCTATCACGCCAATCAATTTACTTGCCTGTGCCGTTTTGAGCACCCCGCAACAGATCATTGCGCCAGCGCAGCTTGAATCTCAATTACTAATATTACAACAACTGGCTAATCTGATACAGCATCCCAACAGCAAAGCCACAGTCACCCAGATGCCAGCGATTGAAATCGTTAGTCACGGCGAAAAAATAATAGGCCTACAACGCCAACCCCATGAATTTGGCGACCTGCTTTACGCCAATTCTGAAACGACGAATCTTCTGACCTATTATCGCAACAATAGCCTGCATGCCTTTATTTTTACCGCTTTAATCGCTCGTTATATTTGTCACCAGGACGTAGTTAACCAAACAACAATAACCGATTATTGTATTAAAATTTACCCTCTGCTGCAGGCAGAGTTTTTTCTCGATTGGCCGCCAGAAGAAACAGCCGCTCGATGCCAACAAATAATAGCTGCATTAATATCGCTGGGCCTCATATTACGCCGGCCATCGAATGGCGAACCCAGGACAGACAATCTTGCCCCAACTAGCCTTGCTTTAGTGAAAATAACCCCGCCCAGCACACATTCGGCAGCCTATGCCAATTTAATACTACTAGCAGAACTGGTTGACCCAACCCTGCAACGCTACCATATCAGCATGACGTTGTTAGCCATCGACAAACAATGGACCATTAAAGCTTTTGTCGCTGCCGCAGTGTCAATAGCAAAACAGCTGTCAGCAATCTACGGCATTAATACCCCCGAGTTTTCAGACCCCAGTTTATTTACTGGTTTGATAAATAGCCTGGCCACTGAAGACTATTTATCAATAGCCGATCAAAACATCACCCGCCAGCCATCGCTTAATCAACTCAATCATCAGATAAGCAATAACCTGGCTGTCGATATTCGACATAAGATTTCCCAGCTGATGAATCAGTTGATTGACAGCTCAATGGCGCGAAAAAAACAGCATAAATCTGCCAGTTAATTTGCCTATTTATCAGGCTTGATTTTTATCCGCGCTGTTAATAAATACATCAAAGCGGTTAGATTTTGCACTCAAACTAAAACTCGGTTGCAAACCCTGTAGTTCTCCGCCATTAGCAGGGCGTTTAATAACCACTCGTTTCACACCGCTATTGAGCGCCGCAGTCAGCAACGACAACGCATCTTCATCAGCACCAAGAAATCGTTGTAAAATTTGCATTTTGCCGTTAACCAGGGCTGATTTTTTACGTGCTGGAAACATCGGATCAAGCAGAATAACATCAGCGAGGAACGCTCCACCCTGGTCTCGGTTAACTTTTTTTAGCATTGCAATTGCATCCACATGAACAAGCTCCATGCGGGCAATAATTTCTTCCGTTGAGGATATCCGCGCAGCTTTTAGCATTGCTTCTTCAAGTAACTTAGCCATAATTTTTGAGCGCTCAAACATCCGCACCTGGCAACCATGTGCGGCTAACAAAAAGCTATCCACGCCCAATCCCGCCGTGCAATCCCAGACCCTACACCCTGGCCTGGCCTTTACAGCTCTGATTAACAATTCTTTTTTGCCACCGCTCAGGCGGCGATAGGTTAGCTGCGGGGAATTAAAATCAATCCGCAACGGCTTCTGATCTGTCAGACAATCTTTAAGCCCCAGCCCAAGCTCATCCTCGATGAGTATAAATCGACTCATTAACTGCTGGTAAATTAAGCGTAAGTATCCACCCCGATTAATTCACCTTCCCCTCCTGTATCTCCAATGGCAGCGGTAATGGTATAGAAATCTATGGCTTTTTGCTGGATGGGTATCGGCGGTCGGGCTAATTGCTGTTGCTGATCTGCTGAATATGCGGCAGATGCTCGACTCTGCTGTTCCGCTGTCGGCTCGGGTGACGGCTCAGACGATAACTCAAATGATGCCTCAGCGGTTGGATTAGATCTTTGCGGCCTGGGTTCATTTTCGGCTAACCGTCGCGCACCAAGTCGCCGTTCAACCGTTTGCTGATGATCAGCTGTTAAACTTTCTTTACGCGTAGGAAGACGAGAAGCATCCCTTGCAATGGGGTTGTGTTGAATCGCTGAACTTACGTTCATGGAATGGTTATCCTGACCATGTCCAATTTAATGACGGCCCAAATACCGATAAAGCACATCTAATCCAGTGCGAAATATATCGGTCACCCAAGTATAGCCAATCGATGCCCAACGCATAATTACCGTCCGTCGGGAGTTCAGTACAAAGGCAGGTTATTTTGGCAGGGGTTTAGCCGGTAAATCGGCAACCTTTTCGCGTAAATATTCTGGTTGAGCAGCAACCGCTGCAACAGCAAACCCCTGCTCAAATCGATGCATACCCAGTTGCATCAAATCAATCGGGTCTGGATAGCTGGGTTCACTAAAAACTGCATCAGTTAGTATTCCCATGGCAGGTTCAAGCAGCGGCCGTAGCTGCCATCCTGAACCTAGACCAATCCATTGCTTATCCTGGTCCTGCTTTGGCGCCTGATCAGCCGCTACAACCGTCTCAAGCCCATTAAGCGACGCATAACCGCCACTAATTGAATAGGAGCCAAAATAAACCTCTTCTAATCGAGCAGTTAACGCCACCAGGCAATTTTCGTGTTGATGCTGCCGAAATTGATTTTGCGCCAGGCACGCCATACTAGAAACCGCCACAACAGGAATATTCAACCCAAAAGCCAGACCCTGCACCACACCAACCCCAATTCTTAAACCCGTGAATGAGCCAGGCCCCTGCCCAAAAACGATATAATCAAGGTCGGCTAATACCAATTCAGCGCGGGCAATCAACGCCACAATGCGGGGCAAAATTTCTTTGCTATGACTACGGTCAACAATTTCCACGTTGGTATAAACCTGTTTACCCGTTGAAATTGCCAGCACGCAGGCTGGACTCGATGTATCTATCGCGAGAACATTCATATTAGACAGGCTTTTACCGTTCTATTTGCAGTTTTTTGTGGGGCTGTTTTAGCAGACAGCACCCGCAATACCAAATGCGAATCGCATTTTTATTGCCAAAGCTCTTATAACCAGAGCTTTTATAGCCAGAGTTTATCGCCCCATGAGCTTCAGCTGCTGAATATATGCTTGCGCTTCACCCTGATCTTGCAGCCATTGCATCTCGGGTAAACAACTCAACAGCATATTACCGTAACTGCGACTGCGAATTCTTGAATCACCCAGCACAAAAAGTCCCTGGTCGCTTTCCTGACGAATTAAGCGCCCAAACCCCTGCTTCAATGAGATAGCCGCTTCGGGCAAACTATAATCCCGAAACCCATTACCTCCTCGTGCTTCTATAGCCCGCAACTGTGCCTGTACAACGGGCTGTGATGGACTTGGAAAAGGCAGCTTGTCGATAATCAAACATTTCAGATCGGCGCCTCGGACATCCACGCCCTGCCAAAAACTCTGACTAGCCAGTAATACACAGCGGGGCAATTGACTAAACTTCTCCAACAAGGATTTTTTCGCCATCTGGCCCTGCATTAAAAATACAATATCATATTCCTGCGCCAGTAAATCGGCGGTAAGGCGCAACGCTCGATGACTGGTAAAAAGATAAAACGTCCGGCCACTATTTGCTCGGATCAAAGGTAAGGCCTGCTGCAGCAATTTCATCGTGTGTTCATCACTGCCCGGCAACGGCAGATCAGCTGGAATAAAACCTCTCACCTGATCCCAATAATTAAATGGCGAGTCAAAGGATGCTTCAAGCACAATATCTGAGCTGACCGGTATATCATTATCATCTTTGGCATCTACCTGGCCCTGGTTTTTAAGCTCAGCACCGGCGGTGGCCGAAAATGGCTGCTCAGGCAATTTTCCCTGATCCGACCTACGGACCAATACACTACCCTCTGGCCGGGTTTTTAGACCGAGGGCTTTTTTGAAGTGCGAAAAACTTGCTGCCACAGTTAAAGTAGCAGAAACAAATAACCAACGTTTATCCGAGTGATTAATGAACGGGTCCAACGCCGCTGCTATGTCTACCGGTGAAAGGACAAATGCAAAACGTTTTTCCGATCGCTCAAGCCAATGTGCATGATCGACATTATCAGCGGTAATATCTGTCAACAACGCAAATAAATCTGCCAGTCCTATCGCTCTGCGGTAACAGTTTCTGAGCACCAAACTTCTAATAGCAACCTGTTCCAGATGATTGATGAGGTTACCCAGCGCCTGATCAATATGCTCAATTGCTGATTGAATATTTAAATCCTGCAACAGCGCTTCAAGTGGTTGTAGGGTTTGCTGGCAAAGATCAATCAATTGTCTGGTCTGATGTATCAGATAACGGCCATGCTGCTGCAGTTCAGGATCATCATTACCTAACAATTTCAGCTCCTGTAAAACATCCGCAGCCAGAGATAATAACTGTCCACTACTGACTTTCTGGCCAAAAAACTGCCTCGCAACATCTGGCACCTGATGTGCTTCATCAACAATAATTAATTCTGCACTATCCCATAGTTGGCTGGCAGCATCTTCTTGCAGCGCCAAATCGGCAAACAACAAGTGATGGTTTACTACCACCAGGTCAGCCCTGGCTGCTCTGGCCCGAGCCTGATAAAAGGGACACTGATCGAACTGCGGACAGTCAAAGCGCAAACAATTATCTACCGTACTGGTAACTAACGGCATCACCCTGCCAGCCTGTTCAGAATCAAATAAATCTGTAAGATCACCTGAGTTAGACCGCAGCGCCCACTCTCTTACCCTGACAAGCAACTCCAATTGCTCACCCGTCGAATCCATATTGATAGCGGCAAGACTATTTTCCAGACGCTGCGGGCAGAGATAATTAGCACGGCCTTTTAACATCGCGACCTTCATCTGGTAGTCCTGATTGACCACCGGAATGTCTTTATAAAAAACCTGATCCTGTAAATTTTTCGTGCCGGTAGAGAGTATGATTTTTTTACCCGCAGCCATGGCTGGAAGTAGATAGGCAAATGTTTTTCCCGTGCCGGTTCCGGCCTCTATAATCCCATGACCACCAGAACTAATAATTTCAGCCACTAACTGGGCCATTTTTATTTGCGCATCCCTGGCAACAAACCCAGGAATACGTTGCGCAAACGCCCCATTGGTTGATAAGTATTCTGGCTCTATCTTGTCATTCAAAAATGAACATCCATTCGATTAGTCAGTACAAAGCTGGATTGTAAGAAAAAAAAATTTAAAATACGCTATTAATCATTAACTTTGAAGGGCAGCGTTTGCCAAATAATCAAATACCAGCCACAACACCCAGAATCCCCATCACAGCATTGATCCTCTCGGGCGGTAAAGGCAAACGTATGGGTTATATCGATAAAGGGTTAGTTTTGCTCAACAACAAACCCCTGGTAGAACATGTACTGGATCGGATTCAGCCTCAGGTTGACGAAATTATTTTAAGCTGTAATCAAAACAAGCAGGTCTATCAAAAGTTCGGCTTGCCGCTAGTATCCGATCAGTACCCGGGAGATACTGGACCATTAGCCGGTATTTTAAGCGCTGCCAATATTATCACTTCGCCGCTATGTTTTATCACCGCCTGCGATATGCCCTATCTACCCAATAACCTGATCGAAAAACTTGCTACACAATTAGATGAACACGCGGCTATTACTGTGTCCGTAGAGGGTCAACTGCAACCTCTGGCCAGTGTTATCCGCACTCGGGAACTAGCGACTATCACTGCTTTCCTAAATTCCGGACAACGTTCCATTAAAAAATGGTTAACGTCGATCAATACCAAAGTCATAACAATCGATGCTGAGGATACTGCATTCAAAAACATCAATTACCTGGACCAGCTCTCCTGATATGTAAGCCATTAAAAAGCCCGCATAAGGCGGGCTTTTTAATGGCGCTATCTAGTCAGGCAATGTAGTTTAATCATTTAGCAGGCTTTTTCTTCGCTGCGGTTTTTTTCTTCGCGATCGTCTTTTTACGGGCAACAACTTTAGTTTTAGAAACTTTAGTTTTAGAGGCTTTAGTTTTAACGGTTGCTTTTTTTGCTGCTGGCTTCTTTTTTACAACCTTCTTCTTTGCAACTGTCTTTTTAACAATTGCCTTTTTTACAATCTTCTTTTTAACAGTTGCCTTTTTCTTTGCCACAGCAGTGCTCTTAACAACCTTCTTTTTAGCCACTACCTTTTTCTTTACTACTGGTTTCTTAGTAGTAGATTTCTTTTTCGCGACTACTTTTTTCTTAACCGCTGCTTTCTTCACAACTTTCTTCTTAACCGCAGCTTTTTTCGCTACTGACTTCTTCACTGTTTTTTTCACTACTGTTTTCTTCACTGTTTTCTTCACTGTTTTCTTCACTACGGGCGTCTTAGTGGCAGCCTTTTTCTTTACAACCTTTTTCTTTTTCGCGACCACGTTAGTACTCCTATCTTAAGTTTTGGCTTAGTTTGGCAAAAAATTGTCTATCCAACATCAGAACAGCAGTGGTATAAAAGACTTTTTATATGCCGCATTCGCCTGTTCTCCTCGGCAGTTGTGTTAGCAAGATGCAATTAACTATTTGCATGACAGCAGTTAGATAACAAAGCAGTTGTGCATAAGCCGACATTAACAGTTAGAAGTTTAGAAAAAATTTGAAAATATAGCGAACTTTTTTTAGGAAAAACTAAAGCTTTTCAACGTTTTAGTCGCTTTTTTCGGGCAAATTCATTCAAAACTCACTAACTAGCCCAACAAGCTGCCCATTAGCCAAAAATGACCCGCAGATTTTGTTGAAGAGGCCAATTTCATTAAGCCTTTTTAAGCATCAAGTCCTTGCAAAATTCTGTCTCTTATTTCTTCCGTTTTACCCGTACCGTCGACTTCCACATAACCCAGGGCCCCAGAAGATTCCTTTGACTTACTTTTATAAAAGGCGACTAACGGCTCTGTTTGTTCGCGATATACGTTAAGCCGTTCTTGAATAACATCTTCCTTATCATCGTCACGTTGAACCAGGTCCTCACCACTAACATCATCTTTACCGGCAACTTTTGGCGGGTTATATATAACATGGTAAACTCGCCCAGACTCTATATGCACCCGGCGTCCCGATAGTCGGGCAACTATCTCATCATTTGGCACCTGAATTTCTATCACATAATCGATAGCGATCGCTGCATCAATTAGTGCTTCTGCCTGCGGAATCGTTCTTGGGAAACCATCAAATAAAAACCCATTAGAGCAATCAGGTTTGGTGATGCGCTGTTTTACCAGATCAATAATAATTTCATCGGTAACGAGCAAGCCTTTTTCCATAACATTTTTAACACGCTTGCCTAACTCGCTACCATCTTTGATTGCTTCTCTCAACATGTCACCAGTGGATATTTGCGGGATGCCATATTTTTCAGTTATAAACTGCGCCTGAGTTCCCTTGCCAACACCCGGAGCACCTAAAAGAATCATTTTCATATTAATCACCTAAATTTTTTACGCATAATAATTTAACTGGAAACTGTTCGACGAGCAGTTATTACATTCTGCAATTGCTCGATTTTTTCCAATGTTCTCAATAATTGGTTTAAACTTTTCACTTCCATAACCATCGTCACTGAAACACTATTACTGTCTTTATCCGTTAGTGAATTCATAGCAATAATATTAGTTTTTTCTTCAAAAAAAACCCCAGTTACTTCGTGCAATAGGCCGGGCCGATCATAAGCTTCAACTTCAATGGTCACTGGCAACCTTCGCCGAGTATCTTTTTCCCAGTCTAAACGCATCAATCGACCATAGCTATCAGCCCTGAATGCCTGAATACAATCCTGCAGATGAACATGCACGATCTTCTCATCATCAATTACGCCAACAATGGAATCACCAGCAAGTGGCTTACAACAAGAAGAAATAATATGTGCAAATTCTCCTATACCAGAGACTGACACGGTGGATTCGTGATATTTCGATCCATTACTTACACCCTCGGAAAGATTTTTATTGTTATCACTATGGAGTTCCAGGATATCAAGTGCGGCCAATTCCAATACGTCGAGCGCATTAATGTCGCCACTGCCAATCGCTGCGAACAGGTCATCTTCCCGGTCGTAATCCATCACCTGTAACAACTTTGACCATTCTAGTTGATCAATGCTTAAATGATGTAATTCAGCGGTAAGCAGCCTTAGACCTTCTTCTATATTTTTTCGTTTAGTCCTGTTACCGAACCAGCTTTGTATTTTTGCTCGGGCCCTGGATGTTGTTACATAACCAAGATGGGCATGCAACCATTCTCTTCTTGGCTCAATTTCGTCACCAACAATTATTTCGATCTGGTCGCCACTTTTAAGTACATAGTTCAACGGCACTACCCGACCATTGACCTTACTGCCACGACACTTATGGCCGATTTCTGTATGCACTCGATAAGCAAAATCAACCGAGGTAGAGCCGGGCATCATGTCAATGACATGGCCTTCTGGCGTAAAGACATAAATTCGATCAAGATTCACTTCATTCAGCAAATCTTTCGCCAAACCAGAAACATCACCCAATTCTTCCTGCCAATCCAGAATCTGTCTTAACCAGGAAATTCTTTCTTCGTATGCTTGCGGCTCGTCATTTTTGTCAGGGGTCTTATATTGCCAATGAGAACAAACGCCAAGCTCTGCTTCTTCATGCATTTCATCTGTTCTAATCTGGATTTCCAGCACCTTGCCCTCAGGCCCAACAACTGCGGTATGCAACGATCGATAACCGTTCTCTTTCGGCGTTGCAATATAGTCGTCAAACTCATAAGGAACATTTCGCCACAGATTATGCACCACCCCAAGAACGCGATAACAATCGTTAATACCTGGCACCAAAATGCGCACCGCTCGCACATCGTATACTTCAGAAAAACTAATGCCCTTATTACGCATTTTTCGCCAAATACTATATATGTGCTTGGCTCGGCCGTTGATTGTTGCCTGAATTTTGAAGGCATGTAACTTTTGCTGCAGCGAGGCTATTATTCGCTCGATATACTCAAGCCGGACCGTTCTTTTTTCATCTAACAAATGCGCAATACGTTTATAAGAGACAGGTTCTAAATAACGAAACGCAATGTCTTCCAACTCCCATTTGAGATGCCCGATACCCAACCGGTGCGCCAGCGGCGCGTAGATATCAAAAATCTCACGGGCTAACTTTAAACGTTTCTCTGGCGAACTTTTTGCAATATTACGAATTGCACAGGTGCGCTCTGCCAATTTAATCAACGCTACTCGAACATCATCAACCAGGGCCACCAGCATTCTTCTGGCCTGTTCAAGCTGGTCAACATTTTCACCCAGAACAGGTTTATTAGAACCAAACTGGATATTACTAATGGCCGCCATGCGCAACACGCCCTGCACCAGATCGGCCACATTTTTACCAAAATTCTTTTTCACGTGGTTCAACGTTAACTGGTTTTCACGTACTGCGCGGTATATGAGTGCTGCCACCAGACCATCTTCGTCAACATATAACTCTGTTAGAATATCAGCCATGCCCAGACCGGTTTTAAAGCTACTTTGTCCTGCAGACCAGACACTGTTGGTGGCAATAGCTTTTTCTTCAGCCTGCTGTGATAGATCACAAACCTCACGAATCCGAGCAAGATTTATTTCGGGGTTCTTTTCATTGAGTTGGCGCAACCACAATTCCAGGTTGATACTGCCATCAAAATGTAAGGGTTGTTCTGCTCTAACTTTAACCATAGAAGATAACTGGACCGTTATTGACTTATAGTCATTCGCATGAATCGTTATACGAAAAACAGGCAATGGATTCAATATGCGTTGTATGGGGGAACATATCAATTACGCCTGCATATTCAAATAAGTATCCGCTCTCTACCAAAATAGCGGCGTCTCTTGCCAGTGTGACGGGATTACAGGAAACGTACACTACTCTTTCGACCTTATTATTTGCAAGTTTTTTACACACTTCAAATGCCCCGCTGCGTGGCGGGTCCAATAATACCTTATTAACGTCGTTTAGAACCGGTAGATCCAACAATTCATCAAACAGGTCCTGGACCAAAAACTGGCAATTATTAATCTGATTTGTCAGGGCGTTTTCCTGCGCCCGTTCAACACTCGTTACGGTCGATTCAATACCGGTTACGAACCCCGCTGTGCGTGCCAACGCAAGACTGAAATTTCCTATCCCACAAAATGCATCCAGTACCTGGTCCTTAATATCCAATTTCAGCAATTTTATCGCTAATATCAACATTTTTTCATTAATAGCCTGGTTTACCTGTGTAAAATCTAGCGGGTGAAAAGCGAACTTCAAGTCAAATTCCGACAGGACGTAATGTAATCGACTAACCTTCTCAAGCGGATATATTTTTTTGACACTGGCAGCATTTCCTGGCTGTAAATACATATCAATTTTATGTCTGGCACCAAATTGACACATCAGCTCCAAGTCTGAATCTTGCATCGGTTCAAGATGACGAAATACCAATGCAGTATCATCATCCCCAATAGCAACTTCAATTTGTGGAATCGATTTAACATTTACAAGGCCTGAAATAAGTTCAACCAACATAGGTATCAAGCTGGATACGGGCTCACGCAATACCGGGCAGCTATCTATTTCTGCGATATAGGGTTTCATCTTTTCTCGAAACCCAACCAGTAAACGGGATTTTTTATCGACAAACCGCACCCCGAGCCGCGCCTTCGATCGATAGTTTGATATTGGCCCCGTGACTGCCGGTAAAATATTTTGTGGTTGATTCAGGCCAAGCGTATTAACAAAATTCACCTGCTTATAGGCCAACTGTTGCGTTGCTGAAAAATGTTGCAGACTGCATCCGCCGCAATAATCTGCTGCTGAACAGATCGGTTCGACGCGATCCGGCGAGACTTTATGCAATGACACCGGCTTGGCAAATATTTTCTTTTTCTTTTTAGTAAAGGGTAAAGCAGTGACTGTCTCTCCTGGCAAAACACCTAGCACACATAATCGCTCATTATCGGTCAGACCGTAGCCATCCGCATGCAAACCAGTGATTTCTACCTGTACAGGTTCGAATCGTTTTTTCACTTACGCTTCTCAGTCGGGTTTCAGAGTGCGCAGTCTACTTATCTGGAGAAAATACGCCAGTAGAAAGATAACGGTCGCCGCGATCACAAATAATTGCAACGATCACGGCATTTTCGACCTGCTTACTTACCTGCAACGCACCGGCGACGGCACCACCTGAAGATACACCACAAAAAATACCTTCCTCAGCCGCCAGGGCACGCATGGTGACTTCGGCCAGGGTTTGATCCATATCAATGATACGGTCAATCTGCTGGCTATTATAGATACGGGGTAGATAAGCCTGTGGCCAGCGTCGAATACCTGGTATGGCTGAGCCCTCAATGGGTTGCAAACCAATAATTTCGATCTCAGGTTTTACTTCCTTAAAATATTTTGAGACCCCCATTATTGTGCCGGTGGTACCCATTGAACTCACTAAGTGTGTGATTTCACCGTCAGTCTGGCGCATTAATTCAGGCCCTGTGGATTCATAATGGGCCAAAGGATTATCCTCATTGGCAAACTGATCCAGTACAATACCCTTACCCTGCACTTGCATTTCAAGCGCCAAATCACGGGCCCCTTCCATCCCCTGTTCCTGGGTTACCATAATTAGTTCTGCGCCATAAGCGGCCATAGCGGTTTTTCTTTCATCACTCATATGGACCGGCATAATAAGTACCATCTTATAACCTTTAATCGCCGCTGCCATCGCCAGAGCTATACCTGTATTGCCACTGGTGGCTTCAATCAGCGTATCTCCTGGCTTAATATCGCCCCTGTTTTCCGCGTGCACAATCATACTCATGGCAGGGCGATCTTTAACAGAGCCAGCTGGATTATTACCTTCGAGCTTTAATAATATGGTATTGCTGGACTCACCATCTAAACGCTGTAACCGCACCAGAGGTGTCTCGCCAATACAAGATTCAATTGTAGGGTATTGCTTCATACTTATACTTTTAGCCGGATCAATGATTGTTAATCATAGGAGATAAGGAACGATTCCTATAATATCTGCTTTGTCTATACAAATTCACTTGCGGAATATAACCCGAGTGCCTGTTTAATTTAAACGGATTTTTCCAAACTCGCTGTGACTAAGAATGAAAAATACCTGTTTTTGCTAACTATACTGCCCGTCGTCATAGCGGGCGGTTGCCTCACTGGTTTTATCCTCAATTATCGCGGTATAGGGCAATTTTTGTTTGCCTCCGCGACACTATTACTATTTTTACTTGCCGCTGGTTTCACCCACCGATTTATCAACCGGCAGTATATAGCGCCGATACACAGACTCCAACAACAGTTGGATGAGCCTTCGTTGCTACTCAATCCTGCCGACATTGATGACGGCACTCCCGCGCAAGACCTGGCAAGGTCAATTCAACGCCAATTCCAGGCTATTAACAGTGACTACCAACAGCAACACGCGGAAGGTATCCACAGCAAGCAGAAATTAAATAACCAGATAGACAACCTGCAATCATCGAGTCAGTCAATTCAAGTTGATCTACAGCTGCTTCAGAATAAATCCAGATTAAACCAGGCATATATACAGGCAATAACTGACCTCTGCGGTGAACCGTTGATGAATGCTGAGAACGTCATTAATAACACCATCGATAACACCATAAACAGCACGCCAGCAACCTACAACCCTGACCAACAGCCTGACTGTAATAATGTTAACGGCACAGTGAATAAAATTGATTTTTTACTCAACGAACTTCAACATCGTAGCCTGTCGGCAAGTGGTCAAAAAACAATTGACGTACACCAGTTGGTCGACGACGCGATTGCACTACTTACACCCTTGTTTTACAAACAAAAGATTAGTCTGCTGCCAATTTTTGATAAGTCCTGCGGCTTTGAGGCCCTTGGCAACCGACAAATTTTAACCGCGATCGTTTTTAACTATTTACTTGCTCACCATATCAACGACTGCTTTACGAACGACTTACAATTAATACTGAAAGTGCAATTCCCCACAGATAAATTGTTATCAATCAGCCTGTCGGGTATACACAACCAACCAACAGATATACACGCTCGCCTACAGGAACTCATGTTACTACTCAATGCTCAGATTAAAGATGCTGCATTGTTAATTCCCATAATCTGCTCAGCGGTACCGGGACAACGTATATATGGCGTCAACGCGCAACTTATTTACGACAATGACGCGCAAAAACAAAGCGCCGAAAGCAGGTTATCGAATCTTGGCATTTGTCTAACCGACAAAAATCCCGACTTTCAACTCATTTTGCAACAAGATTATCCCGCCACTAGCCCATTACTTAATTCATCGTCAAGATTGTCGGTAGCAACAACAACTGCCCATAAACCAAAGATATTATTAGCAAACGATCAGTCACGCCATTGCCATCAGGACTGCGTAAAACTTAGCTATCCACTGCACCAACAGCAACTGATAGAAAAAATTCGAGCCAACAAATCAAAAATAACCACCCAGCTGAAAATATTGGCAGTTGACGACAGTCAATCCAATCTCCAGTTGCTTAGCCTGCTTTTATCCGAGTTGGGGCACCAAACCATTACTTCCAACGATCCCGTAAAAGCAATACAAATATGCTTACAAACATCTTTCGATCTAATTTTTATGGATATACAAATGCCTGTTATGTCGGGCATATTGGCAAGTAAAATGATACGCAGCAATGGCTTTGAAAAACCAATCATCGCCTTAACCGCACACCTTTCAGAGCTTGAAGAATTACAGATCAAACAAGCCGGCATGAACGACTCACTGATCAAACCTGCGGACAAATGGAGCTTGCAGAATACCATCCAACAATATCTAGGCAGCGAATACCAACTCAGTAGTGCGCCACCAGCAAAGGTCATCACCAGCCTGCCAAACCATGAGCCGACTATAATAAACAAACCGCTATCACTACAACGGGCCAATAACAAACCAGAATTCGCCACAGAATTCCTGCAACTGTTCATGGCCTCACTGCCTGCAGACCAGCAAAAAGCAAATACTGCCTGTGCTGCTGGCAACTTGATTGATTTCCAGGCCAGTGTGCATAAAATTCATGGCGCGCTTCAATATTGCGGCATACCTCGCCTTGAACAAACAGTGAGATCGTTAGAAATTCGTTTAAAACAGGAAACCCAACTTCAACCCAAACAATTAGACAGCCTGTTGCAAAGCTTTAACCATGAGATTGCATTGCTTACCGAATGGTATCTAGAATACGAAAACAAACTGCCTGCCTATCTTGCTGAACATTAATGCACTGATCAGATAGTTATATTAAACACTCAATCAGACTTTTAATCAGAGCAGGCGCTGCTACGAATCACTTCTATAAAAGCTGGTCCATATTTCTCTCGTTTACGATCACCCACGCCTGACAAACCAGCAAACTCGGCCAAAGAACTCGGTAGCAATTCAGCCATCAGTAACAGGGTACTATCATGAAATATAATATAAGGCGGAACACCCTGCGTTTCTGCGAGGCGCCGCCGACATTCTCTTAGCGCCTCCCATAAACCCACATCTAAATCCGTAGGCAGGGCAGTTTTCGTCTGCTGCCGAGTAATCTTTTGTTTGCTGTCTTTTCGCAATTCAATAGTTTCCTCCCCGCGCAGCAGCGGGCGGCACTTATTTTCGAGACAGATGGCTGAATATCGTTCAAGATTAGCGCGAATATAACCCCGCGCCATCAATTGACGAAAAACTGAATGCCATTGATTGCCATCCAGTTCTTTGCCGATGCCATGTACCGGCAACAACTGATGTTCAAATTGTCGAACTTTTTCATTTTCAGCGCCGCGTAAAACATCCACAAGATGGTTTACGCCAAATCGTTGGCCAGTCCTATAAACCACACTTAATGCTTTACGAGATGCTTCAGTAGCATCCCAGGTTTCAACAGGATTAATGCAAGTATCACAATTATCACAACGGTCAGCTGCCTGCTCATCAAAATAGTGCAGTAAGGCCTGTCGCCTACAGGTGGTTGTTTCACATAATGCCAACATTCGATTAAGTCTATGCCGTTCAATTCTTTTGTATTCTTCATTGCCCTGGGAACGATCAAGCATTTCGCGCAATTTAATAACGTCCTGCAAACCATATAAGAGCCAGGCGTTAGCAGGTTTGCCGTCGCGTCCAGCACGGCCGGTTTCCTGATAGTAAGATTCAATGGTCTTAGGCAGATCCAGATGCACTACAAACCGCACATCCGGCTTATCTATGCCCATACCAAAAGCAATAGTCGCGACAATTATCACCGACTCTTCACGCAAAAAAGCCGCCTGGTTTTCTGCTCTTTCAGTGACGCTTAAGCCCGCATGATAGGCTAAAGCGTTAAAACCCTGGTTTTTTAGCCAGGCGGCCGTTTCTTCAGTTTTTTTGCGCGACAAACAATAAATGATACCGGCATCGGTCAGGTGTTCCTGTTTAAGAAATTTTGCCAGTTGATTCCGCGGGTTATTTTTCAAGCCGATGGTATAACGAATATTTGGCCGATCAAACCCAACCAGGTATTGTTCTGCTCGCACCAGGTCAAGTCGTTCTTTAATATCCTTTTGCGTTCTAGCATCGGCTGTGGCCGTCAAAGCAATTCTTGGAATATCGGGGAATTCACGGTGCAGGATACTTAGCTGCAAATAATCTGAACGAAAATCATGCCCCCATTGGGAAACACAATGTGCCTCGTCAATCGCAAACAAACTGATTTGAATCGACTTTAACAGGCCCAGGGTACGTTCCTTGACCAACCTTTCGGGTGCTATATAAAGCAGATCAAGCGCATTATCACGCAGCGCCTGTTCAATATCATTGGCGGCCTGATGATCCAGGGTAGAATTCAAAAAACTAGCCCTGACACCCAGCTGCTTCAATGCGCCCACCTGATCTTGCATTAGTGCAATCAGCGGCGAAATTACAATCCCACACCCATCCCGTGCAATCGCTGGAATCTGATAACAGAGAGACTTACCGCCACCGGTAGGCATTAATACCAGCGCATCGCCACCGGCAATGACCGTATCTATAATTTCCGCCTGAGGCGAACGAAAATTTTCATAGCCAAAGATTTCCTGCAGAACTGTCAGCGCTTTATTCATAATCTGGGTCTAAATCGTCTTTGGTTAAACTATCATTATCGAAACTATCACTATCGAAACTATCACTATAGAAACTGTCTTTGGTGAAAATATTTTATTCAAATCATCAAAAATCAGACTGGGATGATTGCGCCGTCTATTCATGCTGCAAGCTATTCATATTGCAATAGTCAGGCTTACGCTATTTCTTATAGTTTGCTCGCTGCGCGCAACTTAACAAATAATCAGCTGAAGATATAATTTTTCCTCAAACCGACATAGTGCTCTGACCATGTAGCTATCCAAATAGATGTATGGCTCTATCAAAATAGATGCACGGCTCTGACTATATGATTGTAATTGCAATTCAATTTCCGCTGTCGAATTACTGCTGATTTAGTCTAAAGTATGACATAATGCGCGCCATTTTTTATCCCGTATTAGCGCTTCAGCTTGCCTGTACGGTTATTGTCATTAGCTTTCTTTAATCCGGAACAATACATTGCTTACTTCAGCCAATATCACCATGCAGTTTGGTGCAAAACCTCTGTTCGAAAATGTCTCACTCAAGTTCGGTAACGGCAATCGCTACGGCCTCATCGGTGCCAATGGTTGTGGAAAATCCACCTATATGAAAATTCTTGGTGGCGATCTCGAACCGACGGCAGGTAATGTATCTAAAGACCCCAATGAACGTATCGGCAAACTTAAACAGGACCAGTTTGCCTTTGAGGAATTCAGCGTCATAGATACTGTGCTTATGGGCCATGAAGATCTGTGGAAAATCAAGTCGGAGAAAGATGCGATTTATGCCAATCCAGATATGACCGAAGCTGACGGCATTCGTGCTGCCGACCTCGAATCAGAGTTTGCAGAACTTGACGGTTATAGCGCTGAAGCACGGGCAGGTGAAATATTACTGGGCGTTGGCATTGTTGGCGAACTGCACTACGGACCCATGAGCGAAGTGGCCCCCGGCTGGAAACTGCGTGTGCTACTGGCACAGGTACTATTTTCAGAGCCAGACATCATGTTACTCGATGAGCCAACGAACAATCTCGATATCAATACCATTAGATGGCTAGAAACTGCCCTGAATGAACGCAATTGCACAATGGTTATTATTTCTCACGACCGTCATTTTCTAAATAGTGTTTGTACCCATATGGCTGATCTGGACTATGGTGAGCTACGGGTTTATCCGGGCAACTACGACCAGTACATGACCGCATCAACTCAGGCACGCGAGCGCTTACTTACCGACAATGCCAAGAAAAAAGCCCAAATAGCCGAATTACGTACCTTCGTCAGTCGGTTCTCTGCAAATGCATCAAAATCAAAACAGGCCACCTCACGCGCCAAACAGATAGACAAGATTGAACTGGCTGAAGTCAAACCTTCTAGCCGTCAGAACCCCTATATTATTTTTGAGCAGGAAAAAGAACTACACCGCCTGGCGGTTGAAGTCGAAGGCCTGAGTAAAACCTACGACGAAGAATTATTCAAAAACCTTAATTTATTGCTAAACGTTGGTGAACGGGTCGCCATTATCGGCCCTAATGGTATCGGCAAAACTACCCTTTTACGCTGTCTGGTGGGCGACCTTGACGCAACAGCTGGTAGTGTTAAATGGTCCCAAAATGCTTCTTTGGGCTATTACGCCCAGGATCATGCAGCTGACTTCGACAACAAGCAGACTCTCCTGGACTGGATGGCCCACTGGGGTAGAGAAGGCGATGATGAGCAGGTAATACGCGCCGCTTTAGGTCGCCTGCTGTTTTCCGGGGAGGATATAAAAAAGAATGTTGATGTGATTTCAGGGGGCGAACAAGGCCGAATGTTATTCGGCAAAATCATCCTCCAGCGGCCCAATATCATATTAATGGATGAACCTACCAACCACCTGGACATGGAATCTATAGAATCGCTCAACCTCGCTCTGGAAAACTATCCAGGCACCTTGATTTTTGTCAGCCATGACCGCGAATTTGTATCATCACTGGCCACCAGAATCATTGAGCTCACCCCAACTGGCATTGTTGACTTTCATGGTAGCTACGAAGACTATCTACAGAGCCAGGGTGTTAATACTCAGTAAAACTACTTTTTATAAGCCCACGGCAGATATAAGCCCACCGCAGATACAAACTATAAGCATCCAGAGATAACAGCAGGAGCTCAACAAATGACCCAAAAAGCAGCACAGGAAATGGGCATCTTTGAAGTAATGTACAACAACCGGGCTATGCGCCGCCTGGACAGCCGGGAGATACCAGAAGACATGCTGGTAAAGCTGATCGAAGCCGCCAGCCAGGCGCCGTCTGGTTCTAATATGCAAAATGGCCGGTGGATTATCGTCCGCGACCCCACCATTAAACAACGCCTGGCAGAACTTAACCGGGCTGGCGTAGAAGCCTATATCGGCCCACAGGGTTCAAACTCTGGTGGCTTGCCGCATCAATCTGAAGACAAGCGCCAACGTATGCTAAAAGCGGTAATGTGGCAAATGGAACATTTGCATGAGATCCCGGCGATTATCATTGCCTGTATGGAATTTGAGCAGAAAGTAGATAGCGCAACAATGGCGCGCTCTGCTGGGTCAATCTGGCCTGGGGTACAGAACCTGCTACTCGCTGCCAGGGCTATGGGCCTCGGCGCAGCACCCACAACCCTGGCACTTGCCAGGCAATCCGCAGTAGCCGAGATATTAAACCTGCCTGAAACAATGGCCGCTTTTTGTCTCATTCCTGTGGGCTATCCCCTGGGTAACTTTGGCCCAGTCAGTCGCAAACCCGTTGCTGATATTATGCGCTTTGATGGCTGGTCCAACTAAACACTAGCCATCTCACTCGGCAATAAAAAAATCAACCTTTAGCATAATCAATACATAGCAAACGCAACGGGAACGTAAAACCCCCGAGAATGGCAGGCTATTATAATCCTGCCTGCTGCTCCAGTACCTCTAGCGTAGCAGCGAACATCTTATCGCCTTTATCCATGGCGATTGATTTCAAATAGGTTTGATGTGCTGCATTTATCGCCGGCAAGGTAGTTTTTAATTCACGGGCAGACTCAAGCGCCATCGCTAAATCCTTTTCAGCTAGCTTAACAGTAAAGCCTTTCTCAAAATTTCTAGACAAAAAAAGCGGCACCATACCAAGATGCGCGGCACTTGAACTCACTTTTAGGATCTTATGCAGTTCATTTAGATCAAAACCAGCTTTCTCACCCAGCACCAGACCTTCCTGAACTACCTGAGCAACAGCAAAAAATATCGCATTATTGACCAGTTTGGCCATCGTACCTTTGCCGCTATCCTCACCCAGATAAAATATATTTTCACCAAAACTTTTGATCACGATTTCAGCCACTTCAAAAGCTGCGGGGTCACCGCTCACCATCACCGACAGGCTGCCAGCTCTTGCTCCTACCGCACCACCAGAAACCGGCGCATCAAGAAAACGAACCCCCGCAGCCAACTCCTGAGCCCTGGCCTTTTTAACTGACACAATCGAGCAGGTGCTTAAATCCACATGAATCAAATCTTCATGCGCACCCGCTAGCAACCCATTAGCTCCATTAATAACCGCATCCAGTTCAGCCGGCCCCGGCAAGGACGTAAAGACAATATCACTTTGTTGCGCAACCTCGGCAACTGATGCTGCCCAACTAGCGCCCTGCTGAAGCAGGTTTTCTGCCGCCTTTTTATTTACATCAAATATAACTAACGGATAATTCGCTTTGAGTATTTGTTCTGCCATCGGGTTACCAATTTCGCCCGTACCAATAAAACCAATTTTATGCATGTTTTTCTCCCCTGCGTTGAAAACCGAAGTGATGATAGTTGTAATAAAATAATTAACCGTTAAATTTCAATATCAGCATCCCATAGAAGCCATCGAAGATAAATGCTTAGGCTCCACTAATTTAGAACCACTACAGAATAGCCATCCAATCAAAGTTGTAACCTTTGGTGAAGGGCGCTATTGTAGACATTGCAGCCAGGTCACAGCGCCGTAACTAGTACCATTCGCATTAAACTTGATAAATAGCGCGGATCAACACGCCGGTATCTTGCAGATATTCATTGGTTACGCTATCGGACAAACTAAAACATATTAAGCTTCCATCCCAATAGCCTAATGCTTATGCTCAAAGATAATCCCGCAACTGGATCCAACTATGAGTATTCTTGAGCGCTTTCTTGCTTATGCCGACGCATTTGAGAAAAGCTATATCGATGATGACTGGTCTCGAATAGCGCCTTATTTTACCGAGCAGGCAGTTTATTCCGGCGGCCCTGAAGATGCACAGGGTCGCTCGGCAGTGTTGGCAAAATTAAAAAATGGCATCGATGGACTCGACCGGAAGATGGATAGTCGTACACTAAACTTGCAGACACCCATCGTTGATGGCAACGAGTTGACGGTGGGTTGGGAAGCCATTTATAGCAAAGTGAACTGCCCAGACCTTATTATTGCCGGAAACGAGACCGCCATCTTTGATGGTGATTGTATTACCCACCTGCGCGACGACGTAAGCCCCGAGACAGAAGCAGCAGTAGGTAAATGGATGGCCTCGCACGGCGCCCAACTCAGAGGCTGAGATTTTGCAGAACATCCGACTCCGAAGGCTATAGTACTAGCTGTATAGAAACACTTAAGCATTCAGGAAGTGCCGATCGCGGCTCTTACAGGAAGTGCCGATCGCGGCTCTTACCTAACAGCCGCATCTTAAAGCAGCCTCTTACTGACACTATAAAAGATAATCAATCTGCCACAATTACGGGAATTACACAGGCTAAATTTCCCAACAAATATTGTTAACGAAGGAAATATAATATGAATTTCAACGTGTATCTTTCTGGTGAAATACATACAGACTGGCGAAAAAAAATCATAACTGGCTGTGCTAACAATGACTTTTCGTTTTCATCGGCTATAACAAACCACGAAGCAAGTGATGCCGCTGGTGACTTGCTTGGCAACGAAGATAAAAATTATTGGCGGGATCACAAATCAGCTAAAGTAAACGCGATACGTACGAAAACACTGCTTGAAAAATGTGATATCGCAATTATACGCTTTGGCGATAAGTACAAACAATGGAATGCAGCATTTGACGCAGGTTATATCGCAGCGCTGGGCAAGCCCTACATTACGCTCCACAGTGAAGATATCATTCATCCATTAAAAGAAATTGATGCGGCAGCTCTAGCATGGGCAACAACCCCAGAACAGATTGTCGAGATTTTAAATTACGTTATTCGCGACCTGTAGACTCAAACACCACAAAAGCGATGGCATTAGTTCGCTCGTCAGACAAACTTAAGTGAATCTTCTTTACCCCTAAAGCAGCTGCCCGCGTTTCTGCTGCAGCACTTAATTTCACAAACGGCAAACCAGTTTTTTTATTACAAATACAAATCTGTCTAAAATGCACACCCGCTCTCATACCCGTGCCTAAAGCTTTGGCAACAGCTTCTTTGGCAGCAAATCGTTTAGCAAGAAAGGATACCTTATTATTCGCCGCATGATACTTTTGTATCTCATCCTGATGGAGAATTTTTTCTGCAAACCGATCACCAAATCGTCGGTAGGACTTATCCATCCTGTCAGTGTCGACAATATCAACCCCGATACCCACTATCATGATTTATCTTTCTCATCTGACAATAGCGACTTACTCATATCAAGCCGGTACTTTTTAAACACCTCGCGACTTTTTAAAGGCTTATCACCCAGTAAACTTGCCAACGCCACGCGAGTCACCTGTTTTGCAGTCAGTACAACTTCTTCTCGGCTCAAGTCTTTATTGGCTATATCCACTAAATGATCACCGCGAAAACCGCCATTTGGATATCGTTGTGAGTCAACCGGATAAAAACCTTCAGCTGCCACATATCGATAACAAGCATCAGGCCTGACAGGTTCTCCGGTAGGCACTTCAACATCAAAAGTAATGCCATAACCAAGATCTTCAAGCAGTATTAATTCAAAATAACGTAACGCCTGGCTAGTTTCATCATCCTTAACTAACGCATTAAGCAGGTATTGATAAGCTACAAACAATCGCTCGACTACTTCAAATGGACCCAACAAACGCACCAGAAGTTCATTCGCATACAGACCTATTAAAGCATTTTCTCCTTGCAGCAAGTTGATATAGCTTACTTCCCAATTAGCAATAGTTTTTAAATCACTACGGCCAAAGTAAGCCACTAAAATAGGACAAAAAGGCTGCGCTGTCTGGTGCTTTTTTTTCTTTCCTCGAGCACCACGCATGACCGCTGCTACGCGGCCTTCTTTCAACGTTAGCAGCTCTACTATCTGACTAGTATCTCGATATTTTCGGCTATGTAAAATGTAGGCAGGTGATAGCTCCGCCCGATGGTTAGATATCATCATAACCCAGACTTTTGAGCGCCCGCTCATCGTCTGACCAACCAGATTTAACCTTTACCCACAATTTAAGCATTACCTTCTGATCTAACAACCGCTCAATAGACACTCGAGCATCTGTGCCAATGCGCTTCAACTTGGCACCATTTTTACCGATCAATATTGCTTTTTGCCCATCCCGCTCAACAAAAACAATACCATCAATGTGAATTACCTTGCCCCGTACTTTAAAACTCTCTATTTGAATAGTTACAGCATAAGGTAATTCTTCACCCAACTGTCGCATAATCTTTTCTCTGATTACTTCCGCAACTAGAAATCTTTCGCTCCGGTCAGTCAACTGATCCTCTGCAAAAAGAAAATCTCCGTAGGGCAATGTTTTTTCCACTGCGGCTTCAAGTGCATCAAGATTTTCACCATTTTCTGCTGAAATCGGAATAATTTCTGCTGCAGGAAACCTTTCATGCATACTCGCAAGGTGAGGCAGCAGACTGGTCTTATCTTTAAGCAAATCTACTTTATTGATAGCAATGATCAGCTGACCCCGCCCGCCCTTAAGACTATCAGCGGCTTCCTGATCATTCTTCTGCCAGTCCGTTCGGTCTGTTACCAGGATAACGGTATCAACGTCCCGCACCACCCCTTTGGCAGCCTGGTTCATATAGCGATTAATGGCTCTTTTTTCTTCTTTATGTATACCTGGAGTATCGACGTATAGAATTTGAGACAAATCAGTGGTTTTAATACCCAACAATTTATGTCGTGTAGTCTGCGGCTTTTTCGAGGTAATACTTAATTTTTGACCCAGTATTCGGTTCAACAAACTTGACTTACCAACATTGGGTCGACCAATGATGGCAACATATCCGCAACGTTGTGATTTAGCTATGTTCGTGTTCAATGCCTAATTGCTCCAAAGCCGCCATGGCTGCATTTTGTTCGGCCGTCCTGCGGCTACTACCTTCACCGGTGGCAGCACTTTCTAGTAGGCTACAACGGCATTCAATATAAAAAGTCTGTTCATGCGACTGGCCTCGAGTTTCTGTCACCAGATATACTGGCAATCCTGCCTGACAACTTTGCAAATACTCCTGCAACCTGGATTTCGCGTCTTTGAGGGTCTGATCCAGAGATAGCCCATCTAACCTTATGTTAAACCAACGAATGATACTGGCTTTGGTGGTATCGAGCCCGGCTTCTAAAAACATTGCCCCAATAATTGCTTCAAGGGTATCAGAGAGAATAGATTCTCTCTGATACCCACCACTTTTAAGCTCGCCACTACCCATTATTAGATAGTCACCCAGTTTAAATTCGCGCGCGACTTCCGCCAACGTTTGACGGCGAACCATTTTCGCTCGTAACCGGCTCAGCTGACCTTCGCTGGCATCGCAAAAACGAAGAAATAGATTTTCTGCAATAACGAAATTTAAGATTGAGTCACCAAGAAACTCAATCCGCTCGTTATTTTGTGCTCCGTAACTTCGATGTGTTAGCGCCTGTGATAACAGTTTTTCGCTTGAAAACGAATAACCTAATTGGCGTTGTAACTTTTCCAGATTCATAACATTTGCTCAACAACCTATGCCTAAACTAGACCTAAACTATGTCTAAACTATGCCTAAAAGCAAGATCGCTTAAACACTAGCTTACTTCCGTAATTCAACGCTTTTATTAAAACTAGCAATGAGATCGACATTGTAAACAAGCGGCAATCTAACCTCATAATCCAGCTTCATATCTGTCCCATTAGGCGTTCTTTCGATGACGACATTATTCTTGATATCAAACTTCCGAATATTATTCAGCTTTAATCTTTTCTTAAACGCGGCCAATAATTCGCGGTTACTTTTGCCTGCCATCCCATTTTCAGCAGCCATCTTATCCATCAAGGTCGACATAGTATTATGGTCCATGTAAAGCGGCATCATTTTAGTACCGAATGTAATAACGGTACCAACAACAAGCAAAAACGTCAGCGCATTCAAAAATGACGCCCCAAGCTGGCTTTTATAGCATTTCATTTTGCATCCCTTTCAATAATGGCCGCCTCGAATAATAGAACCGTACATCAGCTCGCGACAAACCGAGGTATTTCTTTCTCCATGGCTTAAAAGTGCACAGCTAAAACCCAATGTCCAGACACGCCAGCGCGATAACATCTGCAACCAGCCGCGTCATTCAATCCATTTATTATAAGAAAAACTCGGCAAATTAAATCCAGGCTCTTTATGCATCCACACAGCAAAGGCCTGGCCGACAATATTATCTTCTGGAACCGTACCCCAATACCTGCTATCGCTGCTTAGATCACGGTTATCGCCCATCATAAAATAGTGTCCTGCCGGTACAATCCACTCCTGAGTTTTTGCAAAGCCACGATTAACCGTATGAATCATGTGCGTTGTATCCCCCAGAGTTTCTTCGATCACCTTATATTCAGGACTATTAAAGGGTATTTGAGCCTTAAAAATCTGTTTCTGCTCGACGCCATTGACGGTCAATTTTTTACCTTTATAAATAATCTTATCGCCTGGAAGCCCCACCACCCGCTTAATAAAATACTCATCCTTATGCGGCGGAATAAAAACCATAACATCGCCTGTTTCAGGCATTCCTACATCAATTATCTTGGTTCCAAAAGCGGGCAACCTGATACCATAAGAGTATTTATTGACCAGGATAAAATCACCAACTTTTAATGTGGGTATCATCGATCCAGTAGGAATCTGAAATGGCTCAGCCAGGAAAGACCTTAACACCAGCACAATAAGCAGCACTGGAAAAAAGGAAATGGCGTACTCAATAACTACTGGCTCTTTGAGCAATTTTTCTACTGCTAATTCAGTTTCAGGACTCGATTGCGATTGCGCTTTTGTCCTCGCATTGCTTGATAATTCGGCGTTAAAAGCAGCAACAGCCAGCAGTCGTTTCGGTTTTAGCAACCAGATATCCAACAACCACAACAAACCTGCAACCGCCGTTGCAACCATTAAGAACAACGGAAAATTCACACTCATTTATCCACCCTCAACACAGCCAAAAATGCTTCCTGAGGAATTTCCACGCTGCCAACCTGTTTCATGCGTTTTTTACCCGCTTTCTGTTTTTCCAGAAGCTTTTTCTTGCGCGTTATATCACCGCCATAACATTTTGCGGTGACATTTTTACGTAACGCTTTGACTGTCTGCCGCGCTATGATTTGCCCACCTATTGCAGCCTGTATCGCGACATCAAACATTTGCCGGGGTATGAGTTCTTTCATCTTTTTAGTTAACCCAAAACCTTTAGTGCGCGCATCTTCACGATGTACAATCACCGCCAGTGCATCCACTTTATCGCCATTAATTAACACATCAAGACGTACCAGGTCGGCGGTCTGAAAACGATCAAAACTATAATCCAGTGACGCATAACCTCGGCTCACGGATTTCAGCTTATCAAAAAAATCCATCACGACTTCATTCATAGGCAAGTCATAACTTAATGACACCTGCTTACCAACAAATTGCATATCCTTTTGCACACCACGACGTTCAACACATAGCGTGATCACGCTACCCAGGTATTCTTGTGGCACCAAGATATTAGCGACAACAATGGGTTCGTGCATCTCGCCTATAGTTGATGGATCAGGCAATTGCGACGGGTTATCCACTTTGGTGGTGAGGCCAGCTTTGGTCACCACTTCGTAGATGACAGTGGGGGCTGAGGTAATCAAATCAAGATTATATTCCCGTTCCAGGCGCTCCTGAATAATCTCCATATGCAACATACCCAGAAATCCACAACGAAACCCGTTACCGAGGGCTTCAGAACTTTCAGGCTCATAAACCAACGAGGCATCATTGAGTGTTAATTTGGCAAGCGCATCCCGAAAATCTTCGAAATCATCAGCACTAACCGTGAACATGCCGGCATAAACTTGCGGTTTAACCTTTTGAAAACCCGGCAAATCAGGCACATCCTGGGTTGATGCAAGTGTGATCGTGTCCCCCACTGGCGCACCCTTTACGTCTTTGATACCAGCAACAATGAAACCCACTTCGCCAGCTCTGAGTACACCGGTCAGGTGCCGTTTGGGGGTAAAAATACCTACTGCATCCACCTGATGGGTTTTCCCGATCGATTTTAAAATGATACGGTCTTTAGCAGAAATCTCACCTTGAACTACCCGCACAAGTGATACCACACCAAGATAATTATCAAACCAGGAATCTATAATTAATGCCTGGAGGTCGGCATTTCTATCAGCAACCGGGGCAGGGATAACCTCGAGTAACTCTTCCAGTAATTCTCGAATACCATCGCCGCGCTTGGCACTTACCTGTATTGCTGCAGTCGCATCAATACCGATAATTTCTTCTATTTCCTGACATACGGTATCTGGATCGGCCTGAGGCAGATCAATTTTATTCAACACGGGTAAAACTTCCAGCCCCTGCTCAATAGCGGTATAACAATTGGCAACAGACTGTGCCTCTACCCCCTGGGCAGCATCAACCACCAATAGCGCGCCTTCGCAGGCAGCCATAGACCGTGAAACTTCATAGCTGAAGTCAACATGGCCGGGTGTGTCGATCATATTTAATTGATATTCATGACCATCGTCAGCCTGATAAAACAGGGTGACACTCTGGGCTTTTATGGTGATCCCGCGCTCACGCTCAATATCCATCGAGTCGAGCACCTGATTTGCCATTTCGCGATCTGTCAAACCACCGCATAGCTGTATGAAGCGATCTGCCAGGGTCGATTTACCATGGTCAATATGCGCTATGATAGAAAAATTTCGTATATATTTGGATTCAGCCATTAATAATCTAGGGGGACGACCTACTCTGATAGTTGTATAGCCACACATGATGACAGTGCAACATGCACTGCGTGCCTGCCGTACAAAACCGTGAAGTCTATAGGATTCACTCAGTATACGCTATCAGCAATAATTACCAACGCTCGTAGAAGCTACTTCCAGGGAATCTCTGATTAACGGTGGTTTAACGGCCAGCCACGTCGATTATTTTGATGACCAGAAACTCTGGCCGCTGGTTGCGAACTACTCGTATTGGTATCGCAACAGCAACCGGCAATTTCCGCGCCACCTGAACAAACTGCTGGGTCGCAACGATCGCCTCACCATTTAACATGGTAATAATATCCCCCTGACGCAAACCAGCTGTTTTTGCTGGCCCAGGGCCGATCCGGGTGACAATTACGCCCGCTTCCAGTTTTTCACTCTGATGTTCCGGACCCAGGTCTTCAACATCGATTCCCAACCTACCTTCTATCCTCTTGTCCCTGCTACTGAGCCGCTGCTCTTTGCGAGCAGGTAATAAACCAACCCGAATACTCAACTGTTTTGACTTACCGGCCCTTATAACTTCTACTTCTACTTCGCTGTCAGCTTTGGTTCGGCCAACAATGTGTGGCAGGTCAGATGACAGATCAATCTTTCGACCATCAAATTTGAGAATAATGTCACCAACCTGAAGATCACTTTGTTCCGCAGGACTGGCAGGCAAAATTTGTGTAACCAGGGCACCGGCGGCGCGTTCAAGGCCAAAAGATTCTGCTAAATCTCGATCTACCCGTTGAATCAGCACACCTAGCCACCCCCTTGAAACAATGCCCTTATCCTTTAACTGCTCAACCACTTCCATTGCAACATCAATGGGGATCGCAAAAGATAGCCCCATAAAACCACCGGAACGAGTAAAAATCTGAGAATTAATACCCACCACCTTACCTTCAAGGTTAAACAAAGGCCCCCCGGAATTACCGGGGTTAATGGCCACATCAGTTTGAATATAAGGCACATAATTGCCGCTATCGTCCGGCAGACTCCTACCTTTGGCACTGACGATACCCGCTGTAACAGATAGCTCGAACCCAAATGGCGAACCAATAGCAACCACCCATTCTCCCACTTGCAGACCTTCTGAACTGCCAATCTTGACTACCGGCAAATCTGTTTCATCAATTTTTAATAGCGCCAGGTCGGAAAGGGGATCCGCCCCAACCAACAACGCAACCCGTTCTCGGCGATCGCTCAGCGCCACAATAATTTCATCCGCGCCGTCAACAACGTGGTTATTAGTGAGGATATATCCATCCGCAGAGACAATAAACCCAGAACCCGCTGACGGCCTGTTTTTTGGCTGCTGTTGATCAAAAAACCGCCGAAAAAACTCAGGCATTTCTCGACCGCGAAATTCGTCAACCGGCGGCCTTTGCGTCGCCCGATTGGCCGTTATATTTACTACCGCAGCGGAAGACTCCTGGACCAGGGTCGTAAATTCAGGAAATGAACGTGCTACAGCTGAATTACTAACAAATATCAGCATCACCCAGATAGGGACTTGAGTTATCAATTTACTAAGTTGCATCACACTTTCCTTTTCACGTCGATCATAGCCTGCGGAAAATGCCGACAGGTCAAAATACCAATAGCCATGCCAAAAATGGCATACATTAAACTCAACAACTCATTCTGAAAAAAATAATCTGCCAATATAGCGCCAAAAACAAACCCAATAAGTGGCAACAGCAGGGAATTAAACAGCAACCAAAGCTGGCCCTTTAAGGATATAGACAGTTCAATTTGACTACCCACAGCTGAAGGAACGGTCAACTCACCAGTGAACCCACTAGTAAACCCACTAGTAAACCCTCTAGTAAACATTGTCGATGCCAAATGAATTTGCTTAAGGTTTTTACTTCCACAGGAGGTACTACAGGTGGCGCAACTATTGGCCTCTATCTGTAACCAGAGACCTTGCTGGTCAAGACTAATAACCTGACCTGAGCGGATAGGGTTAATTGCCTTATCTCGATTATTATTTAGTGCCGAAACCCGTTTATCCAAAATTAATATATAACTGGCTCGATAGATTCTGCCACTCTCTTGGCAGTATCCAAAGGCACCTCACCAACGACCGTAACCTGCTGCGCAGATGATTCAATCTGCCGCGTCAGCACCACGGTAGCACCCAGGGATGTTTGCATATTTACCATCGTTGATTCGCCACTACGATCTACAAATATGGATACAGTGGCAACACCATCCGTAAAGGAGAGTCTGTTAGCAAACTGAGTCTGAACTTGCTTAAAACCTGGTGGAACCCAGGTAGCTCGCCATTTGGGTTTCATCTTACTCGTACTTGCTGTCATCTGCGGTTCCGTTCGAGCTAAAGAATGCGACCGACCAACATCTTGTAAAGCGGAATGAAATTGAGATTCTTCAATAGGTTGTCCTATTTCTACTGACGAAAATTGAAACAGCTCGAGTACCCGGCCTTGATTCACCAGATCAGATTTAAGCAGTAAGCCAGATTCTTCATCCAGCCACAATCGATAACCATACCGATCACTATTACGCGGACTAATACTCAAACGGATTGCTGAACGTCCCGCAATGCGATCTTTACCGTGTAAAGATATTCTATAACTGGATTGATTTTCGGAAATACTTTTACTGAAATTATGCGTAAATGGGCCCATAGGCACATCATGCACCTGCTTAAATTCTCCATCTGCAGGGTGATAACAATCTGCCTGCTCATTAATTCGAATAATTTCTCTCTCTTCACCTGTCAGATTAACCATGCGCTCGAATTCGGTGCCATCATTAACATAATGAACAACTTTAACCGTATCAAATCGTTTACCACGCATGTAGATAAAAGTGCCTTGATAACTCGCCTGATGCAGGGCGTAATTCATTTTTTCTAACCAATAACTGGCCTCTGCATCAGGTTGATGATTCTGAGTTGAATGCGCTAAACCTTGCGCTGTATTCGACAAGCTCTGGGCAGTATTCGGCAAGCTCTGGGCAGTATTAGACAGGCTCTGGGCAGTAACAGGCATGTTAGCCAGAAGAGCAATCGACAGCGCCGCACTAAATTGAAGCATTAAACAGCAACTTCGATCCATGATGTTATTGACTACCCGGTCCACTTTTTGAACCTGAATCTCTGACAACACCTGATTTAAATGAAACTGTCTGGACATTTGAGTTCATCCGACTCATACGCTCATGTTGGAGCAGATATTTTCGCAGCCTTGCTTGTGATTCAGCATCCAGTTCGCGTAATTCTGGTTGCTCTTGATCAAATTGCACGTCTGATGCTGCGAACTGGACTACAGGTTTAACGGCGGTTGGCGGTTGGACATTTTTTGTCGCCTCAGCGATATTAGGCCCCACTGTATCCAGGTTAGGATTCAAAGCATTAAAACCAATCAGGACCGCTACAACCAACGAAGCTGCCACCGCCAACCCAGCAGTAGGCCTATACCACGTATTTGCCTTAAAACCGGTTAACGCAGGATTTGTTGAAACAGGCATTGCCGAACCCGCTAAATCTTCCTCTGCCTCTATTGCTGCACTAATACTATCGTGTAATTGACAATGCTGAGCGGTCGTCAATACTGGCTCATCCTGCATCACCGCTTGAATCTGGCGATAGGATAACCAGGACTTTTTGACGCTCGAATCCTCAGCATATTGTCTCAACAAGCGATGCATTTCAATTTCGCTTAACTCTTCGTCTATCAGAGCGGATATGGATTCTTTTAACTTATCTTGCACCTATTACTTACCCTCATAAATCTGCTTGATCGCTGTGCTCAAATTGCCTTTTTTTACACTGCAACCCAATCAGCCCAACCTTCTGAGCTTCCATTTTATCTAGCCTTAGCTTTATATCTTAACTTTATATATGAGCCTTAAACATGAACCTTATTTCTGACATTTTTATGCCTGCTATCTCTTATAGCCGACCTATCTATAACTGACGTTTTATTCCATAAACAGGACAACTAACTATGCCATTTTGACAATACCATTCTTACGATACCATTCTTACGATATTAGTGCGCAATAACTATCCATCTTGCATCCCAGCCGCCAACAAATCTAGTATTACTACTTCTACATTGCAATTCTTTTCCTATAAAACCAGCATCTCCAAAACTGTCCTGCCGGCAACGATAAACCTACTGAGTGTTACTTAATGACCTTAATACCTTTGGTCGCTGCTATCCCTTTGGGATATATTCCCCCAGCAAAACAGGCCTAGTGATTACCGATCGACGCAATCTTCTTTTCTATTGCCTCTCTCGCTCTGAATATTCTTGACCTGACAGTACCAACTGGGCACTCCATCACCTCTGCAATTTCCTCATAACTAAGACCATCGAACTCACGTAATGTCAACGCAACGCGTAATTCTTCAGCCAGATCAGCAATCGCTCGATAAACTACCGATTTTAATTGCTCTGTAGCCAGGCTATTTTCAGGGTTCTTAGTGTCAGCGAGGATCCCCGCTGACTCCTGAAAATCCCCATCATCAATATCAATATCCGTATCTGGCGGCCTTCTTGATTTCGAAACCAGATGGTTTTTAGCCGTGTTTATTGCGATCCTATACAACCAGGTATAAAACGCACTGTCTCCTCTAAACTTCGGTAACGCTCGATAAGCTTTAATAAAGGCCTCTTGAACTACATCCAGGACCTCATCCTGGTCGCGTAAATAACGACTCACCAAACCAACGATCTTATGCTGATACTTCAACACCAACACATCATATGCTCGCTTATCACCACGCTGCACTCGTTTTACTAATTGCCAGTCGGTTTCCTTTTGAGGTGTCAACGGCATCCCCAATACTGCATCTGGTATTTACGCCGAGTTGCTCTATAGATTGATAGACAGTTCATTAAGGTAATAGTTCGTAGTTGATTAATTTTTATGGCAATAACAGCCAAATGAATGATAACAAGTTGCTGCATCAAGGTAAGCTACTAAGTCGATATATGAGCCGGTTATGAAAATAGCCCAACCTTCGATGGCACGGCCTGAACAACACTATTCTGCGTCGATTGACCAGCTGCGCAGAATAGTGAAAAAATGCACGGGCAATCAATAGGCTCTGCCTAACCTCGAGGATGGTGAGCTGCATGCAGCTGTTTCATCCTATGCTGCGCTATATGGGTATATATTTGAGTTGTTGATAAGCTGCTATGGCCCAATAGTAGCTGCACAACCCGCAAATCAGCACCATGATTCAGCAAATGAGTGGCGAAAGCATGACGTAATGTATGCGGTGACAATTTCCTCTCAATGCCGGCCGCGTGGGCATGAATCTTAATGCGATGCCAAAAGGTTTGTCGAGTCATCTGCCTGGCATGAGTGCTCGGAAAAACCACATCAGAATATTGATTGCTTCGAAGCAATTCAATTCTTGCACCCATTAAAAATTGCTGCAACCAGTCAATCGCTTCTTCACCCAATGGTACCAGTCGCTCCTTACTGCCCTTACCCATAATTCTTAACACGCCCTGTTTCAGGTTGATATCGGTAAGTTGCAGCGATACAAGTTCTGTCACTCGCAAGCCTCCTGCATAAAGGACCTCGAGCATGGCCCGGTCCCGCAGACCAATAGCTAACTCGGTATCTGGCGCAGCAAGTAACTTTTCCACTTCTAGTTCAGTCAAATTATCCGGTAAAGATCGGCCCAGCTTAGGGTTATCAATCCTCAAGGTTGGATCAACACTTATTTGCTTTTCACGTAATAAATACCGGTAACAGGATCTCAGACATGAGAGCGCGCGCGCAATTGAGCGGGCGCCGATTCCTTCCCCGAGGCGCTGCGCCAAATAAGCCAGAATATCGGCTTGCCCAGCTTCAATAATATTCAAACCCTGGTTCTCTAGCCACAACCGATAGGCTTTCAGGTCCTGGTGATAGGCATTTAAAGTATTCTGGCTAAGGTTTTTCTCAAGCCACAAGCTATCTACAAATGCATCAATAATCTGTTGATCTGACTTTCTAATACCGAGTTTTTCAGTGCCGAGCTTTTCAATACCCAGTTTAACATCCTGCCCACCGCCATTTTCCGACTCGGCTGCAACGGCCATAGCAGCGGTATCAACGGCGTCTAAAATAGTCGAACCTGATCCATTTGTCACCGCTATACCTCCACTGGCCTCTGTACCTTAACTGCTTCATATCTACGTCAGCTCCTGGGCATCAATCTACCTCGTATGTAACTGAGATCTCCAAACATAACGCTAACTTCTAAATTTAACCCTAACTTCTAAATTTAAAGCTAACTTCTAAATTTAAAGCTAACTAGGGTAATCTTTAAGAGAAAGTTCTACAAATAAAAACCACACAAATAAAAACGCCGCGATGTTACACCGCGGCGTTTTTATTTGGCTACTAGAGCAACAGCTCGGGTGGCAAACCAAATGTAATCGCAATACCTTTTTATAAGTTCAGAAGTTCAGAAGTTCAGAAGTTCAGAAGTTCAGAAGTTCAGAAGTTATAAGTGCAGAATTTTAGTGCCATAATTATGGGACTAAACGAACCGAACAGGTTTACGACTTTGCCAATTTTTCTTTGATTCGCGCTGCTCGACCACTTAGTTCTCTTAAATAATACAACTTGGCCTGTCGCACATCACCTCGTCGTTTAATAGTCACGCTATCGATTTGTTTACTATGAGTCTGAAAAGTTCTCTCAACCCCAACACCATGAGATATTTTACGTAGCGTAAATGCAGAATTAATACCTCGATTTCGGATACCAATTACAATGCCTTCAAAGGCCTGTAAGCGCTCACGTGTACCTTCTTTTACCTTCACCTGCACCAACAGGGTATCCCCTGGACGAAAGTCCGGAAGGTCTGTTTTTAGCTGCGCCGACTCAATATCTGCAATAAGTTTGTTCTTCATGACTTCTTTTCCTCAAGTTCACGTTTCTGAATAAGCTCCTCAAGATACTCATTCAGCAAATTCTGTTCTCTATCTGTCAATTCACGGTCCACTAGCAAATCCGGTCGCTTACTATGAGTACGACCAATTGATTGCTTTAGACGCCATCGTTCTATTGCCTGATGATTACCCGAAAGCAATATACCAGGCACTTCCATCCCATCAACTTTATCGGGCCGAGTATAATGAGGATGATCAAGTAATCCATCCATAAAGGAGTCCATTTCAACTGACTCCGCATCACCCACAGCACCCGCTTGCAATCGTGTCATACCATCAATCAACACCATTGCAGGTAATTCTCCACCACTTAAAACATAGTCCCCAATGGAGTACTCTTCATCGATATCCGCTTCGATCAAGCGCTCATCAATACCTTCATACCGCCCGGCAACTAATATCATTTTTTCTCTTACAGCCAATTGCGCCAATACACGCTGATCCACCTGACGCCCTTGAGGCGACAAATAAACCACTTTACACGGGCCACCGGCAGCTTTTTTTGCGGCGTTAATAGCAGCTCTCAGGGGCGCAACTTTCATCAACATACCTGGCCCGCCGCCATAGGGTTTATCATCAACGGTCTTATGCCTGTCGAGGGTAAAATCCCTGGGATTCCACATCTCCAATTGCATAATATTCGTTTCAAATGCCCGTCGACTAATGCCAAATTCTGAAACTGCGCGAAACATTTCTGGAAACAGCGTAATAACACCAAGCCACACGTAATCGCCCTCTTGGCTATTATTTTCTACAAAATACTTTATAAATACAGTTCGTTGCAGGCATTAAATATACTTACCAGACAAACCAATTTCAGATTAAAAATCGGCGTCCCACGCCACTTTAATCGTACCTGATTGAAGATCCACATCTAGAATAACTTGCTCTTCAACATAGGGAATATTCCTCTCCCGCTTATCTATACTATCTTTACAGGCCTTAACCGACAGCACGTCATTTGCACCTGTTTCTAACAATTGAAACACTTCACCTAGTAACTCATCGGCCTCATTAATCACTTTCAAACCCAAGAGCTGAAACCAATATAGGTCACCTTCAGGTAATTCAGAAAACAGACTCTTATCGACCCAAACTTCCGCCCCAGCCAGTGCTTCAGCCTGGTTTCGATTGTCATAGCCATCAAACAGCACAACCCAACTTTTGTTATGCTTTTTGCTTTGGCTAATCTTGAGGTTTTGCTTCGATCTACCCTTTATTAACGTCCAGGGTAGATAATCGAATATTTGCTCTTCGGGCTCTGTGTATGAATGCAACCTTACCCAACCTTTAATACCATAGGCCGCGCTTATTTTCCCTACTACAACCATTCCTACAACCGCAGTACCGCGAGTATCACTCACACGTTTGGATTATCGAGATAGATACGCGCCATCTATTGTAGCAATGTCATAGAACTGCGTAACTGAGCGATGCAATCAGGCTGCAACTTCAGCTTCAGCCACCACCATGGCTTTTCGATAGTTTTTGGTGACTTTCTTAACCCGATCGCTCAACTGCGCACCCTGGCTTACCCAGTAGTCCAGTCGATCTAGCTCTATACGTGCCTGCTCTTCTGCACCTTTGGCAACGGGATTATAAAACCCAATACGTTCAATAAAGCGGCCATCCCGCGACACGCGGCTATCAGCAACCGTAATATGATAAAAGGGTCGCTTTTTGCTACCACCTAAAGATAACCGAATGATTACCATGTCTTTGATTTCCTTTAATAATTCTGCTCTGGCAGGCGGATCGGCTGCCGAAAGGGGCGCTATTGTACGGTAAACAAGAACATATTTAAACCTTTTCCTGCGACCGTTGCTCACTCAACTAAAGGCATTAGATTGGCATGACCTTTACATGACTTCTGCAAAACCTTTGCAAAAGAACGACACAAGTACCTGCAACAAGTTAAGCCTGTTGGCTTTTAACTCGACCCCATCAAATTGTGCAGTAGCCATTTAAATATAAAGATTTAGCGCCGGGGCGCGCCGCCTCCAGGACCACCCATCATACTGCCCATACCGCGCATCATATTGGTCATGCCGCCTTTCTTTGTTAGTTTTTTCATCATCTTTTGCATCTGTTTATGCTGTTTTAACAGGCGATTTACATCCTGGATCTTGGTGCCTGAGCCTGCCGCAATACGACGTTTACGCGACCCATTAATGCTATCAGGATAATGTCGCTCACCAGGCGTCATGGAGCCAATTATCACCTCCATCTTGCCAAAAGGGTTATCCGTCAGTTTTTCTTCGGCGGCCTTAGCCATTCCACCCATACCTGGCATTTTCTCCAACATGCCGGTAATACCACCCATATTATTCATTTGTTGAATCTGATCACGAAAATCTTCCAGATCAAATTTTTTGCCTTTTTTAATTTTCTTTGCAAGTCGCCTGGCTTTTTTCTTATCAATCTTTTGTTCGGCTTCCTCGATCAGACTCAGTACATCGCCCATACCCAAAATACGCGAAGCAATTCGGTCTGGATAAAAAGCCTCTAATGCATCAATTTTCTCACCAACACCCATGAACTTGATCGGTTTACCCGTGATTGATCGCACGGAAAGCGCAGCACCGCCTCGGGCATCACCATCGGCCTTGGTCAACATCACCCCGGTCAGTGGTAATACTTCGCTAAACGATTTAGCAGTAACAGCAGCATCCTGACCCGTCATGGCGTCAACCACAAATAACGTTTCTACCGGATTAAGAGAATCATGCAGCGCCTTGATTTCCGACATCATATCTTTATCAATAGCCAAACGGCCTGCCGTATCCACTATCAAAACATCGACGAACTGCTTCTTCGCCTCTGCCAGCGCATTCTTCGCAATCAATTCCGGCTTTTGACTGGTATCACTCTCATAAAAAGCGACATCGACTTCTGTGGCCAGGGTTCTAAGCTGGTCGATCGCTGCCGGCCGATACACATCCGTACTGACCATCATGACTTTCTTTTTCTCTCGGTTTTTCAACCACAGCGCCAGCTTTGCGCTCGACGTCGTTTTACCAGAGCCCTGTAACCCAGCCATCAAAATAACGCCGGGTGGCTGGGTGCTCAAATCCAGAGTGTCATTCTTCTCGCCCATCATACGCACGAGTTCATCGTTGACAATTTTTACGAAAACCTGGCCAGGTGAAAGAGACTGACCGACTTCCTGACCCACTGCCCGGAGACGCACCTGATCAATAAATTCTTTTACTACCGACAGCGCCACATCTGCTTCGAGCAAAGCCATTCGAACTTCGCGAAGCGTATTTTGAATATTCTCATCGGTTAGCTTAGCTTTACCCGTGATCGTACTGAGGGTATGACTTAATCGTTCTGTTAAAGACTCAAACACAATCTATCCTGTGAGGTGTTTAGAAAGTTGGTCTAGTATAACTGATTCTGGTTGTTTCGGCGGAGCAAAAATCGAGCGTGTATCACCAGCGAATTTTCTACACCTGACATTGGCGTATTAATCACACACCGCCGTAACTATCATTTAGAACCTCGGCGGCTATTTTTCAGAGCCGCCGCGGCGCTTAAGCTTAAATTTGTAATGAGTAAACATTACGTCTGAGAACCTACAATGAAATCAGACAATATGTAACAATGGGCCCTCCTAACATCTGGTTAGCAATGAATCATGCAAGCTGTCATTTCTGGCACATCTATCTATGGCGTTTTAGCCTGCACATTCTATTTGGCTAGTGCCTTAACGCAATATATTGGCCTCAAACATAAGGTCGCGTCACAGCAAAAAATCGTCAAATTAACGGCGGCTCTAGCCATTATCTTACATGGGGCTTTCAGTTATCAGGAGATCTATACAGCTGCTGGCATTAATATTGGGTTTTTCCCAATGATTTCTTTAACTTCATTGGCAATTACCAGTGTTGTTATGCTCAGCAGTCTGAGACGCCCGGTAGAGAACCTGCTGATTGTATTACTGCCCTTCGCAACCTTTACGGTTTTTTTATCACTTTGGCAAGATGGATCCTATAAACCCAGAAGCGATATTGGCAGCGGTATCTTTTTTCACATAGCCTTGTCCGTCATCGCCTATGGACTTCTCACCACGGCAGCGCTTCAGGCTGCACTGCTTTCCATTGGCGACTACGAACTCAAACACAGAAAACTTGCAGTCTTACGTAGCATGCCGCCTTTGCAAACCATGGAAAGTTTACTGTTCGAGCTGATCACTGCCGGCCTCTGTTTTCTTAGCTTATCTATCATTAGCGGGTTTATTTTCTTAAACAACATGGCTTTACCCGGTCTGATTCATCACACATCAATCACTCTCGCCGCCTGGATGGTATTTTCAATTTTAATCTGGGGTAGATTAAAACTCGGCTGGCGAGGTAGTCTCGCATCACGCTGGACGCTGGCTGGGTTCGGCCTGCTGTTGCTGGGTTATTTCGGGAGCAAACTTGTCCTGGAGCTATTCTTGCATAGAACTTAAAAAAGGATAAAAAAGCATATAACTACCACTTAAAATGCCAACAGAACAACTAGCAACCTATATTAGTCGTGCGACCCGTGGCGCGGCGCTTGCGTCAATGCCTTCGAACTGATACAACAGCTATCCTATTATTGATGGAGGTCTCCGTTTTTGGACGATCCCTCGCTTGGACTGTTACTTTGGTCCGCCATTTTGCTCCTCTTTATATCCGCTTATTTCTCTGGCTCTGAAACTGCAATGATGGCACTCAATCGCTATCGGCTAAAACACCTCAGCAATGAAGGCCATGGGGGAGCTAAACGCGCCGCAAAGTTATTGGAGCGCCCCGACAAATTACTCAGCGTCATATTAATTGGCAATAACCTGGCAAATTTTTCGGCTGCCTCGCTGGCAACAATTATCGCCCTGGAACTTTGGGGCGAAAATGGCGTGGCTATAGCACCAATTATCTGCACCATAGTATTTCTTATTTTCGCTGAGGTTGGGCCTAAAACAATATCCGCAGCCTATCCAGAAAAGGTTGCACTACCCTCCGCCTATATCCTGCTAGTGCTAATGAAACTGATGTTCCCATTGGTGTGGCTAGTAAATGGTCTAACCAACGGCCTACTAAAACTCGCCGGTATCAATCAAGAGGATGTAATTGAAGATGAATTGAGCCCTGAAGAATTAAGAACCGTGGTCGACGAGGGCACAAATATATCGGCGCATCCGCAAAATATGATGCTTGGTGTGCTGGATCTGGCCAAGGTATCTGTAGAAGACATTATGGTACCCAAGGCAGATATTTATGGTATCGATATAGAGGATACACTGGACGATATTATTGCTCAACTTCGTTCCTCGCAACATACCCGAATACCAATCTTTAAAGGTGATATCGAAAAAGTGATTGGCATTTTACACCTACGCAACACAGCAAAATTTCTCACTGGAGAAAATTTAACCAAGGCCGCCATTTTGAATGCCAGCGACGAATTATATTTCGTCCCTGAAAATACACCACTGCAAACTCAACTGGTCAATTTCCAGAAGCAAAAACAACGTATTGGACTAGTAGTAGACGAATATGGCGACATCCAGGGCATCGTTACCATAGAGGATATTCTTGAAGAAATTGTTGGCGAGTTTACAACTGACCTGGCCACCATCAACATCGACATCCACCCCCAGGATGATGGCTCCTATCTGATCGATGGCGGCGCCAATATCCGGCTGATTAATCGACAACTCGGTTGGCAGCTACCTTTAAACGGTCCCAAAACACTAAGTGGGCTTATTATTGAATGGCTGGAGACAATCCCAGAATCAAACATATGTATAACCCTGGGAGGGTGTAGAATTGAGATCGTTCAGATTCAGGATAATATGATCAGAGTTGCCAAGGTGTGGCCAATCCCTGATGCCTTTTAAAAAACATCAAAATAATATTAAATGTGCTCTAAGTCGTTGTGCACGAACTACCCTGGTCATGGCTAATTCGCCAGGCCAGGGACTCTCTGATCAAAACCAGGCTATGTCAATATAACGCTTATTCAGCGCTTGCCTAACGCCATTTCCTGTTGACAGCAGAAACAATCGATCTTAGCGCAGCGGTGGTAGTGTTTTGGCTAATACCCACACCATAATATTTATTTTGCTGCTCATCATTGAGGGCAAGGATACAAATAGCTTGCGCCTCGCTACCTTCATTAAGGGCATATTCCTGATAATCAACAACGTTAAGGGGCTCATTCAGGGTATCAACCATCGCCGCAATAAACGCATCTATGGGGCCAGACCCCGTGCCTTCTATCGCTATCTGATTATCACCAACCTTAATGCTTGCCTGACAACACTGTGACTTTTCAGGCCCTGAACTTAACTTATAATCGATCAATTTATACGGCCCTTCTGCTTCAATATATTCACCCACAAAAGCCTGCCAGATGGCATCCGGCTTTAACTCACCGCTGGCTGCTTCAGTCAATTTCTGCACCACGGGGCTAAACTCTAACAACAAAGGCCGAGGTAACGATACGCCGAAGTAATTCTCAAGAATAAAAGCTACACCACCTTTGCCTGACTGACTATTAACTCTAACAGTTTCACGATACGAGCCGCCCACATCAACCGGGTCTATTGGTAAATAGGGCACCGCCCATTGTGGATTTTCACCACTGTCACGAACAGCCATACCCTTGCGAATTGCATCTTGGTGGGAACCCGAGAATGCTGTAAATACCAACTCTCCCGCATAGGGCTGGCGAATATGTACTGAAATTTTTGTACATGCCTCTGAAACTGCAACGATATTAGGCATGTCGGTAAGGTATAACTGCGGATCGACGCCTTGCGAGAACATATTCATCGCCATAGTAATAACATCGCAATTACCCGTACGCTCACCATTGCCAAATAAAGTGCCTTCAATCCGGTCAGCACCCGCCATCAAACCCAACTCTGACGCCGCAACTCCTGTTCCTCTGTCATTATGTGTATGCAAACTAATCACTGCCTTATCCCGCTCTGGCAAATGACGAATAAACCACTCTAATTGGTCCGCATAGACATTAGGCGTCGCCATTTCAACAGTAGACGGCAAATTGAGAATAATTTTATCCTCGACCGTTGGCTGCCAAACTTGCATAACTGCCGTGCAAATTTCTACCGCAAAATCCATTTCTGTCGCAGTATAACTTTCTGGAGAGTATTCCAAAGTGACGCTGGTGCCAGTTGATTTCAACACATCTGTATGTACTTTCACCCGTTCCGTGGCATTCGCCGCCAACTCAATAACTTCTGCTCTACTCATATTGAAAACAACTTTACGCTGCAAAGTAGAAGTAGAATTATACAGATGAAATATTACTTTCTTAGCACCCTGAACGGCTTCGCACGATCGAACTATTAATTCTTCTCTGGCCTGGCAGAGTATCTGAATAGTGACATCATCTGGGATTAAATCCTGTTCGATGATCAAACGCACAAAGTCAAAGTCTGTTTGCGATGCAGCTGGAAAACCAATTTCAATTTCCTTGAAGCCTATTTCAACCAGTAAATGCCACATCCTTAATTTTTCATCAGGCGTCATAGGCTCAATGAGTGCCTGATTGCCATCTCGCAAGTCAACACTACACCAACGCGGCGCCCTATTGATGACCTGATCTGGCCAGGTTCTGTCTTGCAGCGGAATTGGCTTAAACGCTGTATATTTTTCAAACGGCATTTTTTTCATGGCCGACGGGGTTGTCTGCTGCGCTAATTCATTGTCTTTATTCATTTTCGTCTTCTTTAGGATTAAAACATTCTAAGGTCTCTCGTATTGAGAGTAGTTGAGGACGATGTAGGAGTTTTGACTGGCCGCCTACAACGGCAGTCTTAGCAGACGCGCGCCAGATAATCCCAGCAGAGGATTGCTGGCCGTATCAATTCTTCGCGAATACATAGCTCGTATATACATAGCTCGTATATACATAGCTCGTATATACATAGCTTGTATATGTATAGCACGCGAATCGATAGTCTGTGAATTGTTGCTATTTATCATGCTTATGTCTTTGTTTAACCGAGATCACATCGGGTCTTTAACGGGTAGCTCTAAACTAAATTACCCGCCAGGTCTTTTTTATATCGCTATAGGTAAAACGACCCTGAAAGAAACCATTCAAGGGTCGTGGACAATATAGCTGGTTAACTGAAGCTTGCCAAGCACCACACGGGTTATAAACGAAGTTATCTATTGGCACGAAGCATCCATTAAAACCCATCAACATACCTAATGTCCCATTTCCACCAATACAGCCCCAATCAGGGCCTCCCTGGCGCTTTCACTCGATGGGTTTTAGCTCTGCCTTAAACCGTTTGGCATTCTTGACATAATGCGCCGCGCCGAATTCCAAGCCTCTTTTTTGCTCATCGGACAGTTGCTTAACAACCTTACCTGGCGACCCCATAACCACGGAACCATCAGGTATCACTTTACCTTCAGGCACCAGTGAATTTGCCCCAATCAAACAGTTTTTACCAATTTTAGCCCCATTTAAAACCACCGCGCCGATGCCAATCAACGAACCATCGCCAATTTCGCAACCATGTAACATCACCATATGTCCAATGGTGACATTTTTACCGATGATCAACGGACTACCCGGATCAGCGTGCAATACCGAACCATCCTGTACATTCGAATTTTCACCCACAACGATTACATCACTGTCACCGCGCAGCACAGCATTAAACCAGACACTGGCATTTTTTTCTAAAACCACAGAACCGATAACAGATGCACTCTCGGCAACAAAATAGTCCTCACTTTTAAATTCAACAGTACGATCGCCCAAATTGTAAATCATCGTTTTTCCCTTTTTATTGCTTATTTATCGGTATGCAGAATTGGTATTCAAAATATTGATCAGCAGCGAGCTTAGCATAAGCATCATGCCATAAACCCCACACTTGATTTGGTTTATGCCTGGTCAATTACTTTTACCGCCAACCCATGACACATAAAATCATAGAGGATCATGGCCGTTAAACCCCACACCCTATAACCTGCATAGTCATAAACTGGCACTACATGGCGCTCACCATGCCGTTCAATAACACTGGTTTCAACCCGCGGATCATTCAGCAGATAACTCAGCGGTAGTTCAAATACCGAAGCAATTTCTGCGGCATTAGGACGCAATTCAACCGAGGCTTCAACGATACCCACAAATGGCGTAACCAACAGACCAAATTTCGAAATAAAAGGCCGCAATTGGGCAACAATTTCAATTTGCTCTGCCGCAATACCAATTTCTTCTTCAGTTTCTCTTAATGCAGTATGTTGTAGATTGACGTCAGTCACGTCCTGTTTGCCACCTGGCCAGGCAACCTCGCCTGCATGAGACGCTAAATTTGCCGATCTTTCGGTCAAAATCAGCCCTGGATCATTCGAATTTATTATGGGTAATAAAACAGCCGCCTGTGGACGGGCCTGTTTTTCACCAATAATCGGCAAACGATAACGTTTTAATCGCTTTTGGATCTGATCAATCATGTTCACTAATATCTTCTGTTATATTGATTGGCGATTAGAGCATAGCAATTTCAGCCACTTTTTTGTTCGGATATTTTACATACCCTCCACAGCGCCCATAAACACTGGCCAAAATCAAAACCGATTAAACCGATAAGGCTATTTTTCAGCCTTACTAGCGCATTTTACTTACAAATGCAAAATGTAAATATTAGATTCAGGCAGGTAGTATAAATAAAAAAAAACACAAGCCCCGTGGCATTTACAACCTGTGGCATTTACAAATTATAGGATCGAATTTATGAAATATGAACTCCCAGACTTCGATACGCTTGTGGCGCTTTCGAAAACCAACCCGGAAGCTCTGCTTAAAATAAAGACCGAAGCTAGTCAGTCTCTCATTGATGCTGCACCAATGCATTGCAAAAGGCGCCTCGCCGGCCTGCAATTCCAGATAGACATGGAAACACGCCGCGCAAAATCACCAATGGACAGCTGCATCCGGGTTTCAAAAATGATGCACCAGACGCTCGGCGAACTACGCTCCACACTGCAAGGTGCGATCGCTGAAAATTTCGAACCAGCAGTAGAAGATTTATCACAGAACAGCGCCACAGTTTTGCCCTTTCGCAATTTTTCCTGAGCTTTTTTCAAACCAGTTAGGCCCCGGCGAGGGCCCGCTCTTTCAGCAGAAGGTCTTGCCAATAAAGGCCCTCTAACAGAATACCTCGCCAATAACAGCCAGGCTAATAGAAAATATTTGCATTGAACACCATAACTGTTAGCGGCACATACCCAGAGCTTCGTTTAAAGCAGATGATTAATCACCCAGTATAAGTATATACTGGGTGCCATGAAATTCTGTAGTGCATGCGGCTCAGCCGTCTCCCATATCGTGCCCGATGGCGACAACCGACTTCGGTTTGTGTGCAATCAATGCCAGTTAATTCACTATCAAAACCCCCGCATTATAACTGGCTGCCTACCTGTCTATGTTGCAGACAAACAAACTGAGGCTACGGTTTTACTCTGTAAAAGGGCCATACAACCACGCAAAGGCTGGTGGACATTACCTGCTGGGTTTCTTGAAAACGGCGAAACAACTGCTGCAGGCGCAATCCGAGAGACCCAGGAAGAAGCTAACGCAAACATTAAAATACAAAACCTGTATAGCCTCTATAGCCTGCCTCATATATCCCAGGTATATATGTTCTTTCGCGCTCAATTGCTTGATCTAAATTTTTCCCCTGGAATCGAATCTCTGGAAGTGAAATTATTTAAAGAATCAGAAATTCCGTGGGATGAGCTAGCCTTTCCCGTTATCAGCGCCACGCTTAAGTATTATTTCGCCGATCGAAAACTTGATACTTACCCCACACGCTACGAAGAAATCATTAGGCCCTCAAGCTAGCCAGACTCGCGCATTCCTGAACATCCTCATCCACGGACTATCTTCCGTCCATGACTCTGGATGCCAGGAGTTCTGGACGGTACGATAAACCCGTTCTGGGTGCGGCATCATCACCGTAAAACGGCCATCGGCACTGGTCAAACTTGTAATACCCAATGGCGAGCCATTCGGGTTAGCAGGATAAGTCTCACTAACCTCAAGCCTATGGTCGACAAATTGGGCTGCTACCTGGCCCTGGTCAAGCAATTGTTTTGCCTGCTCGGCACTTAATGCCGCTCTACCTTCACCATGGGATACAGCCACCGGCATAGTTGAGCCTGCCATGCCAGCGAATAAAATTGATGGCGTCTCTTCAATGCGTACTAACGAAAATCTTGCTTCAAACTGCTCAGATTTATTCTTCACAAACTTTGGCCATAGCGCAGCACCCGGAATAAGGCTTTTTAGAGTTGTCAGCATCTGGCAACCATTACAGACCCCCAGCGCAAAAGTTTGCTGGCGATTAAAAAACCGCTGAAATTCATCCCGCGCCCGAGCATTAAATAAAATCGACTTAGCCCAACCTTCACCCGCTCCCAGCACATCACCAAAAGAAAAACCGCCACATGCCACCAAACCCTGGAATTGATTTAGCGAAACCATACCCGCCAAAATTTCGGTCATATGTACATCCTGCGGATCAAACCCCGCCCGATGGAAGGCCGCCGCCATTTCCACCTGACTATTCACACCTTGCTCGCGTATTATGGCCAATTTTGGCCGCACGCCCTTTAGAATATAGGGCGCAGAAATATCCTCATTGAGATCAAAGGTTAAATTAACAGAAAGCCCAGGATCGGCATCATCAGTAACCGTCAGAAATTCTTCCGTTGCACACAGCGGATTATCCCGCAATTTTTGAATATGATGACTGACCTCACTCCACCGCGTCTGCAACGCACCCCGGGAATCGGTAAATACCGGCTTACCCGACTGCTTTATAATTATTTGTTGCGCGACAGTGGGCACAGCTATCTTTTCACAGGATATACCAACAGCAGAAAAACGCTGCTTGATACTATCTTGATCATCTATTTTCACCTGAATAACCGCACCAATTTCTTCATTAAAGAGATCCGCAATCAAATCATCGCTATCAGTAATATCAACTTCCAAACCACACCGAGCCGCAAAGGCCATTTCTACCAGGGTAGCCAATACGCCACCATCAGAACGGTCATGATAGGCCAAAAGCTGCGCCCTTAAATCTGGCATTTGCAACAATTTGAAATAGGCCTTAATTTTTTCCGCATCATCTACATCAGGAACCACCTCACCCAGCTCAGAAAAACACTGCGCCAGGATAGAGCCGCCCAAACGGCGCCTACCCAAATCAATCAGCAACAATACAGTACCCTCAACAACCTGCAATTGCGGCGTCAAAGTATTCCTAACATCAGTCACCGGCGCAAAAGCCGACACAACTAACGACATTGGCGAGGTTACTGACTTCTGTTCGTCGGCTTCCTGCCAGCGCGTTTGCATCGACATAGAATCCTTACCCACCGGAATACAAATCCCCAGCTCTGGGCAAAGATCAAGACCCACTGCAGCAACTGCTTTATATAAATTAGCTTCTTCTCCGCTATGACTAACAGCAGACATCCAGTTCGCCGACAATTTAATATCTTCAATGTTGTTAATTTTTGCTGCAGCAATATTAGTAATTGATTCGGCCACCGCCATCCTGGCTGAAGCCGCACTATCCAACAAAGCAACAGGACTGCGCTCGCCCATTGCCATCGCTTCACCGGCATAGCCGACATAACTGCAATTGGATATTGCGACGTCAGACACCGGCACCTGCCACGGCCCAACCATCTGATCGCGGGCCACTAAACCAGTGACCGACCTGTCCCCAATGGTAATTAGAAAACTTTTACTGGCAACACTGGGATGCCCCAAAACCCGATGAATAGCTTCAGATAAATCAACAGCGGTATCAAATGGCCTGCTAGCAGGCACTCGACTAACTGCATCTTTATGCATACGCGGCGCCTTACCAAATAACACCGACATAGGTAGATCGACTGGCATAGCGTCAAGCAAGGTATCATTCACTTTTAGCTGGTGTTCGCTAATTGCCGTGCCAACCACAGCAAAAGGACAACGTTCGCGGGCACATATACGCTCAAACAACGGTAAATTTTCTTCGCCGATGGCCAATACATAACGCTCCTGCGCCTCGTTACACCAGATTTCAAGTGGCGACATACCTGGCTCGTCATTCGGCACATCACGTAATCGAAAATCTCCGCCCACACCACCGTCTTTTACCAGCTCTGGCAGGGCATTAGATAACCCGCCAGCGCCCACATCATGAATAAATTGAATGGGGTTTTTTTCACCCATCTGCCAACATTGGTCAATTACTTCCTGACATCGATGCTCGATTTCCGGGTTGCCACGTTGAACACTGGCGAAATCCAGTTCCGCATCACTGGTACCGGTCGCCATAGAAGACGCCGCCCCACCCCCTAATCCAATCAGCATTGCTGGTCCACCCAATACGATCAGCATCGCGCCCGGCTCAATATCCCGTTGCTCTATATGATCAGCACGAATATTACCCGACCCACCAGCAATCATTATGGGTTTATGGTAGCCACGTATTTCATCATCAAAGGACATTTCAAAGGTGCGAAAATAACCGCATATATTCGGCCGGCCAAATTCATTATTAAAAGCCGCACCGCCAATTGGCCCCTGCAGCATAATATCCAGCGCACTGGATATTCGCTCGGGCTTGCCATTATCCCTCTCCCAGGGCTCTACAAACCCCGGAATTTTCAAATTTGATACGCTATAACCACATAACCCCACCTTGGGCTTTGAACCTCGCCCAACGGCGCCTTCATCTCTAATTTCACCGCCTGAACCCGTCGCCGCACCGGGGAAGGGTGCTATTGCCGTCGGATGATTATGGGTTTCCACTTTCATCAGCAGATGTATATCCTGCTCAGTATATTGGTATTGACGAGTTTCCGGGTCTGGATAAAACCGCTGCCCCTTACTACCTTTGATGACCGATGCATTGTCTTCATAGGCACTAAGTACATCAGCACCATTGGTAACCTTATAGGTATTCTGGATCATATCCATTAGCGAATAATCCTGATCCTGGCCGTCCAGGGTCCAGCTGGCACGAAAAGTTTTATGCCGGCAATGTTCCGAATTTGCCTGCGCAAACATCATTAACTCTACATCGGTAGGGTCGCGGCGCAAACCTTTGAAAGCATCTACCAAATAATCGATTTCGTCGTCTGCCAGCGCCAGACCGAGCAGTCGATTGGCCTCAACTAATGCCATTCGTCCTTCTGACAAAACCGCCACAGTGGCTAAGGGGCGCGCAGCATCAACCTCAAACAGGATTTCAGCATCATCCAGATGAGCAAATACTTTTTCGATCATACGGTCATGAATCAACGCATCAAATTTATCTCGCAGCGCCTGTTTATGTTTCAGAATATCGGTTTCAGCCTGACTTGTTGAAGCAGCATCGTTAGTAGAAAAATAGTAGGCAATGCCACGCTCAACCCTAACAACTTTATCGAGCCCGCAGATATGTAAAATATCGGTTGCCTTTGAACTCCAGGGAGAAATAGTCCCTGGCCTCGGCAAAACCAGTCTTAACAATCCGCTATCTACTGCAACTGGTTTATCTGTACCGTCTATTCCTGTTTCTATTTCTGTTTCTGGGCCATAGGTTAGTACCGCCTTCAGCAATGCCTGCTCATTGGCATCCAGGTCTGCGCTGGTCGCACAAAAATGGACAAACTGAGCCGTTACTGAAGCTGATTGTTCAAGCCCCAGGTCCTGTAATAATTTTTGTATTCTAAAATCCGAGAGGGCCGAAGCACCGGGTAAACGCAACATCAAACTATCTCCTATGCTTCATCATCATTCATGTTCAATCACGACCCCAGACAAATTTATGCCTGGTCGTTTTATTATGTTGTTTTGCTATGTTGTTTTGCTATGTTGTAGCTTAGCTAACCAAATTATTGCAGGCTCTAATTACGCCTGGCTCTAAAAAAAACTTGCATTTTTTCCGCCGCCTGAACTTCCAAAATACCCCGTACAACCTTTATCTTATGATTCAACGCGGGGTTGGCTAAAACTTGTATACTTGAATCCACAGCGCCTGACCTGGGCTCTTTAGCGCCGTATATAAGACGTGTTATGCGCGCCTGTACCAATGCACCCGCACACATCGAACAGGGTTCGATGGTGACATAAAGGTCTGTATCCACTAAACGGTGATTTTTCACAAACTGCGCAGCCTGGCGTAACGCGATGATCTCTGCATGTGCTGTTGGGTCTTGCCGAGAAATGGTTTGATTGAAGCCGCGGCCAATCAACTGGCCATCTTTTACTACTATTGCGCCTATCGGCACTTCATCTGCATCACTGGCCTGATCTGCAAGTTTTAGCGCATACCCCATCCAATACTCGAAATCAGGCATTTCACGCTCTAAACGATAGGGTACTGTATCAATACTCATTTTCTTTATTGATCTGACTCATCATCTAGCAAGATATCAACGCCCAGGTTATCCGCCACCTGGTCTAGTTGCGCACCAATATCATCAAGATCCATCGCCAACGGTATTTCTATACTCGCATCGGCACTAAAAGTTACCTCGCCACTCATTGCGGCATGAGAAACTCGGGTTTCCATCTGAGTAACATTAATCACATTCTTTTCCAGCGCCAGAGTAACATCATGCAAAATACCTGGACGGTCAGGCCCTATGATATTCAATTTTAACAGCCGGATTTTTTGCTGCCTGAGCGCTTGTGTAGGCTCCTGTGTAGCTTCCTGCCCTGCCGCTTCAACCAACATTGCAATATCGTCGATATTTTCTAGCTGATGCTTAAGCTCAGCAAAATTTTCGTCTGCCACAGCGACTATGGCAATGCCAGCAAAACGGTTGGCTAGTTGGCTCATACTGGATTCTTGCCAATTACCATGATGCCGGGTCACAACATCGGTGATTCTACGCACTAGCCCAGGCCGGTCAGTACCAATAAAACTAATTACAAGATTACGCGTCCTAGTCATTCTTTATCAGCCTTTCATGTCCTGTTAGACCGTTATCGGTCATTTTATTCCCATTCTATAGTCGCCGGTGGTTTACTCGAAATATCATAGGTGACCCGAGAGATACCGCTAATTTCATTGATAATCCTGCCCGACACACGCTCAAGAAACTCATAGGGTAAATGCGCCCATCGTGCGGTCATAAAATCGATGGTTTCAACGGCTCTTAGCGCAATAACATATTCATAACGCCTGGCATCACCCACCACACCAACAGATTTAATCGGCAGGAATACCGCAAATGCCTGGCTGGTTTTATCATATAGTTCAGCCGCGCGTAGCTCCTCAATAAAAATATGGTCAGCCAAACGTAATAAGTCGGCAAACTCTTTGGTCACTGGCCCCAAAATACGCACCCCTAAGCCAGGACCCGGGAACGGATGGCGGAACACAATTTCTTTTGTTAAACCTAGTTCAAGGCCAATTTTTCGCACCTCGTCTTTGAACAATTCACGTAATGGTTCCACCAGCTCCAATTGCATATAGTCGGGTAACCCGCCGACATTATGATGCGATTTAATCACATGCGCTTTGCCGCCTTTATTGCCCGCACTTTCAATTACATCTGGGTAGATAGTCCCCTGAGCAAGAAATTTCACATCCTGCAATTTATTCGCTTCTGCTTCGAACACATCAATAAATGTATTCCCAATAATTTTTCTTTTCTGCTCAGGGTCGGCTTGTCCCGCCAGCCTACCTAAAAACAATTCCTCAGCATCAACCGCAACTATGTTGAGATCAAATACATTATCTGAGCCCTGCCCCAACATCTGCATTACCTGCTTGCCTTCTCCCTGTCGTAATAGGCCATTATCAACAAAAACACAGGTCAATTTATCGCCAATTGCACGGGATAATAAGGCCGCCACTACCGATGAGTCCACACCGCCTGAAAGCCCCAGTAATACTTGCCGGTCACCTACCTGCTGTTGAATTTTACCAATTAGATCGTCAACAATATTGGCCGGTGTCCATACACCTGCACAGCCACAAATTGACTTAACAAAACGGCCAAGTATCTCTGCACCCTGCGTCGTATGATTAACCTCTGGATGGAATTGCACCCCATAAAATCGCCGCACTGGATCACAAATTGCTGCATATTCTGTCGTTTCAGTACTTGCCAGCGCAATAAACCCAGGTGGCAGTTGATCTACTTTATCGCCATGGCTCATCCAGACATCCAGCAATGGGTTATCGCCATTTGAATCGTCCTGAAGATTACGCAACAGTTCATCTTCAGCCAATACCTCGGCCTGGGCATAGCCAAATTCCTGATGTTCTGAGCTACTCACCTTACCGCCTAATTGCTGCGCCATGGTTTGCATCCCATAGCAAATACCCAGTACCGGCAGGTTTAGCGACAAGATGTGCTCTGGCACACGAAGGGTACTATCAAAGGTTACCGACTCTGGCCCGCCAGACAATATAATGCCCTTCGGGTTAAATTCAGCGACTGCAGCCTGGCTAATATCATGCACTCGAATTTCACAATAGACGCCAATTTCGCGCACTCGGCGCGCAATGAGCTGGGTGTATTGCGAACCAAAATCAAGAATAAGGATTTTATCAGCGTGGATATTTTCGGGGGATGTTTGATGCTGTTTAGGCAACGAATCGGGCGCTTTAGAATGCGACATGGATATCAGTACACTACAAAGACACGCATTATACCCGTGAATTTTTTTTATGCACTGATTGCATTTAAATAGTTTTGATCCTGTTTATGCCCAATATCCAGGCGCTAAAACACCAGGCTGCCACACTAGACCTAATTTAAATTGTCTCATGGCCTACAACGGGTATGATGCATTGATGAGCCAAATATCACCCAACCGAGAAGTCCTTTCAGTCTCTGCCTTAACCAAATCCGCCCGCCGAGTACTTGAGGGCGAATTCCCCATGGTATTCGTCGAGGGAGAGATTTCAAATTTTTCTAAGCCCGCCTCAGGTCATTGGTACTTTACTTTAAAGGATGCCAAATCCCAGGTTCGCTGTGCGATGTTTAAGGGGCGCAATCGGATGATACGGTTTGCCCCGCAAAACGGCTTGCAAATTTTGGTCCGCGGCAAGATCAGCCTCTATGAAGGTCGGGGTGAATTTCAAATGATTACTGAATTCATGGAAGAAGCCGGCGACGGTGCACTACGTCGCGCCTTTGAGAAGCTCAAAACACAATTAGACAAGGAGGGATTATTTACCCGCCAACAGCCATTACCCACACTCATTCAGCATCTGGCCATCATTACCTCTCCGAGTGGCGCAGCGATACAGGATGTCCTACAAATTCTGCGGCGGCGGTTTCCCGCTATTCGCATTACTATATTACCCGTTCAAGTTCAGGGCCAGGAATCTACCCCGCAAATTGTTAACGCGTTAACGATTGCCAACAACTATTCAACTGACCCCTTCGATGCAATTTTGCTTACCCGCGGTGGTGGCGCACTGGAAGATCTCTGGTCATTTAATACTGAGCCGGTGGCCAGGGCCATTGCAGCGAGCCAATTACCGGTGGTTTCAGCCGTAGGACACGAGACAGATTTCACTATTGCAGATTATGTCGCTGATTTACGCGCCCCAACGCCCTCAGCTGCTGCCGAATTACTTAGCCCAGACATGGCCGGCTGGATAACAAACCTCTCGCAAATCGAAAAATCTTTCTATCGACAGACCACACAAACTTTGTCCCTGCTCAACAACCAATTGCGTCACCTGCAACATCGACTGCGCCATCCTGGTCAAAGATTACAGGATTTGCACCAACGTCTGGATGATATGGAAGCCAGGTTATCTGGCGCCTTGCGGCGCAGCCTGGCATCGCTTGATTTTGCAAGCCTTGGCCAACGTCTGTCTCGCGCCATGCAACAACAGCTTGAGAAACAACAAAATCAGTTGCTAATAACCCAGCAGCGACTGCAGGACCCAACAAAAATTATTCACCAGTACACTATGCAATTAGATCAGCTGCAACAGCGACTGAGTCATCAAACCGAACTATCAACCATCCAGGCAAACCATCAGCTAAAGCAGCTAGTGATCCGGCTTGAGGCAATCAGCCCACTGAAAACACTTAAGCGGGGCTACGCGATCGTTACCGAGGCAAATGCAACAAAGAAAGTTATCACTGCCACTAGCACCTTGAAAATAGGTGATAAGCTCAATACCCAACTGATGCAGGGGCAGTTTGTCGCAGAGGTTATCGAAATAAACCAGGATACTGCTATCGATGAAACTCCAATGCCAGAAAACAGATAAACCACTATGATATATACCCGCCTGCTACGGCAAAAATCGATCATGACAATTTACCGCGCGTTTTCTTTGGCGTTTTCTTTGGCATTAACTAGAGCGTTTTCTATCGCAGCACCTCTAACATTATTATTCTGCCAGTCAACGCTGGCACTACCACTACATTCCCCGGTACCAGGCGGTATCGCGGTTATTAAAATACCGGCCACCACAAACAGCGTCAGGTATAAGGAACAGCCCGTAATGATCCTGCAAGATGCGGGTGAGTACTACGCTGTTGTTGGCATTGCTCTTTCTGCCAGGCCAGGTCAACACCTGCTCAGTCTTGAAACTAACGGCCAGCCATCGCAGCAGGATACTTTTGTAGTAACAAATAAAATCTACCAGGAACAACATCTAAGTATTCAAAATAAACGTAAGGTGAACCCTTATAAAGAGGATATGGCGCGAATTACTCGTGAACGTAAAGAGATGAACCGGGCTTTTCAACATTTTCAGACTATTGGAACCACCCATAGTAATTTCGAGCTGCCCGTCGAAGGACCCATTTCAAGCCCTTTTGGCCTCAAACGTTTCCTTAATAAACAAGCCCGTAATCCACATAGCGGGCTTGATATAGCGGTCGCTGAAGGCGTGGCAATCAAGGCCACTGCGGCAGGCACTGTAACCGCCCTTGGTGATTACTTTTTTAACGGCAATACCGTACTTATTGATCATGGCCAGGGACTCATTAGTATGTACTGCCATATGAGCCTGATTGAAGTCGATCTGGGTGATCGGCTTAATAGTGGTGATATTATTGGCAAAGTGGGTCAGACAGGCAGAGTGACCGGGCCCCACCTGCACTGGAGCGTTAGCTTGAACAATGCCCGCGTGGACCCAAATTTATTTCTTATCCCGGATAACAAAAATCAAAATCATAGTATGGACAACGTCCAGGCCAAATAAATATAGCCCTAACGAATCCTGCGGCCTTTTTTATTCTGCTTATCTTTTTTCACTTTCTTTGAATGGGATATTACACGACGTTTACGTGTCTGCTGGCGACTGGATAATTCGTTTTTTCGGCCTTTAAATGGATTCTCGGAAGTTCTAAATTCCAACCGTATAGGCGTGCCCTCCAGACGCAGCGCCTTGATAAATCGATGTTCCAGGAATCGCCGATAAGAATCTGGCACATCATTGGTCTGGTTACCATGAATCACAATAATAGGCGGATTATTTCCGCCCACATGGGCATAACGCAATTTAATCCGCCGTCCATGAACCAATGGCGGCTGATGTTCTTTCAATGCTGCGATAAGAATATCATTCAGTACTTTGGTCTGTATTTTTCGAGTCGCTGATTCATAGCTCTTGAGTACAGATTTATAGAGTAAGCCCACGCCAGAACCATGTAATGCAGAAATAAAATGCGTTGCCGCAAAATCAATAAACGTTAAACGACGTTCCAGCTCGCGTTTTACATAATTCTTCTGCTCAAGTTCGGTACCATCCCATTTATTAACAGCAAAGATCAAGGCACGGCCAGCGCTTAGAATATAACTCAATAGATGTAAATCCTGATCAACAATGCCTTCTCTGGCGTCAATCATCAAAATCACAACATTGGCATTTTGAATCGCATCAAGGGTTTTAATAATCGAGAATTTTTCCACGGTCTGTTTGATTTTGCCACGCCGTCTAACCCCTGCTGTATCAATTAGAGTATAGGCCTGGCCGTCACGTTCGTAGGGTATATATATGCTGTCTCTAGTGGTACCTGCCTCATCATAGACAACCACACGTTCTTCGCCCAAAAGTCGATTCACCAGGGTTGATTTACCCACATTAGGTCGCCCGACAATGGCTATTTTTATACCGGCGTTTTCCGGTTCAACCTCATCACTCGTTGCCAAACATAGCTGAATAGAACGATGCTCAAAGACAATATCATTCATCAACGAACGAACACCGTGACCGTTGCTAGCTGAAATAAACAAGGCGTCTCCAAGCCCCAAACTGGCAAATTCTGCCATCGCATAATCTGGATTCTGGCCATCAATTTTATTCGCGACTAATAACACCGCCTTATTTTGCCGGCGCAGAAAATCAGCTATTGCTTCATCTGCAGCGCTTCGCCCTACTTTGGCATCCACCATAAAAAAGACCAGATCGGCCTCCTCAATGGCAAACATCGCCTGCTCTGCCATATGGCCTTCAATACCATTTTCATCGTCCGTTAAACCACCGGTATCAACCACCACGTAGTCAAATTCACCAATCACCCCTTTGCCATATTGCCGGTCTCTGGTTAAACCAGCAAATTCGGCGACGATGGCATCACGGGTACGAGTGAGTCGATTAAATAAAGTAGATTTGCCAACATTGGGCCGACCTACCAGAGCAATAACAGGAATCATAATTAACGAATTTCTAAAGCTGACAGCCGACCGCTGTCACCATAAATATATATTCGACTGCCATCAATCACAGCCGGACTAGTTAGACCTTTTTTATCAACCATCTGGCGCCCGACAAATCTTCCATCGGACTGCGCAAGGACATGCAAATATCCATCAAAATCACCAACAACGACATAACTCCCAGTAGCAACCGGGGAAGTAATATCGCGATATAACAGGGCTTTGGTGTCCCATGAATCACGGCTGGTATCCATATCAATGGCGATCAGCTCACTATCCGCAGTTGCCAGATAAACGTTGCCAAAACCTGAACCCAGGCCCACCGTACTTGAGGCTTCTCGGGCCCAAAGTAACTGGCCATTTTTAGCGAGGTCAATTGCCACCAAATTGCCCTGATAGGAAACCACAAAAAGATTACCGCCTTCCTGCACCATCAGGCCATCAATATCCACTAATCGCTCAAGATCAGATTTGCCCAGCGACGCCGCTATCCGTTGATCCATAACAGCCAGACCCTGCTGAATGTCAATCACAGCAATACGGCCATTGGCGAACCCCGCCAACACATAATCAGTAACAATAGGCGTACTGGTACCGCGCAGCGTCAAACTCGGTACTGAAGTCGCATACAGCCACAAACGACTACCATCCAACGGATCAAAGGCAGCTATTTTTCCATCTATTGACTGTGCTACTACAATATTGTTTTTTGCCTGCGGGGGCGCCAATACTTCACTGGTTGTATCCGCTCGCCAGGCCAGACTGCCATCACTTTGATTCATTGCAACAATGTCGCCCGCCGAAGAGCCAACCAATACCAGTTCTTCGCCTAACCCTACACCGCCAGTTATGGAATCAGCCGAGTCATTAAAAGCTACTTTACGTTCTTCAGCTGAATAGAAGTCTTCAATATTGATCTGCCAGATGACCTTGCCATTTGCTGAATTAAGCGCCTTAACCGACCCATCCGCAGAAGCGGCAAATACCCGGCTGCCTGCATAGGCAGGTACCAGTTGTATCGCCTTGTCCTCCGCGCCACGGCCTATCGCAACACTCCACAAGCGCTCAATATTGACTTCTTCATCAAAGCGCACCAATTCAGCGGGTTGACGAATATCTTCATCATCATCATCATCGCCTTTAAAAAAACTGCAGCCAGACAACATCAATGTTAGTAATACTAGAAGTACGCTGGTCACATTTGTATTAAATAACATTAACTGTCCTCACTCTCTGATCCAGCCACATCGGAGCTAATTACTTTTGCTTCTTCTACATCTGATGCCGACGCCTCTGAACCACTTATTTGAGAGCTATTGCTTTCAGAGCCACTCATATCAGAACTAGTCATATCAGAGCCATCAAGTGAATTTTGAACCCGAGCTATACTCTCCATGCCGTCTATGCCAACAATATCATCAAGTTTTATTTGCGCAAGGGGACTAGCACCTTCTGCCTGAGCATTGACTGCCCGTTGATAGGCTGCTCGTGCTTTATTCATTTCACCTTCAGCATGATAGATATCACCGCGTAATTCTTCATATGATCTGGCATGCCCTGCTGGGCTGACAGTATCTAGCTGGGCATGAGCCGCCGCATATTTTTTTTGTGCCAGTTTCACTTTAGCCAGACGATAATTAACGATCACCCCCACTTTTTCATCAACATCATTATCAATCGCCCACTGAAGCTCTGCTGCCGCCGTCATAAGGTCACCATCTTCTACCGCAAATTTTGCTAATTGCATCGCCGCAAAGTGAGCATAGAGGCTATCAGGGTGTTCCTGTTTTAACTGCTCGGCCAGAAACTGGCCAGTAGATCTTTTTTCTTCGCTCAGCACTTCAAGTGGCGATACATATACCACAGCTGCCAACTCTTCATAAATAGCTGATGCAGCTTCTGCTGTATATCGTGTTTCAGACACCCAGCTGCGATAACCAAAAACAACCGCTAACACCAACACTATGCTAACGACTAATGACACGCCATTATTTTCAATCCATTTTTTCAGTACTTCTATTTGTTCTTCTTCTGTACTATTGGTAACCACCCAGAACTCCTTAAGAAAAAAACCTGTTCAAAATGTCATTTAGATCTGCAACGTTAACACTAATTTGCTCTCTATCATCACGTAAAAATTTAACCCCTATGGTGCCATTAGTTACTTCTGTCTCACCTAATATGAGGGCTAACTTTGCTTCACTGGCATCAGCCCGCTTTAACTGCGCCTTAAACTTTCCTGCCCCACAGTGCACAACAATTTTACGCTGCGGCAAAGCATTTCGAACATTTTCAGCAACCCAGAGGGCCTGCTGTCTTGCGCCTTCACCATTGGAAACAACATAGATATCGGCCGCATTCGCATGTTCGAATTTAGCCTGCAGCATCAATGCAATCCGGTCCAGACCCAAAGCAAATCCCACCCCCGGGGTCCCCTTACCGCCAATTTGCGCCACCAGACCATCATACCGCCCACCAGCACATACTGTACCCTGAGCGCCAAGCGAACTAGTTACCCATTCAAAAACCGTGCGGTTATAATAATCCAGCCCACGGACGATATAAGGGTTTAATTGATAAGCAATATCGCATTTATCTAATTGTTCACATAATTGCTGAAAATGCTGTTTAGACTCATCATCCAGATAGTCTTTTAACAACGGCGCATGGCGAAGTAATTGCTGAGTTTGCGGCACTTTACTATCAAATACCCGCAGCGGGTTGGACGTTATTCGTCGTTGACTATCTTCGTCTAGTTGGTCTTTAACACTGGTAAGATACTCAACTAAGACGGTTCGATACTTTACCCGAGCTTCGGCACTACCCAGAGAATTTAATTCCAGCGTAATGTCTTTATCGATGCCTAATTCACGCCATAGCCGTGCGCATAACAATAATATTTCAGCATCAATGTCAGCACCCGGCATACCAAAACATTCAACACCTATCTGCTCAAATTGACGGTACCGGCCTTTTTGCGGCCGCTCATAACGAAACATTGGGCCGTGATACCACAACCGCTGGATTTGATTAAATAGCAGTCCATGTTGTTCTGCCACCCGTATGCAACCTGCTGTGCCTTCTGGGCGCAGGGTAATGCTGTCGCCATTTCTATCATCAAAAGTATACATTTCCTTTTCGATGAGATCTGTTCCATCACCCACCGCACGCTTAAAAAGGTGGGTGGCTTCCAATACCGGCATACCCATTTCCTGATAGCCATAACACTCAAATACCTGCCGAGCTTTGGCTTCAATAAAACGGAAAATTTCTTTTTGTTCCGGCAGCAAATCTTGCATACCGCGCAGCGCCTGTATATTCACCATGATCCTTAAGAGTTATTATCTGCAGTCAATGCTAAAATCGGGTCGGAACCAGCATCTGGCATTTTTTGCTGCTGTTTAAGCAGTACCCGCTGCCGAATCATTTTTTCCAGGCCATCAACCAGCTCTGCATTATTGATTTTTTGTTTCGGTTTGCCGTCTGTGTAAATTAAATTATTGGGCGTTGCCCCCGTCAAACCAATATCTGCTTCTTTTGCTTCGCCTGGGCCGTTAACAATACAACCCATAATGGCTACATCCAAGGGCTCTACTATGTCTTCTAGTCGTTGTTCTAATTCATTCACAGTGCTAATTACATCAAAATTCTGTCGCGAGCAACTTGGGCAGGCAACAAAATTAATACCTTTACTGCGTAAATGCAGCGATTTCAACAAATCAAAACCTACTTTTATTTCTTCAACTGGGTCAGCCGCCAGCGATATTCGAATTGTATCGCCGATACCCTGCCGAAGTAGCAACCCAAGCCCAACCGCAGACTTCACTGTGCCTGCGCGTAAACCACCGGCTTCGGTAATCCCTAAATGCAAAGGCGCGTCAATTAAACTGGCAATCGATTGATATGCCTCAACTGCCATGAAAATATCCGACGCTTTTAGACTTAATTTATAATGCGTAAAATTCAGTCGTTCTAATAATTCAATGTTGCGCATCGCCGATTCGACCATGGCCTCAGCATTCGGTTCCTTATATTTCCGTAACAGGTCTTTACCTAGAGATCCCGCATTAACGCCAATTCGGATCGGTATATTCTTATCCTGAGCAGCACTGACAACGGCTTTGATTTTTTCCGCTGAACCAATATTACCTGGATTTATCCGCAAACAATCGACCCCTAGTTCAGCAACACGCAGGGCAATTTTATGATCAAAATGAATATCTGCAATTAACGGCACCACAACCTGCTGTCGAATCTGCCCAAAAGCGTCCGCGGCTTCAAGGCTGGGTACAGACACTCGGACTATATCCGCACCGACGGTTTCCAGGCGACGAATCTGCGCCACCGTAGCGGCCACATCACAGGTTTCGGTATTGGTCATGCTTTGCACACTAATGGGCGCATCACCACCCACCGCAACATTACCCACCATAACCTGACGAGTTTTTCTTCGCTTGATGGTGGTATCAGTTTTCATTCAGCTATATCCCAACGCGGAGTTTTGCAGTTCGATCGTTACTGATATGTGACTTCAAGGCATAAGCCTGGCCATTAAAAGACATCGCAACAGCAGGTGCATTGCCAAACAGAATTTTGAACGGGGCGGAACCTAAAATCGTCAGGTTATTACCTTCTGTGCCTAGATCTGCGTAAACTTGAGTGCCCTCTGCATCTTCGATTTCAAGCCAACATTCGCCACTAAAAACAAACCTGAGTTCATCCGATCCACCAGCGTCAACGGTAATATATTGAGTTGTATCGCGAAGTTCTCGATTCACCGAAAAAGGCTCATCTGGCAAAGAAACATTAACTGCCGATGTTTGTTGGGCAAGCAATAACTGCGCCTTTAGCGCCTCCATTGACACCGGCGTCGAGCTTAACGAATTAACGGTTTCTATCATTTCGTTAGCATTTCCCTCAGCCTCTAAGGCAATAGAATTTTCATTTTCTGAAGCGTTCTTTTCGCTACCCGCATTAACTTGGTGGCTGGCAAGCTGAAGCGTCTGTATTTCATTCTGCTGAGGCTGCTTATTTGGCTGAGGCTCCTGATTAAGCTGAGGCTCCACCAACGACACCGGTGCGATGGTATTGTCCTGTTCATCGCCAGAGGAAAAATACCAGACGATGAGCAGTACAAAAATAAACGTTACCAGGCCAATTAAGCCAGTCTTGAATACTGGCCCGGTGAAATAAATCGCTGCCACCGTATCAGTAGACTCGGCTTTAACCTCGATCTCTGCCGGCTGCTCCGCATCCGCATTAAATTTCTCAACAATCAGGTCTCCATTCAGGTTGACCAGTTTGGCATAGGTTCGCAGGTAACCCTTAACAAAGGCCTGTTTCGGTATTTTAAAAGCTTCGTCAGCATCAATAAATTCGATAAAAGAAGGCGTCAAATAAAGCTGGTCTGCGATTTCCTTTTGGCTAAAACCCCGCGCTTCACGAGCAGCAGACAGGATTGAACCGACTGTCCGCGTATCTGTCTCAGTTGTGTCTGTCACTGTTTCACTCATAAGATATAATTTACCATGGCGCTTTATACAGCCTTATAACTCTCATATTTATTCTCGACATCCGGCTCTGTACCTGATTGAGTAACAGACGGTGGTCTCGATCCGTGCTTAGTTTAACGTACCAGCGACAATTTATATTGCTCAAACTCGGCAGTACCAGGGAAAAACCTGCTCAAGGTCAAAGCACAGCTCGCTTCCTGATCTTCACTATCAAATATACGCGCTACCCTGATACATACCCAAAGGCTCCTGGCACTTTGCGAGGAGATTTTTAAATGACGGCGGTAAAAAGCCCGTGCCTGTACATAATCACGTTCAGCAAGTTGTATTTCGGCCAATTCAAGCAATGCTCTGGACTGACCAGGATTAAGCTGGATGCTACGCAATAGTGCAGCCCTCGCCTCTGCAGCATGACCCAGGCGCATATAACTAACCCCCAGGTTTTCAAAAACCTGGGCCCGACGTTTGTACAACCGATCCGCACTTGCTACGCTAAGCTGCTCTACCGCCTCCGAATATCTGTTTTGGGCATATAAAAATGCGCCATAGTTGTTCCTTGCAGCAGTAAAATTCGGCGCAGCCGCAACAGCCCGTTTAAAGTATAACTCCGCCAGGTCAATTTCACCCTCTCGAGCAAACACCAGGCCAAAAGCGCTCAGCGCCTCCGCCGACTTTGGGTCTATGGCTAAAGCTCTGGTCAAATTATCCTTGGCACGCGCATATTCACCATTTTGAATATAACCAAGCCCTAATTTAACCAACGTCTCCAGCTGTTTTGCTCGATCTATCGGCTTTTTAACTGGCCCAGTTGTCTCGGTGACACAGGCAGCTAGCAAGGTAAACATCACTGTCAGAAATACCCCCTTGGTCACCGCGGTACAATTCATCCGATGGTTCCTATGGCAATTTTTTTATACTGCGCTTGCCGGCGAGTTTTATCTTCTACGGCACCAACCAACTGACCACAGGCCGCATCGATGTCTTCGCCGCGGGTGGTACGGACTGTAACATTATATCCAGCACTCACCAGGCGCTCTTTAAAAGCCTTAACCGCAAAAGAACCGGGCCGTCGATAACCTGAACCAGGAAATGGATTAAAAGGTATCAAATTAATTTTACAAGGAAAACCACGTAGCAATTCAGCCAGCTGCTCGGCGTGTTTTGGCTGCTCGTTGACCTTATCAAGCAATATATATTCAACAGTGATAGTGCGTTTATCGCCTAAATTAACCGCATAGGCTTTACAGGCCGCTAGCAACTCTGCGATGGGATACTTCTTATTAATGGGTACCAGCTGATTTCGTAGCGCATCGTTGGGCGCATGTAATGAAATCGCGAGTGAAGCATCTGTGGTTTCAATTAACTGTTTTATACCTGGCACAACACCCGAAGTCGAAATGGTCACCTTGCGCTTCGAAATACCATAACCGAGATCATCCATCATGATATCAACGGCAGCGATCACATTATCAAAATTAAGCAGGGGTTCACCCATACCCATCAGTACAACATTGGTAACCACGCGTTTCCTGTCTGGGTAGACCTCTTTAAGGTCTCTCTGCGCTAGCCGTAACTGGCCCACAATTTCAGCCGCAATCAGGTCGCTATTAAAACCCTGCTTGCCGGTAGAGCAAAATTTACAATCCAGCGCACAGCCGACCTGGGAAGATACACATAACGTGCCGCGATCATTCTCTGGGATAAACACCATCTCGATAGCGCTGCCCGACAGCGACTTAAGCAGCCATTTACGGGTACCATCGATGGAAACTTTCTCACTAATGACTTCAGGTTCTTTTATTACACAATGATCTTCAAAATACTGACGCAGCTTTTTACTAACATCTGTCATTTGTTGGAAATCATCCAGATAACGATGGTGCAACCATTTCATTACCTGTTTAGCGCGAAAAGGTTTCTCGCCTAGCTCAGCCAACAGGGACTGGAGTTGGTGCTGAGTAAGACCTAGCAGGTTGAGCCTGGCGGATTCCTGATTCAATAGTTAGCGCTCACAAATCTGTTCCGCACTAAAGAAATAGGCTATTTCTCTAGTTGCCGATTCTGGAGCATCAGAGCCGTGTACTGCATTAGCGTCGATGGACTGCGCAAAGTCGGCGCGAATAGTGCCTGCATCAGCTTCTTTAGGGTTAGTTGCGCCCATCAGTTCACGATTACGCAATATAGCATTTTCACCTTCAAGTACCTGAACAACAACCGGGCCGGAAGTCATAAATTCAACCAGGTCATTATAAAACGGTCGACCTTCATGCTCGGCATAAAAACCCTGGGCATCTTTTTCGCTCAAATGTACCATCCGCGATGCTACGATTCGCAATCCAGCTTTCTCAAACCGTGCGACGATTTCACCGATAACATTCTTTGCTACTGCATCAGGTTTAATAATTGAAAAAGTTTTTTCAACCGCCATTTTATACTCCTACTTAAAATTAAATTACCAAACTACTCAACTATCGAATAAACCAGCCCGGGCAATATAGTAACGACAACACTGTAACGACAAACGCCCATATCCGTCTTAAAGCAATTATGCTGTGTAAAAAATGAATATCTGCCTTAAGACCAGAACCAGACAGCAAACCTTTGCCAACAATTTATGCATCTTTAACGAATTGAAGCGCGGCTTTTATGCAGCAATTAATTGCCAACTGACCGTGAACCATCTACCTTTCGACCTTTTTTAAAGCGACTAGTACAGACACTCAAAATTAATTCGATTCAATATCCCGCTGATGGCGGGGCGCCGGATTCTAGCTGGATTTTACCCTTTTAGCGAGCGACGATTGATCATCGGCACTACCGACGCACTATCTGAAGCACTGCCTGACAAACACTGAGCTGTGGTTTGCTCGCTACTTTGGCCACGGCTAAATTTCTTCTATCCAGGCCGCCTGAATCGCCTCAAGAATTTTTTCCCCACACCGATCAGGATCATCATCAAAACCTTCTATCTGCATAACCCAGCTACGCAAATCAGTAAACCGTACCGTTAAAGGGTCGATATCCGGACGAGACTCGGTAAGCTCAATGGCAATATCGTTTATATCGGTCCATTTCATTATCTCAATCCCTCACTTAAATGTATTTGGCCTACTTACTCTGATTGGGCTGGTTTTCAGAAACCTGATTAATCGTATATTTGGGTATCTCGATAACAAGATCATCGGCACCTACTTCTACCTGACAGCTTAACCGTGAATCAGGCTCTAAACCCCAGGCTTTATCCAGTAGATCATCCTCCAGTTCATCAGACTCAACCAGTGAATCAAATCCTTCTCGCACCACCACATGACAAGTGGTACAGGCACAGGCCATTTCACAGGCATGTTCAATATCCACACCATGGGAACGGGCAAGGTCAATAAGGTTGTCACCTTGTTCGGCATTAAATACCAGCCCTTCAGGACAACGTTCGGCATGCGGTAATATTACGATCTGAGGCACGTCAATTAATCCTTCTCAAATTCATCAATAGTATGGCCAGAAAGCGCGCTACGGACACTCGCGTCCATCCGCCGAGAGGCAAAATCATCTGATGCTGCCGCCAGGGCCCGAGTAAGATCCTCCAGAACACGCACATCATTTTGCCCATCATTTTGCACACCATTTTGCCCATCATTTTGCACCAATGCCTGTTCAAGATTATGCATAGCAAGCTCCAGGGTTTTAATTTCGGCTTCAGATAATAGTTTTTCGCCATCTACAGTCAAAGCATTTTGAACCGCATCAACAACACTTTGCGCCTCAACTCTGGCCTCCATCAAAGTACGATTATCAACGTCCTCCTGAGCAAATTCAAATGAAGCTTTTAACATCCTCGCAACTTCATCATCGGCTAAGCCATAAGATGGCTTCACTTCAACTTTTGCCTCAATACCCTGACTAAGTTCTGTGGCAGATACAGTCAACAGCCCATCGGCATCTACCTGAAACAACACGCCAATTTTTGCTGCACCAGCAACCATCGGCGGAATACCTTTTAATTCGAATCGGGCCAGAGAACGGCAATCGGTAACTAGCTCCCGCTCACCCTGTAAGACATGTATAAGCATTGCAGTTTGACCATCTTTATAGGTCGTAAACTCCTGCGCTTTGGCTATAGGGATGGTGGTATTACGGTGAATTATTTTTTCCGCTAGACCACCTACTGTTTCAAGCCCAAGCGATAATGGCAACACATCAAGCAATAACATTTCATCATCGGGTTTATTACCCACCAATATATTTGCCTGTATCGCCGCACCAATGGCCACAACGCGATCAGGATCAATGCTTGTGAGTGGCTGAGCTTTAAAATAGTCGGCCACCGCTGAGACAACAACAGGCACCCGAGTAGAGCCCCCTACCATTATCACACTATGAATATCTTCAAGCGAAACCCCCGCATCCCTGACAGCTCGCCGACAAGCTTTGATTGACCCTGTCACCAGCGGTTTAATCATTTCATCAAACTGGTCTCTGCTAAGCTCGCCAGTATAATTTAATCCATCCAGATCAACTGCAACTATTACCTGTTGCTGGGTTGTTAGTTGCTCTTTGATCGACCTTGCGGCAAGCATAAGGCCTCGGCTTTGACTCAAACTTGGTTGCGCTTTAAATTCAGCCTGCCGGATGATCCACTCGGCAATACAATGATCAAAATCATCGCCACCAAGCGCTGAATCACCCCCTGTGGACAGCACTTCGAAGACACCTTTATTGAGTTTTAATAAGGAGATATCAAAAGTGCCCCCGCCCAGATCATAAATTGCCACAACACCTTCAGCACCAGAATCTAAACCATAAGCAACCGCAGCCGCAGTAGGCTCACTGAGTAAGCGCAACACATTAATATTTGCGATGGTCGCCGCATCTTTGGTTGCCTGGCGTTGCGCCTCATCAAAATAGGCAGGAACAGTAATCACCACCCCATCCAGGCTACCCGCAAGCGTTGCTTCAGCTCGTTGCACCAGTGTTTTGAGGATTTCAGCCGAAGCTTCAACCGGGCTGACAGTGCCGCTAACTACATCTATCAGCGGCATGCCGGTCGCCTGAGCATTAAAATGATAAGGCAACTGATCGCCTAATTTATTGACATCCTCAATACCTCGACCTAATAATCGTTTCACTGATAAAAGAGTATTGGCTGGATCCTGTTTCGCCGCAGCCAGGGCGAGCTTGCCGACCACGGTGGTATTATCCGCAAGGTATCGCACAACAGAGGGCAACAAATGTCCACCATCCGCATCTGCCACGGTATCTACACTGCCCTCGCGATAAGTTGCAATCAACGAATTGGTGGTGCCCAGGTCAATCCCTGCAGCGCGCTTTCTAAGGTGCGGGTCAATCGCCTGCCCAGGTTCTGTTATTTGTAGTAATGCCATAAATTTTTTAACTTAACTGTGTTTTTTGCCCGTACTTGTTCGGGTAATTAGCCCTGTAAATATGTAGCGTCTGATACCCAATGACCACTGTTCAGCCCGTGCTGCCGGCGCTTATATTAATAGCCGACATTTAGTTTCCGGTCTTAGCTTCTGGTTTTAGTTACCGATCTTAGCTTCCGGTTTTAGCTACCGATCTTAATTAATAGCCCAATAGCTTTTCTTCCAGTTGATTCGCACCAACCAATAACTTGCTCACAAATTGTATTTTGTAGACTATCTGTTCTGCAACTTTGATATCCATCGGCGCAACCGCGACCAATGCAAAATCATGTTCGTATCCCGCCAGCAGGTCTTTTATTTGTTGGCTAAATTGGTCCAGTTGTTCTAAAGCTTGTTCATCCGAAGACTCAATAGCTTCTAATTGCTCTCTTAATTCTATTTGCTGGAACAAAAAAGCCGCTTCAAGGGCTGGATTATGCTGAATTTCGACACCTTCTAATTTCAACAGATAAATCGCCCTTAAAAGCGGGCTTTTTAAGGTATCATAAGCTTCGTTAATCTGCGCAGTCCATTGCACTGCTAATCTTTTTTCCTGCGCTGACGCTGCGGCAAATTTGTCTGGATGTACATTCTTTTGCAGGGCACGATAATCGGACGAAAGCTGTGTTAAATCGAGGTTAAAGCCAGGTTGAATTTGAAATATCTGAAAGAAGTTTTGTTTAAAGTCCACGCGGTATCATCACTGGTATATTTCGTCTGAGCTATTTCGTTTGAGCTATCTCAATGAGTCTATCACATGCCCCCGATAGCCCAACGTTTACGGCAGATTACTATTTTGCGGGTTCATATCCAAATTTATAATGCCTGAACAGCCACAGGCTAGACGGTAAAACTTTCACCACAACCACATTCGTTTTGTACATTGGGGTTTCTAAATTCAAAACCTTCATTCAGGCCTTTTTTCAGATAATCCATTTCGGTACCGTCAATGTAGATCAAACTCTTTGGGTCAACAAAGATCTCTACGCCGCGAGATTCATATTTAAGATCTTCGTTAAGGGCTTCATCAACGGGTTCAATAACATACATCAACCCAGAACAACCGGTGGTTTTAACCGCTAGCCGAATACCTACGCCCTTACCTCGGCTGTCAAGATAATCATTGATATGTTTGGCCGCATTTTCTGTAAGACTGATACCCATTACGTTAAATCCCGAATGTCCTAAACCCTAAATATTCTAAACCCAAAAAGGTTATTTTAACCCCAGGCAGTGCTATTGAAGAATTTGTACTAACCCTGTTCAGGTAGCGTCCGATTTTTCTCGAAAATCTTTAATCGCTGCTTTGATCGCATCTTCTGCAAGTACTGAACAATGTATTTTAACCGGCGGCAAAGCTAATTCCTCAGCAATTTCTGTGTTTTTGATAGATCCTGCTTCGTCCAGAGTTCGCCCCTTTACCCATTCTGTCAGGAGGGAGCTTGACGCAATCGCAGAGCCACAACCATAGGTTTTAAATTTGGCATCTTCAATCACACCGGCATCATTCACCTTTATTTGTAATCGCATTACATCGCCACATGCTGGCGCACCAACCATACCTGTGCCTACTGCACCATCATCAGCATCCATTTTGCCCACATTGCGGGGATTATCGTAATGATCCAGAACCTTGTCACTATACGCCATGTCTTACCTCTTAAATTTTTACCAGTCTGCCCAATTAGGTACGCTTAAAAAACGCCGCTAAGCTTCTTTAGTGCGCAGCCCATTCAATGCTGTCTATATCAACGCCATCTTTATACATATCCCATAAAGGCGATAACTCACGCAATTTCTCAACAGCGCCATGCAAGGTTTCAATTGCCCTGTCTATATCTTCCGCGGTGGTAAATCTGCCGATAGAAAAACGCAATGAGCTATGCGCCATTTCATCGTTCAAACCAAGCGCCCTTAAAACATAAGACGGCTCCAAACTCGCGGAGGTACAGGCAGAACCCGATGATACCGCCAGATCACTGAGCGCCATAATCAACGATTCGCCCTCAACAAAATTAAAACTGATATTCAAATTGCCAGGCACCCGATGATCCATGGAGCCATTAACATACACTTCTTCCATATCGTCCAGGCCATCCAGCAGACGTTGCCGCAAACCGGCAATACGTTGCGCTTCGGCGACCATTTCCTCATTCGCAATACGAAACGCTTCGCCCATACCCACCAGTTGGTGTGTTGCCAGGGTCCCCGACCGCATACCACGTTCATGGCCACCGCCATGCATTTGTGCTTCCAGACGCACCCGTGGCTTACGCCTGACATAAAGTACGCCAACACCTTTCGGGCCATATACTTTATGTGCTGAAAAAGACATCAGGTCGACTTTAATATTCGCCAGATCAATATCTATTTTGCCCGCACTCTGGGCCGCATCAACATGAAAAAACACCTTTTTTTGACGACAAATTTCACCAATTGCGGCGATATCATTAACCACGCCAATTTCATTATTGACGTGCATAATTGAAACAATCGTGGTGTCTTCGCGGATCGCATCAGCCACCACTTGTGGCTGGATCAGGCCATCAGAATCTGGATCAAGATAGGTTACTTCATAACCTTCGCGTTCAAGAAAACGACAGGTATCAAGCACAGCTTTATGCTCAATCTTTGAGGTTATAATATGTTTGCCGCGCTTTTTATAGAATTGCGCCACACCCTTAATGGCCAGATTATCAGACTCTGTTGCACCTGACGTCCAAACGATCTCTCTTGGGTCGGCCTTTATAAGATCTGCCACCTGACGGCGCGCAATTTCAACAGCCTCTTCGGCCTCCCAGCCAAACTTATGTGATCGACTAGCCGGATTACCAAAATTACCTTCTGCTAGCAGACATTCACTCATTTTCTGCGCAACGCGTGGATCAACCGGTGTTGTCGCAGCATAATCAAAATATATGGGCGCTTTCATACTTGTACTTCCTGAGCTGGCAACCGCGTCAATGCCTCAATCCGGGCTTCCTGGCGAGCTGCAATTTTCTTAACTTCACGCTTTTCAATCAAACTGGCCAGATCAATGCTACTTAGAAACTGGTGAATCTGACTACTTAAGTCCGACCAGAGTTCATGGGTCAAACAGGTCTCTCCATGCTGGCAATCTGCACGACCGGCACACTTGGTGGCGTCGACATTTTCGTCTACCGAGTCAACGATCTGGGCAACAAATATCTCGCTAGCAGGCCGACTCAACTGATAACCGCCACCTGGACCACGGACACTTTTAACTAATTCGCGACGCCGCAATTTGGCGAACAATTGTTCTAAATAAGACAATGAAATACCCTGCCGACTGGATATATCCGCAAGGCTAATAGGCCTTGCATCACAATGCACAGCCAGATCAAGCATTGCTGTTACGGCATATCTTCCTTTTGCGGTTAATCTCATTTGTTCCTACCTGTTTGCAACGCCAATAATTACTACCAAAAACTGAACCCTCAATACAAGCCATCTAAATGACATATCTGTCGAACTTTATGACGGTTCTATCGAACATAATTTGGCGAATTTTGTCAGGCGGCGGAGTATGCAATACCCAACTAAAACAGTCAACCATATAACCTAGTATTTTAGTCAAGTAATAGCGCCTTTAACAGCCCGCTGTTATACAGATTTTGCATGTCATAAAAATTCAATCCCAGCGGCTGTTATATCAAAACAAAACACTGTTCATAAGCACACTATTAGCGTCAAAATTAGCGTCAAAATTAGCGTCAAAAAAACATCTGCGGCGTCTAATTGCTGTTTTTCAATTTATTAATTGCTGTTAAAAAACCGCGCAGAATATTCACTTCCATCTTGTCCATACGAACGCGATTAAAAAGTCGCCTTAGGCGAGTTAAGAGCTGACGTGGATTCTCTGGATCATGGAAGCCCACCTGAACTAGCGTGCTTTCCAGATGAGTAAAAAAATGCTCCACAGCCTCAGCTGTCGCATATTCCATATCCCAATGATCATTGTCTGTCTCGACGCTAGCATCTCCAGCCTGGGCGCCTCTGCTTTGCCTGTCCTCGGCAATCTCGTCACTGCGCAACTTGGCCTGCAATATTTCGTAACTTATTAGCTGTACCGCCATGGCCAGGTTAAGCGATGAATAGGCCTTGCCGGTAGGAATATTAAGATGGTAGTGACAAAGCTGTAATTCTTCATTTTTAAGACCATGGGCTTCGCGGCCAAAGACAATGGCCACTTCATTGCCTGCCCGCGCAGCTTCAAAAACCTTTACCCCGCAGGTATTAGGGGCCAGCATAGGCCAGGGAATACGCCGTTCTCGGGCAGAAGTGCCAATAATTAGCTGGCAACCCTGCAAAGCTTCTCCGAGCGAATCAACCACCACCGCATCTCGCACCACCTCTGCAGCACTGGCAGCACGCCAAATTGCCTTATCATTGGGAAATAATCGCGGACTGACAAGATAAAGACGGGTGAGCCCCATATTTTTCATCGCCCTTGCGGCAGCACCAATGTTACCTGGATGACTGGTTTCAACCAGCACTATACGGACTAGGGGAAATAGTTGTTCCTCAGGGCTGTCAACAAGAGCGCGCTCAGGGCTGTCAACAAGAGCACGCTCAGGGCTGTCAACAAGAGCACGCTCAGGGCTGTTGCCTTTATTTACGAGAACAGGCTCAGGGCTGTTTTTTCGCTCAGGGCTGTTTACAAGAACAGACTCAGGGCTGTTCTCGGCATCGTTATCTGGGTCATTTGTAGAACTTTTCAATTTCAATTCGATTTTTAACAAGACATATCTAATTTTACACTTAAACTGTTAAAATGCGCCGCCTGAATTTCCACCCTTTCTTAATTCTGGACATACTTTATGCAACCTATGGCTAATTTGGCCCTCAAAGCTGCGCGCCTGGCAGGACAGCACATCATCCGCGCCTTTGACCGTCCAGACCTCATTAAGGTCACCCAGAAAGGTCCTAATGATTATGTCACCAATATCGACATGGATGCGCAAAGAATCATAATTGATTCGCTACGCACACCCTATCCTGAACATTCTTTCCTGGGCGAAGAAAAAATTGCTGTAGATACCCTGCTCAATGAACCCACAAGCAATGATAATCCAGCCGAAAATAATCCCGCTAAAGATTATCAATGGGTCATCGACCCTATTGATGGCACGGCAAATTTTATGCGTAATATTCCGCATTTTTGCGTTTCTATTGCCTGTCTATACAAAGGCAAAGTGGAACACGGCGTTATTCTCGACCCAGTACGGCAGGAAGAATTTGTCGCTAGCCGCGGCCAGGGTTGCCAACTGAATGGCCGCCGAGTGCGGGTTAGACCACTCAAAGGTTTAAGCGGCGCAATGATTTCAACTGATGGCCGTGGTATCGCCGAGGTAGCTGAGCAACAAATGGCCATTTATAAAAAGATTTTGAACCAGGGCGCTTTAACTCGCCAGGCGGGTAGCGCCGCGTTAGACCTGGCGTATATTGCCGCGGGCCGATTGGACGCCATGTGGATGCGCAGATTAAAACTATGGGATGTTGCCGCCGGGGCATTAATGGTTACCGAAGCGGGCGGCTTACTGGGTGATCATAATGGCGGCGCGGGGCATCTAAAAACCGGCAATATTATTGCTGCTTCACCCCATGTTTTTAAACTATTGACGCCGATTGTAAAAAAACATCTAGGTAAAATATCAAATAACCAATAAACATCTAACCAATATAACCGCTACTGAAGAACGCCTGATCAAGACCCCGGTTCTGAATAAGATCTAGTGACCCCGTCAGGCGCGAACTACCTAAAGTTGTTCACCCCTTCTTCCTTGCTACATCGCAAACACCTAATTAATCAAGCCCCCTAATTACCCAGAAGTTCTGGCTCATCAGCCCCTTCTTTAATGGGTAATGCCAAATCTTGCCGGGAGATATTCAGCATCAACAATACATTGGCGGCAATATAAATAGACGAGTAGGTACCCACCAATACACCAATAATCAAACCCTTGGCAAAACCCTGGATAATCTCCCCGCCCATTAACAGCAATGCCAGCAAAACCAGTAAAGTTGTGAAAGAAGTCACTAAGGTACGCCCTAACGTCTGATTAAGAGACCGGTTAATAATCTCAACCGAGGTTCCCTTGCGAACTTTTCTGAAATTTTCCCTAATCCTGTCTGAAACCACAATGGTATCATTGAGAGAGTAGCCAATTACCGCCAGCAAGGCTGCCAGCACATTCAGGTCAAAATCCCAGCGCATTAGAGAAAATATGCCCAGAGTTATTAATACATCGTGAAATAAAGCTACCACTGCACCCACGGCAAACTTCATCTGAAACCGAAAAATAATATATAACATCACTAACGCCAGAGCGGCCAACATGCCCAGACCACCTTTGTTAGTTAACTCTTCTCCCACTGCTGGGCCAACAAACTCAGACCGGCGGAGCTCGACAGCATCACCCGATGACTGCTTCAACACCGCAATGATCTGGTCGCCCAGCTTGGCGTTCTCTTTTTCGGTAAGATTTTTTTGTGGTGGAATACGGACTAAAATATCCTGATCAGAACCAAAATATTGAACTACATGACCATCAAACTTTGCCTCATCCAACCGGCTACGCACATCAGCTGGTGCAACCGTATCCGCGTAATAAACTTCAACCAGGCTGCCACCGGTGAAATCCAGGCCCCAGTTTAACTGATTTACGCCAAGCAAAGTAACTGCACCGATGACTAACAGCATCGATATGCTGGCAGCCACCTTACGATAACCCATGAAATCAATTATTGCTTCTTTTGCCATATTCTCTTCACCGTATTCTTTTTAGCATTTTCTTTTTAGCAGAGCACTTGCGCCACTTTTCTATCGTACAAGATCTTTGCCGAACACAAAAAGCCTTCTTTCGATAGCACAATAACACTTCGGAATATTATCTACTTGATTAACCAACAAGCGTTTAAAGCGCCTGCCTGGCAAAGCGATACCAGGCAGGCAGTACTCAAACTCAGCTAAATAGCCAGTTTCTTCACGTTCCGACCACCATAAATTAGATTGATGATCGCTCGGCTGCACATCAAAGCCGTAAACATTGATGTAACGATGCCAATGGACAGGGTAATTGCAAAACCTTTGACTGCCCCCGTACCAATGCTATACAAGATAACAGCGACAATAAGCGTGGTAAGGTTTGCATCCAGGATAGTGGTAAATGCGCGATCAAAACCTGCATTTATCGCCGCCTGGGGGGATAAACCATTGGCTATCTCCTCTTTAATCCGAGAAAAAATCAACACATTGGCATCCACCGCCATACCCACCGTTAATACAATCCCGGCAATTCCTGGCAAAGTTAAAGTGGCCGAAATACACGACATCAGCGCCACCAACAAACTCAGGTTGACCATCAATGCGATGTTGGCCGCCAGACCAAAAACCTTGTAGTAAAACAGCATAAATAATAGAACCAGGCCCAAACCAACGGCCACTGAGGTAGCACCCAACTCGACATTTTCCTGACCCAGGCTAGCACCCACTGTACGCTCTTCAACAATATACATATCTGCCGCCAGCGCCCCGGCACGTAATAACAGGGCTAATTCACGGGCCTCATTGGCCGTTAGGCCTGTAATGCGAAAGTTGACTGCCAACGCACTTTGGACTGTCGCCAGGCTTACAATACGTTTAACCACATAGGGTTTCGTTTCAAGCACTTCGACGCCATCGACCATGGTGTAGTTATCACGGGTTTTGGTTTCAATAAATACCACCCCCAGACGACGTCCAATATTATCCCGAGTCGCACGATGCATCAGGTTGCCACCTTCACTATCCAGAGTAATGCTTACCTGCGGCAACCCGGAATCTGGATCAAATCCCACCTTCGCATCAATTACCCGCTCACCACGGAGAATAATTTTACGCTCCAAACTGGCGTCTCGACCTTCATACGGGTAGCTAACCGTTGTAGAACGCGGCGCATCCGGCATGGCCTGAAAGCGAAACTCCAATGTCGCCACCTTACCGAGGATACGCTTTGCTTCAGCAGTATCCTGAACACCCGGCAAATCTACCACAATGCGGCTGCGCCCTAGTCGCTGCACCAATGGCTCTGCGACACCGAGTTCGTTGACCCGATTGCGGATGGTTTGCAGGTTCTGGGAAATTGCAAAGTCTTCAATTTCCTTAATAAAGGCCTCAGTAATGGTCAACCTTAAATAAGGTAAGCCGTCATTACCTGAGCTAAATACAAACTCTCGATATTGTGACTGTAGCTCTTCCCTTGCCGCAGCACGTTTATCTTCATCTGCGAACGAGGCCTGCAGCACACCGCGACTTACCAGCTTGACCGATTTATAGCGAATTTTTTGCGCTCGAAGTTTTGATTTAACGTCTGATTGCACACTTTCCATCCGATCGGTCACCACTGATTCGGTATCAACCTCCATCAGGAAATGCACGCCACCGCGTAGGTCCAGGCCGTATTTCATCGGCTCGGCACGTAAATTATCGAGCCATTCAGGGGTTGATGGTGCCAGATTCAGTGCCACAACATAATCACCTGGCAGATCCGCCAGGGCCCGCTGAACCACGGACTTCGCCTGTCGTTGCGCAGCATCATCAGCAAATTTAAGCATGATATTGCCCCGCTCCACAGCCGCTGAAAAATAACTAATATTAGCCGTCTGCATTGCCTGCTCCGTCACATCAAGCAGCCTGCTATCTAATACCTCGTCACTGTTTTGCGATGAAATTTGCAGGGCGAAGTCTGGCGGGTAAATATTCGGTAGCGAATAAATCACACCGAGTACAACCGCCAACAAAACTATCAGGTTCTTCCACCAGGGATATTGATTAATCACAGTTATATTTTCTTTATCGTGCCCTTGGGCAACGCGGCAGTTACAGCATGTTTTTGAACTTTTAATTCAACGCCATCCGCAACCTCTAATAATAAATATTGCTCTTCAACCTTGGCAACCTTGCCCATTAAGCCACCATTGGTCACTACTTCATCACCCTTTGCCAGGTTACCCACTAAATCTTTATGTTCTTTGGCGCGCTTACTTTGTGGCCGCCAAATAATGAAATAGAAGATTAAACCAAAAGCCAGAATAATAAATATGTCCGGCCCAAAAGGCAGACCGCCAATACCGGAATCTGCTGCCTGTGCGGCAGGTATTAAAAAATCAATAATCATAAAATTTGCTCTGGACCTCTATATATTGTGTTTCTACCCTGCGTTTAACAGGTATCTTCTATTTATAAAGCAGTGTTTCTTGCCAGCATCTTGCTGAGCAACAAGTAGCGCAAACTTTCTTAACGTCTCTTGCTTTGCTTCTTTCGTAAATGCTTCTTTCGTAATTGCAGGTGCTGTTAACGAACATACCGGCACAAAAGTTTGTCACAAAAAACGCCGTATTCTGGCTAATCGATACCTCGATGGCAAACTATTCCGGTTCTGCCAAACCCCAACCGGCATAGATCTGACTGATATAGGTGGCAAGTTGCGTTTTTTCAATAGCAGATCGTAACTCCTGCATCAAATTAAAATAATAATAAAGATTATGCAGGCTATTCAGTTGCGGACCCAACATCTCTTTACATTTATCCAGATGATGTAAATATGCGCGAGAAAAGTTTTTGCAGGTATAGCAGCCACAATTCGCATCCAACGGGCCATTATCTTGTTTATGCACCGCATTACGAATCTTAATCACACCCGTAGAGGTAAATAAATGTCCGTTTCTGGCATTACGGGTTGGCATCACACAGTCCATCATATCCACACCACGGCGCACACATTCGACCAGATCCTGAGGCGTACCAACACCCATTAAATAGCGTGGTTTATGCTGCGGCAAGCGCGGTGCAACATGTTCCACAACCTGCATCATTTCATGTTTCGGCTCACCTACCGATAACCCGCCTATGGCATAACCATCAAATTCAATCGCTGCCAGGCCGGCGCTTGATTCATCCCGCAAATCTTCATGAACACCGCCCTGCACAATGCCGAACAACGCATTCTTGTTATTACAGGCCTCAAAAGCAGTTTTACTCCGCTTTGCCCAACGTAAGGACATTTGCATCGAATCAGCCACTTCAGTTTTAGTCGCCGGATAGGGCGTGCATTCATCAAAAACCATGGCGATATCGGCATTTAAGCTGGTTTGAATTTGCATCGACCGCTCTGGATCGAGATATACTTCGCTGCCATCAATGGGCGATTTAAACTTCACACCGGCTTCGGTAATCTTGCGTAAATCCCCCAGGCTGAATACCTGAAAACCGCCAGAGTCCGTTAAAATCGGCTTATCCCAGCTCATAAACTCATGTAGTCCGCCAGCCTTTTCAATCACCGCCATGCCTGGCCGTAACATCAAATGAAAGGTATTGCCGAGTAAAATCTGCGTACCAATTTCATCCAGACTTGAAGGCATCAAACCCTTAACCGAACCATAGGTACCACAGGGCATAAATACAGGGGTTTGTACCACCCCGTGGGCCAGCGTCAATTCACCCCGACGCGCCTGACCATCTGTATGCGAGACATTAAATTTCACGATTTTTTACCGATATTTATGAGGAATTTTCAAGCCGCTGACTTTGCTCAGCGGCATCAAATTATATAGCATCTCAGCGCATAGTATCTCACTACAGCGCAGCTTTTTTAGGCATTGATTAGTTGCGCCGATGTTCGCTAGAACTGTTACTGCTATAAACGTCAAAGCGCTGTGGCCTTAACGCGTGATCAGCATGGCATCACCATAGCTAAAAAAGCGGTATTGTTCTTTTATCGCTGTTTGATACGCCCGCTGTATATTCTCAAGCCCAGCAAAAGCGCTGACCAGCATCATTAATGTTGAACCGGACAAATGAAAGTTAGTCACCATGGCATCAACCGACTTAAATTCGTAACCTGGATAAATAAAGATCTTTGAATCATCCGCATAAGGCTTAATAAGGCCACTTGCTGAGGCTGACTCCAAAGACCGGACACTGGTCGTGCCCACCGCAATCACCCGTCCTGCTTTAGCCCGGCATTGCTGAACTGCATCAACCGCCGGTTGATCGACCTGAATTTGCTCGGCATGCATCAAATGTTCTTCTACCTTATCCACCCGCACCGGCTGAAAAGTACCCGCACCGACATGCAAGGTAATATGCGTACTCGCGACGCCTTGAGTTTCAATCTGCTTCAATAACGCCTTATCAAAGTGTAAACCCGCAGTAGGCGCCGCCACCGCACCATCTCGCGCTGCATATACTGTTTGATAGCGGGACTTATCCAGCACTTCGTCTGCCCTGTCGATATAAGGCGGCAGCGGCATATGACCGAGTTGCTGCGCGATTGCCAATACCCCTGGCTCTGGAAAGGCCACCTGATAAAAACTGTCCTGGCGGCCAATAACCACCACCTCATAATTATGCGTTGCAGCAAAACCTGCCAGTTGAACCACAGCGCCTGGTTTAAGCGCCTTACTGCTACGCATTTGCACCAGGGCATGACAATGATCCAGCACCCGCTCAAGCAAGATTTCAACCTTGCCACCAGTAAGCTTGGTAGCAAATAATCGCGCCGGGATTACCCGGGTATCATTAAAGACCAGCAGATCATCTGCATACAGCAATTGCTGCAGATCGCTAAAATGATAATGGCTGATTTTACCAGTGCCGGCATCGAGGTGCAGTAAACGGCTGGCACTACGATCGGCCATCGGATATTTGGCAATAAGATGCGCTGGCAACTCAAAGGTGAAGTCACTTACCTGCATTAAATACTCATGGTGTTAGGGGTTGACGAAATGGTCTGATCTGGCGGAAGTTTAGCGGCGTTATAAGTTAACTAGTAATTATTTTTGCTGATTTTCACTTTGGAAAAAAGCGCTCAAGTTTTAACACCACGTCATCAAACCGGCGACAGGTTTGGTATAGATTTTGTCATGCGATTTTGTTGTGTAATCTATTCTGGATTTATTCACGGACGAACGATTGGCGACATTTTTTTGATTAGTTTTTGGCGTTTCTTATATGCGCTGCACGTTTAGGTCTTTTACTTTTATTTTTATTTTTTACTTTTCACTTAGGCAATTGGCCTGTTCTGTATGTTGGTTTTGATGCCTGTTGTAGCGAAGGTTATACAAAACGGCCAATGATCAATCAGCTGCCGGCATGAATCATCTCTGCCCAGGCAGACATATCAGGGCTTTTAGCATCATCAAGCGACAGGCCGATAAAATGTTTATGCGCACCCCTGGACCAACGTACTCGGCCCTGCAAGCGATATTTGGCAGAGGAGCAATCCAGCCGTAAATCTAATACTGCATCAACCGGTATCCGCTCGGCACCTGATATTTTGATGCCACTATGAGAAATATCAACGGTATAACATTCAAACACCGCATCGCGTAAATCTGGTTGAGTTTCGCACTCAATCACATCAACCAGCACTTCTTCTCGTCGTTCTATCCGATCTAATCGCATAAACATGACCTTTTGGTAACGTCAACGCCTATGGCTCTCACACTAAACCCTTACAACAAATACATGGTTGGACATGTACCTAAAACTTGGCCTGAAAAACAGTGACATTACTCACCATAGCCTTAACAGATTTTTATAATATGGACCAAAAGAGTGCATATTAACAAACTACAGCGAGCCTACAAGGCCAAAACGTGACCCCACACTATTTGACCGCATCATTTCCGCCGAACGGCTTTAGAATGCCGCTTCAGACACGGTCTGATTTAAAGTAAATCGTGCTGCAACGGTTCCTTTCCCCCTGAACACTCGCTATAATCGCGTCCTCTGTGCCGGGGTGGCGGAACTGGTAGACGCGCCGGATTCAAAATCCGGTTTCTTCACGGAAGTGTCGGTTCGATTCCGACCCTCGGTACCAGATTTAAAGGGTCTCACTAGTTTTCGTTGTTTTTCATCCAACCTACAAGCCCTTGCATAGTGCACTTGCCGTGCACTTCGTTAGCGTTCATTCCGTACCGTTTGCATATACCGAGGAAAATGAACGCGCATTCTGGTAATAAATGAACGCCAGGTTTCTAATGCATTGCCTGTTTTGTATTTCTACCTCATGTGTTCATTTTGAGTCAAGTTGATGTTTTTGATGTCGCTACACTCTTTTCTCCTTTCGGGTGATATATACGCGCACGAAGTGCGGCATTGGCGCCGGCTCAATGCCGGCGACGATGCCTCCAAGCCGCTTGAGCTTGTCGCAATATTTGTTTGACCGACGTTCCCCAGCCATTTAAACGCCTGCCTTTTTTCGCATTGATTCACCGCGGAGGTCAATCCGATGTGCATTGTGCATCAGTCTGTCTAAAATCGCATCGGCGTGGCTGCTCAATGGAAAGTTTGCGGCCGATCCATTAATATCAGACTTATGAATATTTTGCACAAACGGCCTAAGTTGATCAGTTACCATTGGTCAAGACCCGAATGTCAACCAGGGACGAGTATGTAGAGCCCCATGCAAACCCTTACTATTAATCGTTAGAAAGCACTAAAAAAGTAAGCGGAGTCAGAAGACAATCAGGACGAGGTTCTGCCAACAACATGGCTGTATTAGCTGGTCGAATAATCACCTTATGTTTTATCAGCCGACGCGGAATTGACGTCTTCCATCAATACCAGCGCGAATATTCCAGAAATTACTCGATACACAGAAAAAACCACCATAGACAAACTTGCCGATTACCTCGCTGTCTCAGTCAGGTTCTATTACGGGTGAATTTCCAGGGCGACTCGTTGGTTTAGGACCAGCTTCGTTTTTAGCGTCGAGGTTGTTGTCTCCCGTCGTCGATTTGAATTCGTTCGTTGGGGGATCGCCAAAGATCTTTCTCGGGATTTTCGCCAGAGACTGTTCCACCACCTGTCGAAGGGTGTCAAAAAAAGCCACAGAAAACAAACCGCATAGAAAAGATATCAAAGCACTATTGTAGGGATTTGAAGTAATCGTGCTATCGGTTACATCTGTGCTTATGAGTCCTCCGTAGGCTGCCAGATAGCAAACAACACCAGCCCCAATACCACTCGCGAGCGTGAAAGCGAAGTGTTCGTAGCCCATCCTTACAAAACGAATAAATGAGCCTAGCACAGCCACCATTACCGCAATATAGGCTGTTAAGGTACCACTGCTCGTCCGTTCTATTTTGCTCGCCACCAGGACAGTATCGAAGTAGTCAGGTTTATCCTTGAAACTAGCATTAAAAGGCGGTCGTAAATAAAACCAATATGCCGAATTTGCCGACAAGATTGTGCTTCTCGCCAGACGGATTTTTTATATCCTTCACGACTTCGTCAATCGCCTCTTCAGCCATGATCTTATCCTGAATCGTAATTAATTAAATGTGAAACTGCTGATCTCATATCGAGAACTGGTACGAAAAATTAGTCACTATTCAAGCAACCCAAGCGCCTGATAGGTATTTCGCCCGGCGATGCCGTCTGCCTCGAGCCCGTTTAGCAATTGCCACTGCTGCAGTTCGCCTTCAGTATCACGACCAAATATACCGTCAGCTTCTATTTGAAGAGCTCGCTGCAGTTTCTTTACTGCTTCTCCTTGGTCACCTCGGCTAAGTATTTCATACGCAACCGAGGGTGGTGCGTCAACCAGGATTTCACTATCGGTCAAAGAGACAGCAAATGACTGAACCCCTGTCACACGACGCTCCCATCCCCGGCCAAAAGTACGCCATGTACCAAGCTGCCTCAGGAACGTGAGGCGATCGGCACACATCTCTTTAATGATTGCTATCGGATCCTTGCTGTTAGCTTTCGCCAACGTGTTGGGCCCAATACGCCCATCAACTGTTGTGTCAATAGCAGATTGTAACCACCGTGCACTGCGCCCTGGGCCAGAATTTACCGCAGCATCGAAAACGGCATAGTCAATGCCCGCGGGGAGTTCATGACAATGACATTTACTCCAATAGCCGACGCGGTAGATTACACCGAGTTCGTCATTTGTGATGTTCCTGAGGTCTTCTTTGGTCATGCTTTGACCAAAGTGCCGTCTAAAGGTTGCCAGGGTAACACCTTTCATAGTCGCACCACCGGGGTCTTTCGGGTGATCTGCCCATCCGCCTTCGTGTCTCAGCACTTGCGTCAGTGAAGTTATAAAATTTGCTTCCATGTTACTCCCGTTCAATAACGTTTGGTCATAGTTTTTACATCGTTGGATGGCTCATTACAAATCTACGCTTCTTAGTGCAGTTTGCAACCTTGTTGAAAATGCCGAGCTGAATGGATTTCTAATTTCCTTAGTATCCCTCGCCCCCAGATTGTTGCTGCCCTCGATCTGCAATACCGCAAACAATGCGTTAGCCGACAACAGCTCGGCTTGCAACCCGGCATCAAAATCATTGGCTCTATTATCGTTGGCATCAACCAGTTGCCCCCTGACGGAGTCATTTTTCTGTGCGGCATGATTATCAGCTCGTTGGAACGGAAGACGTAACAGTGCTTCAGCATCTAAGATGCCTGCGCCAAAGTTTCGGCCTGCCGGCAGTTCTCCGGCGGCAGCGGTTTTTTTCAATGCCTGTCTAAATGTCTCATTGATTTGGGCAGGATCTATTTCCTGTAGTGCTTGCTGATGAAACGAACGCCACAGTGCTGCAACACCCGCTGTTATTGCAACGGCATAAGATGTGCCGCTGCTTCTTGCCACCACCTCGTCGCCATTCTTATTAATTGTTGCCCGGGGTACTGATTCCCCCGGGGCAGTGATATCGACAGCTTTACCGCGACATGAACCTTGCCATGCTTCCCGATCAATGTTCGAGGCAGCCACCGCAATAGTTTCAGAATATCGAGCTGGCCAGACCACGGTGCCGACTCTATTGCCTGCTGCTGCGAGGACGATGACACCCGATTTAGTCGCCCGTTTAATGGCTTTGCGTAAGCTGCGGCTCGGAAGACCGCCCAGACTCATTGAGATAACACCGCACTTGATCTTGCTTGCATAATCTACCGCATCTCTCAAGCGTCGCATTCCACCCCATAACAGCACCGGTGCAGCGCGCAGCTTCGCGGGTTTGGTTACGCGCAGCGGGACGATATTAGAGAAAAGCGCCGGCCCCTGTAGGCCGTCATTTACGTTACTGTTGCCGCTCATGATAACACTGGCTGTGGCTAATCCGTGGCTGCCATTTTTAATTTTTCTGGTTTGCGCATCATCATCGCCGTCCAGAAAATCCCGATCAAAATTGAGCAGAACACGATCAAGGTCCATTTCTTTGTGCAGGTTAAAGCCACTGTCGGGGTGACCGATAGTGACGCCGTCACCAGGACGTTTGCCTTGCGCACGTATAAAGTCCCATGCTTCTGGCACCTTGCAGTCTCTAAGCGCCCAGTCCTGTTGTTCTGTTCCGGCTTTATGGGCTGCGTTGCCGAGGCTCGATCGACGTATCATCATGGCATCATCATCCGGCGCATCTGTCTCACCTGCAATTGGAGCAACAAAAGAGGGCTCTGCCCACTCAACCTGGTGCTGATCGGTAACTTCGTGACACAATTGCCAGGCTGTAGCGAACGACAGTCTGTTTTTTCCGATATAAAGCGCGTCATACTCACATGCATCACCGCTACACTGCTGAACTCGCCAGCTATCGCCGAGTAGCGTCCTCGCCAGATAATTTGCCGTTGATAGACTGGCAGTTTCTGCTGCTATCTCAAACGTGATTGCCTCACAATAAACCTGACTGGTATTGGTCAACAGGTCCCCTGCATTACGCCGTGTAGATCTGTTTGCCTCGGAGAATTCAGCTTTTGCTTGCTGGCGATTGATCGCTTTCTTATCGTGAGGAAAGGAGAATTTTTCATGTTTACCTGTCAGTGGATCAAAAAATCCGGCATAACCCCCTTCATTCACGCCAAATGATGGCACTCGGTTACCAAGATAATCATTGTGATTCAGATGCTCTTCGCCTTCGGTAAAATACAAAGGCAACAAGAAATTTGAAACTTCAATAGAGTCGATAAAATAAGTTTCATCCTGCACCGCGTCGCATAGTTCGTACCAGTGGTAGACGGGTCGACCGCCTTCATCGGGGTCAGGATGTGGCCCTTGGGCGAGCAAATTGACTTCAGCATCCATGGCTAGCTCAAGCGCTTCATGCGACAAGGTGACACTCCAGTTTTCCTCCATCAATGCCGACAGTTTGGTAAAGATATAACCATAGGGAACACCATAGTTAGTCAAATTGTGATATCCGTATGCATCCTCGTTCTCTCCATCGCAAAGATAGAGTACTGCATCACCACGGATTTGCAGCGGAACGTCTGGATTAAGTTCTTCACCGGTCCAACCCTCCAGGCGAAGCTCAACATCCTTATGCCAGTAGTTCTTGAACTCTTCCTGGAGCTGCCGGTTAACCGCTCGAATAACTTCCTGGATTTTCTGGCGAGGAAGTTGAGTTGCGTTGATAATTGAAATGATCATGGAAGTCTACTCCGTTAGACGGTTTTTTTAGTATGGTGTGTTAAAAGTCAGACTTCTCTCATTTGAGCAGGGAGTCTTTACGAGCAAAGAATTGCTATTCCACTTTGCATGTTAAGCTGCTGTATATTTTTAACAACACTAACAAAAACCAGCAGTAATTTTTAGAACCACAACATAAATGGAGAATACAACACAATGCAAACAGGTTGGTTAGAAAACAACGGCGCGCGACTACATTATCAAACAGCCGGGACGTACGGGCAGGCGGTGGTATTTGTCCACGGCCTAACCTGCAGCCTGATCGACTGGCAATCACAACTGGAACGATTCAAAGATAGCAATCAGGTCGCCGCTATTGACCTGCGCGGGCACGGCCAATCGGACAGTGGCAATGCGGCTGGCAGTGAGACAATCAATATCAACAGTTTCGCTGACGATATCATCGCATTGATTCAACATCTAAAGTTGAACAATGTCATATTAGTGGGGCATAGCATGGGTTGCCGGGTAATAATGCAAGCATGTCATCAACAACCCAACCTGATTGCGGGCCTGGTGCTAATTGATGGCAGCCGCATAGGCGAAGGCAGCGCCGATGAACTGGAAGCTAACATCCGTACCCATATAAAAAAAATCGGTTATGTGACTTTTCATCAGAGCACGTTCGAGCCGATGTTTAATGTTGATAGTGACCCGGCCATGCGCGATGCGGTTATGGCGCGCTGTGCTTTAGTGCCAGAAGATGTTGGGCTTACCGCCTATATTGGCTCCGTGCGCTGGGATGCACTCCACCTGAAAACAGTTTTACCGAGTATTAAAGTACCCATTTTGGTTCTGCAAAGTACTTATATCAACGACCAACGGCAAAGAACGTCATTAAAAACGGCTGAAACATCAGACTGGATGGAATATGTACAAGCAGAAGCAAGCAACGTGCGCGTTGAAACCATACCGGATGTCGGTCATTTCACTATGTTAGAACAGCCGCTGGCAGTTAACGCCTTTATCGAAACGTTTATATCTGAGTTCAAGTTAAACTAGCCTAAATTTGTATTCAAATAAATACATTGCTCGGCTAAGCTGTTGCCCGCATATAAACCACTTGACCAACAATCATTAGAAAGCCTAACCACTAAATTTTTGGAGAAAACCTATGAATTTAAGAATCGGCGCAAAGCTTATGATCGCCGTTACATCATTGATGCTGGCCTCGGCAGTTCTTGCACAAAGAGACGACCCGGTAGAGCGGGTTATAGTTTTTGGTGACAGCCTTTCAGACGGCGGTTTTTTTCCGTTCATTACCGGCGACCCAGTTAATTTTGGCAGTTTTACCACCAACCCAGATGATGTCGCGCCAGAAATATTCGCTACCAACCTGGGCCTGGTACTATTACCCGCATACGGAGAAACTGGCTTCAATCACGCGGTGGGTGGCGCCCGCATAACGGAAGTTAACGGCCCATCCATTCCTATCACGACTCAAATTGACAATTTTATTAATGCTGGCGGCAGCTTATCCAGCCAGGACCTGGTGTATATCCAGGGGGGCGGCAATGATTTTTTTGCTTTTGAGGACGGTGGCTCAACCGACCTGACCATTTTAACCACCGCTGCTACCGAGCTGGCTGATCAGGTGGCACGTTTGCAGGCAGCCGGTGCCAGCCAAATTGTCACACTGGCAGTACAAGCAGTTGGCGACCCAAATGTCGCACTCTTTAATTCAACCTACCAGGACGCGCTGGTGGCAAATAATGTCAACCTGTTGTTTTTTAATACCGATGCTTTATTTAATGAGATTATCGCCAATGCTGGGTCTTTTGGCATTACTACTCTTTTTGCGCCAGCCTGCACAGTGCCATCTTCACTAAATTGCACTCGCGATACGCTGGCAACCCCAGATGCCAACGAAACTTTTCTGCTTGCAGACAGCGTGCATCCTGCCGGCATCACCCAACGCATCCAGGGCCAGGCCATCGCCAGCGTCTTAAAAGCACCTGAACAGATCGGCCAGCTATCCTATTCTGCTCAGTCACTCATGAATAACCATCAAAGTATGTATCGTCATGCACTGTTATCCCCGTCGCGCCAGGATGTCGGCAGTATTGTTATGTCAGGCCAAATTGGCGCCCATGATTTCAATAACTCTGCCTCAACCCAACGTATCGGCGTTGACGAGCAAGGCAATGCGACCAATATTGGCCTCGATTACCGCGTCAACGAAATGATCAATGCTGGTATATCTTTCGCTTACACTCAGGGCGATGGGGATTTTGATAATAGCCAGGGCGAATACGATTTTGATGCAATATCGTGGGCCACCTATGTAACAGGACAAAAAGACGCATGGCGAGTCAATGCCAGCCTGCAATATGGCCAAATTGACTATGACGACATCGACCGAGCAGTCGTACTTGGGCCTAACCTCAGGGTTCACAGTGGCGATACCGAGGCAGATTTTTTCGCCGTCAGTGCTGGCATCGCTTATACGCTATTTGAAAATGACCATATCGCCTTTGAACCAGATCTAAGCCTCAGCTATGAAACCATTGATGTCGATGGTTATGCCGAGGGTTCCAGCTTATCCACTGATGTGGTATTTGGTAGCCAGGATGTACAAAGTATGATTGGTAGCCTGGGATTTTTGATCCGCAATAGCAGCCAGGGCAAGGTCAATTACTACTTCCGTGTTGGTTACGAAACTGAACTCAAAGATGACGATAGAGAGCTAACCATAACGCCCTTTGGTGCCCCGGTTTCCTATACCACAGAGATTTTTGAGGCCGATGATAGCTTTTATTCCTACGAAGGCGGCATCAGCATCCAGGCATTTGATAAAGTGCGCTTGAGCCTTGGTTTGAGCGGTTTTTCTGGTCGTGAAGACCTGGACGGTTATAGCGTATTTGCTGGCGCAACAGTGGCTTTATAAGCAGCAACAACCCGTAAAACACCAATTAATAACAGTGGCTCTAAGCCAGCTGTTATTAATTGGTAACCAGCCAAATCAACCTGGCCGATGCAGCGCACAGATTTTATTCCCCGCAGGGTCTCTCAAATAGGCTAGATATAGCTTGCCAGCCGCACCCTCACGCAGCCCAGGGGGATCTTCACAACTCACGCCGCCATTAGCCAGGCCAGCAGCATGCCAGGCATCTGCGATAGCTGGACTCTCTGCGGCAAAACCAATAGTGCCGCCATTGGCATTTGAAGCAGGCTCACCGTCAATCGGCTGGGTAATGGCAAAAATGCCACTTTCGGTAAAATAAAAACAACGGCCTTTTTCATCGATTACACCCGGCTGATTGCCTAGCGCGCCTAACACCGCATCATAAAAAACCTTCGACGCCTGCACGTCATCAGCACCCACCATAATATGACTGAACATTCATTTTCTCCTTGTTAATTTTTATAAGTCCTACTTGCAGATATCCTTACAAGCGGGTCAAGTGTGCATGATCATTCGCTTTAACCACCGAAAGGTCAGTTATCAACGCCTCAACGCTAACAACAGCCCCAACAATAGTCGTCTCGAAGCAAACGCCATATTAACCCAACATTCCTGCAAGGCAAGCATTGGCGCGGCCGGCGACTGAAGGATGCGATTTAGCATGATATTCTTTAGCCAGGTATTAATGTCACAATTTATGATACTGCTATTTGTGAAACCTTGGCCGGTACCTATACTCAAAATGTACACAGTAAACCTAAGCGCAAGGCGCATCCCCCTGAGGTTCATTCACAACGCGAAATTTGCGCCTGATTCAAACCAGCACAGATTATAGAGAAACCAGCCAGGGGGCTTTACCACACCTAATTGTAAAACATGCCCAGGGCCACAGCATGGCGATAGAACTTAAATGGGAATCAAAAAAACTGCTGGTAATGAACTACCTTGGCAGAGTATCTGGACTAGAGCTGCTGGACACCACATTAAAACTTGGTGGCGACCCACGGTTTGATGATTTACGCTATATCCTAAGTGACTGGTCAGGTATAGATAAGGCCGATATTTCAGCCGAACATGTCAAAGAGCTAGTTGCCTATGTCACCGCCATGTCTCAAACCAATGCCACTATTAAAAATGCCTCAGTAACTGCAAAAGATGAAACCGGCCGGGCACTGGTTGCTTTTTATCAACATTTGACGAGAAGCATTTCATGGCAAATTCAATATTTTGAAAATACCGACGACGCCCGCTGCTGGTTTTTAGACGTGCCTGAATAATGCATGAATAGTGCATGAATAATAAGTCCCCCCAAGCCTTATACCCAATCAACACCATACCCGCTGCTCGGCGACCTTTACCGGCAGCAACATTTGCAGCTATAACCCTACCTATAACCCTACCCGTCGCCACGTTCGTTGACTCAGCCACAAACTCATTGCAAGCGTAAATCAAAAACAAAAAATAAAAAAACAAGCAGTAAAAAACCCAGCTAAAAGATCACTATATAAGCCCAATTTGAAACCCCAATAAAAAATATATATTGCTATCCGCACTAACAATCATTGCCTTTCCAGACATAGCAATGCAACATCAGCTAACATCTTAACCCTACTTATAGAATAGATAGCAGATACTAGATAATAGAAACACCTTCACCAGGGGAAATACCCACAATGACAGATACTAGCAATGCAGCTTTAGATACCCAGATACCCTCGGAAGCAGAGCTGCTTGAGCGAGCCCGCGCCTTTGTACCCATGCTAAAATCGCAGGCTGACGAAGTTGAGAAGAATCGGGCGGTACCCGCGGCAACCATTGAAGCATTTAAAGCAGCGGGCTTTTTCAAAATCGTCCAGCCTTTGCATTTTGGCGGCTGGGAAATGAACCCGGCAGTTTTTTACAAGGTATTAATGGAACTGGGCCGTGGTTGCTGTAGCAGCGCCTGGAATATGATGATCCTGGGTGTCCATCAGTGGGAGTTTGGGCTATTCCCCAAACAGGCAGGTGACGACGTCTGGGGGCAGGACAATACCATCGCCATTTCATCATCCTATGCCCCCTGGGGGCGCGCGGAAAAAGTCGACGGTGGTTATGTACTAAACGGCACCTGGCGTACCTCTAGTGGCTGCGACCATGCAGACTGGGCCATCATCGGCGCGCGAATAAAAAACTCTGACGGCAGCATGGATGCACATTCCTTTTTAGTCGAGGGCAAAGATTATACCGTCGACGATGACTGGCATACTTTTGGGTTATGCGGCACAGGCAGCCGTAGCCTGGTCGTCAAAGACGCCTTTGTACCGGACTATCGACATCATAGTATTGTGAGCTACGAGTTATCGGACCGCGGTGATATGTATCTGTTCCCCTTTAATATGATTTTCTATTTTGCCGGTGCCGCAGTAATGATTGGTTATGGCCAGGGTGCGACAGAACTCTATATAGAAGAAATGCAAACCCGCCAATCAGTGATGAGCGGCAGTGTGCTGAAAGATAACCCCCATGTAAAAGGTCGCCTGGCTAACGCTGTGGTTAAGGTTCGATCAGCCAAAGCTCGATTGCTTGCCAATATGCAGGAAGCAACAGACTATGTAAGCCGACGTGAACTTGTACCCTCACAGCAGCGGATGCTGTATTTAATGGATGGTGCGCAAACGGGCAAAGATGTGGAAGAAGCCGCCCTGCTGCTTTATAAAGCGACCTCTGCCAAAGGCATTTTCCTGTCAAACCCACTGCAAAGGGTGCTGCGAGATATATTAGCCGCAGCTAATCATCCCACTCTGAACATAGACGATAATGCTAACCTGCTAGGCGGCTACCTACTCAATAACGATCTGCCGGCAGGTTATAACTAACTAAAAAACAGCTTGGTTCATTATCACTAATGCGGCTGCCATAGGCCGGGGAAAAGTCACCCTCAGGTTAGTTTCGGCAGCTTCAGTATCTGCCCCGCTTCTGCAGTGTTGGCTACCGGCCGGCCAACTTCTGCACACAGCGCGCTGGCCTGATTCAAAAGTTGTTCGTTAGTCGGCTTATATTCCGGATGAAAATGTTCTTCAAGCCCAACGTGTAAATGCCCGCCTAGCTCTAGTGCGCGACGCGCTATAGGCGTATCAAACAGATCTCCTCCCCAAACAGAAACCGACCAGGGCAAATCGGTACCTTCGATTAAGTCTAGATAAGCAAGCAATGAATTAACTGTCGGCGCCAGACCAAAACTCACCCCAGGCTTGCTGGCAAACAAACCATAATCACCGCCAAAATAAAATTTCACCATCGCCCCGGCAGGTAAACGACCCGCTTTATGAAAGGCTAGTACGGTACGCATCCAGCCCGGCTCATAGATCGCCAGAGAAGGCCCTATATGATGTCGCTCGGCCTGGGCAAAACAAACCTTAACATCCTCGTAAGTATTGACATAAACATTACCCACCGGCAAACCGTCAGCATCTGGTGCACCGATATTGGTTGAACCTGGATCACATAAACCCAGTTTCAAATCAATTTCTGCTGCCAGATAATCAATATGGGAGATGCTTTCTGCCATATTGGCGCCCATACCCAGGGTGGGATACCAAAGCGTATCCGGACGCTGTTCGAGTATTGGCCGCCAGGCCGCCAAATATCGCTCTGCCGCTGCCTCGCCGGTTTGCCGGATATTGCCATTATGGGCATGGATAACCGTGGCACCCGCATCAAGACAACGAAAAACATCGGCGGTGATTGCTTCAGGCTCACGCGGTACGTTAGGGTTACGCTCAGGGCGTGTTTCGCCATTAATGGCGCATTCAAGCAAAACTGGAGAGGTATCAAGCTTAGCCATGGTGGAACTCCTGATGATTGCTGGTTTGGTTAATTCGATAAAATAGTACCAGTTGGACCAATCAATGCAAACCGTTGACAAATTACCGGGTCGGCATTCGGGCATGGATCGCCAACCATATTTTGCTGTCGGTAACATTCCGAAACGGCGAAATATTTAATGTTGGGCAGTTTTATTTTCCAAGCTCGACGACAATGTTTCGCTTCGGCGCATCTCCGGCCGCCAAATATCGTACTAACTGTTTTTTAGTGGCATCAATTACAGCCACTTTATTCTGACTGGATAAAGCCACAAAGGCGTACTGGCTATCAAGGGAAAAGGTAAGCCAGTAACCCATGCCTTCAAGCGTCATAAGATGGGTCTCTGGATATGAACGATCATTCACATTATGAACGGCCAGATGTTCGGCACAGCTAGACCAAATCTCTTTTTGGTCAGGCCTTAACGCCAGCCCGTGACACCGTTTAAACCCACTTAGTGTAATATAACCAAGACTATTCACAGGCTTAAACCAGCCCAGGTTAGTGGAGTGTTCTACAGCCGCAATAAGTTTGCGCTGCTGTACATCGGCAACTTCAAAGCCATTAAGCCCATCCACCTGTTGAAACAAAAATCGGCCGTCAGCAGAAAGCGCAGGTGGCCGAACCGAATCAGAAAAAGGGATAAAACCGACCACCTTATGTTGGGCATTAATATCCACCACCGTTACGCCGTTTGGCTCACCCATCGGGGACAAAAACATATAACGCCCATCCCGTGATGCCTGGGTGTTATGCGGCCGGCCGCCGGTATGGATTTTGGTAACAATTGTTCTTGCTTCGGCGTCAACAACCCAATAATTCCCATCCCGACAGGGCACGTAAATCCATCGCCCATCAGGCGTCGTTGCGATCGCGTGTGGCTCTGGCCCTACCTTGAGTCGATGTTGGATTTTCAGTGACTGTGGATTAATCCACAAGAGCTCGCCATGGTCCTGGCCATTTGCCTCTATAGAAACATAGATAACCCGCCCGTCATCTGGCGCAGCAATACCATGCGGCTCTGGACCCACAACCAAACGGTTTTGCAATTCGAAATTTTCGATATTATATATGTGGATATCGTTGCCTGCAGAATTTGTCTGCCACAGGAACTGCCCGCTTTCGGCATTGATGCTTAGCGCCAGCATTAGCGGTAAAAGCATTGTCCACAAGGTATGTCGTAGTATTTTCATCGCTTTGCCATCTATGTTTTTGCTGTCAAACTGGTTCGAGCCAGCGCCCGTTCTTGTATAGTGCAGGCAGAATAATTGCAACGCTGCTGCAAACTGGGCTTGAGACAGGCCTATTTTCAATCGTGCAGATGCCACCTCATTGGGCACAATTTTCGTCGCCCTCGTAACATTACCTGCCTTCATTTCTTTTATGGATTTAGTCATGTTCGAGTGCCTCACGCATGGCTTTAAGAATATAAGCAGGGGTATTTTCTTTCACCGCCTTGCTATAGATAACTTTCTATAGATAACTTGCTATAGATAACTTTCTATAGATAGCAAGGCGCCAAATTTCGCCATTAGATAGTGTTAACGCCACCCCAAAACCGCGGTTATTTGCCGCTGAGTTTAATGCGGGCTGTAGACTATTATACAAGCTAGGTTATCTAATCCAGGTCAGAACTCAACCTGATCATCAATATCTCGCCATAGGTCTCGCACAGTACATCACATAACGCAGCGGCAAATATGAACGGGTTTTAGGTAGCGTATACATTAAGTGGCGCATTCACTAAACCTGGCTATCACACACAATAGGATGTTAATTGATGTTGTGAAATTGTTGTATTGGAATTTGTGAGGTAGTCTCAGCTTTTTTGATAGGCAGTCAAGGTAGGTCGCTAAATCAGCTACTTATCGGCTCCCAGGAATTATAGCGCGCCCTTAATCTTTGATATTTACGCTCAATTATGGCGCTGCAACGGGCTGGTAACAGACCAGGTAGAATTGAGGAAGTGCAGAAGCACGGGAGAATATAAGGAGTAATGAGAACCCAAAGAAACTCAAGTAAGTGCCTTTCTACTCCGACGCCAAAACTTATTTCTTGTTACTCATAGGGATGAATTCTATCTTATCCCAAACAGAGGGTGCATGGGATCAGGTTGCAGTTAGTCATAATGCGTCCATAATCGAAGAACCTTTACTTCTCGTTCTGCTTCCATAACTTGATATACAAGTCTGTGTTGAATGTTGATTCTGCGAGAATATGCACCACTAAGGTCGCCAACTAATTTTTCGTAAGGTGGCGGACTTTGGAAAGGATTATTTTCAAGGACCTTTAGCAGGCTTTGTGCTTTCTGCTTCAGACCTGTTGACGCTAATTTTTGAGCATCCTTTTTAGATTGCCTGGTATAATAAAGCTTCCACATTACCAATCTAAATCTTCATCACAGTCTTGTGTCGTCGTATTCAGGCCTTCCTGAATAGATTCTCGCATCCCAGGGATTGATACAAGGAACAAACTTTCAGTCACTGCTCGCCAGTCTTCTTCGGCTAAAAGTACTGCATTGCCTCGCTTTCCTGTAATCAGGATTGGTTCATGAGTTTCAGTGGTCTCATCAATGAGACTATAAAGCTTTGAGCGGGCTTCCGTGGCATTTACCGTGGACATAGTAGTGACCTCCAAAAGACAACCGTACGCTTAAACGTACGCCAGGTCAACATTCATTAGAGACTGTAATTCTAAATAAGTCGGTTGCAAGTCATCCTGCCATTCTGTTTTAGCATCAATTTTTTGTAAAATTGCCGGTTGTTAACGCCACCCCAAAACCGCGGTTATTGGCCGCCGAGTTTAATGCGGGCTGTAGACTATTATGCTGGTCAGGTTATCTAACCCAGGTCAGAACTCAACCTGATCATCAAATGCTGGGCCGCCTGATTCATCAATCTGAACAGCATTCGGCGCGGCCTCATGCCGATGCAGATCAGCAATATCTCGCCATAGGTCTGGCACAGTACATCACGTATCGCAGCGGCAAATACGGGCGGGTTTTAGGTGGCGTATACACCTGGCTTGGGAGACCTAACAACAACAATGCAATTCCGAGGTCATTCGATGGTTAACTGCAGAACTATCCGCGATCCTCAAGTATATATTTGCGTAAGACCCGCTCGCTACGCAATAAGTAAATAATGAGTATCTTCGACTTCTCTTCTCGATAAAAAACCCTGCAGGGTCCGACAATTACTTCACGGTAACGTGACCGATTTGGCAGTTCTGGCGGTTTTCTGCCAGACTTCGGAAACTCTTTAAGTTTTTCCACTCTCAAAAACACCTTGCGAACCAATTTTTGAGCAGCTACAGGATTATCAACCGCGATATATTCTGCTATTTCATCTAGTTCAATTAAGGCAGGCTCAGTCCAGATTATTTGAGCCATTTATGCATTTTTTCCTTAGCGCTAGAATGACTAAACGTACGATTTTCTTGCAACGCAGTTTCGCCTCGAGCAAGCCCATCTAAAACACGCATCCGAGCTTGCATCATTTCAAAATCATCAACATCAACCAGGTAGGCTGAGGGTTTTCCATGCTCAGTAATGAGCACCGGCTCTTTTGACTCATGTAGATCAGCAAGGATTTTAGTAGCTTGCCGCTTTAAGGTAGTTACGAGTTCAATTTTCATAATGTGATACTATTCTATCACTCTCTGTACCGCAAGTTGATATTTTGGGCAGTTAATGCCGCCACAAAAGGGGAGCGTAAAGCGCCCAGCCCTCGGCTTATTTGTGGGCGATTTTTCATGACCTTATTACGCCGGTTCATTGGACGGCAACAGCACAAAAATCAAAACTGCCTACAACTATAATGCAGCGTACCGCTTGATGATTTATCGTTTCAACTCTATCTGCCAAAATCCAGCCATTGGCAAAGGGGATTAGGTTTAGTTGATACCATCAAAGATCAGGCAAAGGGAGCCGGATTGGCGCAAAATTAGAAGCCGGCATTAGTGTAAGAAGGAGATAATCGGCCAGCTTACTAAACGTTTTTGGAAAACGCAGGACCGCCCAGGCACACAGCGTGTGTAGGGCTGGAAGTTAGGGACTTACGGCGACCCGATTATGCTACATCGGGTTTTAACCTGGTTACCTTGCTAAGTTTAATCCGCTTTTTTGCCTGCCACAGATCATAGTTATTTTGCATGGACAACCAACTCTCCGGTGTACGACCAAGGGATTTTGACAATCTCAATGCCATTTCAGGGCTAATTCCACTTTGCTGTTTCAAAATTCTGTTTAAGGTTGATGCCGCCACATCCAGTTTTGAAGCTAAATGGCGACAACTGACATTAAAAGGAGCCATGTATGTAGATTGTATAAATTCGCCAGGATGAGGCGGGTTATGCATTGCCATTAGTGATAGTCCTCGTAGTTGACGATATAGGCGTTTCCATCTCTAAACTCAAAGGTGATACGCCAATTCCCGCTTACTGTGATTGACCAAATTCCCTTTCTGGACCCTTTAAGAATGAGGAGTTTATAGCTAGGAAGGTCGATGTCGTCGATTGCCTGAGCAGTATCTAGCGCTAAAAGTTGCATTCGAAGCTTCTAAGAGTGATGAGACTGAATGCCCCTGGTACTTCCAGATTCAAAAAACCTTTCCAATCCCTTATGTTTAAATGATTTAATCACCGACCAAATTGTAGCGTGTTGCGCAACGATGTCAATAAGTATGGCGCCTGAGTATAGCGCGGGCAGTATGCTGGATCCCCCTAAGACCCTATAAGCGTTCAAATTCAGTGCTTTTTGGTCGGCATATTTTTCGGCAACCAACTAATTGATGTTGTGAAATTGTTGTATTCAGTCTTTGTAATTGTTGGATGGCCGAGGTTTTTCTCGACTTTTAGCCCAGAAAGACATCAATCCACTATTATTGATAATGAGTGATAGCAAGGCAGATCCAGATATCAAATGATTAGTAACTGCTGAATAAACTTCATTTATCTCAGCGAAAAATAAGGACGGGTTTTAGGTGGCGTATACATTATGTCCTGGCTACCGGGCGCAATAGGACCCTCTTCCATATCTTCTCCTTAACTCCGCTGGCAATCGCTCACACCAACAAACCTACATTGCTTACAGCACCATAAGCGCGTTCCGCCAGACGATTAACGCCTGATCAATCATGCTG